>NZ_JPIL01000045.1:0-1730 GCF_000742455.1 Vibrio sp. OY15 | reverse complement strand
CACTTCAAACTTGATACTAAGCGTATCCTGCCATACGTACCAAACTGAGCTTTTCACTAGCTGTTGGAGCTTCAAAATACTGGGTTACATGATGAAATATTGCTTCTGTGTCAAACATAGCCCGTTCTGGCTGTTCAACTCGACGTTTAGCGATTTGGGACAAGCATTGTTCATCGGTTAAGTCTAAATACCAAAGCTCATGTTCACTGTTTACTTCGAGGCACAGTGATAGAAACCAAGCTCTTTGCTTAACGGTATTAGCCGGGAAATCCATGACAACGTTAACCCCAACATTTAGCAAGTTTTGAACATGGCTTTTAATGAAAGGCTTAATGAGGTTTGAGTACTTAATGTAATCGTCAAACGTTTGAATTTGTGAGGGATAATGAGCTGACAACCAATCATCTTCTGAAATTAGGACTGCACTATTTTCAGAAGCAACAACCTTAGATTTAGTCGATTTACCAGCTCCCATCTTGCCACAGAAGAAGAACAGCTTTCCCTGATTTTCCATGTTTCCTCCATTTACGCATAACGCCCTGTTAAGGTGTGAGCAACGCAATACCGATGCTGCCGCATGCCACCTTAAACACTTAAACCACCGCATAGTAAAAATGCCACGCGTTGCGAATCACTCTTAAACAGTTTGTTATAGCGCTTTGCCGTTTACAAGTGACCAATGATGAGGCATTAATTCTCGTATAGTTTTGAAAACCAATGCATTCTCTGGAGTCGTAATTGCTGCTTTGACATCCCCACCCCAATGGACAAGGCGCTCTTGGCAAACTCCGCATGGTGACAAGATTAGAAATTCATCGTTCTCGCTCTCACGACACAAGCATAATGAGTGGGTCACTCGCTCATTGAGTTTGTGAGCCTCTAAATACGCTCCCACTTCCATGCATAGTGAAAGAGTATCGTTTTTAGTATCAGGAGCAATGCTTGTTAATATTTTTCCTGACTCTGTTCTAACAGCCGCAGCTCCACCCCAACCAGAAGGATATCGCATATTTACTAGTTCTATTGCTGCTTGATAGAGCTCTTTTTCGATATTATCCATGACCATCCATATTCAATTTTATCGTGCGCTATAACGCCCTGTTAAGGGGTGAGCAACGCAATACCGATGCCGCCGCATACCACCTTAAACACTAAAACCAACGCATAGTAAAAATACCACGCGTTGCGAATCCCTCTTGAACAGTTTGTTAGCTGAATTGCCAAAGCGATCCTATTTATTGTTTCCACCTTGCTTACCAAAAGCAGGCTTCAAGTCATGCGACATCGCATCCTCAATGAGTTGAAGGACTTTTATTGGAACGTCATATTCAAGAATACGAACCTCATACTTGCCATCAAACCATTGATACATGTGCAAGGAGTAAGTTTTGTTGGGGCAATTAACCAAGTGTTGCCTTAACCGTTTTCGTAAGCCAGTAGTTGAAGATCCAACATATAGAACATGTGATGGGCTATTTACTTTGCTACATGCTTTAAGCTTTTTCCGTTTAAAGTCTACGAATGATTCAAACGTGCTTTCTGCACATCCACCAACTTCTTTGATGATATAGATCCCTTTATCGATATCTGGAACCTCATCAAAGCTAGCAACCGTAAAGTCAGATTTTGGCTTCACTGTTTTAGCGGTTTCGCAATCTCTAATCAGTCTATCCAAGTATTCCATTATTATTGTTTTCATCCTATTCAGCTAACGCCCTGCTAAGGGGTGA
>NZ_JPIL01000044.1:0-2515 GCF_000742455.1 Vibrio sp. OY15 | reverse complement strand
CTTAGTTAGGTAAAGCACCCCATACTCTTCAAACTCATCGATAATTGCATAACGTTCGGACACTTCGTTATATGAGCTTAAAAACAAACCCTCAGACATTACTACTCCTGACATCAACGTACACAAAATAAACAGAATTTTCTTCATGTGACTCCGAAAACCTAACGCCCAATTAAGGGGTGAGTAACGCAATACCGATGCCGCTGCAAACCACCTTAATCACTAAAATTAACGCATAGTAAAAATGCCACGCGTTACGAATCCCTCTTGAATTGTTTGTTAGTACGCTGCCCGTTAACCTTTGGCACATGCCAAGATATTGAAATATAGCACTAAACTTCTGGCTTGAAACGCTGAAGCTAAAGGGACAACTGCCAAACTAGAACTCAATCTCAAAACGCAAGTTGGCTAGAAGAAAAACTTGCTTAACTGACCTATTTTCACCGTTTTCAAATTAACAAAGGATACGGGCTTCAGAACTAAACGACAGCGCCAAAGAAACTCGGTGTTTGACAAACATTTCCCAGCATCAAAGAAGCCACGCCAAAGAAATAGCCCAAAAGTTAGAAACCGTAAACGGTGAAGTCAAAACAAACACAACTCATATAGTGCCACCGGAAAGAACGTGACAGGTAAAAACTGAAAGGTGTAAAGACGAGCGCGAAAACAGATAAACACCAAAATTTATGACCTTTGACGTCAAACCCGTACTAACGCCGCGTTAAGTAGTGAGCAACGCTACCACTGAACCTAACCTATTGTGCCATAACCACTTAAGCTGAATAAAATCAAAAATGCCACGCGTTGCGAATCTGTCTTAAACGCTTTGTTATACATATATTTTATGTCACTAGTAATCCAATAACTGCTGAACAAATCGCAAAGGATTAGCTAAAACAAATGACCATACTAGAAGAGAAAATCCGGTTACCTGTGTATACGGAGCTGCTATGGCGTCGAAATATTGTGGCAGTAACCCTATAGCTCCAAGCGGCATACAAAACATACCCACGTAGGTTCGAAACTCACTTACATAGACCTCAGCAAATGAAATTGACAACAAGACCAATGACGCCAGCATTATGCCAACTACAAAAAGCGGAACATAAATTTCCCAGAAGCCCATCTTTGGGTGCAATAACGGTGAAAGCTCAGAAAATAGAGCACTAATGAACACAGGTATGAATATTTTCGAAGATAAATCGTCAATTGCTTTAGCATAAATTGTTCCGAAAGTTTCCACTTTACCTCCATATGTATAACGCCGCATTAAGGTGTGAGCAACGCTACCACTCAACTAAACCTTACCACCGTAAACACAAAATCCAACGATAACAAAAATGCCAAGCGTTGCGAATCACTCTTAAATGCTTTGTTATGTGAATTTTCAGTCGTACTTTTTACCGCAGTGCTTTAACCAGCCATGTGGATGCCTATTGTTGGGATCGCGGTGTGTCCAGTGCATTACACCACCCTTTTTATTCCATTCGTATACACCGTAAAACTCAACTCGATCGCCGACTTTTAGGTTGGGAATTCTTGGTGCTAAATCGATGTTATGAGCAACAAGTAAAGTCTGCTTACTATCTAATTTGAGTATGAATTTTTGATGTCGACTTCCTTTGTTGTCATCTGGCAATAGACGAATTATTGTTCCTGAGCCACGAACTTGAAGGTCACTTTGATGATTTTCAAACGCCTGTCCGAGCTTGTAGTCATTCGCTAGAACACCAACTGAAACTAAGCAAAAAGCTGCTATAAATATTGCGAAGAACTTCTTCATATACTCAATTCTCTCTGATTCACATAACGCCGCGTTAAGTAGTGAGCAACGCCAGCCACATAACCTAAACCATTACACCTTAACCACTTAACCCAACTTAGAACGCAAAACGCCAAGCGTTGGGAATCTGTCTTAAACGCCTTGTTATGTTGCTGACTCAAGGTACAATCGCAAGCCTTATAACAAGGACTAGACGCGATGCTATTTAACAACAATATCGATGAGATGATTAACTATTTGGAATGTTTCTGTAAACAACCACATGTCAAATCACTTGATAGCATTTCAGATGAACAGATTAACTTACTTCTGGATTTCTTAGCACTGGCCCACAAGTTAAAATGTGATATCTACGCGACCAGAAACCTTAACAGCCCACACTTTCTTGGTATCGGGGCCTTCGCTTTGTCACAAGAGCGCCCACCACATGGAAACCTATTTATCAAAGTAGAGCGAGAGCAACTTCACCTCACATTTGAACTCGATACTTGCAGCCAAGAAAACTTGTTAACACCAACCCGAGTGATTGATGCACTCACATATCTCATCGACAATTCAGGTCAGGCTCTTCTCCCTGAAGATTACAACTAGTGATTGCAACATAACGCCCTGTTAAGGAGTGATCAACGCAATACCGAAGCTACCGCATACCACCTTAAACACTACAACCAACACATAGTAAACATGCCACGCTTTGCGAATCACTCTTAAAAAGCTTGTTAGCTTAACGCA
>NZ_JPIL01000043.1:0-4868 GCF_000742455.1 Vibrio sp. OY15 | reverse complement strand
ATGTTTGAATTGACTGTGCTGAGTCTTTCGACTCAATGGTCACTTCGTTTCATTGAAACCTAATTTGATACCTAGGTATCAAATTGGATTATCATCAACGAGTGCCCACACAGATTGATAGGTTCTTATTTTTAAAGAGCTTTTCTAACATTTTCAGCAACTTAGTTGCTCGTCGTTAGGGGTGCGTATCTTACTTCACACCGTGAGAGAGTCAAGCATTTTTTTCAAATTCTTTTTTCTCTCTTCCCGACTCGCTGTGTGACTTTCGTCTCACTCCGTGTCGGTGGATGCGCAGTATAGGGGGTTGAGAAATTAGCACAAGCGTTTTTTGCAAAAAAACCTTCAACCGCACAAATAACGAGCATTCTGCATAGATACTCAACGATCTTGTCTAATATTTCGGGTTGCAGAGGATCTTTTCATGATGAAACACCTGACTTCTGCATTAAAAGATCGCCGGTTTCTTTGTGATTTCGTTGCTGATCTTATCTCTCTTGGTTCTTTTTTCTCTTTCTATCTATATAAAGATGAAAAAAAAGAGCAGAACGATGACGAACTGCTCTTTTGGTCTTTGCTTTTTATTTGGGGTACTTCAGGTGAAGTCTTGGAAAAGTGTTTCTTCTATATATAGAAGAAAAGATCAGAGCATCCTTGCCCTTCTCTTTACGACAGATTAGTTAGGGGGATATCTAAATGTCGTTATTGTTCGATGACGCATTGAGCTCGTAAGAGTGGAGCATGCTTGCATTCCCAATGGCGTCATCTTCGAGAGGAACTTAGTTCTTCAATACTTTTACGGTGTAGCTACCATCTTTTTGTTGGTATAGACCGTGAATGTCGGTTTCGAAACCTGGGTAATGCGCACCGATCTCACAAAGCATCTCTAGGAAGTCCAGCACAGGGCGAGACTCTTGAGTCACCATTTCACCAGGAAGTACTAGTGGCACACCTGGAGGGTAAGGAAGGATCATGTTCGCACTTACGCGGCCAACCATTTCTTCCAGTTTGATTTCTTCGATGTTGCCACGAAGCTCTTCTTGCCATGCTGCGTGTGGTGTTACTTTCATTTCTGGAAGTACATCGAACGCTTTGTACATTAGCTCTGGTAGGTTGTATTTCTTAGTTAGGTCATGGATTGCTTGTGCTAGTTCTTGAACGCGCATGCCTTCATAGAAGCTTGGGTCTTCGTTGTATAGCGAAGGTAGGAAGCTCTTGATGGTTAGGTTCAAGTCGTAGCCACGTTTAAATTCAGTTAGGCCGCGTAGCAATTGCATTGCTTTTGATTTGTCGATACCGATTGAGAATAGGAACAACAAGTTGTATGGACCTGTTTTCTCTACCACGATGCCGCGCTCGTCTAGGAATTTAGCCACCAGCGAAGCAGGAATACCTGATTCTTCTAGTTCGCCTTCTTTATTCATCCCCGGAGTCAGTAGCGTTACTTTGATTGGATCAAGATACATGTGGTTGTCATCCATGTTCTTGAAGCCGTGCCATGTGTCGCTAGGGTCTAGTTTCCAACATTCCGTGGTATCGATGTTTTCTGGTTGCCACACATCTAAGAACCAGCTGTCGCTTTCTGCTTCTAGACGTTTGATCTCTTTACGGAAGCGGATTGCGCGATCGATAGAGTCTTGCATCAACTTCTTACCAGTGTTGCCGCGCATCATTGCCGCTGCAGTTTCAGTAGAAGCAACAATGCCGTACTGAGGTGAAGTTGAAGTGTGCATCATGAATGCTTCGTTGAAAGATTCTTTATCAAAGTCACCTTTCACGTGAATCATTGAAGCTTGTGAGAACGCTGCCAACAGTTTGTGTGTTGATTGTGTTTCGTAGAACACTTTGCCTGGCATCGCTTCACCACTCATACCACATTTACCTTCGTAAATTGGGTTGAAGTTAGTGTAAGGCACCCAAGCACTGTCGAAGTGGATGTGTTTACAATCTAGCGACTCTTTGATGAATTGCGTGTTGTACAACAGACCATCGTAAGTTGAGTTAGTCACTACTGCGTAAGTTGGTGCTGTTGCACCTGGTGTTTTCGCCACTTTCTCTGCGATTACATCGCGGCTGAATTCGCTTTGTGGGATACCACCAAGGATGCCGTATGCGTTACGAGTTGGACGGAAGTAGATTGGTGTCACGTCGCTCATCATCATTAGGTGAGTCAGAGATTTGTGACAGTTACGGTCAATCAGTACTGTGCTGCCCGCAGGTGCTGAGTACATACCAACGATTTTGTTCGATGTAGACGTACCGTTAGTTACGATGTACGAGCTGTCTGCATTGAATGTGCGTGCGATGTATTCTTCTGCATCTTTATGTGGACCTGAGTGGTCTAGTAGAGAACCTAGCTCAGGCATTGAGATTGATACGTCCGCTTTGAATGTGTTTGGACCGTAAAAATCGTAGAAGATGCTACCAGCAGGGCTTTTCTGGAATGCAGTACCGCCCATGTGACCTGGAGTACAGAAGGTGTATTTACCTTCTTCTACGTATTTGAATAGCGCTTTAGTGAATGGAGGCATGATGGCATCTTTGTATGCCTCAGTCGCTTGGTTGATTTTGATAGCGATGTCGTCAGCCATACCTAAAGCGTACTCGAAGAAGCTCACGTTTAGACGTAGGTCTGTTAGTGAAATGTCTAGAGTAGATTGTTCGTTAGCAAATGCGTGAACAGGCAGTTTTTCGTTGATTTGGCTGATACGTTCACATAGCTCAAGTGAGTATTTATCCCAGTCGAACAGCACACCGCAAATGCGTGGGTTCATCTCAATCATTTTGATCAAGTCTTTATCATCTACTGGGTAAACCACTTCGTAGCCCGCTTTCTCAAGAGCAGCGTGAAGTTGACGAACTGGCTCTTCTTTAAAGAACACACCCATGTGGTTCAAGATAGCGAATATATTCATTTGGACATCTCCAAGGCGAATGAGGGCGCTCTTTGCCATTTACAGGCAATGAGTAAGGTGAGCGCCGCGTGAATTTGGGTTTTATGGGCTGACACCGTAGTGCCAGCGTTTTGGGGATTAGTTGCTTGCTTGGGCAGGCATGTCGTCAGCGTGCATTTTCACGTACTGAGCAAGACCTGCTTTTTTGCTGTAGAACATCAAGATAACTAGAGACACGATGAAGGTTGCTGTTAGCGTACCGCCCTCTGCACCTGCTAGTGCGATGAAGCAGAACAGACAAGCCACACCAGAGAACAGCATTACGAAGCCGTTGCGTGTTGTCATACCTTCGAAGCGAATCAAGTTTATGCTTGAGTAGAAGTAAGGCAGCATAGTTAGTAGAACTGCGTCAGTTGTTAGCTGGTTGAACAGGTCTGATGCGTGTGCTGTTTTAGAGCTGAAGAACATCAGTACAACCATTAGTGCAGTCATCTTGATTGACGCAAGGATTAGACCTTTCTTAGGCACACCGTTTTTATCAGTTTCACCGTAGATTTTAGGGAAGTTGCCGTCGTTTGCTGCACGTTTACCCGCTTCACCTACTAGCATCATCCAAGAACCTAGCGAAGTGAAACATGCTAGCGCTGTGAATGCTGATACGAATGGTGCTGTCCAGCTACCGAATAGCTCAGTGGTTGCTAGTGCAAATGGTGCACCTGATGCCGCAACTTCTGACGCTGGGAACATACCGCTGATCATTTGAGTTGATAGGATGTAAATCACACCTGCGATACCAGTACCCAACATAGTTGCTAGTGGTACAGTACGTTTAGGGTTTTCTACCATACCAGTCGATACCGCTGCTGATTCCACACCTACGAATGACCATAGACAGATAAGAACCGCTGTTACTACCGCGTGGCTGTCAGTACCTGCTGATACGTTCCAGTTTTGGCTGTAAAGCGCAGTATCGAAGTGCGTCCAACCAAATGCAGCTGTACCAACAACTGGGATAAGGATAAGAACTAGACCAAGCGTACATAGACGGCTTACCCAGCTACCACCAAGTAGGTTGACGAAAGTGAAGATCCATACCGATGCAATCGTCGCAATACCTGCTGGGATTGGGTTATTAAGCACAGGGAAGAATACTGAAAGGTAAGAAACACCTGTAATGGCAATAGCCAGGTTACCAATCCAGTTCGCGTGGTAATAAAGAACGCCCGTTTGGAAACCAAATACCGGAGACACTTCGCCAGCATAAGCGATTGGACCACCTTCTTGTGGGTTTTTGGTTGCCAGACGAGCGTAAACAAACGCCAGACTCAGTGCACCGACCAAACAGATCAGCCAACTGAAGATTGAAACAGAGCCTACAGAGGCAAGACTAGAAGGTAATAGTGCGATACCACTACCCATCATGTTACCGGCTACGACACCCGTACAGGCAATAAGGCCGATTTTTTTCGCATTCGATGACATAACATCTCCAAATCTATTCTACTCGAGTCAACATGACTCAAACTGAATGGTTATTAGCGAGATGCTATGAGGAAGAACCTGCTCGACCTCGCTAAATTTCGAAGTGAAGACTACGCCCAAAAACTGAGAAAAAAATAAACTTGGGGTTATCAATAAAATGATTAGTTCATCAACATCAAGTTGAGATAAACATGATAAACACAAAAACATAAAACTATATTATTCATACAGTTACAATAAAAACATCAAACCTTCTACCGATAGATAAACTCTCATCAACTCGTTGGTCATCGCGATAAAAGTTATCAACCTCTATCAACTTCCCCATCCCGAAGGGTTAATTCCCTGAAGTGTTGATTCCATAAATCTCTCCCTGATCGCGCTTCTTGACCCAAGTCAATATTCATCTCGCATGCAAGAAGGCACCAAAATCATTCTCGCCACATAACTAATCCAGACACTTCATACAATCAATAGAGATAGAGATAGAGATAG
>NZ_JPIL01000042.1:0-1092 GCF_000742455.1 Vibrio sp. OY15 | reverse complement strand
CTTGGATTCAAGTACGAAGTGCGACACCCCTGAAATTTAAAACAGTGAGATGTGCTATTCATAAATTTTACTCCCGCCAAGAAGTGAAAAACCATGAATTACACACACCTCACTGAGAATGAAAGGTATATGATGTCCGCACTTAGAAAGCAAGGCATTAGTGTCGTCAACATCGCTAAAGAGCTAGGGCGTCACAAGAGCACTATCTACCGAGAATTTAAACGTAACTCTCGATACAACGCCTATCGCCCTAACCCTTCCTATCAGCCTGCTAGAGCACAACAAAGAGCTAGAAACAGGTTGAGCCGGTCACGGCGTAACAAGCGCTATACCAAGCACGATTTCAAAATTATTGACGCGCTTATAATGCTCGATTGGAGTCCTGACCAAATCGTTGGGTATTGCCGTTTGCATGGCTATCCAGTGATGAGCCATGAGCTTATTTACCAGCACATTTGGACCGATAAAGCCAACGGAGGCATGCTCTGGAAACATTTACGTCAATCACCAAAACAGAGACGTAAGCGCTACAACGCCAAAGATAGCAGGGGGAGAATTGCCGCTAAAAGGCACATAACAGAACGACCAAAACAAGCTGAGTTACGCCTAGAACCTGGACATTGGGAAATAGATACCGTGATCGGTCGCGGAACTAAGCACTGCATTGTCACTCTCGTTGACAGAATGACTGGCTACACCTATATCGGACAGCTAGATGACCGAACAACTGTATCACTCAACGCGAGAATGACAGAGATCGTTACACGTTCAAACTTACCATTTAGAACTATCACTGCTGATAATGGTACAGAATTCAATCAATATCAGGAGATAGAAAACAAGCATAAATGCTTGTTTTACTTCGCAACGCCCTACCACTCTTGGGAGCGAGGGACCAATGAGAATACAAATGGACTCATACGCCAATATTTACCTAAGAAAACCTCAATGGCTCATGTGACACAAAGACTGTGCAGCCAGATAGCGTATAAACTGAATAACAGACCACGCCAAAGGCTTGGTTACAAGACACCAACAGAGTATATTTATGAGCAGCTACTCTAAGTGTCGCACTTCAAACTTGATACTAAG
>NZ_JPIL01000041.1:0-7547 GCF_000742455.1 Vibrio sp. OY15 | reverse complement strand
AACCCATATCAGGACGGGTCATACAAGAGGAGAAGAGTAAGACACGCCACCTAATAAAGCGGCGCAAACGAACTATTTCGCGCTTTCTTCTTCCATTTGTGCGTTATCCACAACGTGGTTTTCACCTAAATCGTTTGGTAGCACAAGGTTAAGAATAATTGCCACGATACCGCATAGGCTCACACCCTGTAGACTGAACTCACCAATACCGAAAGCCATACCACCAATGCCAAACACAAGTGTTACGGCAACAATCACTAGGTTACGAGACTTATGTAAATCAACGTTATTCTTGATCAGTGTGTTGAGGCCTACCGTTGCGATGGAGCCGAACAGCAGAATCATGATGCCGCCCATGACAGGAACTGGAATCGTTTGAAGAACCGCACCTAGCTTACCTACCAATGCAAGTACGATTGCGGTGATTGCTGCCCAAGTCATGATCACAGGGTTAAATGCTTTGGTTAGCATTACCGCTCCTGTTACTTCACTGTAAGTGGTGTTTGGTGGAGCACCCACCATCGAAGCTGCGATAGTTGCCACCCCGTCACCTGCGATTGTGCGGTGAAGGCCTGGTTTTTTCAGGTAGTTTTTTCCTGTAACGTTTGAGATAGCAAGCATGTCACCTACGTGCTCAACCGCAGGTGCGATAGCGACAGGAATCATGAACAAAATTGCGTTGATATTGAACTCTGGCGCGGTGAAGTTTGGCATGGCTAGCCAAGCCGCTTGCTCTACGGGAGTGAAATCAACCACACCGTAGAATAGAGAAACAGAGTAACCAGCAAGAATACCACCAACAATAGGAACGAGCTTCAAAAAGCCTTTTGCAAAAACGCTGAGTACAATGGTTGTGAGCAGTGAGACCGCCGAGATAATGATCGCAGCATCACCATTAACTAGCTGTGCAGCTCCATCACCAGTTTTACCTACCGCCATGTTCACTGCCGTTGGGGCAAGGCCAAGGCCGATAACCATGATCACAGGGCCAACGACAACGGGCGGGAGAATTTTATGGATAAATCCAACACCACGCACTTTGATCATCGCCCCTAGAGCCACATAAACTAAGCCCGCTGCCATCAAGCCGCCCATCGTTGCACCGATACCCCAAGTTTGGATACCGAACATAATAGGAGCAATAAACGCAAAAGAAGAGGCAAGGAAGATGGGAACAGAACGTTTAGTCATTAACTGGAAGAGGAGAGTACCGACACCGGCACCAAAGAGGGCTACGTTTGGATCAAGGCCAGTTAGGAGCGGCACAAGCACCAAAGCACCAAAAGCGACAAAGAGCATTTGAGCGCCTTGTAACGCGTTTTTCATAATAATTCCCTATTTTCAAGATACGCAGACAAATCCGGCGAATACTATCATCCTGCAATCGTTTGCAATGTTGCATAGATCAAACTTTCGATTGAATTTTTCCCATAAATAGCACTTTTGAGAGTTGCTTGCTTGCAAATTGTCCTCTTTTACGTGTCTTGCGTGAAGATGAAAAATGGACAGCCTAACTTGTTGAGATAGCTTAATAAGCAATGAGTTTATTATAAAAAATAGCACTGAAGCGCTGGTTGAGGCCCGAGTTAACAAAGCTGGTCATAATACAGACAATTTACTCAGTACTTACCTTGCTCAAGATTTGATAGTTGCTTATTATTCGGGTTCTTGTTCAGAGGATTATAAAAACTATGCGCTATTTAGCTCTCTTACTGATAGGTTGGTTGTCCCTACCAGTATATGCATTAACTCAGGTGGATATCTATCGTGCCGAAGTGGTTATCGACAGTGAGCAGAACGACGGTGAGTCTTTGGCTCGTCAACAAGGTATGCAGGATGTGATTGTTCGAGCGACCGGTTCTCAATCCTCTTTAAGCAATCCAGTGATTAAAAAGGCACTTAGCTCAAGTGCGCGTTACATTTCTCAACTGAGCTATGGGCAGGTTGATGGAAAAGCGAGCTTAAAAATGTTGTTTAACAACGACCAAATCAGCTCTCTTTTAACACAAGCACAATTGCCATCTTGGTCGCCAAATCGTGCCAATATTTTAGTTTGGATGGTTGAAGAACAGGGTTACGATCGTAACATTGCGTGGGAGCATTCTGAATCTTCAAATGTTGCAGCACTTCGTAGCGCAGCGAAACTAAGAGGCCTACCAATCACTATCCCGGTTGGGGATTTTGATGATGTAACCGGTGTTAATGTCTCTGATCTTTGGGGCGGCTTTATTGAGCCAATTGGTCAAGCTAGCCAGCGCTACCCAGCTGACGCCGTTTTGGTTGTACGAGCTCAAGGTGAACAAATTCGTTGGACACTCTACGACCAGTCGCCAACGAGAATTGTAGAGGCGCAACGTTCTCCGCGTAGCGGGTCTGCATCAGGTGCTAATGCTATTGCAGAAATGGTGGATGGCATCGCAGACTACTATGCAAGTAAGAGTGCAGTTGTGGTTTCAGGAAAGTCTTCAAAAGCGCTAGCAGTGAAAGTCCTTAATGTAACCTCTGCCACGGACTTCTTCCGTTTAGAGAATGCGCTAAAACAACTTAATTCGGTTGCGGGTACAGAGATTAAGCGTGTTCAAGGGGACGAGTTAACGCTCAACATCCACCTTTTGGCATCACAACAAGCTTTTGAGAAAGAAGCTTCTTCTATTTCTCAATTAATGGTTTTTGAAGATCCTTTAGGTGAAGTTGATGCCCCAGCTTCAACTCAAGAAGAAGAGCCATTGGTTCAGAGTAATGAAGCAAAAGACGCCGCGACGCCAAAAGAAGCGCAGCCTGAAGTACCAGTAAATGTTGTGGCAGAAGCAAGTGACGAAACACAACCAACTCAGCCGATGATTGTGGAGCCTGTCCGAGAACAGTATGACTTGATCTACGAGTGGCGCTCGGCATCGTAATCTCCTTGGTAGCGTTCCAGGCGTGAAACGCAAGGATCAAACACCAATGTGGTAAGCATAAAAAAGAGTCGCAATAGCGACTCTTTTTGTTTTCTAAATTCGTATTCGAACCAATGATCAGTGATTGACTGCGATTGGCGTTATTTATTGAATTTCGCTTTTTCTTCTTTTTCTACTTGAGAGAGGCGTTTCAACTTAAGACCTAGCTCTTTGCCTCTCGCTCTAGCAAACAAAATATTACCAGCGAAACCGAGTGAAGTCAGTATCAGTTCCACTGCCGCAAGCCAGCGTTCACCCCCATCCACATAAAGGATGGTCAGCGCATGCAAGAAATACAGCATAAGAACAAAGTTAGCCCAAGCATGAGTGTAAGGCTTACCAGCTAAAATACCAGGCAACGGAAGTAGTAGCGGAATACACCAAGCAATAGCAAGTGTTGTGCTGCTGAGGTGAGGGTGAGGGGATAACGCAAGCTGCCAAATAGCGACCCAGGCTAATAAGGCTAAGTTGCCAAATAAAGCCAGGTAACGATAGGTTTTAGCCTGTGTACCGAGTGGTGTTTGGTCTAAAGAGTCAGACATCGATTAACTATCCTTGATTTTACTAACAGACTTTTAGTTTTAACGCTGCAGTTGCCAGCCTTTTGCCTAATTGTTGTGCCAGGCGAATCTCTTCACTGCTCAGGGTCGCCTCATGGCCTACACTGCTGGCGCCATACGGAGTGCCTCCGGACTGCGTAGTGTGTAACTCTGGCTCGGAATAAGGAATGCCCAAAACCATCATCCCGTGATGCAATAAAGGGGTCATCATGCTTTGTAACGTTGTTTCTTGACCACCATGCATCGAGGACGAAGAGGTAAAGACACAAGCAGGCTTATCGATTAAGTCACCACTGACCCATAAAGATGTAGTCTGATCCCAGAAGTGCTTTAAAGGCGCAGCCATGTTGCCAAACCAGACGGGGCTGCCAAACGCTAGACCGTCGCACGTTTTCAGTTCCTCTAGAGTAACAATTGGATCAGAAGGGGAGTGTGAGTGAGGTGACAATTCTTCAACTGTACGCAAAATTGCTTGGCATTGAGGAGTCGATTCGACTCCTCTTGCTATTTGTCTTGCCAGTTGTTTTGTCGAGCCATGACGGCTGAAATACAAAATAAGGATCTGGCAATCCATTTATAAAATATCCAACACTTGCTCTGGTGGGCGACCAATTTTTGCTTTGCCGTTAGCAACGACTACCGGACGCTCAAACAACTTTGGATTTTTCGCCATTGCTTCGAATAATTGCTCATCGCTGACGGAGTCTTCGCCTAAGCCAAGCTCTTTATATTCACTTTCTTTAGTGCGCATCATTTCACGTACAGATGAAAAGCCAAGCTGGGCGTACAGCGCTTTTAGTTCATCCACGTTAAGTGGTGTGTCTAGGTATTTGACGACTTCCGGTGTAACACCATTTTGCTCAAGCAGTTCAAGTGCTTGACGGCTCTTTGAGCAACGAGGGTTGTGATAAATCACGACTGACATGGTTTTCTCCATTTCGTTATTGTAATGCCATGAATCGATCTCTTTGGATCATGAGTTGGTCGATACGGGCATCGTATCGCGCTTGCTCTAAGCTGCCCAACTTGGCCATTTTACTTGCTTCACTATAATATTGAATCGCTTTATTCCAATTTGCTCGCAATGCCAAAATTTCTGCTCGAGCAGCCAACTCTTCATCGCTACGCCCCAGCGCGTGGTAGCTCTTCGATATTAGGTGCCAGCCATTTGTATCTTCAGGATAGTCATGAGTGTATCTTTGAAGAACTCGCGTGGCTTGATCGTTTTTATTGTCCTCAAGTAGTGCATTGGCATAGTTAATGGTCAATACTTTATTTTGAGGGTTCCGAGATAACGCTTTACGGAGCATCTCGGTCGCTTTTTCTGGCTGCTTCTTCTCGATGTATAAATCCGTCATAGCATCCAAGTAAAACGGGTTACTTGGGTCTTGTTCCAGTAACTTTTTCAAAATTGGTTCCGCTTGAGATAAGCGTTTATTGTCTAAATGCACGAGTGCCCGACCATAATCAAAAGCAGGTGTAATGTCCGCAGAGGCTTTCTTTTGAGTTCGCTCAAACCAGCTCAGGGCGGCTTGTCCATCAATGCCAGCGTAACGAGCCACAATGCGCGCGCGAGCTAGATGATAGTCTATTGAAGGCACAACACGCATTGGAGGATAGGTTCTTGCTCGCGCACGGCTATCGGTAATTCGATCTTCAGGCAGAGGGTGAGTCAGGAGCATTGGTGGCGGTTTACTCGCGTAACGATACTCATCAGCAAGACGGCCAAAAAACCTTGGCATTGCTTGAACATCAAAACCGGCTTTTGCTAGTGTCGAAATACCAAAGCGATCCGCTTCTTTTTCGTTTGCACGAGTGTAGTTGATTTGACTTTGCATGTTGCCCGCGGTTGCTGCTGTAATTGCAGCCATCCCCGCTTCGGGTGAGGCAATTGAAAGCAGTAGTGCCCCCGCAAGTGCGGCTAATGTGGCCGGAGAGCGGCGTGCTTGTTCTTCCATACTCCGAGCAAGATGACGTTGTGTGACGTGCGCTATCTCGTGAGCGACAACAGAGGCCAGCTCACTTTCTGAACGAGCATGAAGAAACAACCCAGAATGCAGCGCTACATAGCCACCAAAAAACGCGAACGCGTTGATATTACGGTCGCGAATCATAAAGAAGTGGAACGGCGTTTTTACATCATTCGCATTGGCCACTAATTTGTGCCCAAGAGAGTCAATATATTCATTGATGACAGGGTCATTAACGATAGGTTTACTGGCTCTGAGCATACGCATATAGGCGTCGCCATAAATCAACTCTTGGTCTATTGAAAGCGTGCCACCAGCAGCTGTGCCAATGTCTGGCAAGTCAATGCTATTGGCATAAGTTGTCGGCGAACTGATGGCTGCAGCAAGACATAAGCAAACTAGCGAGCGAGTGCGTTTTAACATACGTTTAAAAGGTTCTCCAAAATACATAAGCATGTGGTTACGGGTCGAGAGCCCATTAACAGCGCCACATACGTTTTGGTTATCCGTGAGGATATAAGCTAACAGTAAGACCGGAAATAAATGAATTGGTTTCGTAAATTATTTTATATCCGAGCTATTTCAGCATGTGGTTAAATCATGTCAGAAGTGCTAGCACCAGCTCAAAAAGCCGTTACAATACAACCCTATCATAAGTGCAGAGCAATACAATGGAATCCATGTTACTTGATTTGCGTGAGCAACGTTGTCCTATGGCACTGTTACTTGCAAAGCGTCATGCTGCTGAGGTCTTTCAAGGAGAAGCAAAGCAGTATCATCAACTTGTCATTCAAGTGGTGGACAACAGCTCTAAACGAGACATTGTGAACTATCTTAGTGCCCAAGGGTACTCGGTTGATTGCCAATCTACATCAGAGCACTACACATTGACTGTCTTCAATAAGGAATCCGCATAAGATGTTTGAAATGGTTAGTCGTTGGTATAAACGACGTTTCTCTGACCCTCACGCAGTAAGTCTCGTCGCGATCTTGCTGTTTGGCTTTATCACCATTTACTTCTTTGGACACTTGATTGCGCCATTACTTGTCGCGATCGTTTTGGCTTATCTACTTGAATGGCCAGTTGTCAAAATGTGTCGTATAGGCGTGCCGCGCACCTTGTCGGTTATTATCGTGATCTTGGTCTTTGTCGGGTTAATGTTAATTGCGTTGTTTGGCTTGGTTCCGACGATTTGGACTCAGGTCGGTAATCTAATTAACGATATTCCGAACATGTACAACGGGCTACAAAAGTTTATTGTTACATTGCCAGAGCGCCATCCTGAACTAGCCAATTTAGAAATAGTAGAAACCGTGGTGACGAACGCCAAAAACCAAGCACTGGGGCTGGGTGAAAGTGTCGTCAAAGGGTCGCTTGCTTCATTAGTTAGCATTGCAACGCTAGCGGTATATTTGATCTTAGTGCCACTCCTTATCTTCTTTTTGCTTAAAGACAAAGAAGAAATGCTGCGAATCGCAAGCGGTATTCTGCCGAAAAACCGTAAATTGGCGAATAAAGTTTGGCATGAAATGAACGAGCAGATATCAAATTACATTCGCGGTAAAGTGTTAGAGATTTTAATCGTGGGCGGTGTGAGCTACGTGACTTTTGCCCTTTTAGATCTTCGTTACTCGGCGTTGCTTGCCGTAGCCGTTGGTCTGTCGGTTTTGATTCCTTATATCGGTGCGGCGGCTGTTACTGTACCTGTTGCTATCGTTGGTTTGTTCCAATGGGGTTTAACGCCTCCGTTTTATTGGTTGTTGCTTGCTTACGGTATTATCCAGGCGCTGGATGGTAATGTGTTGGTTCCTGTTCTGTTTTCCGAGGCAGTAAACTTACACCCAGTTGCTATCATTGTGGCTGTATTAGTCTTTGGTGGGCTGTGGGGTTTTTGGGGGGTGTTCTTCGCCATTCCTTTAGCGACATTAGTCAAAGCCGTATGGCATGCATTACCAAGCACGGAAGAAAACGAACCTGTCGAACAAGAGTAGTTGTTACCAAAGGTACGATGGTTAAAAGAAAGCCCAGCAGTTTGCTGGGCTTTTTGTTTGTAGAATGTGCCGTCCTAAATAAGGTT
>NZ_JPIL01000040.1:0-1703 GCF_000742455.1 Vibrio sp. OY15 | reverse complement strand
TTGCTGTTTGGGTCTATTAAAATTGCTTGAGTAACTTTTTGCAGTCTCGGATCTCTGGGCAGCGGGATGTGGAGTGACTCATGAGGGCTATTGACGATTTCATCGGATATTACGGCAAGAATACGTAAAGACTGTATGGATAGATCGTCTGTTTTGCTCCATATCGATGCTCTAACCGATAGGGCTTTCAACACATCGCTCATTTGGATAACACAAGGTCTCATTGGAAACCGCTCACAACTCTCTGGAGTAAACAGTAATGAACGACCTTTCAGAGAACCACAAAAATAAACACTGTGCATCGCACCCGGGGGGATCCAACCAGCTCGGTGAGGTGGTAGTATCCACGTTCCTTCATCGGTTTTGACCTGAATTAGCCCTTCATCTATACACAGTAACTGGCCTCGATGATGACTGTGCCAATTATGTGGCCGTTGATCCAAATGGTTGAAGTCGCTCCTTTCATGCTGCCACTCCTTAACGATCAGTGCGGCGCCATTTTTCCATTCGCTGTAATCAGAGTTTGTCACTTTATTTACTCAATTCCATTTTGGCCATTATTCATTATTTTCTGTCCTCTTAACGTTACCATAGCAAGTTAGCGTTCGAGTAACATTTTAGCAACGACCATTTTATCGAAGGCAGAACCATCATGAACGAACCTATCTTTATTATCTATTACATTACAGCAGGCTTGGGCATTGGCTTTCTCGCTGGACTCGTTGGTGTGGGTGGTGGTGGAATGGCCGTCCCTATTTTTGCGTTTCTATTTTCACTACAGGGAATAGCTGATACGGAAGTAGTGCATCTTGCGTTAGGGACATCAATGGCTTCGATGATTATTACAACATTGGGCAGCATGCGCGCTCACTACAAAAAAGAGAATGTAGACTCGACAATGGTAGTAAAAATGTTGAGCGGAGTTCTAGTCGGAACATTTTGCGCCACATTCGTAGCATCGTATCTACAAGGAGTCTATCTGGCAGGCTTTTTCAGCGTATTCATGTTGTATGTTGCTTATAAGATGTTTCTCAACACTGAAAATGAGTACAACCCTAACCCACATGGGGCTATCGGTAATATCACTGTAGGCTCGGTGATTGGCTCTGTATCAGCACTTGTCTCTATAAGCGGTGCGGGGTTGATCATCCCCTATCTTGTCCAGCAAAATTTTGAGGTAAAACGTGCTATTGGTACCTCTGCTGCGATAGGTTTCCCTATCGCGCTGTCAGGAAGCCTCGGTTACATGTTAAACGGATGGGGAAACACAGATTGGAACAACTTAGTATTAGGATACATATACCTTCCTGCAATGCTCAGCTTCTCCATTAGTAGCTACTTAACTACTAGCCTCGGCGTGCGTTGTGCAGAGTATTTCCCAAATAAAGTTCTTAAGAAAATCGTTGGTATTTTGTGTGTTCTTCTAAGTTTCAAAATGTTGGTACAAGTACTTAGTTAGAGCAAATAACACGGTCACTAGTAGGCCTTGCACTATGGTGAAAGGATAAGCCTGCAAAAACTTACTTCTCGCTTTGCTGGTCCAAGCACACAATGTGTAAGAAAGCTCCTCATTGTTGCACTCTTATGACTTTGTTAACCTGGCCAGAATTACATCCAAAATGTGCTGATGATTGTCCTTTCTGGCAACCTCATCACGCTACTGGCAAAGTGCTTCCTCCCCTTCTGATGCGAGAATTTTAATT
>NZ_JPIL01000039.1:0-6327 GCF_000742455.1 Vibrio sp. OY15 | reverse complement strand
CCCTGTCACGCCGGGGGTCGCGGGTTCGGGTCCCGTCCACTCCGCCACTTATATTAAGCCTCAGTCGAAAGACTGAGGCTTTTTTCGTTTCTACTGCGGCGTTTCCCTGAAGTGTGTTTACACCTAACTAGACTACTCCCCATAATCCCTACTAAGCGAACTCTGCGTGATTACACACTAGGCTTTAATTAATATAGGCCGTTGATGCTGTGGAAAGACAATATGACCTACAAACAAACCTAAGTAATCTATGGTATTCAAAGGCGTTCAACGGCTTGAATCTTGATGAGAAAGAAAAAACGAACTGTGCGCATAATCCAGAAAAGCGTCATATATACCCCCAATCTCTCCTGGCTCAAAAATCAAACGACTTGAAAAGAATTGGAAGGTGAAAGATTGAAGGAGCTCTTCATTAGCGAGGTGATGATTTTCGACGCTGAACATTTGATGAGTCTCAGAAAAAATATATCGCCAAGGGGTAAGAAGCGCCAGAACAGAGAGGGGGAGCTTAGCTCGAGGCTGTAAGCTATGCGGAATAACTCACAAACGTCAAAGCTCAAACCCATTAAGAGAGTCGCTCTAGATCTAAGTGGTTATGTGCTCACTAGCGGTACTAGAAAATAGTTAAGTATCCCAAATGGATTATATGAAAAAGCCAACTGCTAAAGCGGTTGGCTTAGTATAAAAATCTCGACGTACTTTAGAGCGAGAAATGATGTCTAAAGAATACGCTTTAAAACACCATCTGCCTTTAGGCGGGTAATTTTTCTGACCAGTCGCTGTACCCCTATAGGATAGTCTTCTACTTTCTCTAATTGCTTATAAGTACAGATAAGGTGAGTATGCTCAAGAATACGCGAAACTTCGTCTTCAAACTTCTCAGTGAGCTTCGCATAATTGTCTTGTATGAGTAGTCCATTTTCTAGGTCGAGTGACCAAGCACGTGGATTTAAGTTATTCCCAGTAAGTAGCATATAGCGTTTATCAACCCAAATACCCTTAAGGTGGAAGCTGTTATTGTCATGCTTCCATAGGTGAATTGACAATTTACGTGCGGCGATATTCGCTTCATTGGTTTTCGCAAAGCGACGTAAATTCACTTCGTAAAGATATGGAAGTCCGCCAATGGTTTTAAAGTCTTCCTCAGGTGCAATGTAAAAGTCGTTGGCGGTTTTATCACCCACAACAATAGTTACTTTCACACCACGCTTCATGGCTCGTTTCACTTCACGATGAAGTGCTTTAGGGAAGTTAAAGTAAGGCGTACAAATGAAAATTTCGTCTTGGGCTGCTGCCAATAACTTTACAATCTGTTGATTGAGTAGATTACGGCGTTTGCCTAGCCCAACTAACGGAGTGACTTTTACGCTTTCTTCTGTTGCAGCTTGGTCTTCAAACTTATAATTGGCTTGAGCAAGAGAAGCCCTCAGTTGGCGAATCGCCGACTTAATTTCTTTGGTTTCTGGCTTATCTTTTCCTGCAAGATCATTAACGGCAGGGTGAGCAATCATTTCTTCCTGAATGAATTGCACCATTGAATTCGCTAAAGATTCATGTCGAATCACATGGTAACGATCAAATCGATAACGTTCATGATAATGGAGATAAACGTTATTTAAGCTCGCCCCACTGTAGATAACAGTATCATCGACAATGAAGCCTTTTAAATGCAGTACCCCAAAAACTTCTCTGCCACGCACTGGTATGCCATAGACAGGGATTGGGTGTTGGTATTTGCTGGCATATGCTTTGTAAAGCGCTGAATTACCCTCAGATGTCTCCGCACCAATCAGGCCACGCTGCGCTCGATGCCAGTCGACACAGATATTGATGTCCAACCCAGGATTGCGCTGTTTCGCTTCATAAAGCGCAGTGAGAATTTCACGTCCAGCTTCATCATCTTCCAGATATAGAGCGACTAGGTAAATTCGCGACGTTGCTTTGCTGATAGCATCTAAAAGACGGGTTCTGAATGATTCTGCTGAATACAGAACATCAAAGTCTTCCGGATTGACAGCGAGACTTGGCAACTGTTCGAATGGATTCCTACTTACTATCATATCGGTATGAGTACCTTAGTTTAGTGCAATATTGCGAACCTGCCATTTTATCAAAGATATGATTTACCTGGCTACAAAAGCACGCGTTTTGATGTCGTTGAAGAGATGAATTGCATTGGAATGAGATCTTTACCGCTATCTACATAACGTTGAAATGCCATTTTTAGCGGGTGTGGTAGCTCAGAGCAATCAATTGTTGTGAATCCATGCTTGGAATAATAGGATTCGAGATGTGTAAACGCGAAGCAATAATCGCCATCAGTGAAAACATTGTTTTTACAATGAGTTAGTAGTTCTTTTCCAATCCCTGTTCCCCTAACTTTCGGAATGACCAACATTCCTGTCAATAGACGAACTTTATCTACACTTTTTAAACGTAGTAACGCAATGATTTCACCTTTATGGCTTGCTGTAATGATCAATTCATCTTTTTTGGCTCGACCCGCAGGGTAATACGCTTTGTATAGTTTCTTAATGAGGGGGAGCTTGATGGGATTTAACACTTCTATGATTAATGAGTCTGGTATTGTCACTGCGGTTAAAAGATAACTAATGTAGAATGTCGACAGTTTAAGAGAATCTTATCTGGTGTTGCAAACCTACTATGCAAATTAAAACAAATGCGAGCCTAAAGGCTTACCATACTTTTGGAATTGAACAATCGTGTTCCTATTTAGCTATCGTTGAGTCGCTTGAAGATGTTATTGAGCTATTTCAAAACCCAAGATTCACCCATTTACCGAAACTTTTTTTAGGTAAAGGAAGTAATGTTCTTTTTACAGAACATTTTGAGGGATTAGTGATTGTTAATCGAATCATGGGTAAAGAAGTCACGGAAACGGATGAGCACTACCTATTACATATTGCCGGTGGTGAAGATTGGCCTGAATTGGTTTCCTGGTGTGTGAATCAGGGGATCGGTGGGATCGAGAACTTAGCTTTGATTCCAGGTTGTGCTGGCTCGGCTCCTATTCAGAACATTGGTGCGTATGGCCTAGAGCTAAAAGACATCTGTGATTATGTAGATGTTCTTGATCTAACTACGTTTGAAAACAAAAGAATGCACGCCCAAGACTGTGAGTTTGCCTATAGGGATTCCATATTTAAACATGCGTTGCACGGAAAGTGCTTTATCACCGCATTAGGGCTTAAGTTGGCGAAGCAATGGCAGCCGATTAACCAGTACGGACCTTTACAAAGTATCCCAGAAGAACAACTCAGCCCTGCTTCTATCTTCGAACGAGTATGCCAAGTGCGAAAGGCAAAACTGCCAGATCCAACCAAGATAGGTAACGCAGGTAGTTTCTTTAAAAACCCAGTGATCACGCAAGATCACTATGATCGACTCACAAAAAAATACCCTAACGTAGTGGCCTACCCAGCTTCTGGAGGAATGAAAATTGCTGCTGGTTGGCTTATCGATCAGTGTGGATTAAAAGGGAAGTCTGTACACGGTGCGCAGGTCAACCCTATGCAAGCTTTGGTTTTGACCAACATGGATAATTGTAGTGCTGATGACATTGTCGCGCTTGCTTCTTTAGTGAAGCAGACGGTATGGGATAAATACCAAATCATACTTGAGCATGAAGTACGCTTTCTCAATCGTACCGGGGAGACGAATTTGACTCAGATCGAGGCATCTAGATGAGAAAAGATCACTCTACGAAACTTCATATTTTAAGGTTATTAAGTGATGGAGAGTTTCATTCAGGAGAAGCGTTGGGCGACGATCTTAATGTTTCCAGAGCGGCAATCGCTAAGCACATTAAAGGTCTTAGTGAATGGGGTATTGATATTTATCGAGTGCAAGGGCGTGGTTACCAATTAGCTTCACCATTGCAGTTGTTAGACGAGACACTCCTGACCACTAGCTCGGAGTCACTTGTTGAACTTGTCCCTGTGATTGACTCAACGAACCAGTATTTGCTCGACAGAGTCGTGGATTCGGAAAAGGGCCGTGTTTGTATTGCTGAATATCAAGCACAAGGGCGTGGTCGCCGCGGTAGACAATGGGTCTCACCGTTTGGCTCTAACTTATATCTCTCTATGTATTGGCGACTGGATGCGGGAATGGCTGCGGCAATGGGCTTGAGCTTGGTGATTGGGATTGCCGCAGTGGAAGCTCTGGAAGAAGTAGGCATGCAAGGTGTTAAACTCAAGTGGCCGAATGACTTGTATTATCAAGATAAAAAACTGGCCGGAATCTTGGTTGAAATGTCGGGTCAGGCCGGTGGGGCTGCTCATCTAGTGATTGGGATGGGCCTGAATATTGGAATGCCTGACGACCAGCCTGAGATTGACCAGCCATGGACCACGTTGAACCAAGTAAATCAGAGTCTCAAGATCGATAGAAATGTTCTAGCAATGACACTTATCAAGCATTGGAATTCCGCACTTGTCGAATATGAAATGAAAGGACTTACTGGCTTTATCGAACGTTGGAATCGGTTAGACAATTTCCTTAATCGTCAGGTCAAACTGCTTATTGGTCCTAGAGAGGTATATGGCGTCGTTCGAGGCATCGATCATCAAGGTGGAATATTAATTGAAACCTCCCAAGGACTAGAGACTTATATTGGTGGTGAAATCTCGTTGCGTAAAAGTGACTAATCTTCGATTACTTTCGCAACGAGACTTTATCAACCAAGTGGTTAACGCCTTTGTGTAGAATCAAGTGGGCTCTCTCACGAGTTGGAAGAATATTCAATTCTAAATTGAGCCCATTAATATCATGCCAAATTTGCTTCGCTTTTTTCTTTGCGTCATCGACAGAGAGTTGTGTGTAGTGGCTAAAATAAGAGCCAGGTTTCGTAAAGGCCCCTTGGCGAAACTTTAAAAAGCGTTCTACATACCAATGTTCAATGGTCTCTGTTTCTGCGTCGACATAAATTGAAAAATCTAAAAAGTCAGAGACGAAGACACGATGCGGGTCATGTGGATAGTCCATTCCACTTTGCAGAACGTTTAAACCTTCAATAATAAGAACATCCGGTCTATCCACTTTTCTTAGTTCATCAGTAATGTCATACGTGATGTGAGAGTAGATGGGTACTTCAAGATCGGGCTTTCCTGCCTTTACGTCAGACATGAACTCGACTAAACGCTTGATATCATAGGATTCAGGGAAGCCTTTACGATGCATGATACCGCGTTCTTCTAGTACTTTTTTCGGATATAGGAAGCCATCTGTTGTAACCAAGGAGACTTTGGGATGATTCTCCCAACGAGAAAGCAATGCCGTTAGAATACGAGCAGTCGTACTTTTGCCTACAGCAACACTGCCAGCGATACCAATTACGAAAGGGGGAGCATGTTCCTCTGTATTTAAGAATTGTTGTAATACGGAATTGCGGCTTTGACGAGCTTGGACATACAGATTCAAAAGACGAGACAAAGGAAGGTAGATCTCTACCGCTTCCTCCATGGTTAGGTTTTCATTAATGCCCTGAAGCGCAGTCAAGTCGTCTTCAGAAAGTGTCATCGGTACAGAGTTTCTTAACTCGGCCCAATTTGCACGGTCAAATGACAAAAATGGACTCATGGGTCTCTTTTATCCTTGGTTTAATAGAAGCAAGAACATACATCAAGCGAACTTCAAAGCAAACGACAAAGGTCGAAGTTTGCTTTAAAAAAGCTAAGTTTGTACGAATTTGCAGCAAACGAATCTAAAAAATCGAAATTTATGATTTTTTTTCAAATTACTATTGCAACCTAGAAAATCATTCAATAGAATGCGCACCACTTATGCCGACTTAGCTCAGTAGGTAGAGCAACTGACTTGTAATCAGTAGGTCACCAGTTCGATTCCGGTAGTCGGCACCATTCTTTCCTTTAGTAGTCTGAATGGCTTGAAAATTTGGAGGGGTTCCCGAGTGGCCAAAGGGAGCAGACTGTAAATCTGCCGGCACTGCCTTCGATGGTTCGAATCCGTCCCCCTCCACCATATTCTTTAGGAAATAGCTCTCAGAGTTACGTGTTGCGGGCATCGTATAATGGCTATTACCTCAGCCTTCCAAGCTGATGATGCGGGTTCGATTCCCGCTGCCCGCTCCACTCTAATTTGAGTGCTGATATAGCTCAGGTGGTAGAGCGCATCCTTGGTAAGGATGAGGTCGGCAGTTCGAGTCTGCCTATCAGCACCAGCTCTCAAGTTTATTTCCTTTTGATATTAGATTTACCAA
Organism: Vibrio sp. OY15; assembly: GCF_000742455.1. Taxonomy (NCBI): domain Bacteria; kingdom Pseudomonadati; phylum Pseudomonadota; class Gammaproteobacteria; order Vibrionales; family Vibrionaceae; genus Vibrio; species Vibrio sp. OY15. The sequence continues at coordinate 86 of NZ_JPIL01000039.1, read as the reverse complement.
TTATCTTTTTTTGGTTGCGTGGTCAATTTGGGCCACCTAAATCCGTACCTAGAGGGACCACTCATGTCTAAAGAAAAATTTGAACG
>NZ_JPIL01000038.1:0-3319 GCF_000742455.1 Vibrio sp. OY15 | reverse complement strand
CACTTCAAACTTGATACTAAGCCTTTTTCAAAAGGTTAAGACTAGTATACGACAACCAAACCACCAAGATTGCTAGTAAGTTCAGAGACACTGTAACTTCATTGACATTCACACTTATCGGTACTTCAACTCCAGAAGAAAAGGCTAAGGAAAAGTTAGGTGTTTCTATACCTATCATCTGGATAAAGTAAAGAGCCATCATTAACTTAAACGCCCAAAGCTTCTTTTTTAACAGCCCGTATAAACTAGACAAGTTAAAGCTTAACATCACTAGAACGAGCGCAAATGCGAGAAAAAGACTTGAAGAACTCAATTGAGTCACTTGGGACAGCAAAGTAAATAGTAGAAACAGAGGAACGACAACAGATATACCCTGCAAGACCAATAAGAACTTTGTTCTTTTTAAATGATATTCAAACAATTTATATTTTCTCCTTGAGGGCTAACGCCCTGTTAAGGTGTGAGCAACGCAATACCGATGCTGCCGCATACCACCTTAAACACTAAAAACAACGCATGGTAAAAATGCCACGCGTTGCGAATCACTCTTAAACAGTTTGTTAGGTGATTTGCTTCCAAATATTACACCAGCCAAAGAAGATAGTTTCCTTACAAAGGCTAAGATATGCAACCTAACCCACAAAAAGGATGTTTTCATGGGAAAACCCGCTGCAACATTAACATCAATGCACGTCTGCCCCAAGGTTACTGCTAAAGTTCCGCATGTGGGAGGCCCTGTAGTCGCTGGCTCACCCAATGTAAAAATTGGCGGTCTACCAGCTGCTCGTAAAGGCGACCGCCTCATCTGTGTCGGTCCCCCTGATTCCATAAGCCAAGGATCTGGCTCCGTATTTATTAACGGTAAACCAGCAGCAAGAATGGGAGACTCGACCAGTCACGGAGGCAAGATTGTCATTGGCAACCCCACAGTCTTAATCGGTGACAAATATCGAGCCGATAAACAACCACCGCCCAAAACTTATGAAGAAGCGAAGCAGCGCTTGGCGGAAGCTAAGTCTTATGTCGATGCCGCTCGTGAAGGTGGTGCAGCATTACCGGGTTCACCTTACACCACTGCGGATAAAAGAGAAGTGGTTGCAAAGGGCTTGGATGAGCGTTTCTTATTTCGAGTGGTCGAATCAGAATGGACTGGGGACAAGGGCTATATTGGACCACCCTCAGAAGGAAAGGCCAGACGATATTGGACTACCACTTTTACACAAGCAGAGCATGGTGATACTGATCCAGAAGCAATATGCAAAGCAGTCGGGCGAGACTATGACCCAACATGCGATTACACCATACTTTTGATTGACCATGAAAAAGCCGCCGAACTCGGTGATATGGTCAGTTTTATCCCTACATACGGAGAGATGGGAAAACACGCAAAGACACAACTCGGTAGCGAATTTTCAGACAGCCTTGATTTAATTGAACCATGTTTGATTCCAGAGTTCAGTCGCTATTACGAGCAGGTAAAAGTAACAGCTAAAGAACGCGGCATCGACATTAAGAAACAAGAAGATTTTACTAAATATTGCAAAAAGCTCGACTTTACTACGAACCAGACTGACACGTTGCGAACCCGATACCAAATAGAACAAGGTTTAGGCGCAAACCAAGATTTTCTCGGTAACGGCGTGACTAAGGATTTAAATGTTAAGTATGATACGACGCCTTTTGGCGACATTGATGATGAACTGGAATACGGCCCGCCCGAAACCTTTACGTGGGATAAAAACCCACAAACGCTAGGAGAACTAGAGAACGCAGGAGCCATTATGAGAATTGATATAGGAAACGGAGCAGACAGATGAAGCAGTTTAAAGAAATCAACCCACTCACAGTTGCTCAAGACCCAAACTTGATTGCTACGGTACCGGATGATGAAGAAACAACGAAAAACTTTTACTTTTTATTGGTTGATGACTACATAATCCTTGCTACCGCGAAATACTTTACCGATAAGCTAGACGGCGAAAGCGAATGGCTACACTACCAAATCGAGTTCCCAAAATATGGCTTGCGGTGGTTCTTAGACACCTTAGAAGGTAAGTTTTTCAAAACCGAAGCCGAAGGCGGCTTACCCAAAGGCACATTTAATGACGAAGGGCTTGTAGACGGTGAACGGTTAAAGCTGAGGCGTGCTTTTAATGCAGATGGCAATGGCGGTGGTGGATATGCATTTATAACACTCGACCGAAAAGAACCCGAAAGCGTTTGGTCTAAGTCGTATACCTTTACTGATTCGCTACTGTTTGAGCATGGAATGATAGACACCATGAAGTTGATTGCTAAAAAAATCGACTTAGGACAACTATAACCCCACTAACCTCCGAACCTCAATTTTGTGGTTCGGAGGTTAAGTTATGAGAAATCACTTAACGCCCAATTAAGGTGTGAGGCACGCAATACCGAAGCTGCCGCATACCACCTAAACCACTAAAACCAACGCATAGTAAAAATGCCACGCGTGCCGAATCACTCTTGAACAATTTGTTAGCAGTTTTTTCTACACAAAATTATGCTTTTATCGCATACACCGTTATGTGGTTTGAAGTTTCACGCTCATAGACACTGACATGAAGCACTTGGAACCCTGCTTTCTCTAGTTCAACAACTAGATCACTTTCAGAGGTAACATGACGATATGGACTGCCATCTCTATAAGTTTCATAGCTAATTTGATTTTTAGAGCACAAGCTACTGACAAAAAATACCCCATTTTCAGATAGTGAACGATAAACATGACCCAAAAATATGACTCGATCTGCACCGATAATGCAATGTAAGCAATTACCGTCAATGACAACATCATAACGTTCTGTAAGTTCAAGAGACGCTACCGTTAGGTCCGCTAAATAATAATTACCCTCGACTCCTGTTGCTCTGGCTTTTTCCTTTGCCCATTTAATTGCGGTTGGTGAAATATCTATACCTGCCACCTCAAAGCTTAACTTCTGGAAAGCTCTGCAATGATGTCCTTCACCGCAACCTAGTTCGAGCAGTTTACCTTGCACCGGTCGTTTAAATAGCTCGAGAAAACGCTCAACTAAAACTGCTTTAGACATTCGCTCGTTGCCACCCCAACCTTCCCAGCCAGCTTCGCGAGCTTCAACATACATGTCTTCATGAACTTGGTAGTTTTGTTTCATATTCATCCTTGACTGTTAACGCCCTGTTAAGGGGTGAACAACGCTACCACCCCAGCCTAAACCATTGTGCCGTAAACACTAAAGCTAATTCAAACCAAAACCGCCAAGCGTTGTGAATCCCTCTTGAACAGTTTGTTAGTTGCCTTGGATTCAAGTACGAAGTG
>NZ_JPIL01000037.1:0-1287 GCF_000742455.1 Vibrio sp. OY15 | reverse complement strand
TGACCCGTCCTGATATGGGTTGACACTTTTTAACTAAAACGCTCGATGTACTTCATCGGGCGTTTTGTATTTTAAAGCCGTATGAGGCCTCATTTGATTATAGATATCTACGGACTCTGCTACCATCGTCCTTGCTTCTTTCAGATCTTTCGGTTTCTTCAGCAAGAGCTCCATTTTGAGTATCCCATTTACACGCTCAGCTAAAGCATTCTGATAACAGTCATACCCGTCTGTCATTGAGCAAGTCACTCTATGTTTCTTATGGATATCTTGATATTCCTTCGAACAGTATTGTGAGCCTCTATCTGAGTGGTGTATTAGCTTTTCTTCACTCTGCCGTTGCCTGAGAGCTGAGATAAATGCCCGCTTAACTGATTGAGTTTTCATGTTGTCATCCACATAAAAACCAACAATCTTCCTTGAATAAGCGTCTGTAACCAAGCTGAGATAACTCTCTCCATTTTGAGTTGGCAAGTAAGTAATATCAGCAACCCACAGTTGTTCTGGCTTCGTTGGTGTCAGCCCATCTTTCACTTTGTTTGGGTGACAGAAAAATCGATGACGGCTGTCAGTCGTTCGGTGATAGGCTCGTCTTGCTCTCACTAACAGCCGATGCTTTCTGAGAAGTTCAAAGAGCTTATCGCGACCTATTTGAATGCCCTTTGTTGCTGCTAAGAACTTCAGTTTACGCGTGCCAATGCGTGGCTGCTTCAGCCTGACTTCACGGACAAAGCCAATGACAGCATGCTCATGATGTTCACAACGAGATTGAGTTTGGCATTGCTTATAATAAGCTTGGCGAGAGATTTGTACTAACTGACAAAACTTCGTAACGCTCAAACCTACTATGGTTTTCTCTTGGACAACGCTTCTTTGTGCTTTTTTGTCACTCTAACACCATAGTCACGTTCCATAACGTTCACGACAGCTTCAAAGAAGTCGGCTTTGAGTTGAGCATCTTCGAGCTGCTTTTCAAGCTCTTTAATACGTTGCTCTGGTGTAGGAGGTGAATTGAACTCGGTCATAGAGTCTCCTTTGGACATAAAGTTAGGTGTCCCTTTAGACCAATCTAGTCGACCATGCTTACGAAGCCAAACCAAAACCGTAGAGCAACCTTGGATGCCATACTTCTCTTGGGCTTGTTTGTAAGTGAGGCTTCCTTTTTCAACCTCATCAACTACAGTGAGTTTAAAAGCGAGGGAGTAATCGCGCTGAGTTCTTTTAGTTTTTGATTTCATAACACTCTCCAATTTTGGGGGTGGAAAGTGTCAACCTTATTTAGGACGG
>NZ_JPIL01000036.1:0-3138 GCF_000742455.1 Vibrio sp. OY15 | reverse complement strand
ACCTTATTTAGGACGGCACAGAATGTAAAAATAAAGCTCGCTTAATCGCGAGCTTTATTTTTATGCGTTTTAAACCGAGGGCGGATACGGATGAGCATTCTTACTTTCTAGAGTGCTGGTAGTAGAGTCCTAGTCTCGCTAAGGCTTGCTGTAAAGACGTAACTGATAGAAATTTCTCATAAAACACCTCGTCAGTCTGAACGGTGAAGAACGAACCAGATGCAGAATCTACTTTCCGAGTGTTATGTTACTCAAGTGGTTATGGGATTTTTTAGAATGCTGGGTTTTAGGTTTCTAGTCTCACCATGGTTTTCTTGAATCAAGTTTATAAGTATTAAAACAACCAAGAGCAGCCCTCAGGCTGCTCTTTTGTGCTTGGAGTTTATTATTCAGGGCTACTCATCTGAGGCGTACCCATGTACGCCAAGCTCTGCGCCATCTAAATAGGCTTTACCATCCTTCATGATCAACCGCTCGTCTACCAGCCACTTAGCCACCATAGGGTAGATTCGGTGCTCCTGCGCCTGAACACGTGCCGCAAGTACACTAGCATCATCGTCTTCGAACACAGGAACTTTTGCTTGCAGTATGACAGGGCCACCATCAAGCTCTTCCGTTACAAAGTGCACACTCGTACCATGTTCTTTATCGCCAGCATCAATTGCTCTCTGGTGTGTGTGTAGCCCAGGATATTTTGGTAGAAGAGAAGGGTGGATATTGATCATCTTACCCATGTAATGAGAAACAAATGCGCTGCTCAGAATGCGCATGTAACCAGCAAGAATAATCACGTCTGGTTGGTATTCATCTATTTGACTCATTAGCTCTGCATCAAAGCTTTCACGCGAGCTGAATGCTTTAGGGTCGACAAAGTGACCGTCCACATCAAACTTTTTTGCACGTTCTAAACCAAAAGCATCTGCTTTGTTAGAGAACACGGCTGCCACTCGTGCGTTTGGCATGCTGTCTTCGCAAGCTTCCAAGATAGCTTGCAGGTTACTTCCGTTACCCGAGATGAGGACCACAATGTTTTTTAGGGTATGGTTTTTCATGATGTCGAGAGCGCCTTGGTATTGTAGGTTGGAGTTATGTAGCTTCTAAACTACCTACTAATAGAATGGTTTTTAGTGTTCTAGATAGCAAAATGAGGACCTAGTCATCTAGTGTCCTCATTCTTCTTATCTTTTGAGCTCGATTTGCAAATTATTGGATTTCAACTTGCTCTTCGTTCGCGTCTGCTTGTGCGATTTGACCAATCACCCACGCGTTTTCGCCTTCTTCTTTAAGAAGAGCAACTGCTGCATCTGCCTGGTCTTTCGGTAGTGCGACGATTAGACCTACACCACAGTTGAATGTGCGGTACATTTCGTGTGTGTCGACGTTGCCTTTCTCTTGTAGCCACTTGAAGATAACTGGCCATTCCCAACTGTTACCATCGATAACTGCTTTCGTGCCTTCAGGCAGTACGCGTGGGATGTTTTCCCAGAAACCACCACCAGTGATATGAGAAATCGCATGGATGTCGTGTTTCTCAATCATCTTAAGTGCTGACTTGATGTAAATTTTTGTTGGTTCTAGTAGGTGCTCACCAATAGTGCGGCCTGCTAGCTCTTCGCTCTTATCTGCACCAGATACTTCTAGGATCTTACGGATAAGGGAGTAACCGTTTGAGTGTGGGCCGCTTGAACCAACAGCGATAAGTGCATCACCAGCAGCGACTTTCGTGCCGTCAATCACGTCTTCTTTTTCTACTACGCCAACACAGAAACCAGCTACGTCGTAGTCTTCGCCTTCATACATGCCAGGCATCTCCGCAGTTTCGCCACCAATTAGGGCACAACCTGCTTGAACACACCCTTCTGCGATACCTGAAACAACATCCGCTGCGGTATCAACGTCTAGTTTGCCTGTTGCGTAGTAATCTAGGAAAAACAGTGGCTCTGCGCCTTGCACGATAAGATCATTTACACACATTGCCACTAGGTCGATGCCAATCGTGTCGTGCTTGTTCATATCCAGTGCTAGGCGAAGTTTTGTGCCAACGCCATCAGTACCAGAAACCAGTACAGGTTGTTTGTATTTAGTTGGCAATTCGCATAGCGCGCCAAAACCACCGATACCACCCATAACTTCAGGGCGACGAGTACGTTTTACCGCACCCTTAATACGATCCACAAGCGCGTTGCCTGCATCAATATCTACACCAGCGTCTTTATAGCTAAGAGAAGAGTTGTTACCACTCACAGGGAAGTCCTCGGTATTAAGTTGGATATGAAAACGGCGCTATTCTAACAGTGCTTAAACATAGATAGCAAACGTTTGCGTCTGTTTTTTTCTTTAGTGATTTATCCTGATATCCCAGTGAAAATCATGTATAATCTGAAGGTTTGTTTAAATATTGCCAACTATAGCCGGAGATGGACATGAAAGTTGTTGAAGTAAAGCACCCTCTAGTAAAACATAAAATTGGTCTAATGAGAGAAGGTGACATCAGCACAAAACGTTTTCGTGAGTTAGCGACTGAGGTCGGTAGCCTACTTACTTACGAAGCAACGTCAGACTTTGAAACAGAAAAAGTGACCATTGATGGTTGGAACGGTCCGGTAGAAGTAGACCAGATTAAAGGTAAAAAAGTAACCGTAGTGCCAATCCTACGTGCAGGTCTAGGCATGATGGATGGAGTTCTTGAGCACATGCCAAGCGCACGTATCAGTGTTGTGGGTATTTACCGTGATGAAGAAACGCTTGAGCCAGTTCCTTACTTCAACAAGCTTGCTTCAAACATCGAGGAGCGTATTGCGCTTGTTGTTGACCCAATGCTTGCAACAGGTGGTTCTATGATTGCTACGATCGATCTCCTAAAAGAGAAAGGTTGTAACCAAATCAAAGTGCTGGTACTTGTTGCTGCACCAGAAGGTATTGAAGCGCTAGAAAAAGCACACCCAGATGTTGAGCTATACACTGCGGCAATCGATGAGAAGCTTAATGACAAAGGCTACATCGTTCCGGGTCTAGGCGATGCTGGTGATAAGATCTTCGGTACTAAGTAATTCTTTGATGTATTACTATGACTGAACAGAAAAAGGCTTGGTGAAAACCAAGCCTTTTTTGTATCTACTGTGCCGTCCTAAATAAGGT
>NZ_JPIL01000035.1:0-43110 GCF_000742455.1 Vibrio sp. OY15 | reverse complement strand
CACCCCCCGTTCCCGTTCCGCTCGCCGTGGCATCATCCACCAAGCCCGTTAACGTTGGCGTCGCATCGTTGGTCGTAGCGTCATTCACCGAGACGATAGGCGCAACCCCATCCACCACCACCGTGGCAGGCGCACTTTCATTGCCCGCCTCATCACTGGCCGTGGCCGTAACCGTCGTGCCATCCGCTAAAGGCGTGTCTGGCGTGATGCTCCAGTCCCCATTGCCATCAGCAACCGTGGTGTAATCGGAAATGCCATCCCCATCCACATCCACCTGCACTTCACTGCCGGCTTCTGCCGTGCCGCTGATCTCTGAGCCATTAGTAGGGTTTAATTCTGGGGTTGAGGGCGCAGCAGGTACAGTAGGTGCATTTGTATCAATAACCACAACCCCTGTGGCAGTCCCTTGATTGCCGACTTCATCGGTGGCGGTCACCGTAACGGTGTAGCTGTTATCAGCTAGCGACGGTAAAGTATTGTCTGCTAGTATCCAAGTCCCATCACCATTATTAGTTGCAACGTATTGCTCATCGTTCAAGCTAACAATAATAGTCGCCGTGGGATCATCAATGGTGCCACCTAATTCTGGTGTTGTGTCATTAGTCAGCACATCGTTTACTTGTATGTTAGGCCCCTGAGCGTCAATCGTCGATACACTAGGCCCACTTTCGTTGCCAGCTTTATCAGTGGCTGTTACTTTGACTTCTGATCCATTCTCTAACGCAGGCTCAAAAGTAATACTCCAAGACCCTGAATCATCAGTAACAGTAGTATAATCAGTTTTACCATCACCGTTGACATCTATCTGAATTAGGCTGCCAGGTTCAGCGTTGCCGCTTAAGTCACTACCATCACTAGGGTTTATCGTTGGGGTATCAGGAGCTGTTAGATCTATGACCAAGCTGCCGGATACTGTGCTGCTGTTACCAGCTGGATCTGTCGCGGTTATTTTTACAGCGTACTCTCCTTCTGCAAGCTCGGGTAAGGTATTATCCAGCAAGCTCCAAGTACCATCACCATTATTTATAGCTGGGTAATCAACCCCATTAATCGTAACAACAATCGATGCTGTAGCATCGTTTACAGTACCACTTAAGGCAGGTGTACTATCATTAGTCGCCAAGTCACTAAAACCAACATTAGGAGCTTCAGTATCTTCAACAGCAGGTTGTTCATCATTATTGCTACTTCCATTGCTCCCCCCTCCTATCGCGGCAGCTCCGAGTCCCACCAGAGCAACGCCACCCAAGATCATCGGCCACCAAACTGTTTGTTCTTCGACCGTGTCATAGCCTAAACTTTGAAAAACAACTTCATCTTCTTCTAAGCTTTCTAGAAGATCTTCCGTTAATCCAGATTGTGGAACGAAGTAGTAGTATTGTCCGTCTTCCGCTAAGCCAACAAATTTAGGAGGGTTATCTAGTTGAAAGTAGCCTTCGAGTATTAAATTAGCTGGAGCATTGGCTGGCGTGCCACCCAAACGGATTTCTAACGAGTCATCAATTCGTTTAAACAAAACTTGTTGTGGGGCTACACCCGTACTTGGTTCAACCACTTCGTAAAGAACATTATTTTGTACCCCTATAGAAGTACTACCATTGTTAGCCGCCACATCATAGCGTTCAACAATCTGATCGCCATCACGAACGATGATTTCGTACTGATTATCCATAACACAATACCTGCCAAATTATTGATTAGTTAAATGTTTTTGATGACCTAGTTTTGTACATAGGTTGTCACGTAAACCTGTTCCTACCCCTTACGATGAATGAGTAAAAACAACGGATGATTTAAGGCATTTCTTACTGATTAATGCCAAGTGTGGTGATTCATTTCTTGCTCTGCCAGATCCGAACCGTGACACGACGATTAGGCTGCAAGCAACGAATCAATTCCTTGCGAGCAAGCTTAGTCGAGCACTCAACGATAGGCTCACTAGAACCGAAACCAAAAGCGCGTATCGGCCCATCGTAGCCACGGCTGATAATGTAATCAGCCACAGTTTGAGCACGTTCTTCAGAAAGCTTCTGATTAAAGTTTCTTTCACCTATATGATCGGTATAGCCAGAGACAGTGACCTTTAAACCCTTGTTTTTATGGTTATCAATAAAGTCGACTAGCTTCTGCAACTCGTCACCTTGAACAACATCCATAAGCTGCGCGCCCCCAAACTCAAAAAATGATTCCGAGCTGAGATTGAACTCAATCGGTTGATCGATACTACAATCTAAATCGTGGCGAGGAACTAAGAAGCTCCTAGAGCTAGCGTTAGCGACACTATCGTCTAAATAGGAAATGTTTGTTTGTTCGTAGCGTATACCCGAAGGTGCGGAGTAAGGTAAAAACTTGATGTGTTGAACTAAACTGCCTGTAACATCTACATTAACAGCCTCCAGCATTCCACCTCTCGTGACTTGGAATGACTGATTACCATTACAAACAGGTAAAACAACGTGCTGTGAGGGCTGTAACCCAGCCATAACGGCACCATTAGCAAAAATGACTATGGCTTCTGACTGTTCTTCAATTGAACTGGCATACGAGAAGACAACTTGGGAGACTGATTCACCTCCCTTAGGCTGTACGGGCTCTTCACCTACTAATAGGCTTCCTTTACTGGTGCAAGCAGATAAAGCGATGGTGCCAATAAATAGACATACCTTTTTAATTGCATTCATTGCTTTCAATAATCCTTCCTAGCCTTTAGTTGAGTAAGCTAATAACCTTTATAAAGGCGGGTTTATCAATTAACGCTCGCTCTAAACTAAAAATTTATAATATTATGTTATTAATACATAAAGACTAGAAGGCAAATAAAAATAATCAAGATTAAAATATATTTTTATTTAAAGACAACAAAATTAGAGTGGTTATATATCAATGCATTTATTGTGGTTAAATGAGCCAACAATATATATAAAGGCACTCACCTTACAAAGGTCTCCAGATAAAGCCACTTAAGACAACCCCAAATACCCAGAAATGGGTAGAACTGAAAAGTTAAGGTATATATCTAAATATAACCATTCGGAATATTCCAATACTTAAAATCAACCAAACTTTAAATAACCTAACACAATTATCAGACTTTAAAATCATTTAAAAACAAATATATTAATCTACAAAAGTGTCAACTTTAATAATTAGAACATTAAATCTAACTACCTGAAAAATGATCATTAATATCAGCGCACGCAAATGAAATAAGTTATCGTTTTCATTTGCGTGTTGTTCTTTAAACACTACATGATGTTATGTGTTAAAAGATGCGAACTTCTCAGGTTGAAACGCCATCGATTGACAGTACAAGCAGTATAAAACTTATGAGTTGTATTTTTTCTTGGTTCTTTCAACGATTGCCAGGATGTATTTTGTGATGTTAGTAAGCCTTTATACAAGTCTACTATGTTATTCCGACATTACATTAACCATTAAGATTAGATCTGTAGCACTCACGAAACTAATGAACTCTAAGGTAGTAAATCACGAATATCGCAGCTAAGTACTTGAGCTATTTTATATGCTTTTTCGAGGGTAATATTCACTTCACCACGCTCGATACGTCCTACATAGCTGCGGTCAATGTCGGCAGCTAAGGCTAACTTATCCTGAGAAATACCTCTATCTTTTCGAATAGAACGAACATTATCACCGAATTTTTTCGCTAAGTCTTTCATTTCAATCGTACATTAAAAAGAAAGACTATCCATTCTTGATGCGTCCATTACCACGGACTATAATCCGCAATTGTTTTTTTGCCCTCCACAATTGAATACCGAGAGTTTATACGTGTCGAAAGTCTTTACCATTCACCACGATATCATTGATTTTCTTAATAAGTCTGATGCTGATGAATTTAAAATTCCCAATATTAGAGATGTTCTATTAGCGACAACCATGCAAGAGAAGAGTAAAGATTATGTGCGTATATTCGTATCCAAACAACTCAACGCTATGGTTAAACAAGGGTTACTAACAGCTCAAGGAAGCTTCCGAAACAAAGTTTTTCACAAAACCCATCGATTTGAAGAGTTCAAAGCTACGGTCAATGATCAGCAAAAACGGGGCAAAGCTGATACTACAATTACAACCAAACCACCCTTTTACTTGGATGAATTAAACAAAATAAGGAGCCAGTTAAATGGAGAGCTTGCAATATCAATTGCTGAAATGGACGAATATCGTTCGATTATGACGCAATTTCCTCAAACACAAGAAAAAGTACGAAGGCTGCATCAAGAATCAGCACAGCGCTCTGCAATTATAACTGGGCAGGTTACAGCTTTAACAAAAACGATAGAATTACTCCAAACGGAGGAGAGTTAATGCTGAGAGCATGGCAACAAGAGTGTATAAAACAAGCAATTGAAAAATATACATCTGGTAGTAAGCATTTTCTCGTTCAAGCTACTCCCGGAGCAGGCAAAACGGTAATGGCAGCTCATGTTAGCAAGCAATTACTAGATGCAAATATGATTGACTTAATCATGTGTTTTTCTCCATCAGTAAACGTTGCTAGCGGATTTACCGTAACCTTCTCGAGTATATTACAATGCCCATTTAATGGCACGCTTGGCTCATTAGGGACTTCACTGACGTATCAAGCCATCCAATACCTAGATGAGTCGTTTTGGACAGCTATCTCAAAACATCGAGTATTAGCAATATTCGATGAAATTCACCATTGTTCCGGCGAAACACTAGCTGAAGCTAATGCCTGGGGAGAGCCGGTAATTTTGAAGGTTCAGAAAGCAGCTACGTATACTTTAGCACTTACGGGAACTCCCTGGCGTACAGATTGCCTACCTATCTCACTGAGTTCTTACAGCGATCCGGAAGGAAAGATCATCTGTGATTACCAATACACTTTAAGGCAGGCTATCTCAGAAAAAGTGTGTCGAAAGCCGAAACTAGTATTAGTGGATAATGAACGGTTACAATTTATCAGCTCAGAACAGAATAAGTCCTATTCATCGATTCAGGCCCTATTTAAAGAGCAAAAGATCAGTTACTCCAGTATCTTACAAGATAAAGATGCTTTAACTCATATTCTCCAACTTTCAGTAGAAAAACTCTACTCAATTAGAGAAACAAACAACAATGCTGCCGGACTTATCGTTGCCACATCCGTATCACATGCGAAACAAATAGAGGCAATTCTGCACGAGCAATTAAAGCAACATAGTGTGATGGTCTCCTACCATGACCCAGACGCTCAAAGTATTATTGAGCAATTCAAAAGTGGTTATTCTCCCTGGATTATCAGTATTGGCATGATCAGTGAAGGAACCGACATACCAAGGCTTCAAGTCTGCTGTCATTTAAGTAGTGTTCGTACTGAATTGCACTTTCGTCAGATATTAGGGCGTATCCTTAGGATCACAGAAAGCAATAACCAAGAAGCTTGGTTATACACCTTTGCAGAAGAAAGTTTGATGAAGTTTTCTGAGAGAATTGAACAGGATATTCCTGAGTCTTGTCTATATGTTATGCAGAAAAATGTCAACGAAGAGATGCTAAATCAGACGCCTCCAAATGATCTATCACTCCCATCTAGTACCATTAGAAGTGATGGGGAGATGTATTGGAATAGCGATAAAGGAGAAATAGTTGGGAGCAAGCACAGCCTACTTCATCAATCACTAACATTAGGACAGTTTAGAGAACGAGTTATTGAGGCATTTATTGGAATATGAGATATATTTTAAAAATCAGTGGAAATCGTCATTAGCTCGCCGTCTTTGTCAGATCGCTAGCTGAGCAAAGCTTAAATGATCACAAAATCGTGCTTCTCATATCAAAGCACAGAAATACTTTACTGTCCCTTACATGTACATATCGCTTGTTCGAGAGATTTAAGGTAACAGAAACCGAAGAAGATTAATCTTACTGGTTCTTTTTTAAATGATAGCAACCATCACTTATTACTAGAACCGGTTCTATTCATTGAAATACTGTCAACTCTTGAATGACTAATCATTGGCCATTTTTTGCTAAAAATTGTAGTCCTAAGATAGAGCAACCCCCGTCATTCAATCTAATAAAAGTAACCAACAGGAAAATATCTGATTACGTTTCATTTTTATTGAGCGTGAGCGTAAGATAAGTATTTAAATCATAGACTTTTTCGGCAACTAGGGCTTTAGAGTTAAAAGGAAACACGTATAAGAGTTTTCCTCACAAAAAATGCAAATTATCTCATCAATCATCCACTTTTTGTGGATTAAGATGAGCACATTAAAGCTGCATTTCATTAGGCAGTTTGTCTATACCTAACAGAGAAAGGGCGAGATACGATATAGGTATGTGGGCTTCTTCATTACCACAAGGTAATGAAAGAAACAAAGTCGATCTTCGTCTGAAAGCCGTACCTCTTGCAGTAAAAAATGAGCAAAGTCCTGAGGTGTTAGACTATGCTGTCAAGCTAATTCAAAACCTTAAGGCTCGCGTAACTAGAGATAACAAATGGCCTTGAATAAAAGTTGCTTTCCAATCTTTAACCGGTTGCACCATGATTATCCACTGAAGCTATGAACTTGAAATTAAACGCCGTTTATAGTGAATTAAGCAATGACTTTAATCGACTATTCTCATCGACCAATGCTTTGATTTTAAAACGTAGAGAACTGGTTTCAGACCTATAAAATTCCATTGATTCAGATTTTAATGATAACTGCCTTCTTAGATTGGAGATCTCTTCTTCTTGCTCTGATGCAAGATGATGCCAATACAACAACTCATCAAGTGCTTGATCCAGCTGAACACTTACATCTTGTTGTTTTACATTTTCTTTTGATTTCTGTTTTTTCTCATGTCGGTCACCTTTGATAGCATTTAGTTTTGAACTGGGCCAACCTCGATTTGAAATAGTGTTTCTATGCAGGCCAGTTAATTTCACTAATTGAGCGATAGTTGGTTTTAGATCTGGATTAGATTCAATCTTAAAGAGAGCTGCATTAATGACCTTTGTGTTCTCATCAAACTCTTGCTGATTTGCTTTATCGAATGCATTAGTCATTATCGTCACCATTTGATTGAATGAACTTGATTACTTCTTCTGCTTCTTGCATTGCTTCAACAACAGCATCTTTGTTATCATCAGCGGTTCCATTATCAAGTGAGGACTTGTTACTAAGATAAATTTCTTTCCATCTTGGTAAATGAGTTTTTGAAATTACAGCATTTTTGCAACGAACAGGATTACATCTCAAGGAACCAACACACGGAAGGGTTGGGTCAAATTCCTCTGTTCTATCACCATAACAAAGAGCACCGCCCACATCGATTAACCCTACACCTTGTTCGGCAAGAGCTGCAAACACTTCATCTTTTGTGTGACCTTCTTCGATATAGCCTTGGAACAATGTCTGCATTCGGCTTATGTGTTCTGCTCCTTTCCCACCATAGTAAATGCCATCGGGGTCATAATTAGATTCAACCTTCTCTCTTTCGACTTTCTGGCGAATACGGCCATTTTTAGTAAGAATCTGGCCTATACCACCGTACCCAAGAGTAACATCAGCAACCGAACCTAAAGATGTTTCCTTATCAACAAAATCAACAAGGTGTTTTAACTGGTAGGAAATGAATGGTAGTCCAAGGTCTATCCGAAACATCTGGTATGCTAGCGTATCACGCATTGTTTGAATTGTCGGTTTTAGTTCTGTTATTGGCGTAATAAATGCCGCTACTAGTTCATAAAAATTACGATTTGTTGGTGTCCCAGTATCAGACTCGTAGTTCCTAATTGTTTTATTAAGTGCTGAATTAATATAATCATTCTGAGATATCGTAGAAAGAAATTCCAAGCAAGCTAGTGCATCAACAACAGCTGGGATCAATACCCATTTATCATGGAATAAGCCATGAGTTTCATCCTGACCTTTAGACACTCTGGTTGCTATCTGAGGGATGTCACTAATTATACGGCCATCTTTAATGCCAGTTGTGAACTCCCAATTGTTAAGCTTGATAAACTTTAATTCAGATGTTCGCATACCGGTGAAAGCAAGAAATAGGAATAACGCTGCGCCTTGAATTACATGAATATACTGTTTAATCTTTCTCCGATTTGGTAATGACTCTAAATCACTATACCAATAGCGTCTATCCTGCATTCTGATCGAAAATAACCTACCATTTTCTTGGATAATGTCGTCTGGTACTTCGTATTTACGAATGAATGGTTCGTCGTAACCAGCATTGGTTAATCTATAAACTCGATATGCGTTTATATGACACGCTTTTATTTGGCCGTATATTGAAGGACTATGTAAAGCTGAGAGTAGACTAAAGCGTTGCTGTATAACACTATCATTTATCGGTAGATTAAATTTTGACAGAAAATCATAAATTAATAGAGATGCGCTAGTTACACACTCCTCAAACACACTATTTGGTAAAATATCTAAATTGTTTGGTTTATGTTTGGTACCAGTCCAATTGTATTCACTTTCGCAAAACAATAGAAAAGGCTTACCAAGGACATCCTTAACTAGCATGGGATCATGCAGTTTATTTGATAGAAAATCATTAACAGTAGAACTCTTTTTTACAGACCTATTTAGCAAAGCTTGCTTAATATCGCTTTTATCTATATCGCTCAAGAGTGCCTTTTTTTGAACTATAAACTCAGTTCCATATTCGCACCGTAGATAGTCAAACACCTTATCGAAAAAGGCTAATGTTCGTTTGATAGTTTCTAGAACAGTGATTGTCTTATGCTTTTTCTTACTTGATGTGCCTATCTTGCCAACTAATAGCCAATAGAATGCTATGCACTTCATTTCAAACAAGATGGTTTCTGGGACACATTTATAACATGAAAAATCAATTCGATAATTATGACTTGCAAACAAAGACTTTGGGTTCTCGTGACAAAAGTCCCATTCATTGGATCCAAACACAGATATTTTAGACACTTTAGTTTCAAGTAAAGCAATGTAAACTCGGAGAGAGTCAACTAGGCTATCCTCTACATCGGTTAATTCATTGATACTGTGTTGTTGGATTATCTTAACTATCGGGTATTTGAATAGCTTCGCGTTGATGAGTAATTCAACATTTAATTCATTCATTTACATTAGTGCTCCATTTGAAAGCTCTATATGGAGTGACAGTAGTTCTGCTTCTTTTCGGATATCAATATCAAAATCTGAATTCTCTCCCAATACTTCATTTAACAAAGCAGTATTCTGTTTAATGACACTATGGTACGGAGTATTTAGAATTTTTGAATTGTTCAATAAGTTCAAAAATTCTCGTTGTTGTGCAAACAGCATAGGAAGGTGATCCCTCGTAATTAAGCAGTTATCACAAACAAGACATTTATTGAATAGCGAGCATGGTTGCCCTTCCACATAGTTTGGTAAGTTACGAATAAACTCTGGTGGGTCCATTACGTTGACACAGGCAACTAATCCCGTACTTACTGTGGTAATAGGTATCTCTTCCGGCTTGTTTTTATCAGTATGTTTATTGGCCTTTTTTGGGGACGTTATACATTTTGAATGAATTTTCTTTAGGGCTTCATTGACCTTTTTTCTAGCAAAGCGATCAAAGTCCATTCGATCAAGATAATCAATTGTGGTTGTAATTGAACGGTGACCTAATAACAGCTGCATCTCTCGAATTGATACACCGGCCTCTATGTGTTCGGAAACAAATGTAGCTCTAAATTTTGATATATTAACTTCCAGAAAATCGCCGTTGTCATCTCTAAGGTTGTGATTTTTCACAAACCGAACAGCTGACGCATTGTCAAAACTACGCTCATCACGAAAGCTACGGATTGAGATTATTTCTCGACTCTTGTGCCTAAATATGAATAATCTGTTGATATTAGATTCTGATGCATATTTTCGAAAAGGTTCTGTGAGTTTCGTAACTTTATCAAAGATCCATCGGACTTCTTGACCCTGTTTAATTGTCATCCACTGTATTTCCGCATCAATCAGGTCTAAGTGAAGCCTTTTTTGACCTAATGATCTGACTTTCCAATAGCGAATACAGGGCTTTCCGGTTGCTGGGTGATTCCATACAAAGTCATCTATCTCGAGATCAACGATTGCCTCTCTATTCATTCCGGTCACTGCAGCCAGTTTCATCATAAACACATACATCAAATAACTATCAATTTCCGGAATAATGCCAATTGAATGTAATGCATCCTGTCTTAGGCTATTGCCGTACCAATTTTCATCTTTGGCTCTAGCCCGAGCAAGTTTGGCACACTCAATTGAAAATTTATCACTTGAATCTTTATCCCTCAAAGCATAACAACCTCCCATGTGTTCAATGATGCAGTTAAGTAACGGGTGATAAAAAGGGTCAACCTCTTTATATTTATCTTCTGACACTACTAATGTCTTTGAATCAATGTCATTCAATGTTGAGTCTATGCATTCAATCAAGTCATACCTAGAATTGATGCTAAACGGAGTTCTTTGCTCTGTGGCTCTGACATTTTTAAAGCCGATAACATCTATGAACTTAAACTCTCGCTGATCTTGAAGAACGGAAAACCTATTTAAAAATAAACGAAATGCTGATATTGCAGCGTTCGCAGCTCTGGTTGAGAATTTCTTGGAAATAACATTCTCTTCCTGAAACTTCTTAAATCTTGTTAATGAGTATGTGTGGAAAACATCATGGAGCGAAGAACTGCTATTTATTCCGATATAGCCTAAGTAGGGCTCAATATATGTTTCGAACTCAGCTCGACCATAACTGGTGTTAATTGTTCCATGATAGAAAAGATGTTTGAATGGTAAGTAAGGCTCGGCTTTCGTGGCTGTAACTAAATCATCAGAATGTGTGACAGCAATACCTCTTAGTGTGTTTAGTAACTTATTTTTTTTTCGTGTTTCCTTTGAAATCTCAGCTTGTTCACGTCGACTCGAATTGTCCTTTCCCTCAACACCAGCATGTTGCTGAAGCTGAGAAAAATATTCATCTAAAGTTCTATTGACAAGGGCTCTTGCCCCTTTTTGTAAGTACCTTGGTATGCCAGCATCTTCTTTAATTTTCAGCTTTGTTTGGAATGGTGTTTCGTGAGGATACTGTGACGAATCACAATCCCGTAAGAATAGTACTAGCCGTCTATTGTATTCGTTGGCATAAATTGAAAACTCAGGGAAATAGCAGCCAGTTTCAATCATTTTTTGCTGTATTGGTCTGAAAAAATATTTCCACCTCGATAAACTTGCGACTGATACCCTCAAACAATGCGAAGCATATGGGATAATGCCTGGTACACCTTTTTCTGCCCTACTTAATGGTATTTCAAGAAGGCGCTCCTTCGACCATGAGAGCACATCTACAGCCCATTTCTCTGCCAAAGCTTTCTGGCTAGAGCTCCCTTGGGTTGTATTGGGCCTAGTGATCGTATCACGAACGAATAGAACCATAATATTATTTCTTGTCCTGCACTTTGATTTTTAGTTGGGTCTTCTTGCAAAGTCTTTCCATCATCATTGCTCTTGTAATCGATTCTCCGTTGTCGTCAACCATTTCTCGATATATTTCCATAGGTATACTGGTATAGGCATCCTGAGTGGTTTTAAGTGAGGTATGGCCTAACATCAGTTGAACTTGTACTAGTCGATCGAGGTACTGTGTGTTGTCATCGTTAGATTGCAAAACAGCATAAGCAAAGCCATGTCTAAGCTTATGTGGAGTAATCATTCGATTGAGTGTACCTTTAGCTCTAGCGCGTTTGGACAGTCGTTCAAATAACTTGGAAATGCCGCTTTTAGTCAAAGGCCTTCCTTCCGAATCAAGAAACGCGGGGATACTGGCTATTCCCTTGAATGAACGAATATTCCGTTTATACAAAGGTGAAGAATGGTACTTTTTTATGCGATTTAAAGTAGGAAGACTTATTCTTGTTGTCCTGTACTTCCATCCGCCTTGTTCACGACTCTTAGAGCCACGAACACTCAAAGGAACATAATCACTAGCAGCAAAGTTGTCTGATGACTTTTTAATGCTTTCGTATGTGCGTTCGGTACACTGCTGGATATCTTCAAGTGTTACTCTTGGCACTTCTGATACACGTAACCCAGAATCGTAGATAAATTGAAGTAGCGCTCGCTCTCGTTCATTTTTAGTAGCAGATATCAGCTCGAACAATTCATCAAATGAACAGGAATCTACAATATTCGACTTTCTCTTTACAGCAAGGGGACCATTAACATAAGGATCGGTTATTATAAAATTATTGGTATATAAGAACGCATAAAATCGCCTCAATTGAGCATCATAATTTGAAACTGTTACGGAGCTAAGACCTTTGACATTGGTTTTATAATCTAAGTATTTTCTAATTTCGAACTCAGAACTAAGAACTAGAATCTGTTCCTCATTCAAAATCGCTTCTTCGGCAACTTCTACACGATGCTTTACAAATAATTTAATAATATCGAACTGCTTTGAAACAGTAGCCGAAGACAATTTATCTTTAATTAAAGATTTTCGTAGATACAATGTAAGTATCGGCATTACCTTCATGTTAGAATCAAGAGCGATCACATTAGTAAACACCTTCGATTGAGTGCTATTCCCACAAGTATTTAGTTGAACAGATTGTTTGAAACACTGCTTTAAGAACATAACTCAACTATCTCGCAATTGTTGGGAATGGATTTTGTGAATAGCGGACTAAACGGAACTCAGTAGAGAAACAATTTCTTCGGAGTGGGTAAAAGAATCAAATGCTTCATTTTGCAAACCATATAAGTCGTATCCGTGTTGAAGTGTCGGTCTAACAAGATAGCTAGTTCCAGAAAAGCAAGGAATAGCCGTTTTAATCCTGTAAATGTTTTTATCAGTTCTGACAGCAAAATAAGCAATACCATTATCTTCAATTAGATTACTCAACTGGTTCTAAGCCAAAGTTCCTGCTCGAGGCGAAAATACATTCACACAGTAACTGTAGTTCATGGTGTCATAAATACATAGGAGGTGTTTAGATTTATTGAACCAGTCATAACGTTATAGGCATTTTTTTCATGTCAACAGAAGACACATTTTAGATATAGTAATCACCTTAATGTGCATTAATTTATAGTCTTATAATAAGGTGTACGTCATAGACGCCGTACCGCCTTCCGTTGCAAACAGATCGAAGTCTGTTGTCATTGGCATTGGGCCGTACATCTCTTCTGCAATGTATTGCTTCACAACGGTTTCGATGTTCGTCAACATACGTGGGGGCACTGGGTAGTTACATGCAAGGTATGCGTTAACCAGTTCATTCAAGAATGCTTGTTTCTCTAGACCCAAACGGTCTTTTGCGTAGCTCAGCGACTTTTCCAAGAACTGTACGCCTTGGTCTTGTTTATTCTTGCTTGCAAACGTATCGAAGCGTTCAACAATGCCCACACCATCTGGAATGCCACCGAAACCACCATCTAGGTATGAATAAGTGCGCTCGGCTTCCAATATTGCGAACTCACCCAAACGAATGAACGCTTTACGTGGTAGTGTCGCAAGAAAATTAGGATTACCACGACCTGCATCTAATAACGCGCGGTCAGGAACAGTTTGTGCCACTTCAATTAGTTTATCTTTTAATTCAAATGGGCTTAAATCTGCAAATTTTGAAAAATCAATTGTTGTGTTTTGCGTAGTCATAATATTTACCTGAATCTATTATTTAGTAAAATTTGGATAATACTTCCCCTACCGCCTATTTAATTAGGCGATAAGCGTGTTCGAATTTATTTAAATTACATGCCTGCGTTTAAAGTAATAATGCCGACAATAATTGGACCCCATAGGGTAAGCAGTACATTGGCGACTGCATAAGTCACAGTGAATGAGAATACTGGCGTTGCGTTACCTGTTTTTTCCATTAAAGCCGCGAATGCTGGGTTCGCACTTCGTCCACCTGTCACACAGCCAAGTGCTTCAACCGGGTTCTTAATCTTCAATACAAAATATGAGAAGAAGAACGAAATAATCTGAGGGATAATCGTTACACCCATGCCAAGGAACAACAGAGACATACCGTGTTCTTTGATGGTGTCGACCGCTTGAGGCCCAGCCTCAAGGCCAACAATGCCTACAAATGCTGCCAAACCGAAATCTCGAATAAAGTTCGCGGCACCCACAGGAAACTGAGCAACATGCGGATTGCGGCTACGCAACCAACCGACGATCAAACCTGAGATCAAACAACCTGCACCAGAACCGATAGTGACGGGAATACCAGCAATCTTAAAACTGATTAGACCAATTAATAGGCCCACCACCATGCCCATACCAAGCACGATTAAGTCAGTCACGTTTGCTGAGCCCATTCGCTGACCAATGTTTTTCTCAACGCGATTGATATCTTTTGCGGTACCTGTAAGCTGGATGACGTCGTTTTTCTTCACCACAAGATCCGGCGTCATTTCAATTGAGTTGCCTTCACGAATATAGTCTGTCACATAAATACCGCGCATAGAGCCTTGGTTCGAAGCCTCTTTAATCTCTTGCAGCGACTTACCAATCAGTTTGCGGTTGTCTGCGATCAGTTGACGGTTTTCTTCAATAACTTCATAGCCTTCTGGAAGTGCAATCTCGTTGTCAGCCAAACCATCTTGCAGCTTATGTACCGCATTACGACGACCAGTTACAACAATGACATCCCCTTCTTTCAGTGTTGTGAATTTGTCCACTTCTAGCACTTTGCCATCACGTTGAATCAATTCAATACAAGCAGCTAGAGCGTGTTGGTTTAACTGAGCTAAGGTTTTGCCTGCTAGCCCAACATCTTTGCTCACTTTAAATGCTCGTGTAACCAGCGCTGTGATAGCGTTGAACTCACCCGGCGCTAGATCACGCTTACCATTTGAATTTTTCTCTTCTAGCGCAATCGCTTCTGCTCGGATATCCCACTTCATCAGTGTTGGGAATACCCATGTCACCATCAGAATTGGACCAAGCGAACCAAAGATGTACGTAACCGCGTAGCCTACTGCGACGTTGGTCTGCATTAGGTGCTTCGCTTCTTCTGTCACACCACCAAGACGTGCGATCGCATCACCCGCTGTACCGATGATTGCCGATTGAGTCAAACCACCAGCTGCAAGGCCTGCTGCCGTACCTCTGTCTAGATCAAACATCCAAGCTGCTGCTAGTACACAAAGCAGGCCAGAAACCGTCATCACTACAGCAGAAAGGAGAATGTTGATGGTTCTAAAGTTCAATGCTTTAAAGAACTGCGCACCACCTTGATACCCTACTGCGTAAATAAAGAGCGCAAAGAAAATGCTTTTTACGCCGGGATCAATATGAACACCAAATTGCCCAATAATTACACCCATTAATAATGTTCCCGCAACACCGCCAAGAACAAATCGACCAATGGTAATTTTACCTACCATATAACCGAGAGAGAGCGTAATAAAGAGAGCAACAAATGGTGCCATGTCAAAAAGGTTAGAAATAATTTCCATGACAATTTTACTCTTACTAATAAATATAAAACTCAAATAATCTAACGAATAATCTGTCACTCATATTTGTTGGATTATTTAATTTAAAAAGCATCTCGTTTGCTTCGAAGCGAATATTAGAAACAAAACCTCACAACTCGTAATCCCATTTGAAGGATGAAACCATCACTTCGCATATTCAAACGCAAACATTGAACAATAATTGTCGAAAATTTAATAATTTAGTGGTCTGAAATGAACATCAAATAAATTGGAAAATAAATTTATTTTTATTTTCACTGTCCAAAAAGCTACTTTGTTGCGCTATTCCCTCTATATAGCGCATAACACCTTTCTCTTGATGGATTAGATCCTACAAAAGCGATTATCACTGATGCCATCACTTGCCTTATCTTTACATTCATCAAGTTAATAGAGAAAAACACCATGAACTCAATGCCACATGAACTTGTGTGGGGCGAAGTTTACTTCCCTCCCTTGTTGCTGGTTATTGCATTGGCTTACATGCTCACCATTTTGGTTGGAACCGTTGCAACAAAACTGGGACTCCACAAATACGTTGCATTTCCTGCGCTCGCTGAGCTAAGCCTAATTGTGATTTTTACTGGCGTTATTGGTCGATTCATTACCATATTTTGAGGCAAATTCCGTGATAAAACGTTATCTCATCACACTGCTATTACTGTGTTCCGCTGGCACCGTGATTTTCAGCTACTACCAATCATACTCTGACAACCCTTGGACTAGAGATGGCCAAGTTAGCGCGCACATCGTTTCTATAACCCCCCGCGTAACAGGACAAATCATCCAAGTCTACGTCGAAGACAATTCGCAAGTGAAACAAGGCGATTTGCTGTTTGAGATTGACCCAAGCATCTATAAAGCGGCGTACCACAAAGCGCTAGCAGCTCAAAAGCAAGCCATTGCATTACTAGCAAAGGCCAAAAATGAAGAGCAGCGAGCACTTAAGTTAGAAAAGCGCACACCTGGCGCTGTACCTGTACTGACATTGAATAACCTAGACAATGCGGTGGAGACAGCCGTTGCCAACGTAGAACTCGCGAAAGCCAATGTTGAAGAAGCCAAGCTAAACCTTGATTACACAAAAGTTTATGCGCCAACGAATGGTTATATCACTAATTTGAACTTACGCGTCGGCTCTCAAGTCGTCGCTAACTCCCCAGTCGTGGCTTTGATTGATGAAGACAGCTTTTGGATCGAAGGATATTTCAAAGAAACGGATTTAGTTGGCGTTGATCCACAAGATAAAGCCTACGTGACCTTAATGATGCACAATGAAGCTGTGCTGGAAGGCAAAATCAAAAGCATTGGCTACGGCATTGCGAAGCAAGATGGTAGTACTGGTAACGATCTTTTGCCCAATGTGAACCCTAACTTTCAGTGGATACGCTTAGCTCAACGCATTCCAATTAAAGTTAAATTAGATCACTTACCGAAAGATTTTCAACTACGTGTTGGTATGACGGCCTCTATCAAAATCATCAAACAATAATGCGGTGGAATGTATGTTTAATGCCTCAACCAAAGAAGCAATCAAAGCTGCGCTGTCTATCGTTATCGCGATCTGCCTTGCCTTATGGTTTCAATGGGAGAAACCGTATTGGGCAGCGATCGCAGTCGCGGTAATGGCATTAAATGAAAGCTTCGCTCACTCAATAAACAAAGGTCATAATCGCTTATTAGGAACCCTCCTTGGCATCGGTTATGCCTTTTTCCTCATCACGACGTTTTCTCAAGATCGCTTTTTGTTTCTCACCTTCTTCACCTTGTTTTTAGGTGCGTGCATTTTTATGTCGAGCGACGAAAAGTATGGTTATGTGTTCTCTATCGGTTTTGCTGTGTGCTCCATCATCGCATGTATGGGAGGATTTGATAGTCAAGCAACGTTCCACTTCGCTGTTCTTCGCATGCAAGAGACGATTCTTGGTGTGATCACGTTTTCTGTTGTGTACCGATTAGTCTGGTCAGTCAGTACAGAACAAAACTTCATTCAACGTTTTGAGACCAGCAGAGAGGCGATGCTTAACGCTATGAAATCGCCCAATGATATAGATATTGAAGCTCTTGAGACCAACAGCGCCAACATAGAAAAGTTGTTCCAACTGGTCGGCTTACCACTTACTGGCAGCTACCACTTGAAAGAACATCGTCAGCTATGGCGTGCGCGTTTAAATGAGATGGCACAAATCCAAGACCGATTGCTAGAACAAGCAGATAAATCGCAAAGTCGTGAGATCGATTGGCCAACGCTAACGCAGCAACTTCAAAGCTTTGATATTAGAAATCCAAGTACTTCGCTCATTGGTCACGTTGCTTGTGTCATGCAAAGAGAGAAAAACACAGTTTGGCATCACGAGCATCGAACGTTTATCCAGCATTTGAATGAAGACGGCAGAAAGGTATTGCAAGGTGTATCCATGTTCGTCACTTCTTTGTTGATCTGGATTTATCTGCCCGTACCCGGAGGTTTCATTTTTCCGATGCTAGCTGGCGTGTTCTCTTCAATCGTTCCTACTATGCCACCAAGCATTATTAAAGATGCATTTTTTGGTGTGATAGGCACTGGCACGGTGATTCTATTGCAATACATTTTCCTAATGCCAATGATGACCGAGCTTTGGCAGCTTGGGCTATTCTACTTCATCAACATCATCGTAATTTGGAAGATATTTTCCACACCAAAGCTGATGGTACACAGAATTCTAGGTATTAACTTATTGGTTGTCTTGACATCAGGAGCGCTCAATTTAACCCCAGCATATCGAATTGAAACGCCCTTGCTGATGCTGGTAAACATTATGATCATTTTGATGATTGCCAAGTTGTTTACTGATCTGTTTCGTGTTCGCGTTACGGTCTAAGCGTCACCTCCGTTCTTGAAACTAAAGTCCCGCATTGCTTTTGCTCTGCGGGGCTTTTTGCTTTGTTCACTACCCTATTCCTGCCTCACCCATAAAGCGAGGATAGTATCCATCAAAAGCGATTAACGGGATTTCTCTTCACCTCATAAAATCCTCTCATTGATTCACGAAATGCAATCGAAAACCATGCATTCACAACGTCAATCACAGCAAACATATCTATCTAACTGAACAAGAAGTTCAGTGACACATTAACTGTCTGAGTCTCGAAGGTTTGAGACTATTCAGAGTAGAAACTGTCATGAGTTTTTTTGAATTACGCGCCGGCAAGACGTCTTCTCTTACTGTGCTCGCGAGCGCACTAATGCTTACTACCCCCACTTTTGGCTTCGCCGCTGAAGAGACGACGACCTACAGCGAAGTAATCGAGCAAGGCCGAGCGCTGTTCGACAAATACGGTATCAGTCATGATTTACCAAAACTGGCCATCAGCTCTCTAGTTCAAGGCGAGCATTTGGTAGAGCATGCCCACCGAAGTGTTAAAATCGGTGATAGTGTTCGCGATTCGTCCGTCTACTTGGTTAAGAACACCGATAACAAAGGCAACATTGATCTGCGTATCAAGTACAACCCTGAACAACTCGATGAAAATGAAAAAGTACTTGATGAGATCGAAGCTTTCACACGAACAGAATACCGCCTTCGAAACTACGCAGAGAGTTTTGATCCGTCATCAGTAAGAGCCAAAGAGGATCAGAACGGTAATGTGATCATCAGTTTTAATTACTCAAAATACGGTCTTCCTCAAGATATCGCCTACTTCCGCTTTTTAAGCGTTGATATTGAGTTGGTTAATGGTGAACCGAAACGTATGGTCATTACCAACGATAAACCGTTCACACATCACAACTACCAAGTGGATTCTTACGATCAAGAGATCCTCTTCCAGAAGTTAACATCAGGCAAAATTGCGATTGCCAGTAAAAACACCAAGATAGTTGGTTCAAAGAAAAATAACCCCCTCGAAATGATGAGCAGCGTAAAACCGGTAGCGATTTATGAAGATAAGCTTGGCGTGCAAGTACTAGACGAAAAACGCTTGAATGAGGTCTCTGATCCACGCATGCAAGAAGCCAGTGTTAAGCTAGACCGCGTTTTTCCTTTAATGGGTGATATGGTTCGTCGTCAAGGTATCGATTTGCCTCTGCCGTTTGGTGTATCGCTAGCGTATCGAAATCAAGATATGAATATTCCATTTAATGATTTCACGATTGAAGGCATCGGCCTTAATGAACTGTTTGATCCCGAAGACAGTGTCGGCATCGTGAGTGCTGAGAGCATGACGCTTCGTGGCGATGTAAACATCCTGCCATTTTGGAATGTATTTGGTTACATCGGAAAAGTTAATGTCGATGCCAATGTTGATGCCGCCTACACGGGTGAAGGTGGCCAGTACATAAAAGATAAGCTGAACGATAAACTGCCAGGATTAGGTGATAAGTTTTGCGATGGTTTATCTGCACTTTGTAGTCGCGGACGCCTAGACGTGCCGCTGCATTTGGAATATGACCTTCGTGGTATAGGTACAACCCTTTCGGTTGGCTATAAAGAATTCTTTGCTTCTGTCACTGGTACCTATTCGCAAACTCGCTTAAAGGGCTTAGATGATTGGGGCGATGGTATTGTTACTGTACAGCCGATGTTGGGTTATCAACTTGTCGATTATCGCACGCAGTTCTTTGTCGGAGCAGAATATCAAGGACTGGACGCTCGAATGGACGGGCATGTAAAAAGCGGTGATATCGAATTCGATTACGACATTGGTGTAGATCTTAATCAATGGGCGTTTTTGACTGGTTTCAATAAGCAAATCGGCAAAAACTACAACCTGACCTTTCTCTATAACAAAGGGGAAACTCGAGAGTCAGTGACCTTAAATCTTGGTTACCGTTTCTAGCTCTCAGGAAGAGCCCGCCCCTATACGATGGTAGGACTGCATCCTACAAAGGCGATTACTGAAACTGTCGCCGATGTCCTACCATTTGAGCCATCAATTCAACAAGCCATCCAACCATTCACGGATTAATGCCAAAGCGTCAGGACGTCGCTTGTTAGATGCCGTTTAACATTTTCGGTGTACGCACCAAATGACTTTTTGGACATAACAATGACTTTACTCAATCGCTCAACTTTAGCCATTACCATCACTCTTGCCTTAGCAGCTTGCAGTGATGACTCTGGTAAACCTAGCGTTCCTAACGGCCCGAAGCCACTACAACCCTTACCACCAGAGCAAATCGCTTTGGAAATTGGCGATGCAACCATTCAAGCGACCAAAGAGTCCCTTGTCATCACGCCTCTTGATGCGGATGAAAAACTGGCAGCGGTAGAGGCGTTCAAAGGTATCCAATTTGCGCAAGCAGACCGCTTTCAGCACAGCATTGCGGTCCCACTTGAAGGCGATATTGATGCGACTCAGTTCGGTGATGCGTGCCCGCAGTTAAAAACCACGGCACAAACGCAATCAGAAGATTGTTTGAACCTAAACATTTGGCGACCAGCAGGGACAGAAGCGTACGCAGATTTGCCAGTGTATGTCTTTATTCACGGTGGAGACTTTGAATACGGCGCGGGCTCAGAACCGCTGATTCATGGTGATATGGTGGTTGCACAAGGTGCTGACGATGGTAACCCGTTTATTGCAGTTACTTTTAACTATCGCTTGGGCTTGTTGGGCAGTGTTTGGGTCGATGGTTTGGACAACCCAGAGGGCGGTAACTTTGGCCTAGGCGATCAAAAACACGCGCTTGAATGGGTTCAACAAAACATAGAGGCATTCGGCGGCAATCCGCAAAACGTGACACTCATGGGTCAAGGTGCGGGTGCCATGTCGGTGGGAATTTTACAGCAATCAAAAGGCGATGCTGCAATCGCAGGTGAGCACTTTCAACGTGCCATCATGCAAAGCAACGCTTACGGCTTTGAATATAAAAGTTACGATGTTGCCAAGAGCCAAAGACCAGAGCAAAGCGTTGAAGATCTTGCGTTACTGCCACTTGAAGAGGTTATGAAGGTACAGAGCGAGATGCTTGACCCTATTCAACGTCTTAAGAACTGGGTACTGACCGCCGCGAATATTCCGGTTATAAGCCCAACACGCGACAACAGCCCATTAGCTACGTTGATGCCATTTTCGCCTTACATCGAGCATCGCCCACCAGCGTTTCTAGTGAAAGAAGTACCGGGCTATCACTTTACTGAACAAGCGATTGAGAGTGAATGGATCGTACCGACGGTAATTGGCTCAAACAGTGCAGAAAGCAATACTCTGGGCATGCTGCCGAGCCTGACATTTTTGATCCCAACTATTATTGAAATCTTGAGCCAAGAAGCGCCAGAAATCATTGAAAGTGGTGACGAAACCTTAATCGTCGAATACATGGTGGAGTGGCTAGAATCGGAAACGAACTTAAACCGTTTACGTGCTGAATATCGTTCATTACTCAGCGATTCAGCTTCAATTGAACTCGATCTTTCTGACTTATTGGAACTGCTGCCTAGCACCGCTTATGAGGCGATGACTAAGTTGTTCTTCGGTTTGGGGAACTCCGATTCAACCACGGAGTTACTTGCTCTGACTGACTTCTTCCCTAACGATGAAAGCGAACTGAATGGCGCGGCCAAAAACATGCAGCAATTCAAAACCACGTTGCATGATTTGCTCTTCACGGGTCCAAACCGTCATAAAGTTTCAACGGAAGAAGCAACAGGAGCAACGCCAAGCTTCTACTACTTTGACTACAAACCTGGATTCAACGTATGGACTTACAACACCAAAGGTGTAAATGGCGATCTCGACGTTGGTGATTTACTCAAAAGCATCAGTTGTATTGTGGGCGCTTGTAATGCATCGGAATTACCATTTGTGTTTAACAAGGCATTAAAGCTTGATGATTCAAGTGTTCGCCCAGGTAGCAAAGACAAAGCGATGATGAACGAGCTCTCTCGTATGTGGTTTAGCGAACGTTTATTTGAGGACTTCCAATACAACAGCGCGACTGACCGAGTATTGCTGATCGATAACGATGGCGGTATTCAGTCCACACAAGACTGGGACAATGCTCATCACTCAGGCATCGATCCAAAACTGCGCCAAGGTCGCCTCAACGGTCTCGAGGAACTTGGGTTAATTCTTAGCCACATGTAACTTCATCCTCAGCCACTAAAAACTCGTTACCGAATACCTAAAAGCCAGTTCGCTGGCTTTTTTCATCCTTATTCCTTGAACATAATTAGGAAGGTTTACTCATGTTTCCTAACGCCCTTCGTGCTCTGCTACTCTTTATCTTCGGCGCGCTGTTGGTTGGCTGTGCCCAGCCCTACCCTCAAGTTGAACCGGATTTTGAAGCCAATTGGCAAACTACTCAGCATCAATCCGAAGTTTACTTAATTCCTACCGCTCCAGAAGCCTTTGCTCGTCGCGTTGAACTGGTAAGAAACGCTCAGCAAAGCATCGATATGACCTACTTTTCTTGGGAGAGTGACACGCTTGGTTTGATGCTACTCAATGAGCTCAAACAAGCAGCAGATCGAGGCGTGCAAGTTCGACTCACTCTCGATGATTTATTGGTGTTTAACGAGAAATGGCTTGCTGATCTCAGCGCTCACGACAACATTCAAATTCGTTTATTCAATCCGTTTGATTCACGTAAGTCAGGTTGGATTGGTCGCGCCGTCAACTTCTCTACTCACCAACAACGTTTGGACAATCGTCTGCACGAGAAGTACTTCAACGTCGACCATCAATGGATGATTCTAGGTGGACGTAACATTGGCGACGACTATTTTGGTTACAGCCGCAAAGCCAACTTCTTTGATATGGATGTCTTGTTCAAAGGCAGCATTATTCGAGCGTTCGACAAAAACTACCAACAGCTTTGGGACAGCGAGCATGTTACGCCAATAGAAAACATCGTTAACGTTACCCCAAACTATTCCGCGTTTACTAAAGCGCTTAATAAAGGTGAGAAAGACAAAAGCATCATTCTGGCTGAAGTTGAAAAACAGGTAAAACAACTGATCAGTCCCGACTTCATTGCTACGCAAGTCACCCCCGTTTTCGACTCATTAGACAAGTTAGAAAACAACAAACCCTACTTTAGAAAACGTGTAGAACACCAAGTTTGGCAACAAATAACCACTGCATCCAAAGCAGTGATATCAACGCCTTATGTGGTACCGAGTGATGGTGAATTTGCCTTTATTGATACCTTGATGGAGCAAAAAGCGGACATCACGTTAATGACGAACTCGTCTGCCTCTAATGATTCTGGCTTTATTCCGGCTTATTACGAGGAGCATCGCCAAACCCTGTTAGATAAGGGCGTTCATATACTTGAGTACAAAAACCAAGCGAACAATGATGACCATTACTTCCATGAGGATACTTATTATCACAACAAGACGGTGATACTCGATGATCGGCTGACTTATATCGGCTCATCAAACTTCGACCCAAGATCGGATTTCCTCAATGTGGAATTTGGTGTGTTGGTCCAAAGCGAAGCCTTTGCAGAACATGTCATGCACTACTTAACTCGACAACAAGATGAACTGTTTTGGCGAGTATCTCGAGATGGACAAGGCCAAACTCAGTGGCAATCAATGAATGAGATCCATACTAAGAATCCAAACTATGGTGGATGGCATAAGGCGCCTAACTGGATATTCAAGAAACTGAATGGTGAGTTCGAACTCTAAACAATCAAGACTTAAAAAGGCTCTCTATCTGCAAGGATGAGAGCCTTTTAATGCCCGCTAAAACTGCGTTCCCAGCGAGAAGTGAACACGGAATTGGTCTCCTTGAGGAGCATCTAAACCATAAGCAAAGTCCACTTTGACAGGCACGTATTTTGAATTCCATATCAAACTTAACCCTGTACCGCTTTTCCAATCCACCCTATCGTTGAAGGCATCACCAACATCATAGAATGCCCCAAGCCACAGTTGGCGGTAGACCTGATATTGATATTCCAACCCAGCAGTAAACATGTAACGAGCCCCCGTTAAATCGCCATTTTCATCTCTCGGAGAGATAGACTCATAACCATAACCACGAAGATTGCCATCACCTCCCGCAAAGAAGCGTAACGAGGATGGAATATCGCTCAAAGTGTCAGCGACATTAATACCGACATTAGAACGAAAGTGAAACTTGTGTTTTTCACTAATATCCCAAGACAGCACACTGTTGCCCTCAATACGCAGCAAACGAGAATCGGAGAAAAAATTAGGGTCTGAGTATTCCAATGAGTAGACGTGACGGTGCTTTACTTCTAATTGATCGTTCTTGCGATCAAGCAGTGAAAATGTCACCCCCGGTAATAACAACTGTGATTCGTTATTCTCCGACGCTTGTCGATAACTTTCTTGCAAATAACGAACGTGCATGGTGCTTTGCCAATCACTGTCTAACTGCCAGTGTTTTTCAAACGATAAATCATTAGAAAAACTCGATGTGTCTCGATAGTCGACATGCTTAGATTCAAACTGAATCCCGTAGTAATCCGTTAGAACATTTTGGGTGGGAATTTTATAACCTAGTAATAGCGATTGTTCCGGTTTGGAAGCGTACGCTTGTGCCTCAAAACTGTGTCCACGTGCGTTATACCAAGGCTTGGTCCAGTTTAGCGAAGCGCGTAATCCCAAGTCTGTCGAATACCCTCCACCGACTTGCACAATATTACGTGAATTCGGCTCTGCGAGCACTTCTATCGGCACCTTATGACCATCGGATATCTCCTCGAAATCCGCTTTCACAATCACACTGCGAAACCAATCAGTACTGGAGAGATCGGCCTGATATTGACTCAATTTCAAAGTATCAAAATCGTCGCCCCGCTCAAAGGTTCTCATCGCTTCTATTCGAGCCGTTTCGATACCCGATGTAAGAACAGACAGCTCTCCAAATTGGTAGCGAGAACCACTAAAGAAATGCAGATTCACATGAGCTTGATTCAAACTTGGAATGACTTCCAACGACGATTCGATAAAACGTCCATCTAAGTAACCTTTTTGCTGAGCCAATGAAATCAAGTTTCGCTTTAGCGTGTCGTACTCAGAATGAAGCAACGGCTGCCCTTGTTTAAGTTGAGCTTGATTAATTAGTTCGATGAAATCCTGGTCGTTACTGGCCTCCCCCGACACAGCAAGGTTAGATTTTGCCACCAACATCACCTCCCCTGCGTCAACCTCAAGCGTGATGATATCATTCTCTGGTCTCTGAACTCTGAGCTCGGAATGATAGTAGCCATAAGGGTTTAATGCGTTATTAACCATCTGCGTTAGTCGATTTGAGGTAATGTTTGAAACAGAGAGTTTCGTTAGTGGTGTAAGGTGACTTTCAAGATTTTTCTCTAATATTGGTGTTAGCCCTTTGATTTTAAATTGCGCTCCGAGTGCATGATGTAAAGGCATAGAAGCTAAAACTGATATACCTATTATTTGTTTAATGAGAGGAGACACACCGCTACCTAGTTTAGCAATACACTCGACAAGGTTAATGATGGAATGGCATATCTGTTAATCGCGTTTGTAGGATTGCTCCCTACGAAATCCTCTCGAAAATTCACGTTTCACAAGTAGATTCTTTGAACAATAAGTGGGCTCAAGCTAGGAGGTGGCAAATCATGCGGTCTGAAATAGGTATACTGTTTGCCAAAAATACAAAACCCAACGCTGAATGGATCTCATCAAGCGTTGGGTTACATTGATAATGTGTTTTTTAATCTAAAAAGCGGTCTGTTTGTAAAACTAGATCGAAGAACAGTTTCCTTTTTCTGCCATGTCGACTTTTAGTACTTCTGCTTTACCTTTGCTTTCGTCTACGAGTTCTACGCCCGCACCACCAACAAATACACCCATTTTAATGTATTGATTAACGAAATAATTACGGCCCTCTTCCGTTAAGATAGTTAAGTGATTTTCAGAAAACTCAGACTCTGTACTTACTTGATGTTCTTTATTGCCTTCGACCTCATGGTAGAAAAACACACCAGGAGCGGTTTCACCAATACATTCTCCATCGACGTAAACATACTTTTTAAGTGCTGCTCCGACAAAAGCATCTTCTCGGTAAATGTAAATCCCTGCGTTCCCCTTTTGAGGTGCTTCAAATGATTTCATTTGATTTGATACTGTCGAATCAACAGTAGGAACAGAAGCACAACCTGACAAACCCAAAAGGAATGCGGAACACAGAATTACTTTATTTTTCATGTTATTAACCTAGCTACGATAAAATCGCGCCAACCATACTATAAATAAATACGTTCACTTATTGGTATTTTTGAAATTTGTGATTCAACCTATGCAATAGCACTCATTTAGCGTATAGATTGAGCAAACATTAGCCATATAATAATCACGAGAATAAAATGCCCTGTATCTAACGATCACTAAATGCCACTTTACTCGCTAGACTGATAAGTAGAATACCTGAAACACCTTCAAGAGTTCTTGAATAACGCTGAGAGTGTGGACGACTAAATACCCAATTACCCACAGAGGCGTACAAAACGTTACATGTCGTCGCAAGTACGCTGAACAGCAAGCCAAGTACTAATAATTGCATTGATGTTGAGCTTGCAGACGTATCAATAAATTGAGGCAGAAACGAGAGAAAGAATAGCGCTACTTTTGGATTCAAGACGCTGACGATAACCCCCTGAACAAACACATTTTTATTATTATCAACATTTTTGTTTTCAACGATTTTACTTTCTCCACGCCACATAGACAGTAATGACTGAACACCTAAATAAACTAGGTAAGCGGCCCCTAACCATTTAACAACGCTAAAAGCCAAAGATGAACTCAGAATTATTGCTGACAAACCTAAACATGCCGCTAGTGTATGAAAAAAGTAACCAATACCAAGCCCCAGAGCCGCTTTCAACCCAGCAGATAATTTACCTTTCATTGTATTGGAAACAATATAAATTACATCAGGTCCAGGAATCATGTTGATAGCGAGACAAGCGACAACAAATAATAATAGTGAGTTTGAATCCATTCTTTTCTCCAAATTAACGTCTTGCGGGATAACATTTCATCGAACTACAAGTAATGCAACGTCCAGGTTTCAATTGGTTATATTTAGTATTAACAACACGTTACTAATACTACAGCACTGCGCGAAGAGCACAATCATGAACAGTGATACGAATTAAATTATGGGCCTTTGTTAGCCCTTTGAATGATAATATTTAGCATCGTTTGGTTGTAAGCTTTTTCTAGCCAGCAGCTCTTATGGAAGTTAACAAATCGGCCACTTAGTATACTTAATAGACCGTCAAATCAGATAGATTATCTATTCTTATTTCTTCAAGCCTTTTTTGCTTCATTTTCCTGCCTCACTAAGCAGCAACTTAATACTTGCCACACCAAAAAATAACGCGAACACGCCTTCAAAAACTGCTTTGGATCTGAGATAGGTTTGCCTGACCTTTTTATACGCGAAAAGAAAAGCATAGCCAAAGAAAACCAAAGCACTAACCAGCCCTACAACAAAAATGACCGACAACAATTCCAACGGACTGGCCGTAGGAGGAACCCCTATCGAATAAAGCGCACCAAAAAACAGAATAGCTTTTGGGTTAGTTAAGTGAATTAACACTCCGGTTAAGTAGTTACCCTTCTCTGTCGTTACGTATGTTTTGGGTAACTTTAGCTGCTCGATGTTGCAGGCAGAATGTACGGACTTTAAAGCCAAAAATAAAAGATAAAATGCCCCACAATATCTAAGAATTTCAAAAAGCCAAACATTGCTATAGAGTATGGTTGCGAGACCAAAAGCGGCTGAGGTTGACCAAAATAAAGACCCCGTTAAAACACCTGCAGCCAAATACCCTCCAAAGCGTCGACCGTGGTTCATTGACGTGCCTGCTATCGCAAGAGTTGCAGGTCCGGGGCTAGCGATGGCAGCGATAGCTGATACGACAATCAGTGAATAATTTATCTCTTCCATTTTTACTCTAAGCCTCCAAGTGGAGTTTTATCAACACTTATCGCGGAATACTCTATTGAACGTACATCAGAAGCGTAATACTGATTAAAACACCAAGTGTCACGAATCGAGTTGAGATTCTTTGGTATTTTACTGCTCCAAAATAACATCAAATCCGCCATAAATGAGACGCTTTCCATCAAAGGGCATTGGGTTATTGTCTGGACTCATTCGAGGATCACCCATGATCCTCGAATGAGTCCCGAACTTCTTTTGAAGGCCAGACTACCCACGAAAACACAACGGTTTCGTTGCTTTCAGCGTTAACTGCCATGGGAAATGATGTGATCTCACCATCTGGTACTTCACTCCCCCACGTCTCAACAACCTTTAAGGCCCCAAACTCCCTGAACATTTCTGCTGCTATTTTTGCGTGTGCGATATACTTTTCTTTATTCGCTGTCGGCACTGCAGCGACAAACCCATCAATGTATGACATAAGTAAACTCCTTTCATTGGAGTTATAACCATAGCTCAATAAAAAGAATGCACATGATGCCAAACCATAGAAGCAGGTACGTAATACAGCTTGAGAGCTACATTCCTAGCTTGGACTTTATATGCATATTTGAAAGGTATGTGTTTGGATCAAGCTTGGTTAGCATATTTATAATCTCCAAAACACTCGAATACTCAATACGTTCCTCTTCAGCATGCCCGATCCCACCTATTGTAAAGTGAGTAAAGCGGTAATCACGATAAACGTTTTGCAGCTGGCTAGAAATATCTTTGAGTAATCTTTTACTGAGGGCGAATGCAGGGTATTCACTACTTTCTGAAAGCTCTGCTGTAGAGCCAATAGATACAATATTGCATTTATCGTTAAGTGAACCTAAAGCGTTAAGCTCATTGACTAAATTAAGATACCCAATCGGGCCAACATTCATAAACTCAATCAGTTCGTTTGTTGTCAATTCTGAAGACTCTCCCCACATGGACGCCAAATAAACTATGATGTCAAACTCTACACCTTTGAAGCACGTATAATCTGGCTTTTTACCGGGATCAACGTCAATACAAGCAGAAGCGACTCCCTCCTCAACTAGCTTTGATCTAGAAATCGCATAAATTTCTGTACCCTGTAAGTTCGTAGCCAAGAACCTTCCTAGACCCTTACTACCTCCAACGATTAAAATCTGCATAACCCTATTCCTTGGTTAAGGTTGTCTTTCATATTGTCCGCCAAACTGTTCATTAGGCATCACTTTAACGTTTCTATTGCCCTACTTAGTTCTATCTTCAATTTCATCGAATGGTTCAACTGAAATACGCTCTGCAATTTCACTCATCTTCTTCATTTTTTCTGGGTTACTAGTTCCCCAAAACCGCTCCCAGTCTTCACGTGTTCGCCACTTGGCAATAGTTAAAACCTTTTCCGGTACATCGTAAGAACGAAGCATAAAACTACCAAGCGCCCCTTCTACTGACTGATGAATTGAATCTGTCGTCGAACGCCATATATTTTGAAACTCATCCATTTTTTCACTTGGCACACGCCATTCATACACAACTCTAAACATAACACTTCCATTAAAATTTCTAGATTTAATACGGCAAAGTATTAAGAACACTAAGCCAGGTGAATAGCTGAATAAAGCAACATAGTAGAGCGTAGAGCAACATGAAAAGCAAAGTGTAAACGCTCTAAATCACTCCGATTCGATTAGTCATGCACACATTCAAAGATTTCGTATTGACGTTTAACATTGGCAGTTACTTTTCCCCAATGTGAGGCTTGAACTCTTTCCTGATGTTGCTTAAAAGAGGCTTTGTCGACGAACTCCTCATAGACATCAAAACGAAAAGGATTAGTCGAGCTTTGAGTCACAAGAAAAGTAAGGCAGCCCGGCTCTTCTAACGTGAGCCTTTTGTGAGTTATTAACGCATGTTTTACTAATTCTAAATCCTTTTCCGGAACTAAAATAAAGCCTTTCAATGTTACTTTCGACATATCATCCTCTCGCCCCTGTAACCTTTCGTTAAGAAGTAGCCAACACGCCCTCAATCTCAACCATCATATCGCAAATGTGAATCTCACCATGAATTAAAATGCCACGTGTTAGGAATCTATTTCTAATGCCCTATCGACTTACGAGCATAAGGTTATCTCTACCCTTTCTTTGCCTTTACCGATGTTCTTGCGTTTTAATTGAATTTGGCCGACTTCTGATGTGCGCTTTAAATGAGTGCCACCGCAAGGTACTTGCGCAAACCCATCCACTCTCCAATACCTTCTTTCGCTCTCTTGATCGGAAAAGTCACTAATAATAACTGAATCAGAGTTAATCAAATCTTGCACATCAGTTTCAATAGCGGGCCAATACTTTCAGACCACTCGAAATCTATGCGACTCTTATTTTCAGAAATATGCGCGCCTATCTTAACAATGCCTTCCCGACGCTGATAAAACATCTCGAGCACCACTTCAGCCGCAAAGTGTAGCTTCATTAAGGCGTATCTACGCTTCCAATCAATATTCGTAGTTACAATGTCACCAAGAGTAAAATTTGGAGAGGATTCCAATGTGTAAATAAGTCGAACACCTAACTTTTGAGCAATCAAAACCGGAATACCATTAATCGTTCCTTTATCACTCTCTTGGCCTCCAGACTCTGCAAAGAAGATAGTCTGGTCCAATTCAACCTTATTTCCGTCTACATTGGTCACTCTTGAGTTAAGTTCTGTTTGGTAGGGATTAACCCAAAATAATTTCTCGCTCATGCTGCTATCCTTGCAGTAAGTCCTATCCTTGATAGTACATTCAGTGACCACCAAGTCAATTCAAGAAACCTCGCCGTCAAGTGTAAGGCTGTGTATTGAGTACGAGCAGGCTAGATCTATTAGATGCTTTTAAGGCCGGGTACTAAACGCTGTCCAGGGGTTTAGCTAACAACCCGTAAATTGCGGAATCTGAGACTACTCCATTCACTTCCCAACGCTGCCTTAGGAAACCTTCCTTTATAAAACCTAACCGTTCCAAGACTTTACCTGAAGAAGCATTGTCTGGATCTATCTCAGCCTCGATTCGACGTAGATTCAGTGTTTTGAATGCGTGTTCGATTAATGCAGTTCCCGCCTCTAATACAATGCCTTTACCCCAGAAATGACGACTAACGCCAAAGCCAATTTCTGCGCGCCTAGACTCTTTCACGTGATTAAACAGCATTATCTTACCCAGAAGTTGGCCATTGCTCTTTAGGAAGATGCCTAGTGTCACTTCTGTATTGCTATTCATGGCCTGTGTACTCTTGGCTATAAATGTCCGCGCTTCTTCAATTGAAACCCAAGGGCCAGAGTTCCAATATTTCATGACCTCATGGTCTGAGAAGATGTCAAACAATTCGCTTGCATCATCTTCAACTAGCTCTCTTAGAATTAATCGTTCCGTTTCAATCTTTGTTACTAACATTTTGGGGTCAGCCTTTTGGTTTGTTATTGGTGACGAAAATCCAATAAAAGTATGAGACACGTAATACAAATGATTTCGTATGAGACTTTTAAACAAGCTCAACGCACGACAAAAGCGCCACGTGTAACGACTCTATATTGAAGCAAATTTTAGACATTCAAGTGCGTCAACAAGTAACCGTTGAACGCATCAAAGCTTGGGGTGAGTTGATCACAAGTCCTAAACTCAGGCTCAAAATAGTCCATATACTTTATTATCACTTAGTGACGATTTCCTTCAGTACTCTGGCTGGGTTGCCACCAACAACGACATTGTCTCTAAAACTCTTTGTAACGACTGCGCCAGAGGCTACCACCACGTTGTTCCCAAGTGTTACGCCAGGGTTGATTACGGCATGGCCACCTATCCAACAATTGTCACCAATGTTTATGGGCTTTGCTAGCTCTAAACCACTGTTCCTCTCGATAGGATCTAAGGGATGAGTCGCAGTATAAATGCCAACTTGAGGCCCAAGTAAACAGTTATCACCAAACTTAACTTCCGCAACATCCAAAATCACACAACCAAAATTAGCGTAAAAATTATCTCCAACGTGAATGTTGGATCCGTAGTCGCAATTGAAAGAAGATTCAACATGAATATCGTCCCCTGTTGTGCCGAACAAGCGCTTAGTTATTTGAACTCGCTTTTGTTTATGCTCAACAGACGTGGCATTCAATTTTTCAGTTAGTAACCTAGCGCTCAACCTTAACTTTAATAACTCTTCATCACTTGGGTCATAAAGCTCACCTGCTAACATTTTCTCTTTTTCTGACATAAAACTTGGACTCCAATACCAATTTTCTTACAACGCTACATTAAGTATGTGAGTAACGCTACCTCCTAAGCGAGGCTGTTCCACCACGAAAACAAAGCCCGACTTGAACCCTAGTCCTCAGCGCTATCAATTTAGTGCACTACCACCACCGTTCTCACTAACTTATCACCGAGACGTTGCCTCTTTTTACCAAGAATGAAAATTGAGTCAATAAAACCGAAGAATGGAGTAATAACATTTCGAAAGAGCGACTGAAAAATATTGCACTTTTTACCCGTTCTTGCACTTATAACTGCAATGCCCAAAAGTTTTTTACCCACACTTTGACCATTTGGTAAACAATCAGAAAAAAGGTAATACGATACAGTCGCAGTTACTGCTATAGCGCGCACAAGCTCTTTTTCAATACCGATTTCTAAGCCGACCCATAAAACGAGAGTAAAAATGCTAAAACTGACAAAAAGATCAATCATTTGTCCAACACACCTAACTCCCGGACTAGCCAAAACGTAATTTTCTAGAGTAAATTTTCCTGCATTTTTCATTTTAAAATTTGGACTAACAATTGTTTATTTGTGAACTAACGCTATTGAGACAGTAACATCCCCACTAAACCTAATCCATACTTCCTCATAGTACGGTCGAACCTGATTTTTCTATCTTTTCAATATATTACCACGCTCGTTCTAAAGGCTAGATTGGTAATATTTCAACATCTCTTCTTGATTAAGCGCTTTACTTTCTAACTTTTGTTGATCTTTAAAGATTTGAGCTAATGAAGGGAGAATTGAGCGATTTACTTTATAGTCATCAGACCAAAGTTTCCCTCTCATCACCGCTTTCGCACAATGAAAGTACATACTCTCTATGACTATTTTGATAACAACCTTAGGATCTTTACTTCCATCGGGGCAAGCAGATATCAAGTTGGAGTCGGTGTGAATACTTGCGATTCCTTTAATACGGAGCACTTCATCAATACCATTTACCATCAATAACAACCCTACCTTGGGGTTACTAATGATATTTTTTAGACTATCTATACGATTGTTCCCCGAGCTATCAGGGAGCAACAATGTTGATTCATCTAAAACTTTTACGAAGCCAGGCTCCCCTCCTTTAGGAGAGAGATCGATATACCCTTGTGAATCAGCGGTACTTAGAACTGCAAAATGGCAGTTATTAATTAATGTAATCGCATGAACATCCAGCACAGGCAGCGCTTTATTTTTAGCTCTCGCACTTGGCTCTGCGTAAATTTCTTTTAACTGCTCTATTGTTTTAATTTCACTCATTCAATGTTATTCCTTCACTATCGTATAATGCTTTGCTTGTAAGCAAGCAGTAACTCTGACTTCTTGTATAGGCACTCGACATAACTCATCGTAAAAATACTACGAGTACAAATTATCTCTTTAATACCTTGTTATCTAAAGATTTAAAGTTTTTCACTAAACTCCCCACACTGCTTACACTTATAACCATGCTTGTAAAAAAACAGTGGAAAACCCAGTAAAATAAAAACTAAGAAAGCTGGGCGTTTACCTTTTGTAATTGCAAATAGATCTTTACTACCACATTTAGAGCAAACGTCTTTTTCTTCATCAACGTCAACTTCATTTCCCAATGATTCTGAGAAATCGCTACTAAGTATTTGTTTCGCATCTTCTGCATCACTTTCGGCCACCATCAGACGGACGCCGCCTATTGCATTTGAATAAAGCCACTGAGTATTTACCGTGTGCTCGTCAGCGATGTAACTTTCTATTCCGACACTATCTAGGCTTGCTCTCGCAATATGAGCTTCATGAGGAAAAGAAAACCTTGCTACTACAATCACATATTACTCCTGTGGGAAAACGCTCTCGTAACGTATAAGCAACGCTAATTGGAAATGCCATGTATGGTACGCTAGCCTGAACCGTTTGTTGTACCTAATCACCCAACCACAACTATTGAAACTACATCGACATCAAAACCATATGAAAAAATAACGGCAAACAAACAGCCACATGAGCCATGTCGGTGCTTGATACATTTTTCAACTTTATCACGAGCACGACCATAACCCACACTGTAGCGGACGCTAAGCCTAGATAATTATCTAAGTCATTGTAATAATCATACTTATCAAGGAAAGATAGAAAATTACTCTCTTTAGTTTCCACCGCCTTTCTAAGCACCTCATTTGCAATTGAGCAATAGTATTTCGAGAAACTCAGGAGAGTAAACTGAACGAGTGTTGCTACTATTAAAAATATCTTCATATTTACATCACCGCATAATGCCCCGCTAAGAGATGAGTAATTCAATACAGAAGCCACTAAAAATCATCTTAATCACTCAACGTATTGCGCCGTAAAAATACCACACGTTGCGAATCAACTTTGAGCAGTTTGTTATAACTCTGATTTCGCATTAATGTATAGCTTATGAACATCGTCTGAATTAGAAAAGTCTATACAGTAGGCCAATTTGATCACGTTACCATTTTTTGATTTGTAAATAGCCATATCATATTTTTCCAATAGCTCGCTAACCCCAAAGAGTGACTCCAAAGGAAGCTCGGAAAACTCTCTGTAGCCTTGCATCGCCGTTATCGCATCTTTCGCAACAGCTGATCCTTTGTAATTAGTCGCAATGCAAGATGAGAGAGCGAAGTTTTTAAACAGTTGCTCATCGCTTTGAATACTTAGTGGATTCGCGGCCTCTCCTACACTACAAAGAGCAATACTTATGCTGGTTACTAGTACTCTACATTTCATAAATTAAACCTTTTGCTTCCTAAGAGTTACAGCACATTATTAAGGAGAGAGTATCACAATACAAAACTGCCCCACATCACTTAAATCAACTCATAGTGAAAATGCCATGTGTAACCACTCTTGTTGTGAACCAATTATTAGCCCACTACAGACTAATACATATACCCTAACCAATCTATATGACCAAAAGCCCAAGTTTTGCCGCTGATAGGTTTAACATATAAATCATCTAGTTGCTCTACAGCAACACCGTAATTTTTATGTTCGTGAACTCGCAACCAAGAACTTAGAGAGTTAAGGCGCTGATAACCATTAGCCAGATAAAAACGCTCCAAATCGGAGA
This sequence comes from Vibrio sp. OY15, assembly GCF_000742455.1. Lineage (NCBI taxonomy): Bacteria > Pseudomonadati > Pseudomonadota > Gammaproteobacteria > Vibrionales > Vibrionaceae > Vibrio > Vibrio sp. OY15. The sequence continues at coordinate 7,379 of NZ_JPIL01000035.1, read as the reverse complement.
CTAAAATGATGAAGTCGACATCTTTAGTGGACGCATACTCGCTGAGTTGAGACAACATTGTTGTGCCAATACCTTGTCTTTGAACTGTGCTCTCGACACAAAAGTCACTCACACCTAATACTTTATAAATTTCATCACCAACGCGAACAGCTCTGTAGTCTAATCCCATGTAACCAACTAACTGATCACCTTCGTAATTCAGAACTCTCATATGCGGGAGTTGCTTATAGTAAGAGCGAGTAACTTGGTGTTCAGGAAACGACTTGTTTCTAAGAGCTTCAATTGCATTATGCTGCGCTTTAGATAACTCGATTTCTGGGTAAATATCCATATTTGACCTTTGAGTATTAATGACCTTTTGGAGTTGAGCAACGCAATACAAAAGCCGCCGCATACCGATTTAATCACTGAGCTCAACGCCCAGTTAATGCCACGAGTTGAGAATCAATATTAGACAGTTTGTTAGTTTACATTTCGCACGAATCACGCGATTTAATTAAATTGAACATTTCATGCGATACATTATGATCTAACTGTACACTCAATTGGGAACTGGCCATGCATACATTAACAGCCAATGATGCCAAACAAAATTTCGACGAACTACTTCTAAGCGCACAACGCGAGCCAGTAAAAATCAGCAAAAACAGTAAAGATACTCTGCTATCAGGGTTTCAGATGCTAGCTGATAATCCAGATTTAGGAAGAAGTTGTGACGAGATGTACCCAAATGGCTTTTATTTCCCGATAGGAAAACACACAGCTTATTTCACCAAAGAAGATAACTTTATCTTAGTTGTTGCTGTATTAGGTCAATCACAGCTACCCCAGAATCATCTGAAATAACACGATTTTCACCTTAGAAGCATAATTAGGGTGAGAGTTTATCCATGTAAACTAACGCCGCATTAAGGTGTGAGCAACGCTACCACGAAACTTAACCAGACCACCATAAAGACAAAACCCAACGATGGAGTGAAAAATGCCATGCGTTGGGAATCACTCTTAAATGCTTTGTTATTTGAATTTATTATGGGCTACTCTACTTCGATGAAATCATCATCACACTTACCACCATGTTGTTTCTTGTATTTTTCAAACTCTATATCTGTTTCTAAGTCACCAGTAGGCCAACCAGCATCTAGTTGTGTCAGCATGTCAGATATTGGCGACCAGCCGACAATATCAGAAGTCGTTTTATTCAACCAACATTTACCATCCCAGTATAAGTAGTCATACGAGCCAAAACCACTAAGATGTCTTATTGCAACTAAGTAGACACCAATTTCGCTAGGCTCTGTACCCTCAAACCATGTAGCTTTGATCTTAACTTTACTCATTATTTCTGATTCCTAAATGCTTCCACCTTATCAATTAACCAACTCATAGACTCGGGTCTTCTCGCCGGCGCATGAGCACCATCCACCAAGAAATCGATTATAAAGTAAGTATTGATGCATGTAGCATCCTCAGTATAAATTAAGACACTATCACTTGTATTAATATAGCCAAGTTTTAGCGTTTTAACTTTATCTAGTATATGAATATGCATTAACCCAACATCTTCTGCTGCAGGAGCTGGTCTATGATATGGGACTTCTTTACCAAAATATGATATCTGATGACCTTGCTTGTGACGGCTTAAAGTCATGAATTAATAAATCTAGGTCTTTGTTAAGTTTTCTTTCCTCACTGAGAACCCTAGTTACGTATACTTTGACCTCCATGTTTAAACCGTTTCTCTTTTATTTGACTTCTACAAATTCAGTGAAACTTTCACTTTGCCTATCTTTAGCACGCTCAAAGCTCCTTTTTGCTCTATTTATAGCAACATAATGAGAGGGGAAAGTTTCCTGTTTTTTCGCCTTAGATCTTGATTTTTATTTCATTTTTACTCCTTTAACGTTAAATATCTAAATCTAAATTCCAATAACGCCCTGTTAAGGGGTGAGCAACGCAATACCAAAGCCGCCGCATACCACCTTAAACACTAAAACCAACGCATAGTAAAAATGCCACGCGTTGCGAATCCCTCTTGAACAGTTTGTTAGGTTTATTCTAGCACTTATCACCAATATCTCGCCAAAGCTATATTTTAGACAGAAACTAAAAAATAATTTTTTTGCCCAGTAAATGCCAACAAATTCCCAGCCAGATCCAACATGATGCCAACTTCGCCCAGATTATTTTTATAAGTCATTATTTTAAAATATAAACATGCAAATTTGACAGAAATTCAACGTGATCATAGTATCGAATTGAAAGCAAAAACGGAGAAGCCAAATGCGTGAATGCACCGAATTATTTATACTAGTTTTAATGGCAATTGAAAGGCTAGTTCGTATAGTAAAACTACTAAAAGCTGGCGGTAAGTAAATATTCCACCCAAAACTAACAATACCGCCAAATTCAACTTTGTGCGGTATTGCTTTTCGACTGATAAACCTAACGCCGTGTTAAGTAGTGAGCGACGCCTGCACCTAACCTAAACCATTGCACCTTAAATACAAAACTCAATTTGAACTGAGAATGCCACGCGTTGCGAATCTGCCTTAAACGCTTTGTTAGTAGTATTTTTCAGCGTCTTGGATAGATGTGATATCTATTACCGCCTGTATGCTCTATAACAATTGCACTACCCACTTCCAACTGATGTGAAGCGAAGAACTCTTTAACCCAAGCACGTTTTCGAAATATCTTTTTGTCACCAGCGATATCAGTTAGAACTGGCTGTTCGATACCACAGTGAATTTCTAGCCTTTGGGGAGCTTCGCTGTCAATGTTGCTACCACCGATAGAATCAACAGGAAATAAATCCATTGCTTGGGTAAGATACAAATGGTTATTTCGAATGTTACCTGCTGTTAATTCAATTATTCGATACTTCATTTTTACCTCGTTTACTACTAACGCCTTGTTAAGGTGTGAGGCACGCGATACCAATGCTTCCGCATAACACCTTAACCACTAAAACCAATGCATAGTAAAAATGCCACGCGTGCCGAATCACTCTTGAACAATTTGTTATGGAGCTACGCTCAACGTTAGCTCTCGTATGTCAATTTGGTCTACTTCCCTGCCCAATATCCGCTTGTACTCGACTAAACGATGAACTGGGATAACTGGCAACTCTATGCCTTGATAATTTTTAATAACTGATTCTGAAAAGGAGATTTCAAGCTGGTGCCAAGAGCCATCTTGATGTGATTGTATCTTAGTATGTTCAGACAAACCGATTTCAATTTTTTGATTTTGGTAAACCAATTGGAAATACTCTAAATCCCAACCATATTCGACATAATGAGTTAACGGTTTGGATATGTATTTTGATACATGCGATAACACTTTATCTGCGTCTGAGTTTCGAATATAAAGATCTATATCTGCGACTTCCCGACTTCCCGACTTCCACCATAAATAGTTGCCGCTAATCCACCTACTATTTGATACTCCACAACCTCTGCATCCAAGATTTCTTTGAGCCACTGCAAGGCTACTTTAACTTTATCACTCATCTAGCTTCCTTAGCTGAATTTTGCCCTGCGCCATAACGCCCTGTTAAGGGGTGAGCAACGCAATACCGATGCCGCCGCATACCACCTTAAACACTAAAACCAACGCATAGTGAAAATGCCACGCGTTGCGAATCATTCTTAAACAGTTTGTTATAAATCATTGCCACTGTTTTTGTACGAGCCGTTTGACGACTAGCATTAAAAAAGTGAGCACAATTAAACAAACAAAGATAATTACAAACCAACTACCCCAAACCATAAAAATATAGTTAAAGTCATACCTACAAGTACTTAGAGCTAGAGATTTAGCAGTACAAAACTCTCCCATTGAGTTATGTTTAACTGCAATATACAGGGGAATGCAAGCTAGAATACTAGAAACAACAATAGACACGATAAAGTGTTTTAAACGGCACATTTGGCTGGGCTCCATGGTTGCTCAAGATATAGCTTGGCTACACATGCACCGTAATCGCTAACTACTTCAGCACCCAAAAAATTATAGATCGTAGCTATTTTTCTTATCGTCGGATTTTCAATACGAGCCTGTATTCTAGATAATAGAGCGACCCGAACTCAATATTGTAGTAAGGACAGCCTAGGGCTTCTTTAGTGACGCCAATGTCTTTCCAATATGAATAATGTAGATTCATCGGCAGTATGGTTTTTCTCAAAGGATAGACTTTATCATACCAGCCATGAGTAGTTTCCATATACATTATTGCTGCGACTAGGCGTGGGTCTACACCATGTTTCTTTGATTGATGAATTATCAAACCGCACCATTTCCCAACTTCACTGAAGCTATCAATTTCGTATAATGGCTTTCTACCGACTGCGCTATCGCTATCAACGATAGTAAATATTGCAGGTGTATCATTGATAATGCTTAACTTCCTTTCCGCAGATTTATTCAGAACAGGTATGTCGTTCATGTCTTATTCCCTCAATCAAAGCAAATATGATACAAATCACATACCAATAAAGTCATCTTAATATTCTGTTTTCAGACACGAATCTCAATCTTGATTTATAACGCCGCGTTAAGGGGTGAGTGCCGCATAAACCTACTTTCAGCAGACCACTTTCACCACAAGACTCACTGCAAACCAAAAATGCCACGCGGCACGAATCCCTCTGAACGCCTTGTTATGCTTAAGCTTCAACGGGTTACACTTTACCAAAAACAAGATTAACTCGGCTTTAATTTACAAACAAAAGCCAAAATCTAGAAAACTGAAATGACTCATGATTTTTGAAAATCAGACTTAGACTTTTGACAATTCAAGCTTGGACAATTATTGACTAAAAGCTGGTTTCTGGTTGAGCCAGCCGCCCTAACCTCGCACTTACACTGTAACCGAATGAGGCAACTCTCCGAATTTTTAGCGCCAAAGAATTGATGTCTAGAAAACAGCGCCCAATGAAGCTAACTTGCCGATGAGCACAAAGCCAATCAGCCAAGGGAACAGAGAAAAACATAAACCACTGATTTTACATGATTAAGCATAACGCCGCGTTAAGTAGTGAGCAACGCCACCACCAGACTTAAACATTGTGCCGTAAACTCTAAATTCAAAGCAAACCAAAAATGCCGAGCGTTGCGAATCTGTCTTAAACGCTTTGTTATGCTCGTACTTAAAGAAATTGAAGGACTAAACAAGCAATAAACGCCGGTAGACCGGCTATGAAGAAAACTAAGCCTGTTTGGTAGTTCATTCGATAGTGCTCTCGTTCGTCTTTTTCGAAATCATGCCCTTCTACCATTTTGTAAACTTTATCTCTTTTAGGATCATCTAACCGAGTCGTCTTACTATGGACACCACCTTCCCACATTAGCTTCGCTAAAATCCATATGATGATGACAACAAAGAAAAGAAAGTCGACCAACTGAGTCGTAGCAAAGAATGGAACAAACTGAGCTAGAGCGATAACAATAAGAGCCGCTGAGAGGTTAATTAGAAGCAGTTTTTTGAATAAATCGAGCAAAATTACCTCCTAGAGCATAACGCCGCATTAAGGTGTGAGCAACGCTACAACCTAACCAAAACCATTGCGCCGTAAACACGAAACCCAACCTTGAACTGAAAATACCAAGCGTTGGGAATCACGCTTAAATGCTTTGTTATGTTTCTTTTCTCCGCATTACTAAAAAGCAGAGAAAATATCGAATGGAGTTTGATACTTCTCTAATTTTAAAAGTCTAGACAACTCTTCTCGATCGACACTATTTATCTGATTTTGAATATCTTCACTAATAGCACCAAACTTATTTAGCTGGATGTACTCATTTATCGCTTGAGAATCTCCCAGTATGGCTAGCTTATAAGCTGCTTGTAAGTATTCCAGTTCTGCCTGTTTAACACAGTTATTTTCTGCTTCATATTGTAGAAAAAATAAAATAGCTTTCTTTTTTTCGATTGGTTGAGATCTAAGCCAAGTATCGCTTATTACTATCTTTCGAGCTTTCTTATCCAAACAAGATTCAACTACATTATTTAATCTGACATACGACGACTTTAGGTTACGATATGCATCTTCTATGTCTACAATAAAGTCTTGCGCGGATACATATGATGGGAGAAAAATACTTACGGAAACTAAACTATAAAGAATTGTATACACACGTCCAAAATTCATACTCTTTTCCCTTTGAGTGAAGTCGTTGTAAATTTGCAATATTCTCTAATCGTCTTCTCTTTACGGCCGGAACTACTAGCATAGCTTTACGAAAGTTTTCCCAATCATAAGTGTTTGCTTGCCAACCAGCAGCACCTATAGTTACTATATCGTACGTTTTACGACCTGCAAAAATAGAATAAAAAGGCAAAAGTGGGATTATTTTTTCCAACAAACTGCCCATTTCTATCACTTGATTCATTTCTTCTATAGCTTTTAAAGATCTTCTGCTTGGTTTGAAACCTTGTATCTGACAAAAATTTCCTTTTCGCTTTTCAAGTATTCCTTCGCTCATAGCGGCCCCTTGACAATGAAATTGAACAAAAGCAAGAATATAAAACAAGTAGCTTATAAGACAATGAAAACGCTGTCTCACCTGCAATAAAGTCGATACATTTCACAGATGAGTCCGTGGAAACATAACGCCCTGTTAAGGGGTGACCAACGCCACCACCTTACTTAAAAACAGCACCGTAAACACGTTTACCAAATTTAACACCAAACCGCCAAGCGTTGGGAATCCCTCTTGAACAGTTTGTTAGTTGCCAAGCCCAAGGCAGTGACTTGAAGTTTACTGGACTTTGCCAACGCCCATATTTCGTATCTTGAGATACTTAGATCAGGCGCAGTTTCAAAGCGCCTGTCACTGAAACCACTTGGAATTTACAGCGCCGTAGAAAACGGAATTTGAACACCAAACAAACCTTTTGGAACGATAATGCAGCAGAGCAGGCTTTCAACAAGCTAATCAGCTTCTGAAACAGAAAACCCAAATCGCGCAAGGAACCAAAGCACGATTTTCACAACACCTAATAACTAGAAATTGAAATACGAAAACCTAGCCAAAAACACACGGATATTGCCCCTAAACATTCTGCTTTAGGTACATTTTTCCTCGTTGGCAACTAACGCCTTGTTAAGGTGTGAGGCACGCAATACTGAAGCCTCCTCATAACACCCTAAACACGACAACCAACGCATAGTCAAAATGCCACGCGTGCCGAATCATTCTTTAACAATTTGTTAGCCCTCTTGGATTCAAGTACGACGTGCGACACCCCTGAAATTTAACACAGTGAGATGTGCTATTCATAAATTTTACTCCCGCCAAGAAGTGAAAAACCATGAATTACCCACACCTCACTGAGAATGAAAGGTATATGATGTCCGCACTTAGAAAGCAAG
>NZ_JPIL01000034.1:0-2280 GCF_000742455.1 Vibrio sp. OY15 | reverse complement strand
AAGACAATTTCAACTATAAGCTTTTACCACTAGATCTTGCGATATAGGCACTTTTTTCCTCTTGCAAACTAACGCCTTGTTAAGGTGTGAGGCACGCAATACCAAAGCCCCCGCATGCCACCTAACCACTAAAACCAACGCATAGTAAAAATGCCACGCGTGCCGAATCACTCTTGAACAATTTGTTATGCGATTTTTACGCGCATTATGTGCTGAGGGCCCGCTAAACCACCCAAATACTGCTCAGGAGTGTTTTCAAAGCCACCATTTTCGTAACACGCTTTAGCACTTGGATTTTTACAATTAACTGTCAGGTAAACCCAGTTGAACTCTGAGTAGTATGCTTTTATGTAGGATAAGAGTACTTTAACTGATTTTGTACCCAAACCTTTACCTTGACTATCAATGTCGATTGCAAAAGATCTTAGGCCTAATCCATCGGGTGGACAAAACTCATAATTAGAAGAATAGGCGATATCTAGTTTGAAGAAACCAATTACTATATCGTCATTTTTTATAATATGCAGATGGGTTGTCTTGTTACCACTTGATAGAAATTCATCAGCCGTACCAGCAAACTTAACTTGCTCATCGGCTAAACGTACAAGCTTAACTGCCTCAAAATTTGATTCGTTTACCTTCTCTATTTCTAACATCTTGCTTCCATACTATTGAATCGCATAACGCCCTGCTAAGGGGTGAGCAACGCAATACCGAAGCCGCCGCATACCACCTTAAACACTTAATTCAACGCATAGTAAAAATGCCACGCGTTGCGAATCCCTCTTGAGCAGTTTGTTAGTTTGCAAACCCAACGCGTTGATTTTACGTTATTTTAAACTTTGCAAACAATAAGCTTTAAGTGTTTCGATGCACTTAAGCCAGGCGTAGTCTCAAAGCGGCTACTCAATGAAACCACGTGGAACAAACAACGCCGCAGAAAACGAACTTACAACACCAAAAAGCTCTTTTGGAAAACCAATCTCACAATGAGAACTTTCAACAAAGTCACTGAAACCACTTGAATTTTCCATACCAGAGAAAACGTCATTTCAGCGATTAAATCGGCTTTTGCACCAACAAACTCAACGAGCAGAGTTTCAGCAAAAAACTTCGACTCAGTTAACCCCAAAGTCACCGCTCCAAAGAACAAATCAACGGTTGAAACGATGCCAATTTTGGATTTTCACCACGCTAGTAACACTAAAATTGAAAGCCTGTACGACAACTTAAACTTTGAGCTTTTACCACTAGATCTTGCGATATAGCTGAGTTTTTCCTCTTGCAAACTAACGCCGCATTAAGGGGCAGCAACGCGCTACCACCAAACTTCAATTTACCACCGTAAACACAAATACCAGACTTAAGCCAAACTCGCCACGCGTTGACTGTCCCTCTTGAATGCCTTGTTAGCTTATTTCATGCAAACCATTGTATACCAAAAGCCATGCCCTACTTTGCTTTACATGCTGAACTTGAGACTTAACACCAAAGCCGACAACTTCAGGCTGTGTACTTTGAATTACCTTGCGCCAAGCTAAAACCGCCGAACGTGGAGACTCACGAAACTTCACACAATGAAGCTGACATTTGAATTGCTGTTTTCACATACAATACGTTGCAAATGGCACTATCCAAGGCGTGATTGAAATGAGCACCAACTTTTTAAGTTTAGATACTAGAAGCCAAGAACCAAGACAAGCATATTCACTGAGATATCTAGAACAAGAAAAAGTGTAGTCAAAGCACTAACTTTCGATGATGTTCCCAGCCTCACACTAGCTATAAGATCCTGATTTTACTGTTGTACGCTAACGCCTTGTTAAGGGGTGAAGCACGCAACACCAACGCTACCGCATACCACCTTAATCACTAAAACCAACGCATAGTAAAAATGCCACGCGTGCTGAATCCCTCTTGAACAATTTGTTATACGCGTTCTATCGGTTGTACTTAACCTTGTTCAATACTTCTTTTAGTTCATGCGTTTTCTCAAGGTTTACACCGTGAATATTGGCTAAAGCACAAACATAATACAAGACGTCATATAACTCTTCTGCGATTGAACCTTTAAGTTCATCTAGCGTTGGTTGCCCACTTTTACCTTTGCGAATAGATTCCGATAATTCGCCAACTTCTTCTATTAGTTTCAAAAAATAGTGTTCAGATTGCTCTGGCGCATAATCGAATTCTTTTATATGACTTTGTAACTCAGATAACTTCATAACGTCCTTTTTGTCTCATTTTCCATAAAGCGTATAACGCCTTGTTAAGGTGTGA
>NZ_JPIL01000033.1:0-1111 GCF_000742455.1 Vibrio sp. OY15 | reverse complement strand
GCACTTCAAACTTGATACTAAGTGAAATGTTCCTCGAGTACCTTTTCGAGTTTCTTACGTGCGAAACTTTTAGATATATCAACGACAGCAGAAATGCCTTCATTTGCCATTTTTTCTCGAACAAGAGTTAGCATTTCAGGCTTATCTAAGGTTGCAGCGAAGTCATAACCTTGTGAGGTTAAGCGCCAGGGGGCTTCAACTAAATAGTAACCTTCATCATCCCAATCAAATTGAATACCTAGCTCTTTACTATCTTTGAAAGCATTTACTACCAACCCTTGATCGCTAAGTAATTTTACATGTAAGCAAAACTTTTGAAGATCCTTATCAGTGTGTTCAGTGAAGTCTTCACAAGTTAAAACTGGCTTCTTGTCATCGATGAAAACTCTCAATAATTCATGTAGATAGTCGTAATCAACTCTCATAACTTCCTCTTTTCACATAACGCCTTGTTAAGGTGTGAGGCACGCAATACCGAAGCTCCCGCATACCACCTTAACCACTAAAACTAACGCATAGCAAAAATGCCACGCGTGCCGAATCACTCTTGAACAATTTGTTATACATTTATTCCGCCGCCTCTAGAAGCCAACTATCTAAGGACTCACGCGGATTTAACCTATATGCTCGTTCAACGTTTGTCGCGTCTGGCGGCATGATTTCTGCGTTGATATAAAGCTTATTTCGACAATTTAAGCTATCTAAATAACCTTCGATATCCAAGCGCTTAAGAGTCGACTCCATCGCAGATAAAAGAACTGCCGTAGTTTCTTCACTAAAACCACATTCAGCGGTCACATTGCCCAAAAGCAGTTCAACATCTGAGAAGTATTCATCGCAGAAACCAAACAACGGTGAGTCTGCATATGACCATTTTATTTCTTCTCGGTCTTCAGAGGATGACGCTTCGGATTGCAACAGTTCGTCTGACCAAGCCGAAAATATAGGTCGATGTCCCTCTCCGGTTGTGACCAAAGTTACGTAATAAAAGTGATGCAGCGGAAACTCTGACGATAACCTTACTATTATTGATTTGGTCGCCTCGTAGAGCATATTTTCTAGTTGCTTAAGTTTCATATTGCTCCAAATGTATAACGCCCTGTTAAGGTGT
>NZ_JPIL01000032.1:0-88407 GCF_000742455.1 Vibrio sp. OY15 | reverse complement strand
AAAAGTGAAGACAAAAGCGGACGCTTGCTTATTAAAGCGAGTGATACCACTGCGGAGTGGTAGTTCAGTTGGTTAGAATACCGGCCTGTCACGCCGGGGGTCGCGGGTTCGAGTCCCGTCCACTCCGCCACTTATATTAAGCCCCAGTCGAAAGACTGGGGCTTTTTCGTTTGGTCGTGTCCCCTAGAAATGCATTTACACATTGAAGGCGAGACAATACGACTTTCTTTACCCTTTTGGCACATGAGTTTCTCAGGAAGATGAGCCTGCTGCCTGCACTTCCAATTACTCCGAGTTTGTATCCTGTCCTCGTTGAAAGATTGGTCATTTGAACAATGAGTCTTTATAACACTCGCCCTCAACCGTAATAGAATAAATAGTCTTCCTCACTGCGCGTTTTGTTAGCGTCTCTCTTAAACAATAATTTTCTACATCTTATTTCTCAAACATTCATTGCTTCCATGTTTAGAGCGGGACCGTCGTTGCGTGGATTACGCAATTTCCCGAAATATAGTGAGGAAGAGAGCTAAGTCTTCCGAAAATTAATGCCTTTTAGAAAACTTTGTTTTCTTTGCTGAACTTGCTAGTAGCGATTAACCTAAGAGGAGTTCTTGAGGAGTATGTTTGATGATGCAACAAATAAAAAATGAAACGCTGAAATCTGTATTTAAGCAATGGTCTTCCGAAGAGGGAATTGTGGTCATCAACCCTGCAACTGAGCAAGAGTTAATTCGGTTAAAGCCTAGTACTCTTGATGAGTTAGATGATCTCATTGGTCAGTGCAAAACGGAGCAAGTCCGTTGGGCTAAATTAAGTGCCAAAGAGCGCTCTCGTCGTTTGAGGGGGTGGTATCAACTACTTCTTGATAATGCAGAAGACATAGCCACGATTATTACCTTAGAGCAGGGTAAACCTTTAGCTGAGAGCAAAGGGGAAGTGATGTATGGTGCCTCTTTTGTCGAGTGGTTCTCAGAAGAAGCAAAACGTGCTTATGGCGAAGTTATTCCTGCCCCCACGACAGATAGACGTCTATCTGCAATTCGCCAGCCTGTGGGAGTATGCGCTGCAATTACACCTTGGAACTTCCCTATTGCGATGATTACAAGAAAAGCAGCACCAGCCCTAGCGGCAGGTTGTGGCATGTTGATCAAGCCATCAGAGCTTACCCCTCTCACTGCAATTGCTGTTGTTGAATTAGCTTATCAGGCTGGTATCCCTAAAGAACTGCTTTCTGTCGTGGTGTCGGAGCAGGCTGCTGAGTTTGGTCAAGTACTAAGTACTGATCCTAGGATTCAGAAGATCTCTTTTACGGGGTCTACGCGCGTTGGGAAAATTTTGATGAAGCAAGCCAGTGATTCAGTCAAGGCGGTGTCGATGGAGTTGGGTGGTAATGCGCCTTTCATCGTGTTTGAAGATGCAGACTTAGATGAGGCTGCGGAAGGGCTTGTCGCGTCGAAGTTCCGTAATGCGGGGCAAACATGTGTTTGTACCAATCGGCTATATGTTCATAAAAATGTAAAACAAGCTTTTATTGATAAAGTATTGTCGAAGTTAAGCAAATTAAAGCTTGGAAATGGTTTAGAGAAAGGTGTCACATTAGGTCCTGTTATTACGATGGCCTCTAAGCATCGACTAGAGGCGGCGATCGATCAAGCTGTACAAGAAGGAGCCTCTATTGCTAACTCTCCACAGAGACGGCCTGGTCGCTTTATGGAGCCCGTTCTTTTGGATAGTGTGACGCAGAATATGTCGATTGTTCAGCAAGAGCTATTCGGGCCTGTGTTGCCTATTGTTACCTTTGAAAATGATTATCAAGTTCTCGAAATGGCGAACGATACAGAATATGGTTTGGCTTGCTATTTCTATACGAATAGCTTGAAGCGTATTGTGACTTTTAGTGAAGGTTTAGAGTACGGCATGGTTGGAGTTAATGAAGGGATCATCTCTACTGAAGTGGCTCCATTTGGTGGAGTTAAAGAGTCGGGTGTTGGACGGGAAGGTGCTAAGCAAGGACTCGATGAATATCTGGAGACAAAGTATATTTGTCTTGGTGGTTTAAGCTGATTTCAGAGATGGCCGATTGAATTAAAAAGCTAGGTTTTTACCTAGCTTTTTTTTAGTTGAAAGGCATACCATTTGCCACGCGCGTTTGTGGTTAATATTTTCTGGTTACTTAGTGAGTCGATAGTTAGCTTGCGGTAAGCGGTTTTTAATAATCAAAGCGCTTATGTTATTTCGTTATGGGGTAGGAGAGAGCTTAGCTTTAAACTAATACAAAAAAGCCGCATCAAGTGATGCGGATTCTTCTAATATGGCTCCTCCTGCTGGGCTCGAACCAGCGACCTGCGGATTAACAGTCCGTCGCTCTACCAACTGAGCTAAGGAGGAACAAATTTTAATAAGTGGTGCCGACTACCGGAATCGAACTGGTGACCTACTGATTACAAGTCAGTTGCTCTACCTACTGAGCTAAGTCGGCACAATGTCATTAATAAGTTATTAACTTAATAATGAAAATTGGCTCCTCCTGCTGGGCTCGAACCAGCGACCTGCGGATTAACAGTCCGTCGCTCTACCAACTGAGCTAAGGAGGAATTGTCTTTTTTAAGAGAATAAATGGTGCCGACTACCGGAATCGAACTGGTGACCTACTGATTACAAGTCAGTTGCTCTACCTACTGAGCTAAGTCGGCACATTTTATTCTTTAACATTGTTCGTGCTAAGCACCAACAATTAATAAATTGTGGTGCCCGGAGGCGGAATCGAACCACCGACACGAGGATTTTCAATCCTCTGCTCTACCGACTGAGCTATCCGGGCGACGAGGTGTATTAAAAGGCTTTTCGGCTTTCAGGTCAACAATAAAATTAAAATAAAATATCGTTTGATGAATTTGTGCTCGGAGTGGGCTGTTTTTATGCATTTTTAGCAGCAATGCGCCATGCTTTAAGCGATGTTTTAACATTGATAGTGTGTTCACTTGCAAAATAAAGGCGATAAAAACAAAAAAGCACGTCTGAAAACGTGCTTTTTATTGAACAATTGACTTTAAACTAGTGCTTTACTGAGAACTTGTTTACCCAACCTTCTAGCTCATTCGCTAGTGAAGCTAAACTTTGAGTACTTGATTGGCTCTCGGTTACGACAGAGTTGAGTTGGCCTCCGCTTTCCTCGATAAGGTTTATGCGTAGCGCAATATCATCGCTAACCTGCGTCTGCTCAGCGGCAGCAGTAGCGATCTGCTGGCTCATTGTGGTGATAGATTCTAACGCCGTTACAATTTGCTGTAGAGCTTCAGAGGCATTCTTAGACTCTGTAACAGTGCTTTCACTGGTTTCTGCACATATTTCCATTGTGTGAATGGCATTGCGAGAGCCTTCTTGCAGATTGGAGATCATATACTGAATCTCTTTTGTGCTGTCTTGTGTGCGTCCTGCTAGGTTGCGTACCTCATCAGCAACGACTGCGAAGCCTCGGCCTTGTTCTCCAGCACGTGCTGCTTCAATGGCTGCATTGAGTGCCAATAGGTTTGTTTGCTCTGCAATATCACCAATCACATCGAGCACTTTTACAATATTATTTACATCCTGATCTAGATCGGCGACCGCTTTACTCGCAGTATTTAATTGAGAAGCTAAACCTTGAATGTTTTCAACCGTGTTATGAATGAGTTTCTGAGTATGTTGGCTTTGTTTGTCAGCCTCGTCCGTATTGTTTGCGGTGTCGCTTGCTGAATTGGCAACATGGTTGGCTGAAGATGCCATTTCAGTCATCGCAGTGGCAATCATCGCCGTTGATTGCTGCTGAGATACGGTAAGATCGGCAATCGTATTTGATCGAGCTTCTACGGCAGATAACTCTGCGCGCAGTGCATGCATAGACTTCTCTAGGTTTGTCACCATGGTAGCTAGTGATTGACTCATATCTTGCACGGCACGATAGATACTTCCTCTCGGTGCCACAGTATCAAAACTGGTCTGAATGTCTCCTTGAGCGACAGCTTGAACTGCTTTACGCACGTCGTTAGGCTCTCCACCAAGTAGATGAAGCATTTTGCGAATCGAAATGATCAGGCCACTTAGAATACTTCCCGCGATAATCAGACACAGCACAAGCTGCCATTGTGCTGTCGACCAAAAACGTGCGTTAACTTCATTAAAGCCAATACCTGTACCGACAACCCAGCCCCAGTGTGGTGTTTTTTCTGCTATCGAGTGTTTTTCTTCAATGCTGCCATCAGCTTGTTTTTGGCTCCAGGTATATTCAATGATCTGACCTGTTTTGTGCCCCAATACATCTAGAATGAGTTGGCCTACGCTATTACCACTGTCATCTCTAAAGTCATGGAAGCTGGTTCCGTGTAGTTGAGGGTCTAGTGGTGCGGCGATGAACATCATATTTTCATCTGCGACATAAACGTATTCGTTGTCTTTGTAGATATTGTTACGAAGTAGGCGAGTGGCTAATGCTTTCGCTTCGTCTTCCGGCATTTTGCCTTCGATAGCCATCTTTTCTACTTCGGTAAGTATGCTGTACGCACTTTTAAATAGCTCAGTAACTCGAGCTTTGTTATCAAGGTTACTTGCGACGCGAAGTGTCCATAAGCCCGTTGCGGTCAGAGCTAGGAGAGCTAGCAATATGATCGCAGATAATAAATAGGCTTGAGTTTTTAGTTTCATATTTAGCTCACAAATAAAGTGTTATCACTATGCAAGGCATAGCTAAAAGAAGAAATGTAATAACTCGGGCATCTTAGTGAAGATAAATATGCTCGGATACTAATGCGTATTGAAATTACGATGAGGATTAAATTTTTAGCGTGAAATAAGTGTTTTTGAAGAAAGGATTTAATGTTCGCTGATGTTTAGAAATGAAGTGCAGATAAATGGGAAAGTGAGAAATGACGTATAAAGCAGATACAAAAAAGCCGCATCAAGTGATGCGGCTTTAAAAGTGGCTCCTCCTGCTGGGCTCGAACCAGCGACCTGCGGATTAACAGTCCGTCGCTCTACCAACTGAGCTAAGGAGGAATTATTCTTTTTTGTGTCTTGCTTATGAAGCAAGTGCACCAGATATGGTGCCTCGAGGCGGAATCGAACCACCGACACGAGGATTTTCAATCCTCTGCTCTACCGACTGAGCTATCGAGGCAAAAGAATGGTGCCGACTACCGGAATCGAACTGGTGACCTACTGATTACAAGTCAGTTGCTCTACCTACTGAGCTAAGTCGGCACACTGTATTCTTTCTAGAAGAGATTATCTCTTCAGTTTTTAAAATCTCACTTAAGTAAGATTCTAGAAATTGGCTCCTCCTGCTGGGCTCGAACCAGCGACCTGCGGATTAACAGTCCGTCGCTCTACCAACTGAGCTAAGGAGGAACTATTCTTTTTTGTGTCTTGCTTATGAAGCAAGTGCACCAAATATGGTGCCTCGAGGCGGAATCGAACCACCGACACGAGGATTTTCAATCCTCTGCTCTACCGACTGAGCTATCGAGGCAAAAGAATGGTGCCGACTACCGGAATCGAACTGGTGACCTACTGATTACAAGTCAGTTGCTCTACCTACTGAGCTAAGTCGGCACACTTTATTCTTTGTGCTTTTGTCCGTGTTATAACATTTCGTTAAGACACCAACAAATCAAATTGTGGTGCCCGGAGGCGGAATCGAACCACCGACACGAGGATTTTCAATCCTCTGCTCTACCGACTGAGCTATCCGGGCAACGGAGCGCTATTAAACGGATTTTCCCGCGTTGCGTCAACCACTTTTTTTAAATAATTTCAAAAAAGTGGTTGTTCGAACGCTTTTTATTCAACTGTCACTACAAAGTTTGCTTCGAGTTAAATTCCTTTTTGAAATTTGTAACTTTTTCTAGGTAGCGACGCGCTTCTGCGTTCGGGTGTTTCTTGGTTAACGCCCAATAAACTTGGTTGGGTTGCAATGAATTAAGATCTTGCATTGCGCGTTTGCGATCACTGCGATGAAATGTGTTTAAAACTCCTCCAGTACCGCCATTGTAAGCTGAAATCATGCTGTACTCGAGAGAGGTAGGGTGGCGGACTTCTCTTAAATAACGATTTTTTAAGATATAGAAATACGCAGTACCAGTATCTATGTTGTTTTCTGGATTAAACAAATATTCAGGGCTTGGTTGGCCCGAGCGCTTTTTCACGAGTTTGAACACATCTCGTCCCGCTGTTTTAGGTACAACTTGCATTAGGCCATATGCATTTGCCCAACTTACCGCGTATGGGTTGAAACTGCTCTCGGTTTTAATAATGGCGTATATCAAGTCTTCTGGAATGTCGTATTTCTTGGAAGCTCGACGCACGATATCGGCGTATTGGTAGCTGCGAGTTGAAAAGTGGTCTTCAACCATGGGAATTTCGACGTAATACGCTTTCTTGAAATCTACATTTTTGGTTTTTATTTTATTTGCGATGAGGTATTCCGCAAATCGGTTTGCCCGCCAAGACCATTGAATTGGCTTATTGTCTTGGTCGACAACTTGTTTATACAGGAATGGTTGCCCCTCTAACGTGATACCTTTAGAGGAGAATAAGTCGACGTGAGCGGGATCGTCTGGTGTTAATAAGGTGGTGACAATCGCGTCTTTTAGGTGTTTTTGGGGCTCGGTCGGTGATACGGTCTCTATCGTGATCACGCCTTTGCGAAAGTCGACCTCGGCGCGGCTAAGGTAGTTATCGATGTACTTAACGTAATTACTCTTGCCTGCGTACTTGATTTCTTTTTTACCCCAGCGCTTTTGAATATTGCCTGAAAAGCTATTGATTAAGGCATCTAGCGCCGCAGTATCTTTTTCAAATTGTCCTGGTAGCTCAGCTAAGTTATTGGCAAAACGGTTTGTTGGCTCGTAGTTGACGTCATAAATCTTTTCGACGAATTCACGGCTACAGCCTGCCATTAAAAGTGCGGCAGCAATAAAGACAATTTTTTTCATAAGTATCAGAGTTATTGAAGGTAATAGAAAAATGACACCACAAATGGTTGTGATGTCATTGTTTAACTCAAGCGACTTTATTCGCTCGGCGGTGTGTAACCTTCGATATGAACGTCTTTTCCTTCAAAGAGGAAATTTACCATTTCTGTTTCGATCAGTTTGCGGTGTTCTGGATCCATCATGTTGAGTTTCTTCTCGTTGATCAACATGGTTTGTTTGTGTTGCCACTGAGCCCACGCTTCTTTCGAGATGTTGTCGAAAATGCGTTTACCTAGTTCACCAGGGTAAAGTTGAAAGTCTAGACCTTCGCCTTCTTTCTTTAGTCGAGCACAAAATACAGTGCGGCTCATAATGACTCCTTGTATTCAATTAACGAAGTTCGTGGGGTAGCGTTTCCAGCAATAGTTTTACTGGCGCGGCTAAACCGACTTCTTCAGGTTTAGATAAGTTATACCAAAGACCTTTGTTGCCTTCCATTATCACGTCCGGTTGCTTTGATAAATCAATCAAAATTGGCGTGATATCTAGGTGGTAATGGCTGAATGTATGACGAAAGGTAATCAGTGTTTGCTTCTGTTTGATATTGCTGGCTTGAATGCCGCGTTGATCCAGTAGCAATTCAATGTCGCTTTCTGCATCCACATGTTCGGTTTGTGGGAAGCAGAATAAGCCACCCCAAATGCCTGTTTGTGGTCTTTGCTCCAACCACACCTCATGACCATTTTCGGTGTTGTGGTGAAGCATCACGAAACGAGTTTGCTTGATTGGTTTATCTTTCTTCGGTTTTTTGCCCGGGTAGTCGAGCACATTACCTTGTTGTTTTGCCACACACAGGTCAGCAACAGGGCAGAGGCTACATTTGGGTTTGCTGCGAGTGCAGACCATTGCGCCCATGTCCATCATTGCCTGGTTATACTTATCTACATCCGTTTGTGGGGTATGCGTTTCGGCAATTTCCCACAGCTGGTTTTCAACCTTTTTTTGTCCTGGCCATCCTGCAACTGCGAAACAGCGGGATAGGGTGCGCTTCACGTTACCATCAAGAATCGCGTGTGGTTGTTTATACACAGACGATAAAATGGCGGCAGCAGTAGAGCGACCAATCCCCGGTAGGGCGTTCATTTTCTCTATATCAAGAGGAAACTCACCATTGTATGTAGAGGCGACCTCTTGTGCTGCTTTGTGAAGGTTACGGGCTCGGGCGTAATACCCTAAGCCAGTCCAAAGGTGTAGGACTTCATCTTGCTCAGCATTGGCAAGATCGATCACGGTTGGAAAGCGCTCCAAAAAACGTTGGTAATACGGAATAACCGTAGTGACCTGAGTTTGCTGAAGCATAATTTCAGACAACCAGACACTGTATGCGGTCTTATTTTGTTGCCACGGAAGATCTTTTCTTCCATATGCGTCATACCATTCTAGGATGGCACTGGCGAAAGGTGTCACGACTTGCTCTGTATTCTATTATTGGTTAGGTGCAAAATTGCACCACATAATGGGCAAGAAGTACAACGGATAAACAGTAGGGATATAAAGAGGTGTGTCGTTGCTTTTGGGTTGCCATAGACCAAGAGCTCAACAAATACTTGCACCTAAGTAAATTCTTTGGATAATCCCCGCTTTGATTAATCAATGTGCAGGCAAAATCAATGAGTGAAGTAACCACTAACGAATACAACGAAGACGGAAAGCTGATCCGCAAAATCCGCAGCTTTGTACGCCGTGAAGGGCGTTTGACTAAAGGTCAAGAGAGCGCGATGAATGAATGCTGGCCTACGATGGGTATTGACTTCAAAGCTGAACTTCTCGATTGGAAAGAGGTGTTTGGCAACGATAACCCAGTAGTGCTTGAGATCGGTTTTGGTATGGGTGCTTCATTGGTTGAAATGGCAAAGAACGCGCCAGAGAAAAACTTCATCGGTATCGAAGTTCATAGCCCGGGCGTTGGTGCTTGTCTTGCGGATGCTCGCGAAGCAGGAATTACTAACCTGCGTGTAATGTGTCACGATGCGGTAGAAGTATTCGAACACATGATCCCAAATGGCAGCTTATCGACACTGCAATTGTTCTTCCCAGACCCTTGGCATAAGAAGCGTCACCACAAGCGTCGTATTGTTCAATTAGGTTTTGCGGAAATGGTGCGTGAGAAGCTTATCCCTAATGAAGGTATTTTCCACATGGCGACCGACTGGGAAAACTACGCAGAGCACATGATTGAAGTGATGAACCAAGCGCCAGGTTTCGAAAACATTGCTAAAGATGGTGATTTCGTTCCTCGTCCAGACGATCGCCCGCTAACGAAGTTTGAAGCTCGTGGTCACCGTCTTGGTCACGGTGTTTGGGATATCAAATATAAGCGTATTGCGTAACCAGAGGAGTTCATGGGATGTACCATTACGCGATATTAGCGAATCCGGGTCATAACCGAATTTACTTTGATAGCGCAATGACCATTGCCTGTTCTGAGCTAAAAGCAATTTTAGCTTCACAAGGCGTGGATGTGACAGAAATTGGTAGTAAAGACGTTGGCTTACCTGCTGCGTTGGTGTTTTCTTGTCAGGAAGCGCTAACCGATGAGCAGGCGCGAAGAATCGCAGCCTCTTCGATTTACTATGCGCTATTTGAAGTGCGCGAAGATGGTTTACTTCGACCAGTTCAAGCGCCCGTATTTAACACTTTCCCGGAAAGTATGAGCCAGATTTTGCGCTACACCGGGAAAACAAACGAACAGTTTACCCGTTTGATGGTGAATATCGGCATTAGTGCGTCCAATACGGGAAGTGAACAACTGACCTTAATGGATCCAATGTGTGGTAAAGGTACAACCTTATTTGAAGGCTTGATCCACGGTTTGAACGTGGTAGGGGTTGAGATCAACGCCAAGTGGGTGCAAGAGATCCAGACCTTTATTGTTAAGTTCATGAAGAATGGCCGCTTTAAGCACAAAGTGAGCAAAGAAAAGCGCACTGCGGGTGGCAAGAAAGTGGCGGATGGTTTCGTGGTTGAAGCTGCAGTAAATAAAGAAGATTACAACCAAGGCAATCTTCAGTTTATGAAGCTGTATTCGGCTGATACTCGTATCGCTGATCAAGTCGTGAAAAAGAACTCAGTTGATGTGATGGTGTCTGATCTGCCTTATGGCGTGCAACACGGCAGCAAAAATGCTAAGGACAGCAAACTGAACCGCAGTCCACTAGAGCTTTTAAACGAGGCTCTGCCTGCATGGAAAGTGGTATTGAAAAAGCAAGGTTCAGTGGTGTTGTCTTTCAATGAATTCACATTGAAATGGAAAGATGTCGCGGCATTATTTGAAGAGCAAGGTTGGAAGGTACTTTCAGAAGAGCCTTACATCGGTTATCTTCACCGTGTTGATCAATCTATCAACCGCAATATTATTGTGGCAGTAAAACCATAATCGACTTGAGTCGAACGAACCCTATGGAAAAGCCAACGACACGTTGGCTTTTTTTACCTCTGAGCTCAACGAGTTCTCTTGTAAATAGAAGGTAGAGAATGAAACCGACAGTGGAAATTTTGACAGATATTTTGGCGGAAGTACGCCCTTTAATCGGCCAAGGTAAAGTGGCTGATTATATTCCTGCTCTGGCAAAAGTACCCAGCAACAAGTTAGGTATTGCGGTATACACCAACGAAGGTGAGGTTATTAAGGCGGGTGATGCCGATGAACCTTTCTCTATCCAATCTATTTCAAAAGCATTGAGCTTGACGTTAGCGATGTGCTTGTACAAGCAAGAAGAAATTTGGTCTCGAGTGGGAAAAGAGCCTTCGGGGCAGGCATTTAATTCGCTAATCCAGCTAGAAATGGAGCAAGGTATTCCTCGTAATCCATTTATAAATGCTGGAGCGATAGTAGTGGCGGATTTGTTACAAACTCGCTTATCTGCGCCTCGTCAGCGCCTGTTGGAGTTTGTGCGTCAGCTTTCTGGTGATACCCATATTGTGTATGACAAAGTCGTTGCGGCATCCGAAATGATGCATGGTGATCGTAATGCGGCGATTGCATATCTCATGCGTTCGTTTGGCAACTTCGAAAATGAAGTGATTCCAGTACTACAAAACTACTTCCACGCTTGTGCGCTGAAGATGAGTTGCGTCGATTTGGCTAAAACGTTTAGCTATTTAGCAAACAAGGGCACATCGGTACAAACGGGTAAGCCTGTAGTTTCTCCTGTGCAAACCAAACAACTTAATGCACTGTTAGCAACGTGTGGCTTGTATGATGGCGCGGGCGAGTTTGCTTATCGCGTTGGAATGCCTGGTAAGTCTGGTGTTGGTGGTGGCATTATCGCGGTAGTACCTGGTGAAATGACCATTTCAGTATGGTCTCCAGAGCTTGATCCTTCAGGTAACTCGCTTGCGGGTACTAAGGCGCTTGAGCTGCTCTCAGAGCGAATTGGCCGTTCAATTTTCTAATGTGGAAATGTGTCAACCTTATTTAGGACGGCACAGTTTCTAAATAAAAAGCCTCTCAATTGAGAGGCTTTTTTTGTTTTGGGGTTGCGTTAGTCTTCGCTTTCTTCGGCCATAAAGGCTTCGAGCAAATCATTAAGGAAGAGCTTCCCTTTTTCAGTAATTTGCCAGTGGGTAGGCGTTTCATTCAGGTAGCCCATTTCTATCGCCCAGTCGATGGTTTCTTGAATCGTACTGAGCGGTAAGCTCGTGGTGTCCACATAATCTTGCTTCGGACAGGCTTCGATTAAGCGGAATCGGTTCATAAAGAACTCGAATGGACGATCTTCATCCGCGACGACATGTTCTGTATGCAGATAAGGTTTGACCATATTTTGATAAGCCGCTAAATAGCCTCGCGGGTGTTTTACCTTTGTCGTTCGAATAATACGTCCGTCGGTAAAACTGAGTTTGCCATGAGAGCCACAACCGATACCAAGGTAATCACCAAAGCGCCAGTAGTTGAGGTTGTGCTGACACTGATAGCCCGGCTTGCTGTAACCGGAGATTTCATATTGCACATAACCCGCGGCTGCAAGTTTTTGGTGTCCGAGCTCGAAAATATCCCACAAGTCATCATCGTCAGGTAGCGTTGGTGGCTTGTAGTAGAACATGGTGTTTGGTTCGATGGTCAGCTGATACCAAGACAAGTGCGGCGGTGCCAACTCAATCGCTTTGTCCAAATCTGCCAAGGCTTGTTCGATGCTTTGATCAGGTAAGCCGTGCATGAGATCGAGGTTAAAACTGTTCAAACCGATTTGGTGCGCCAGCTTAGCAGCATTGACGGCTTCGTCTTGGCCGTGAATGCGCCCCAAACGCTCAAGCTTTTGTTGCTCAAAGCTTTGCACGCCGATAGAGATACGCGTTACACCAGCTTTGCGGTAGCCAACAAAACGCTCTGTTTCGATGGTGCCTGGATTCGCTTCCATGGTGATTTCGATTTCAGGCTTGAACGGAATACGCGCTTCAATGCCCTTAAGTAGACGCTCGATGCCTTCTGCCGAAATCAAACTCGGCGTACCACCACCAATGAAGATTGAATGCAGTGGACGTGGCGCTTCGTTAAGTCGGTATTTCTCAATGTCGGTATCCAAATCTTCTAAAAGGGCACTGATGTACTCTTCTTCTGGAATCTCGGTTTTGAGCGCGTGAGAGTTAAAGTCGCAATACGGGCACTTTTGCACACACCACGGGATGTGTACATACAAGCTGAGTGCTGGGGGCGTTAACATGGTCTAATTCGCTCGTGATTACTGAGACACTTGCTCAGACAGTTGAGCAAACAACGACTTGAGCGCTTTACCGCGGTGAGACAGTTGTTTTTTACGTGCAGGTTCAAGTTCGGCTGACGCACAGTTGTCTTCAGGAACAAAGAAGATTGGGTCGTAGCCAAAACCATTTTCACCGTGAGCTTCAGTTAGAATGCGACCTTCCCATTTACCGTGGCAGACGATAGGCGTTGGGTCGTTCTCGTGACGCATGAGGACTAATACACAGTGGAAACGTGCTGTACGCTCTGCTTCTGGTACGCCTTCCATTGCCGCTAGCAATTTTTCTAAATTCTCTTGATCAGATGCGCTCTCGCCTGCGTAACGTGCAGAGTAAATGCCCGGAGCGCCTTTTAAGAAATCGACTTCTAATCCAGAGTCATCTGCAATCGCAGGAAGCCCTGTTTCTTGTGCGGCATGGCGAGCTTTGATGATCGCGTTTTCAATGAAGGTTGTACCCGTTTCTGCTACTTCCGATACATTGAATTCACTTTGCGCTAATACTTCAAAACCGAAGTCAGACAATAAATCTGCCATTTCACGAACTTTGCCTTGGTTACCGGTTGCTAGCACAATTTTTTTCATGGGAATCTCTTTTAATAGTGATAGAGGAGAACAAATCGTTCTCCTCTAGATATTCTTTAACTAATAAGTGGTTTTTAGCCTGCTTAGATCCAAAAGCTTTTGGATCATCACAACCCAATTACTCTTCAACATAAAACTTCTGGGTGAATTTAAGCTTACCTGAGCCTTTGTTTCCAGCTTTTACGTCAATATCGAAAGTAAAAGTTTCTTCGTGGGTAATTGGCAGTTCGGCTAAATAGTATATCGCATTGCCTTCTTTGACTTCACGAAAGGACAAGGTCTGAGTTTGGCCGATGAGGTTTTTCGCGCGTCCAGCAATTTTTGCTTCTAATGCAGGTTTACCCAATGAAGCTCTATCTAGCACGCTAATATTAACCACAGCGAGGTATCCATTACGCTTGATATCGTAGCTACGTGCGACTTTCGGTGTTAAGAATGTCGAGTTAAACGCGACATAGTGTACTTCGATATCTTTCATATTTTTAAACTGATCGGCGAAGCTTGGTAACGACAATAGGCTGATCAGTAATGCGGTAATCCATTTGCTCATTGTTACTTCCTCAAAGCACTTGTTATAAAACAACCATAGCCGCAATTTTACCTTGGTCACGGGGTAAAAATGCGAACTCAGTCATTGGTACTAGTAAGTGTGGTACAAAATTGTAAATAAAAAGCCATCATAAGATGGCTTTAATTTCTGTCGGTATCTGGGTAGGTGATTCTATCCGAATTTGTTTGTGCCGTCCTAATTCACCTTTTTCTATGTGAACCAAACCCTTAGCGATTTTAAACTGCTTGGCTAAGAACTTAGTTAGGTGCGCATTAGCTTTGCCATCGACAGGTGGAGCAGTAATGGCGATTTTGAGCTCTTCACCATGCAAGCCAACGATTTTATCGCGGCTTGCTTTAGGTTGAATATAGAGCTTTAGGATGATGTCCTCGCCATCTTGCCAAACTGCGGCTGACATTATAATTGGAACCAAATTGGACCAATGATATCCCCCATCAAGAAGTTCGCGAACTGCAAGCCGATAAACAGCACCAGTACGCTCAAATCAAGACCACCAATAGCCGGAATAATACGACGGATTGGTGCGCACATTGGCTCGGTTAATTGATGGAATACGTACTCGATAGGGCTGCGACCTTGGCTTACCCAGCTCAAAATTGCACGGATCAATAGTACCCAGAACAGCAGACCTCCAGCGGCTTTGATTAATGATAACAAGCCCAAGAACAAGAAATCAGCGCTGAAAGAGACGGAACCGTTCGAAGCTATCAGGATCAGAACGACAAATTTAAGCACACACAACACGTAGGCAAACAACACTGTTGCTAGGTCAATATTCCCCACGGAAGGGATAATGCGGCGCAGTGGAGCAATGACTGGCTGAGTCGCTTTTACTATGAATTGCGAGAATGGGTTGTAGAAGTCTGCGCGTGCAGCTTGCAACCAAATTCGCAAAATTACGACCATGATGTACAGGTCAAATAGGGTTGAGATGAGAAAACTCATTGAATTCATAAGGTACCCTTAACAAGTGATGGATGATACTAAACGGAGTTCATCCAAATAATTAAAACAGTTTTTCCATTTCTTCCGCGCGAGCCACAGCAGCTTGCATGGCTTTAGCAATAATATCTGAAAGTTGATGTTCGTTGAATGTACGCAGTGCTTCTGCCGTTGTCCCACCTTTCGATGTCACGTTCTCACGCAGGGTCGATAGCTCAGTTTCTGGGTTGCTAACCACCATACTGGCCGCACCCAATGCAGCTTGCTGAACCAATAGTCGAGCGGTGTCTTTATCAAAGCCTTGAGCAATCGCTTCTGCTTGCATCGCCTCCATAAACAGGAAGAAGTATGCCGGAGCACTGCCTGCAGCGGCAATCACATTATTGATGCCAGACTCTTGCTCAACCCAACATACTTTACCGACCGCTTCCATTAACTCTGCAGCAAAAGCTTTGTCTTGCTCAGTTACATGGGCTGGTGCGAATAAACCACTCATGCCCAACCCAAGTTGTGATGGCGTATTTGGCATAACACGAACCAAGTTCAATTTGGTGGCTAGCATATCATCCAATCGTGAACAGTTGATGCCTGCTGCAATAGAAATCACCAGTTTATTAGTGAAATCGATCGCTTGCAGTGGTTTACAAACATCCGCCATCATTTGCGGTTTCACAGACAATACCACCACATCCGCCTCGGTCGCAGCTTGGATGTTATCGCTGGTGGTACGGATGCCAAAATCTTGTTCTAGCGGAAGACGGCGTGCCTCTGAAGGAGCTGTCGCGGTAATGTTTTGCGCTGGGTATCCGTTAGCAACCAAGCCAGAAACAATGGCTCTCACCATGTTGCCAGCACCAATGAAGGCGATTTTTTTATGTTCCATTTGTCTGATTTCCATCATGATATTTAGAGTTTGTTGTGCGCTCAGGTGTATAATGGCACCGCCGTTACTTACTGCTCCTATTGGCGAGTAAGATGATTGCGCGATTTACTCTTTAATTTAACGACGAATTTATGTCGCTAGTGAGCGTTTTGTTGATTTAGCTGTAGTCTCGCGCGCCGAAAATAGCGGTTCCAATACGAACCATTGTACTACCAGCTTCGATTGCAGCGGTCATATCACCACTCATTCCCATTGATAATGTATCGATTTCTGGGAACTGAGCTTCGAGTGTTTGCTTCAATGTGGCCAACTTCTGAAACTCATGAAGTTGTGATTCGTAGTCAGACACGTTGGCAGGAATCGACATCAACCCTCTTAAAGTGAGGTTGGGTAGGCGAGAAATCAACTCCGCCAGCTCGAATACTTCCGCTTCGGTGACACCAGACTTAGATGCTTCACCACTGGTGTTAACCTGAATCAGAACTTGTAGCGGTTTAAGTTCGCTTGGACGCTGATCATTCAGGCGTTGAGCAATCTTGGTTCGATCGATGGTGTGAACCCAATCGAAATGTTCGGCAACAAGTCGCGATTTATTCGACTGAATCGGGCCAATGAAGTGCCATTCGATTCGATTATCTGGATAATGCTCGGCAAAGTGCTGAACTTTACTGACGCCCTCTTGGACGTAGTTTTCACCAAAGGCGGTTTGTCCCGCTTGGTGGGCTTCGAGAATTGCCTCGACAGGTTTAGTTTTGCTTACCGCTAGAAGTTGCACTGACTCTGGAGTTCGACCAAATTTTTGTTCGTCATATCGAATTTGAGAGGTGATATGTTCAATATTTTGTTGAATACTACTCATAGCTGTACTTTAGACTTAAGGATTTTAAATGGATATCACTGAGTTACTGGATTTTAGTGTAAAACATAATGCCTCGGATCTACATCTTTCTGCAGGTGTCCCACCAATGGTTCGTATTGATGGGGATGTGAGAAAACTAGGCATTCCAGCGTTTACACACCAAGAAGTGCATCGTTTGGTTTTCGAAATCATGAACGATGCCCAACGCAGTGAGTTCGAAGAAAAACTCGAAGTCGACTTCTCTTTTGAGTTGCATAACGTTGGTCGTTTCCGTGTCAACGCTTTCAACCAATCTCGTGGCTGTGCGGCAGTATTCCGTACCATTCCAAGCAGCATTCCAACTTTGGAAGAGCTGGAAGCTCCCGAGATCTTCAAAAAAATTGCGAACGCTGAAAAAGGCTTAGTTCTGGTCACTGGCCCAACAGGTTCAGGTAAATCGACGACCTTAGCAGCCATTGTTGACTACATTAACCGTAATCACAACAAGCACGTACTCACAATTGAAGATCCGATTGAATTTGTTCACAACAACAATAAATGTTTGATCAACCAGCGTGAAGTACACCGTGATACGCATAGTTTCCAAAACGCACTGCGCAGCGCATTGCGTGAAGACCCGGATGTCATTCTGGTTGGTGAGATGCGTGACAAAGAAACCATCAGCCTTGCGTTAACGGCGGCGGAAACGGGGCACTTAGTGTTCGGAACGTTACACACCAGCTCGGCGGCAAAAACCATTGACCGTATTATCGATGTGTTCCCTGGTAGTGATAAAGACATGGTGCGCTCGATGCTTTCTGAGTCCCTTCGTTCGGTTATCGCTCAAAAGTTATTGAAACGTAATGGTGGTGGCCGTATTGCATGCCATGAAATCATGATGGCAACGCCTGCGATTCGTAACTTGATCCGCGAAGACAAAGTCGCGCAGATGTATTCGATCATTCAAACTGGTGCGGCTCACGGCATGCAAACCATGGAGCAAAATGCTCGTCAGTTAATGGCACAAGGTATGGTCGCTCGTGAAGAGGTCGATAGTAAGATCGGATTAGAAGTGCAGCAATTCTCGTAACGCTCATACAGATAATGGTGAATACGGAAGATGGATCTAAATAAATTTC
The DNA here is from genome assembly GCF_000742455.1 of Vibrio sp. OY15. Taxonomy (NCBI): domain Bacteria; kingdom Pseudomonadati; phylum Pseudomonadota; class Gammaproteobacteria; order Vibrionales; family Vibrionaceae; genus Vibrio; species Vibrio sp. OY15. The sequence continues at coordinate 70,743 of NZ_JPIL01000032.1, read as the reverse complement.
TCGAAGGTATGCTGGCGCTGAAAGCGTCGGATCTGTACATCACGGTTGGTGCGCCAATTTTGTTTCGCGTGGATGGCGAATTGCGACCACAAGGTGAAAAACTCACCGAGAGTGATGTAGCGGCATTACTCGACAGTGCTATGGAGCCAGATCGGCGTCAGGAATTTCGTAAAAGTCGTGAGTCGAATTTTGCCATTGTGAGAGATTGTGGCCGCTTCCGTGTTAGTGCTTTTTTCCAGCGGGAACTACCGGGTGCGGTGATTCGTTGTATTGAAACCAATATTCCCACCTTTGAGCAATTAAAGTTACCGTTAGTGTTGCAAGATTTAGCGATAGCCAAGCGTGGTTTGGTGCTGGTGGTTGGTGCTACTGGGTCAGGTAAGTCCACCACAATGGCGGCAATGACGGGCTATCGAAACAGCAACAAGACGGGGCATATTTTGACGGTCGAAGATCCGATCGAATTCGTGCATGAGCATAAGCGCTGTATCGTGACTCAACGCGAAGTTGGGTTAGATACGGAAAGCTATGAAGTTGCGCTTAAAAACTCGCTGCGCCAAGCACCAGATATGATTTTGATTGGTGAGATCCGTAGCCGTGAAACAATGGAATACGCGATGACGTTTGCTGAAACAGGTCACCTGTGTATGGCGACTTTGCACGCCAACAACGCCAACCAAGCCTTAGAGCGTATTCTTCACTTGGTACCGAAAGATCAAAAAGAACAATTCTTGTTTGATTTGTCGATGAACCTAAAAGGTGTGGTTGGTCAGCAGCTGATCCGAGATAAGAATGGGCAGGGGCGTCATGGTGTATTTGAGATCTTGCTAAATAGCCCACGAGTATCTGATTTGATCCGTCGCGGAGATTTGCATGAGTTGAAGTCAACCATGGCTCGCTCAAATGAGTTTGGTATGCTGACGTTCGATCAATCTCTTTATAAGTTGGTGATGCAAGGTAAGATCAGCGAAGAGGATGCGCTGCACAGTGCCGATTCGGCGAATGATTTGCGCTTGATGTTGAAAACACAGCGTGGCGAAGCATTCTCTACGGGCAGTCTTGCTAACGTTAAGATCGATATGGATTAAGCGTGTTTAGACGAAAAAAGGTTGGCACTTGCCAACCTTTTCTTGTTTTGAGTATTGTGTTTTATTCACCCCAGAGGGCTTCAAACCAGCTTTCTAGAATCACCACCGCTGACTGGCAGTCCACATTCCCTTTCGATAGGGCTTTGTAGCCGCCCATGCTGAACAACTCCGCACGAGCTTCTGCTGTAGATAAACGCTCATCATGCAGTTCAACAGGTAAGCCGTATCGGCCTTGCAGACGCTTAGCAAATTTTCGTGCACGAGGGGTTATGGTCTCAAGGTCTTTGCCATGAAGATCAGTTGGTAAACCGACCACTAGCAAATCTGGCTGCCACTCTTTGATTTGCTTTTCGATATCGTCCCAATTTGGAATACCGTCATTGGCTTTAAAGGCTTTTAATGGGGAAGCCGTACCAGTAATTTCTTGGCCAATAGCGCTACCAATGCTTTTGGTTCCAAAGTCAAAAGCCATAATTGTGCGTGACATAAGGTGTCTCTATCTAATGTAACTGTATTTCGGACTAAGCATGTCCAGAGTCTGCTGAAAGATGACTTGGGTCGATACCCAGCTTTTCGACCGCTTTCTTCCAACGCTCGTTGATTGGTGTATTAAAGATAATTTCAGGCGTCGCTTCAATGGTGAGCCAAGAGTTTTCGACCAGCTCACTTTCTAATTGGCCTGCACTCCAACCGGAGTAGCCAAGTGCCACTAAGTAATCACTTGGTTCTGCTTCTGTTCCTAATACCGATAGAATATCACGCGAAGTGGTTACCGCGAGGTCATCGGTCATTTGGACGCTGGACTCGTAGTAATCTTTGGGTTTATGCAAAATAAAGCCACGATCTTCCGAGATTGGGCCGCCATTGTAAACTGGTCTATCTAGACTGGCTTCAAATAGGCGCGGGTGTACTGGCTGAACTTCCACCTGCTTGAGCATGTTGCCGACGGTGATATCAACAGGAGCATTGATCATCAGCCCCATAGCGCCGTCTTCGTTGTGCTCACAAACGTAGATCACGCTGTTTTGAAAGTACGGATCTTTCATCCCAGGCATGGCAACCAAAAAGTGATTTGTGAGATTCATACTCATACTGACCCTTAACTCTCGTAAATGCCCTTAAGCAAACATCATACAGTTTATCATCTAGGTATGTGCATGAGTTTGCTTAAGTTAATGTACTACGCTCTCTATTAACTGTAATACAGTTTGAGTTATTCGCCTTTTACTCGACGCTCAATCGCATCCATCAGCTTGCCTGTGATTGAGATATCAAAAGCTGCTTCAATTTCGCGAATACAGGTTGGGCTGGTGACGTTGATTTCTGTTAGCTTGTCGCCAATTACGTCAAGGCCAACAAAGATAAGGCCTTTTTCTTTCAGTGTCGGAGCAACGGTTTGCGCAATTTTGAGGTCGGTTTCGCTTAGCGGACGAGCTTCACCAGTACCACCAGCGGCTAGGTTGCCGCGCGTTTCGCCTTTAGCAGGAATGCGTGCTAGACAGTAAGGCATAGGTTCGCCATCTACCACTAGGATACGTTTGTCACCGTTGCTGATGTCTGGCACGAAGGTTTGTGCCATTGCGTAGTTTTGACCGTGGTTAGTCAATGTCTCGATGATCACAGAGACGTTTGGATCGTTTTCTTTTACACGGAAGATGGACGCGCCACCCATACCATCAAGTGGTTTCAGGATGACATCACCATGTTTTTCACGAAATTCTTTAATTTTCTCTGCTTTTCGCGTCACGATCGTTGTAGGTGTCAGCTCTGGGAACCATGCTGTAAACAGCTTTTCGTTACAATCACGTAAGCTTTGAGGCTTGTTAACGATCAGTGCACCTTGTTCTTCTGCACGCTCAAGGATGTAAGTCGCGTAGATGTATTCAGTATCAAACGGAGGATCTTTACGCATTAGTACCGCGTCTAGCTCAGACAGTTCGATAGTTTGCTCTGATTTGAACTCGTACCAACCGTTTGGATCTTCTTTTAGTTCTACCACTTTAGTATCTGCAATGGCAACGCCTTGATCGAGATGCAGATCATTCATTTCCATGTAGTGGATTTCATAGCCGCGTCGTTGCGCTTCAAGCATCATGGCAAAGCTAGAGTCTTTTTTGATGTTAATGGACGAGATTGGGTCCATTACGATACCGAGTTTGATCATTATTTTTCTCCGTTTAACCAAGATCGCCGAAACGAACTTGTAAGGCTGTAATTGCTGTCAGAGCCGCTGTTTCGGTACGCAGAACGCGAGGACCGAGTAGCGTTTCTTCAAATTGGTATTCTCGAGTCATCTCGATTTCTTCAGACGATAAACCGCCTTCAGGACCGATCAGTAGGCGCACTTTTTCAACCGGGGTTGGCAAAGTGTTGATTGAGTATTTAGCACGAGGGTGAAGGTTAAGCTTTAAACCATCGTACTCTTCTTTACACCACTCTTCCAAGCTCATAATTGGACGAATTTCGGGCACGACATTACGCCCACATTGCTCACAGGCACTGATGGCGATTTTCTGCCATTGCGCGAGTTTTTTCTCAAAACGCTTTTGGTCAAGCTTGACGCCACAACGTTCAGAAATCAGAGGAGTGATGGTATTGACGCCAAGTTCAACAGACTTTTGGATGGTGAACTCCATCTTATCGCCACGTGAAATGACTTGACCAAGGTGCAGATCTAAAGGGGATTCAATACTGTTTTCTACGCGCTCGGTGATGTTAACCAAAACTGATTTCTTGCTGACTTCACTGATAACCGCTGGGAACTCTGCGCCACTGCCGTCAAAAAGGAGAACGTCTTGGCCTTCTTTCATGCGCAAAACACGACCGATATGGCCTGCTGCGTCGTCACTTAAAGGAAGTGAGCCAAGTTGATGAATGGTTTCTGGATGATAAATTCGAGGGGTACGCATGAGATTTCCAGCAAGAGAATAAACTTAAACCCTAACATGGATGCTTTGCACCGAAAAAACAAGGGGCAAGAAGCGTTTCAATATCAGTAATTGAAACGCTTCGAGGTCGGAGGTTACAGTGCGCGGCAGGCTTCTTGAACAAATGGGTTGTGATTGCCCTGTACTTTTGCAATGCGCTCGTCACGCTCACATTCCCATTTATCGACAGGATAGGTTTTGTTCCAAGCACTCATTAATTGCGTTTGCTGCTTCGACAGTTTGAAACCGTACTCTTTGCTCATGTATAGATAGGTACGAGCAATTGAGCCACGCGCACGGTCTGGTGGCATGACTTTACGCTGCTTAAAGTTCACTTGCATCTCACAGCGACCATAACTCACGCCATCCATACCGTTCCATTGGCTGAAGTTGTAGTTCGAACGGTCACCGTTTACTTCACCAATAGCAGGGGTTAGGTTGTGCAAGTCTGCTTCCATCAAACGAAAAGTTTTGTCTTTTTTCTTACAGTTTTTACGTCCGCCATCTTGCCAGCATTGACGCTGGTGGCCAAATTGCCACGCAGGAACAACGTGCTCCCATTCGATTCGTGCAGCCCGTTTTTCTTGTTTACGGACTTGGTAACCGCAAGAGGCTAAATCGGGTAAGCCTTTCTTGCCTTGCCATTGAATGTTACAGCCACAGTAGAAGCTTGTTGGGTGGTCTTGATAAATTTTGACCGCCTCACGTTTGGCTGCAGAGAATGAGCTCGGTGGAGCGGCAATCGCAGTGCTAGAAAGCGAGATAAGCAACAGAGAGAATAAGTATTTCATGATAAAAGTCTTTATAAAGTATGACTTTATTCATGATAACACGCATAAAATAGCTTTAGTGATGAGTAAGTTAACAATAAGTGGCGAAGGGAAGGTTTTGATCAACCGATCTTTATTTTGGGAACGCAAGTAACACTATGAGGTAAGGGCTACGATAATTGAATGCCGGTGAAGTTAAGTGGTTGGCGACATTTTTGACAAGAGTACGTCGCCTCTTTGCGCAGTACTTTATTATGACGGCGAATCGATAGAGGGTAGGTCATACAACCACAACGATACTCAAAGGTTTTACCTTGAACGGATTTTACTTCAAAGCTGTGAGTGGTTTTGGCTGGTACGTTAAATACGGCTTCCATGACGCCTTTCCATTCTTTACCGTGAGGCCTAACTCGCCCGTAAACCTGATAAGTAATCAGGTGTGCTACTTCATGAGGAATGACTTCATCTAAGAATGCTTGGGTGTTTTCGCGAAATAAAACAGGGTTTAGGCGTACTTGATTTAATTGAAGGTAGGCTTTTCCTGCCGCTTTCCCACGGACGTCGAAGGTGATTGTTGGAATCGGGAAAGAACGTTTGAAAGATTGTTCCGCCATCGCGATACAGCCCGCCATCACTTGCTTGGCTTTATAGCTGAGTTCTATATCCACAATTCACCTCGATAAATCAAATAAAAAAGCCCCCGCATTTGCGAGGGCCAGATCATAGCATCAGTTAATTATGGTGTGTGTTTTTTCTTGATGGTGGCATGGTAAGCGTGCCATGTACCGTAGCCTAGAATTGGCATGGTAAACAACATTCCGATCCCGTAGGTCGCAAAGCCGATAAGAATACCGCCACAGATGATCGCTGCCCAAACAATCATTGCTGGAATGTTGGATTTCACTGCATTAAAGCTGGTAAATACAGCGGTCATCATGTCTACGCGACGCTCCATCATGAGCGGAATAGAAAAGGCTGAAATGCTAAACACCACACAAGCCAAAACAAAGCCAACTAAAGAGCCGATGACAAGGAAGGGTAGGAACTCACTTAAAGGTGCCCCTTGAACAGAAGGGTAGAGCGCATGAAGTAGAGCGGCAATGCGCATCCAAAATATCATACACACTGCGAGTAACACGGCGAACGCCCATTGAGATGTTGAGTTACGACCGATCGCTTTCATTGAATGGAACAAGCTTGCTTTGTGTCCGCGCTCTCTCTCCCAACTGGCATCATACAAGCCGAGCGCGAGAAACGGACCGATTAACATGTAAACAATCAAACTGGGCATGACGACCAAGTGTGTGCCTTGCCACTGTACGAGCAAAACAATGCCTATGGCTGCTGCCATAAAACAGATGCCATAGAAAGCACTAATAAGCGGCATTCGCACGAAATCATGCAGACCTAATGCGAGCCAATGAAAAGGTGCAGAAAGATTGACCGTATTGCACGGTATGGTTCTGGCGTATTCGTTGTCTGGCACTTCCTTTCGCTTGTTGTGGAAGTCCGATGGATTAACAGTTCGAGGCATAACTCCTCCTTGATTTATTCCCACATTATCCGCTTATACCAACTGACAGCGGTTTTTGTTCAGTCAAACTTGAAGCGACTTTTTCAAGTTTACATCTGAGCATTGGCTTAGTTTGGTATCGGCCATAAAGATGCCTGACTCATGTCTTTACTTAAGTGTGCTTCCACAGTCGCCAGCATCCGACGTCTCTATTTAAATTGGAGTTAACAATATTTTAACTATTGGCGGAGATGGGATAATTTACAAATAATTGCTTAAAATTTATTCGGTATAAAAAATGAGGGAGAAACAGGACTGCTTTGTGGGTCAGGGCGGTATGAGCCGAAATGGCTGGATAAAAGTTGCTGAAAATAAAAAGCCCCCGCCATAGGCGAGGGCTTGATTGATTCTTGCTTGGCTTGATTATTTGATGCCAGCGAAATCGCGTAGAAGTGCAGCTTTGTCTGTCGCTTCCCACGGGAATTCTTCACGACCGAAGTGACCGTATGCCGCTGTCTTCTTGTAGATAGGTTGAAGAAGGTTAAGCATTTCTTGTAGACCGTATGGACGTAGGTCGAAGAATTGACGAACCGCTTCAATGATGATGTCGTGAGGTACTTTCTCAGTACCGAACGTTTCCACCATGATAGACGTTGGATCAGCAACACCGATTGCGTAAGAAAGTTGGATCTCACAACGGTCAGCCATGCCTGCCGCTACGATGTTTTTCGCTACGTAGCGTGCTGCGTATGCTGCACTACGGTCAACTTTTGATGGATCTTTACCAGAAAACGCACCGCCACCGTGACGAGCTGCGCCGCCGTAGGTATCTACGATGATCTTACGACCAGTTAGACCACAGTCACCCATAGGACCACCGATTACGAAGCGACCGGTTGGATTAATGAAGAAGTTTGTTTCTTTGTTGATCCACTCAGAAGGTAGCACTGGCTTAATGATCTCTTCCATTACCGCTTCACGCAGGTCTGAAGTTGAGATTGAATCACAGTGTTGAGTTGAAAGAACAACCGCGTCGATACCAACGATGTTACCTTGATCGTATTGGAATGTTACCTGAGATTTTGCATCAGGACGCAACCAAGGTAGTGTGCCGTTTTTACGAACTTCTGCTTGCTTTTGAACAAGACGGTGAGAGTAAGTAATTGGCGCTGGCATTAGTACTTCAGTTTCGTTACAAGCGTAACCAAACATGATGCCTTGGTCGCCTGCACCTTGTTCTTTAGGGTCAGCTTTATCAACACCTTGGTTGATATCTGGCGACTGTTTACCGATTGTGTTTAGTACCGCACAAGAATCTGCGTCAAAGCCCATATCTGAATGTACGTAGCCGATTTCACGAACGGTTTCACGAGTTAACTCTTCGATGTCTACCCATGCTGAAGTCGTGATTTCACCACCCACCATTACCATACCGGTTTTAACGTAAGTCTCACATGCAACACGAGCCTTTGGATCTTGCTCTAGAATCGCGTCAAGAACCGCATCAGAAATCTGGTCTGCAATTTTATCTGGATGACCTTCTGATACTGACTCAGAAGTAAACAGGTGCTTAGCCATGTTAGCTCCACTATATCTGGTTTAAAACTGGGGAATGATAAACTCTCCAGCGCAAATTAATACTAATTTTTGTAGGTGTATCTACATCTAGACGTCTATTCTAAATTTGATTGCTCGAATTACAAGCTCTTTTTTGGTTTTTGTTATAACCAAACGTTTGCCTGATTTATTGATAATTTTAAGAACTTCGAACGATTTGGCGCGAAAGGTGCAATATTTGTGAGGTTTTGGACTGGAAAACGTTTGCACACCCAACAGGGCTTTGAGAGAATTATGACCTACTTTTCGTTTCGCTTAATGTACTCAGGAGCAGACATGTCGTCTCGTAAACATCTTGCCAATGCAATTCGTGCTCTAAGCATGGATGGTGTTCAACAAGCTAACTCAGGCCACCCAGGCGCACCAATGGGTATGGCTGATATCGCTGAAGTTCTTTGGCGCTCTCACCTAAACCATAACCCTTCAAACCCAGAGTGGGCCGACCGCGATCGCTTTGTGCTGTCAAACGGTCATGGGTCAATGCTTATTTACTCTCTACTGCACTTAAGCGGTTACGAGCTATCTATTGACGATCTGAAAAACTTCCGTCAATTGCACTCAAAAACCCCAGGTCACCCAGAGTACGGCTACGCGCCTGGTATCGAGACAACAACGGGTCCTCTAGGTCAAGGCATCACTAACGCTGTTGGTATGGCGATCGCAGAGAAAGCACTAGCGGCACAGTTCAACAAAGAAGGTCACGATATCGTTGACCACTTTACGTATGTGTTCATGGGTGACGGCTGTCTAATGGAAGGCATCTCGCATGAAGCATGCTCTCTTGCTGGGACGTTAGGTCTAGGCAAACTGATCGCGTTTTGGGATGACAACGGCATTTCTATCGACGGTCACGTTGAAGGCTGGTTCTCTGACGATACACCTAAGCGTTTTGAAGCGTACGGCTGGCATGTAATCCCAGCAGTCGATGGTCACGACTCAGACGCGATCAACGCAGCAATTGAAGCAGCAAAAGCGGACCCACGTCCTACGCTTATCTGTACCAAAACAATTATCGGTTTCGGTTCTCCTAACAAGTCTGGTTCGCACGACTGTCACGGTGCACCACTAGGTCACGATGAAATCCAAGCGGCTCGCGAATACCTAGGTTGGGAGTACGGCCCATTTGAGATCCCGGCAGATGTTTACGCTGAGTGGGATGCAAAAGAAGCGGGCGCCGCGAAAGAAGCAGCTTGGAATGAAAAATTCGAAGCATACGCTGCAGCTTACCCTGCTGAAGCGGCAGAGCTTAAACGTCGTCTAAACGGCGAACTTCCTGCACAGTGGGAAGAAAAAGCGAACCAAATCATTGCTGATCTTCAAGCAAACCCAGCGAACATTGCATCACGTAAAGCATCGCAAAATGCACTAGAAGCGTTTGGTCAAATGCTTCCTGAGTTTATGGGTGGTTCTGCTGACCTAGCGCCTTCTAACCTGACCATGTGGTCTGGTTCTAAGTCTCTAGAAACGGAGGACTTCTCTGGCAACTACATCCACTACGGTGTACGCGAATTCGGTATGACTGCTATCATCAACGGTATCGCATTGCACGGTGGTTTCGTTCCTTACGGCGCAACATTCCTAATGTTCATGGAATACGCTCGTAACGCAATGCGTATGGCTGCGCTGATGAAAATTCAGAACATCCAAGTTTACACGCATGATTCGATCGGCCTTGGCGAAGATGGCCCAACTCACCAACCTGTTGAGCAAATGGCGTCTCTACGTGTAACTCCAAACATGAGCACATGGCGCCCATGTGACCAAGTTGAGTCTGCAGTTGCATGGAAACTAGCGATTGAACGTAAAGATGCACCAACTGCACTTATCTTCTCTCGTCAAAACCTAGCGCAACAAGAGCGTACTGCTGAACAAGTCGCAGACATCGCGAAAGGTGCTTACATCCTGAAAGATAGCGAAGGTAAGCCTGAGCTAATCCTTATCGCAACAGGTTCTGAGGTTGAGCTTGCAGTGAAAGCCGCTGAGCAACTAACTTCAGAAGGCAAGAAAGTACGCGTTGTTTCAATGCCATCAACAGATACATTCGACAAACAAGACGCCGCTTACCGTGAAGCTGTACTGCCATCAGACGTAACGGCACGTATCGCTATTGAAGCGGGCATTGCTGATTTCTGGTACAAGTACGTTGGCTTCGACGGTCGCATCATCGGTATGACAACATTCGGTGAATCTGCACCTGCTGGTCAGCTATTCGAGATGTTTGGCTTCACGACTGAAAACGTAGTGAACACAGCAAAAGAATTGCTAGCGTAATTGTAGGACCGTCTAAACAGTCGAACGTAAACGACGATTGTTAAACGCTAAAGTTAGAAAGGCCATCATTATGATGGCCTTTTTATTTTTGTCAGGTTTTCCAACCTTGTGGAATGCTTTGGTGAATGCAGTCTAAAAGTACGGATAAGCGCAGTGGTGGTCGTCCTGCTGGTGTATAGCAGTTAATGGAAATAGGCTCAGAAAGCCAACCTTCTAAGCAAGGTGTGATTCGCCCTGGGTGATGTTTCTCATAGCCGCATGCTGTCCAAGTCGGCAGCAGTCCAATACCATGACCATTCGCGATACTGTCTATTTGCATTGCTATGTTGTCGCTGTATAAGCGACTAACAAAGGGTTCTAAAAAGAATTCACCGTGTTGAGGGTGTGCTAGCATCAATCCATTTTCTTGCACTGAACCAAAATCGATCCATGGATGAGCTTCAAGTTCTTTGGGGTGCGGTATAGGCCCATGTTGTTTTAGATAATTTGGAGAGGCAAAAGGCGTATAGCGAAATACCCCCAGCACTTCTTTTCGCCAGTCTAGCTCTTTACGTTCACCGAGCCAGATGAACAAATCTGGGTCATGATGCGCCTCAGAAAAGTCACTGGTAAGTTGAACTCTAACATCGGGATTATCAGCAAGAAAACGATTGAGTACGCCGCCGAGCCAGCTTCTAACTAAGGCAGTGTGACAAACAATATGCAGTGGCCCTGAAACTTGGTTCGTTAAACCTTGGAGTGCATCATAACTCTCTTCACTTAACTCAAGAATCTGGCGGCTGTAGTGGGCAAAGATTTCTCCAGCTCTTGTCAGAACTAATCGATTACCTTGCCTAGCGGTTAGAGCCTGACCGAAGTCTTCTTCTAATTGTGCCAAGCGACGACTTAGCGTTGATTTTGGCTGATTAAGGGCTTTAGCAGCGGCTGTCAAACTTTTATGCTGATTGAGCGCATCAAAGGCTCTAATTGATGCTAAGTCGTGCATATTTCTTTTACTCCTTACTGCGTTATGTACGAGTTCCATAAATGGAAAGAACCGTTCCATAACTCTCACTATGCATCTCATTCTATTTGTGAATAATTCACTTTCGAAAATAATAATCATTATCAATTATGGAGATGTAGATGTCTACTCTTAGACTGCCAGTTATTACCGCAACTGGTATTTTAGCCTTCGTCAGTGTCCCTCATGTTTTTGCCAATGATGCAGTTTCTAAAATGGAAACAGTGGTTGTAACTGCATCAAGCTACGAGCAATCTCAAGCGGACGCGCCTGCAAGTATTAGTGTGATTTCACGTGAGGAGTTGGACTCTCGTTATTACCGCGATGTGACTGATGCACTAAAAAGTGTGCCAGGTGTTGTCGTGACAGGTGGTGGTGATACCACCGACATTAGTATCCGTGGTATGGGTTCTAAATACACTTTGATACTGGTCGATGGTAAACGTCAAAGCACGCGTGAAACTCGTCCAAATAGCGACGGCCCCGGTATCGAACAAGGTTGGTTACCTCCTCTTCAAGCGATTGAGCGAATCGAAGTTATTCGCGGCCCAATGTCGACGCTTTACGGTTCTGATGCGATTGGTGGTGTGATTAACGTCATCACACGAAAAGATGCGCTAGAGTGGACGGGTAATGTTCAACTGGGCACGGTACTACAAGAGAATAGTCGCTCAGGGGGAGAGCAGAGCGCGAACTTTTTCGTTAATGGTCCGTTGGCTGAAAATTTATCTCTCCAAGTATATGGTCAGTACACAACCAGAGAAGAAGATGACATCGAATACGGTTATGAAGATAAAGATATGCAGAGTATCTCTTCAAAACTGACTTACCAGATTAATGAGCGCCACTCGGTACAATTAGAAGGTGGCACGTCGGCACAAAGTCGTCGTGGCAATGTGGGCCTTTCAGTGCCGACCATTGGGTGTCGTGGAGGGTGTGAAGATTCACTGAATGAATATCGTCGTAATTACGTAACGGTAAGCCACAACGGTGATTGGGATTCGATTGGCATTTCAGATACTTACTTACAGCGAGAAGAGAGCGAGAACAAATCTCGTGAGATGACGATCACCAACACCACGTTCAAATCGAGCTTGGTGACTGGTATTGGAAACCATACGTTGACGACGGGTGTGGACGCTACTCATGCAGAGCTTGAGGATTTCACCTCCAACAAAGCGTCGTCGAAGACTGAAACATCGAATACGCAGTGGGCTGTTTTCATTGAAGATGAATGGAGAATCGCTGATCCGTTTAGCGTTACGCTTGGTGGTCGTCTAGATCATGACGAAAACTATGGCGCGCACTTTAGTCCACGTGTTTACGGTGTATGGCGAGTTGATCCGTCTTGGACGGTGAAAGGCGGTGTGGCAACAGGTTTCCGTTCTCCACAATTACGTGAAATTACTCCTGGCTGGGCGCAAGTCAGTGGTGGCGGTAATATCTACGGTAACCCAGATCTTGACCCTGAAACGTCGCTAAACAAAGAAATCAGCGTCTTGTATCAAGGTGATTCTGGCTTAGATGTCTCTTTGACAGCGTTCCATAACGAATTCAAAGACAAGATCACACGTGTTGTTTGTCCAGACACTATCTGTACTGATGGTCCAAACCAATGGGGCGCAGATCCAACGTACCGTATTAACGTGGATGAAGCCGTCACACAAGGTATTGAAGCGACCTTAGCATCGCCGTTAACGGAAACCATTTACCTTAGCTCGAGCTACACATTTACCGACTCAGAGCAAAAAACAGGTGAATACAAAGGCATGCCGCTGCAGCAGTTACCAAAGCATCTGTTTAATGTGGATGTGACTTGGCAAACGACAACAGATCTAGAGAGCTGGGCGAAAGTCACGTACCGAGGTAAAGAAATGGATCCGGTTACTGGCCCATCAAGAAACAGTATTGTAGAACCAGCTTATACCTTTGTGGACGCCGGTGTGACATACCAGTTAACCGACAATACTCGTATTAAAGGCGCTATCTATAACTTGCTGGACGAGGAAATCAGTTACGAAGAATATGGATATATTGAAGATGGTCGTCGCTACTGGTTAGGTTTAGACGTCGCATTTTAATTATCTATCGTTGTAATAAGGTCGAGCATAGTCTCGACCTTTTTTAATCCTGCTTTACTTTGATTCAACAGGTGCGTTTGTCAGCCTGATCAGGTAGTATCTGTGACACGAAATTTTTGGTAGGGCGAAGGATAAATGCTAAAGGTTGCGATCAATGGATTTGGACGTATAGGTCGTAATGTTCTGCGAGCGGTGTATGAAAGCGGAAAACACCAGCAGATCAAGGTTGTGGCGGTAAACGAACTAGCACAGCCAGAGGCGATGGCACACCTACTGCAATATGACACCAGTCATGGTCGCTTTGGTAAAAAAATTTCCCATGACCAAGAACATTTGCATGTTCATCATGACAGCGGTGAATATGATTCCATTCGCATTCTCCATCTCTCCGAAATCGAATTACTTCCTTGGCGTGATTTAGACGTTGATATCGTCTTGGATTGCACTGGCGTATTTGGTTCGCAAGCGGATGGGCAAGCGCATATAGAAGCTGGCGCGAAGAAAGTACTGTTTTCGCACCCGGGTGCAAACGACCTAGATAATACGATTATCTATGGCGTGAACCACGAAACTCTGAAAGACGAGCACCGTGTTGTCTCCAATGGCTCTTGCACCACCAACTGTGTCGTTCCCATCATTAAAGTATTAGACGAAGCCTTCGGCATAGAGTCTGGCACCATTACGACAATTCATTCGTCCATGAACGATCAACAAGTAATCGATGCGTATCATAACGACTTACGCCGTACCCGCGCTGCAAGCCAATCTATTATTCCGGTGGACACTAAGTTGCATAAGGGGATTGAAAGAATCTTCCCGAAATTTTCCAACAAATTCGAAGCAATTTCTGTTCGTGTTCCAACGGTTAACGTCACTGCAATGGATTTAAGTGTCACAATTAGTACAAATGTGAAAGTTAATGACGTAAATCAAACCATTGTTAACGCATCTCAGTGTACATTACGTAACATTGTTGACTATACTGAATCGCCACTCGTTTCCATCGACTTTAACCACGACCCCCATAGTGCGATTGTGGATGGAAGCCAGACTAGAGTGAGTAACGGGCAACTCGTAAAAATGCTCGTTTGGTGCGACAACGAATGGGGCTTTGCTAACCGGATGCTGGATACTGCCTTAGCAATGCAAGCTTCTTCGCAAGTGAAACAGTAATGACGAAGAAGTGATGGAGAATTTTTATTTCAAGCCTTGAAATAAATCCATAATATCTCCATATCTATAACCAGTTTGAAGAATTAACAGGCTTGGCAGGGTTGCCGAGTTTTCAAAAACTTTAATTATTAAATATTTGAGAGGACACATCATGTCTGTAATCAAGATGACTGACCTGGATCTTGCAGGTAAACGTGTATTTATCCGTGCTGACCTAAACGTGCCAGTAAAAGACGGTAAAGTAACTTCGGATGCACGTATCATCGCATCTCTTCCAACTATTAAGCACTGCCTAGAAGCAGGCGCTAAAGTAATGGTTACGTCTCACCTAGGTCGCCCAACTGAAGGTGAATACGCTGAAGAGTTCTCTCTACAACCAGTTGTTAACTACCTAAACGACGCACTAGATTGCGAAGTGAAGCTAGCAAAAGACTACCTAGATGGCCTAGAGCTAAATGCGGGTGAACTTGTTGTTCTTGAAAACGTTCGCTTCAACAAAGGCGAAAAGAAAAACGACGAAGAGCTATCTAAGAAATACGCAGCACTATGTGACGTATTCGTAATGGACGCATTCGGTACGGCTCACCGTGCTCAAGCATCTACTCACGGCGTTGGTATGCACGCAGACGTAGCATGTGCTGGTCCTCTACTAGCGAACGAACTAGAAGCGCTAGGCAAAGCAATGGACAAGCCAGCTCGTCCAATGGTTGCTATCGTAGGTGGTTCAAAAGTTTCTACTAAGCTAACGGTTCTTGAGTCTCTATCTAAAATCGCTGACCAACTCGTTGTTGGTGGTGGTATTGCTAACACATTCATCGCAGCTGCTGGCCACAACGTTGGTAAGTCTCTATACGAAGCAGACCTAGTTGAAACAGCTAAGAAGCTAATGGACGAGTGTGCAATTCCAGTAGCAACTGACGTTGCATGTGCGAAAGCATTCGACGAGAACGCAGAAGCTGAAATTAAGCACGTTTCTGAAGTACAAGACGACGACATGATCTTCGACCTTGGTCCAGACTCAACTGCTGAACTAGCTGAAATCCTTAAAAACGCTAAGACTATCCTATGGAATGGTCCAGTAGGCGTATTCGAATTCAAGAACTTCGAAGCAGGTACTAAAGGTATCTCTGAAGCTATCGCAGCTTCTGAAGGCTTCTCTGTTGCAGGCGGTGGTGACACGCTAGCAGCTATCGACAAGTTCGGTATCAAAGCGGATGTATCTTACATCTCTACTGGCGGCGGCGCTTTCCTTGAGTTCGTAGAAGGTAAAGTTCTTCCAGCAGTAGAAATGCTAGAAGCGCGCGCTAAGTAATTAAAGCAAAGCGGGGGAGTGACTCTCCCGCTTTCTTGTTTGCTGCAACGTGTGAGGAACTCTGCTAGAATAGCCTCAGTTGTGAGCAAACGTTTGCAAGATTTTCAACTTAACAAGTTTTGTTTAAAAACGACAGATAAATAGGATTACATCCATGTCTAAGATCTTCGACTTCGTAAAACCAGGTGTTATCTCTGGCGATGACGTTCAGAAAGTATTTGAAGTTGCAAAAGAAAACAGCTTTGCACTTCCAGCAGTAAACTGTGTGGGTACTGACTCTGTAAACGCAGTACTTGAAGCAGCTGCAAAAGTTAAAGCTCCAGTTATCGTTCAGTTCTCTAACGGTGGCGCTGCTTTCTTTGCTGGTAAAGGTCTAAAACTTGAAGGTCAAGAAGCTCAAATCCTAGGTGCTGTTGCTGGTGCGAAATACGTTCACGCTGTAGCTGAAGCTTACGGTGTTCCAGTAATCCTACACACTGACCACGCAGCTAAGAAACTACTTCCTTGGATCGACGGTCTACTAGACGCTGGTGAAGAGTACTTCGCGCAAACTGGTAAGCCACTATTCTCTTCTCACATGATCGACCTTTCTGAAGAGTCTCTAGAAGAGAACATCGAAATTTCTGCTAAGTACCTAGAGCGCATGGCTAAAATGAACATGACTCTAGAAATCGAACTAGGTTGTACTGGTGGTGAAGAAGACGGCGTTGACAACTCTGATATGGATGCGTCTGAGCTATACACTTCTCCAGAAGACGTTGCATACGCATACGAGAAACTAAGCGCAATCAGCCACCGTTTCACTATCGCAGCATCTTTCGGTAACGTACACGGCGTATACAAGCCAGGTAACGTTGTACTAACTCCAACTATCCTACGTGATTCTCAAGCGCACGTTTCTGAGAAATTCGGTCTTCCAGCGAACTCTCTAAACTTCGTATTCCACGGCGGTTCAGGTTCTTCTCTAGAAGAAATCCGTGAATCTATCGGCTACGGTGTAATCAAAATGAACATCGATACTGATACACAGTGGGCTACTTGGGATGGTATCCGTAAGTTCGAAGCTGAAAACCACGATTACCTACAAGGTCAGATCGGTAACCCAACTGGTGAAGATGCACCAAACAAGAAGTACTACGATCCACGCGTATGGCTACGTGCAGGCCAAGCTTCAATGGTTACTCGTCTAGAGCAAGCATTTGCTGACCTTAACGCAGTTGACGTACTATAATCGTTACTGATTAAGTTACTTAAAAACCCGCTCTTTGAGCGGGTTTTTTTATGTCTATCATTTTCTTCCCGGCTGCTTTCTCCCGATATTTTTATGCGTTAGATTGTATTTGCTAGTGAGATATCTCACCTTTAACGTTTTTTTAAAGAAAACATGGGAATATCAGTCTTAAGAGTGGCGAAATCAGAGTGCATTGCGTAACCTGTAACAAGTCAGTGTCAGAAAGCTCTGATAAAGTCTTGTTTTGCATATCTTTGCGAAACTCTGACTTTGAAAAAAGTCAGAGTTGGGATATTGTGCCAAAAATCTGACACTGTTCAGTGGAGCAATAGGGATGTTGTTTTAGAAAAGAGCCTTTAAAAAACAAGGTTCATAAATTAACGGCAATTGGATTTATATCTCTTTATTTTTGAGGATAAGAATTATGGCAGGTGAATCGGTGGGTATCGATACCACTTTAACGGATGGTCTAACTCAGGCTGAAACTTGGCTGACAAACAATTCAGATCTACTGGTTCAGTACGGTGTGAACATTATCTCTGCGCTGCTTATTCTGTTTATCGGTAATCTTATCGTTAAGGCAGTCGCTGGTAGTGTTTCTAAAGTACTAGAAAAGAAAAACATGGATAAGGCCGTCGTTGAATTTATTCACGGTCTTGTTCGTTACTTGCTATTTGTAATCGTGCTAATCGCGGCTCTTGGTCGATTAGGAGTTCAAACCGCTTCTGTTGTTGCTGTGATTGGTGCGGCAGGTCTTGCTGTTGGTCTTGCACTACAAGGTTCACTATCAAACTTTGCAGCAGGCGTACTTATTGTTGCGTTCCGTCCATTCAAATCAGGCGACTACGTAGAAATCGGTGGTGTAGCGGGTAGTGTTGAAGCAATTCAAATCTTCCAAACCGTTCTAAAAACACCAGACAACAAAATGGTTGTTGTGCCTAACTCTTCAGTTATCGGCGGTGCCATTACTAACTACTCTCGCCATGCGACACGACGTGTCGACCTAGTGATTGGTGTTTCATACAAAGCAGACCTTAAACTAACGAAGAAAGTGATTCGTGAGACGCTAGAGAAAGATCCACGTATCTTGAAAGACCCAGATATCACAATTGGTGTACTTACGTTAGCAGACTCTTCAGTTAACTTTGTGGTTCGTCCATGGGTGAAAACTGCAGATTACTGGGGCGTATACTTTGATGCAATGCAAGGTATTAAAGAAGCATTGGATGAAAATGGTATCGAGATTCCATTCCCACAAATGGATGTTCACCTGAACAAAGTCGACGCTTAATCAAAAGCAGTCGATATTCAAAAGCGAGGCCAATAGGCCTCGCTTTTTTATACTTCGTAAAGGGTGTGATGACCAGCAAGTAAGAGGCGTTTTAGATGTTTACCTGCAAATCCAAATGTGAACTCAGGTAAGCCAGGCGTATAGAGCAACTCTTGATGTTGATAGAGATTGGTATCAACAATGATAGTGATGTATTCCGGTAAGCCTATTGGGCAAACCGCGCCGGGTACGCAACCTAACACTTCGACCATTTCATCGTCATTACAAATAGAGGGACGTTTACCTGTAATCGCTTTAATCTGCTTGGCATCGAGGCGCGAGTCCTTATCTGTCAGATAAACTGCGTAACCTTGTCCTTTGAGTGTTAAAAAGAGGCTTTTGGTATGCGTACCCGTCCAACCAAGCTTTCTCGCAATGCGTATATCTGTCTCAAAGTCTAAGATGGCTTCGTGCTGCCATTCCCGAAAAGGAATAGAGAGCGCGTTGAATCGCTCTCTATTGTTGTTATAAATACGTTTTAGTGACTCCATGTCTTTGCTGCCTTACTACCTTATGATTACCAATACTTATCAATAAGCTCACTCGCTAAGATATATGCGATTGTGAACATCATCATTGCGATTGCAATGTCGATGGTTTTTTTCACTTTTGGTTTAGAGAGTGTTGGACCTAGTTTGGCTGCTCCTATCGATAAAGTGTAGAACCAAACAAAGGAAGCCATAATCGTACCTAGTGCAAAAGCAATGCGATCATGGCCTTCAAATTGTCCACCGATCGAACCTAGAATAACGACTGTATCTAAATATAAGTGCGGATTAAGCACGGTGACGGCTAACGCACCTAGAATAACCGTTCGACGACCTCGAGCTACGATCTCCCCTTTTGATTCCGATTCACTCTCTGGCTTAAAAGCACTTTTTAGTGAGAGCAGTCCATAGAAGCTCAAGAAAGCAATACCACCAAGTGTCACCGACGTCAGTAAGATTTCATTTTGAGACAGAATTGCACCACCACCAAAAATACCTAGAGAGATGAAAATCATATCTAGCACGCTACAAATAGTGGCGGTTGTTAGGTGGTGGTTACGCTTTATGCCTTGATTCAAAACATACGCATTTTGCGCGCCGATCGGAATGATCATTGATGCTCCTAAACCAAAACCTTGCAATAGAACCCACAAGCTCACACTTCACCTCACTTCAAAATAACAAATACATTTACAGAAAAGGGAAAGATAAAGCGTTTATCTAAATAAGTATAATTAATGATTTTAATCTTACATTAGATAGACTAATTTAACGGGAGGCATTTGATCAGGAGTGAGAGGAAAGGTATGCGAGGGTTAGATTACAAATGGATTGAGGCATTAGACGCTATAGTTTATCAGGGTAGCTTTGAGCGTGCTGCCGAGCATTTATTTGTTTCTCAATCCGCCATTTCTCAACGTATCAAGCAGTTAGAGAAGTTTCTCGCGCAGCCTGTTTTAATTCGAAGCCAGCCACCTAAGCCAACGCTAATTGGTAAAAAATTGTTGGGTCTTTATCGGCGAGTACGCTTGCTAGAGCATGAAATTCTCCCCGAACTAAAAAATGATACCAGTACGCGACCTGTGCAACTCTCTTTAGCGACTAATGCAGATAGCCTTGCAACATGGCTACTGCCAGCGCTGCAAAATGTTATGAAGCAGCGTCAAGTTGAACTAAAACTGACTATCTATGGTGAATACCGTTCTATTGAAAAACTCAAAAGTGGCGAAGTGACAGGAGCGATCAGCTTGGAGTCCCAGCCAATCCCCGGATGCAGAGCAGACTATTTAGGTCGCATCGATTATGTTTGTGTCGCGAGCCCAGAGTTCTATCAGCGTTATTTTTCTAAAGGCGTAAATAATCAGACATTGGCAAAAGCACCGGCCGTTTCATATGACCAATATGATGATCTACATAAAACATTTCTTACCGAGCATTTTAACGTCAATCCTGACAGCGTTATTCATCACAACATCAGTAGTTCTGAAGCGTTTCTAAAAGTGGCGTTAGCTGGTGTAGCTTATTGCTTGATCCCCCGCTTGCAAATTACCGACGAATTAGACAGAGGTGTGTTGGTTGATGTGACTCCAGGTTTTTTAATGTCCCATCGGATTTATTGGCACCACTGGCAGTTAGAAACTGGGGTACTACAAGAAATCTCACATGCGATAGTGGGGTATGCGCAGCAGCATCTACCTCAATAAGTTCGTCAGAGCTGCATATCGTTCACTTAAGTGTGTTTTGTTTAAAAATTACGCCAATGTTACATAGTCAAAGTTGTGTTAGAAGTCACTATAGGTGCTTGGATAATCGGCGGAAGTTTCTATTATGAAACCACACGCTTTCTCAGCCATGATAGTGATGTTGGAATCTGAGATTAAGTACTTAATTTTGTATGGATGGATTTATTGAATGAAATTGTATTCATTTTTGCTGGCTTCAGCACTCAGCCTTACCAGTGCTTCAGTTTTGGCGAATACGCCAGAGTTTGCTCATGTTACGACAACGGGGTATGGCGAAGTGACGGCCACACCTGATATGGCTACGTTTTCTGTAAAAGTAGTCGATACGACAATGACGGCCGAACAAGCGAAATTGTCCGTAGATAAAACCGTTGAAGAGTTTCTAAAAAGCTTATCGGATGCCGGCTTGTCAAAAGACAATATTACTAGCTCGAATTTATACCTTGCTCCTCAGTACCATTACCCTAAATCAGGGAAAGCAGAACTTGTTGGGTATCGAGCATCTCGCAGTATTGATGTCACGGTGACGGATCTGAAAAACCTTAACCAATACCTAGATATGGCGTTAGAAGCGGGAATTAATCAGGTCGATAATATTCAACTTAAGGTAAGCAACCAAGCCGAGTATCAGCAAAAGGCACGAATGGCTGCGATTAAGGACGCAAGAGAAAAAGCAGGGTCATTAGCGACTGGTTTTGAGAAAAAGTTGGGCGATGTATGGCAGATCAATTACAGACAGATGCACGTTCAGCCTGTGTTAATGCGTTCAATGGCGATGGATAGTAAAGAAGGAGCGAATAGCTACCAAGATTCAACCATGATCATTCGCGATCAAGTCGATGTCATTTATAAGCTAAAGTAAGGCTTAGCAAACAGTAAAAAGCAAAAGGCAGGGAGTTACAACCCCTGCCTTTGTCATTTCTATTTCACAGTTTAATGCAGGATACGAGCACGGATTGTGCCTTCAATGTTTTTGAGCTTTGTTAGAGCTTCTTCTGCTCGTTCAGTTTCAACGTCGATCACTACGTAGCCTATTTCAGCGGCTGTTTGTAGGTACTGCGCGGCAATGTTAATGCCTTCTTCAGCAAAGATGGTGTTGATCTGAGTTAGAATACCAGGACGGTTCTTATGGATATGAAGCAGACGAGAGCACTCACCACTGTGTTCTGGCAATGACACTTCAGGGAAGTTTACGCTTGAAAGTGTCGAGCCGTTATCAGAGTACTTAGCCAGTTTGCCCGCCACTTCTAAGCCGATATTCTCTTGTGCTTCTTGCGTTGAACCACCAACGTGTGGAGTGAGAATGACGTTATCGAATTTTTGTAAAGGAGACTCGAACGGGTCAGCATTTGTTTTTGGTTCAGTTGGGAATACATCAATTGCAGCGCCGGCAAGGTGACCAGCTTCTAAGCTATGGCAAAGTGCAGGAATATCCACAACGGTGCCACGTGCCGCGTTGATAAAGATGGAACCTGGTTTCATTCGAGCAAATTCAGCTTCACCCATCATGTTTTTCGTTTCCGGTGTTTCGGGAACGTGCAAAGAAATCACATCACATTTGTTCAATAGTTCACTCATGGTATGTACTTGCGTCGCATTACCAAGGGACAGTTTGTTCTCAATATCGTAGTAGTAAACGCGCATACCTAAGTTTTCGGCAATAATACCAAGCTGCGTACCAATGTGACCGTATCCGATAATGCCAAGGCACTTACCACGAGCTTCGTAAGAGTTGTCTGCACTTTTCTTCCAAATACCGCGATGTGCAAGAGCATTCTTTTCAGGAATACCACGCACTAGTAAAAGGATTTGCCCAAGTACAAGCTCTGCCACGCTTCGAGTGTTAGAGAATGGTGCATTAAAGACAGGAATACCGCGTTTTGCTGCTGCGTCTAGGTTTACTTGGTTAGTGCCAATACAAAAACAGCCAATTGCAACCAGCTTGTTCGCCGCATTGATTACCTCTTCGGATAGGTTCGTACGGGAGCGGATACCAATGAAGTGCACGTCTTTTACCGCTTCAATTAGTTCTTCTTCCGGAAGGGAACCTTTATGGTATTCAATGTTGGTATAACCAGCTGCTTGAAGAACTTCAACTGAAGAAGGGTGGAGTCCCTCTAACAAGAGGATCTTAATCTTTTCTTTTTCCAGTGAAACTTTGGCCATTTTTTCTCGTCCTTAAAATGGAAAGGTGGGCTAATGTGGCGCACATTGGGCAAAACTATTAAAAAGGGGATAATTAACAGTTTTGTAGGAAGACAAGCGTTTCCCTGTGCGTCTTCTGTTCAATAAAGTAACAAAAAAAAATTGCTTTGGGTAAGAAAATTACGGAATAAGAGATAATTTTCTTATAGAAAGGAATAAAAAACGGTGCCTTGCAGCACCGTATGTAATGAAATAACAGAAAAGTGAACCAGATAGGTTCATTTTGGGCTGTTATTTATTCTTCAATTTTTGCACCTTCTGGTGTGCCAGTGATCACTATGTCTGCACCACGATGAGCGAAAAGACCCACAGTCACCACACCAGCGATGCCGTTTATTTTGTCTTCCATTTCTTTCGGGTTGGTAATTTGCATATTGTGCACATCCAGAATCACGTTGCCGTTGTCAGTCACAACGCCTTCACGGTAAGCTGGATCACCACCTAGTTTTACCAATTCACGAGCCACGTAAGAGCGTGCCATTGGGATTACTTCAACAGGCAATGGGAACTGGCCAAGTACGTCAACTGCTTTAGTGCCGTCAACGATACATACGAACTTATCAGAGATTGCTGCGACAATTTTCTCACGAGTCAGAGCCGCGCCGCCGCCTTTGATCATTTCACGTGCTGGGTTGATCTCATCTGCGCCATCAACATACACATCCAGCTTCATTACATCGTTACACTCGTATACTTCAATACCAAGCTCTTTAAGGCGCTCAGTTGAAGCGACAGAGCTAGACACTGCACCTTTAATATCATCTTTGATAGTGCCTAGTGCATCGATGAAGTGATTCACGGTAGAGCCAGTACCAACACCGACAATGCTGCCTTTCTCAACATATTTTAGTGCTGCCCAACCAGCCGCTTTTTTCATTTCATCTTGAGTCATGCCAATCTCCTGAATAGATGTTCGTTAACGTTTGCGGGCGTGATTATAGCGGCTTACTTGTCACTTTCCCATTGCCATATTTGGCTTGGGGTCACGATCTTAGGCAATGGAATGTCCCAGCTTTCAATTGGTAAGCGTTCTACATGTTGGCAGTCATGAGCGATACCGACAGGTTTAGCACCCTCTCCAGTTATAAACCAACGTGACAGAGTACGATCGTAGTACCCCCCGCCCATGCCTAAGCGGTGTCCGATGCTGTCGAACCCAACTAAAGGTGTGCAGATTAAATCAAGCTGGCGAACGGGTTTGAGGTGTCTTATATCGAGCTTGGGCTCTAAGATGCCGTACTTGTTGTAGACGAGCTGTTCATCACTTATATATTGAAGAAACAGTAACTGACCTTTAGAAAAGGGATGGATGACGGGCAGATAAACCGATTTTCCCTGTTGCCATAACCATTCAATGAGCGGTTTAGTATCAAGCTCACCGTCTGCAGAAAGGTAGATGGCAATATGTTGCGCCTGCTCGATTTCAGGAAGTTGGGAAAATTGAGTAATAAGGTCGATTCCCGCTTGGTATTGTGTATCACTGCACAGAGCGTTGCGCTTTTCACGAATCAGTTTGCGGAAGTCTTGTCGAGAGAGGTCTGACATAGAGAGAATACCCCAGGGTGCCGTTGAGGATTGTGGCCCTTGAACCAGCTGGTTCAAGGCGGATCAGCAATGACAACCGTAGGCTTCTCGGTGCATGCCGAGCTTGCTCAATAGTTACCAAATACTAACCCTTAGGTATTGCTTATCGGCTCAGGGACTTAAATCCTGCTGACGCACACCCCAGGGTAAATTTTGTATTTACTGCTGTCCTTGCGTAACTTTGCTTAGTGCGTTCTCTAAAGACGCGGTGAGCTTTTCCATTCGCTCAGTAATTTCTTGCTGTTGACCATTAGATTCGTATGACTTGGTGTGCAACTCATAGCAAATATTCAATGCAGCAAAGGTCAGCAGTTGGATTTCATTGGTTACCTTAGTACGTTCGCTCATTTCTTTCAATCGGCGATCCAGATCTTTTGCCGCTGCAACAAGAGACTCTTCTTGTCCTGTCGGACAATTCACTCGTGTAAGTTTGCCTAATATTTCAACGTCGATCGCTTGATTGCTCATGATGAATAAACTCTATATTCGCGCTATCTAAGGTGTTGCTTCATACAACTACCGAGGAGCAAACTATAGGAAAACCGCTATTAAGATTCAAGCATTTCCCATCACAGAAAGAGAAATGATGACGAGATCACACAGGAATTGGGCAAATTGAACAAATGCTGTCCAAAATTGAATTTGATAGCCGTTTCAGACCACTAACCTTGATGGTAGGATATACCAATACATTATTACGCAAGAATGAGCCAAGTTATGAGTGAAATCACCCTTCCTGAATACCAATCTATTGCTGCTGAACTGCAATCTGCAAGCCTAGCAGTAACACCTGCGGAATTACATGGCTTATTTGTCGGCATGTTAAGTGGTGGATTGGCGATTAATGATCAAACTTGGCAGCCTATTCTGTTTGACTACACCAATGATGGGATGGGTTGGCCTTCTACCGCGCTAGCTTTTGCTCAAAGCGTATTCACTGTTACTGTCAATGAACTAACTGGCACGTCGATGGAGCTGTCTTTATTATTGCCAGATGAGCCGGGCGAAGAAGGCTTATTCGCATTAGCCGACAGTGTGTCCGACTTTGTAAACCACTTTATTTCTGGGCTAGGTCTAGCAGGCGTTGCTCTTAATAAAGCATCTGATGACGCTAAAGAAGCACTGGCTGACTTAGAAGAGATTGCCAAATTAGGCATCGATGAAGATGACGATCTTGGTGAACAAGCGCAATTGCTAGAGCAAGTGATTGAGCACATCAAAGCTTGCGTACTAACGATTCATGCTGAATTTGGTGTTCGTCCTGAAAGCAGCGACAAAAAACCTACTATTCACTAATCGTAGACTGTCCAGAGGTTAGTATGAAGCAATATGATGTAGTCATTGCTGGTGGTGCCATGGCTGGTGCAACGTTAGCATTGGCGATTGACCATTTGTCTCAGGGAAAGCTCCGCATTGCAGTCGTTGAGCCTTTTAAAGCACAATCAGATATGCACCCTGGTTTTGACTCTCGCTCAATCGCATTGTCTTACGGTACTGTCAATCTGTTGCGTCAACTACAGCTCTGGACGTCAGTAGAACCGTTTGTCACCCCCATTGAACATATCCACGTTTCTGACCGTTCTCATGCTGGGATGACGGAGATTACCAAGCAAGAGGTTGGGGTTGAAGCTCTAGGGTATGTTGTAGAATTAGCCGATGTTGGGCGTGTATATCAAGAATTATTAGACAGCAGCGAATCCATTACGCTGTTTTGTCCTGACTCCGTTACCGATATCGAGCGCGAGCAAAACTGTACCCATGTGGCGTTGAAAAGTGGTGAGCAACTTGAAGCAAAACTGTTGGTAGCTGCAGATGGTGCTGTTTCGACCTGTTGTCAGAAAATTGGTCTAGAAATTTCTGAGCAAGATTTTGAACAAGTGGCTGTCATTGCCAATATTGTGACTCAAGAACCTCATCAAGGTAGAGCCTTTGAACGTTTTACTGAAAATGGCCCTGTTGCTTTATTGCCAATGAGTGACAATCGAATGTCCTTAGTTTGGTGTTTGCACCCTGAAGAAGCCCAAGCCGTTCTTGAGTTATCTGATCAAGCATTTCTCCAGCATTTACAGAACGATTTTGGTTGGCGTTTAGGCACGATGAAAAAAGTGGGGCGTCGTGCAAGTTACCCATTGCTTCTTCGCCATCGAAAGCAAAATATTTCACATCGCTTTGCAATTGTTGGAAATGCGGCGCAAACGCTGCACCCGATAGCTGGACAAGGCTTTAATCTCGGTATTCGCGATGTAGTCTCACTAGCAGAAGAAATTGTGCAGCAAAGTGAGGATGTGGGTCTTTATCAAGGCCTGATGCGCTTTAGTCAACGTAGAGAAGCAGATCGAAGCGAAACTATTTGGCTAACCAGTGCCTTAGTGCATGTTTTTTCAAATGATTTACCCGCGATGCGAATTGGCCGAAATACTGCCTTAGCAGCGATGGATAACCTTTCTATTTTTAAGCAGCCGCTACTACGCCATACACTTGGCTTGGTAAAACGATGAACGGCCGCACTGAATTAGGTAATAAAAAGCAATGATGCAAAGTGTAGATATCGCCATCATCGGCGGAGGGATGGTTGGGTTGGCACTTGCTGCCGCGTTCAAAGACAGTGATCTGCGTGTCGCCGTTATTGAAGGTAAAGTGCCAGATGATTCGTTGAAAGAATTACCCGATGTTCGTGTGTCTGCGCTGAGCCGCTCTAGTGAGACGATTTTGCGTAAACTTGGTGCTTGGCAGGGCATAGAACAGCGCCGAGCTTCACCTTACCATGGCATGGAAGTATGGGAACAAGATAGCTTTGCCAGCATTGAATTTAATGCACAAAGTATGGCACAACCTGATTTAGGGCATATTGTTGAGAATCGTGTGATTCAACTTGCGCTGCTTGAACAAGTCCAAAAGCTCGATAACGTCACTATGTTTATGCCTGCACGTTGCGCGACTCTCGCGGTCGGTGAGCAAGAAAGCTGGCTGACGCTCGATAATGGCCAAGCCATGACCGCTAAATTAGTGGTCGGAGCCGATGGGGCGAATTCGTGGCTTCGCCATCAAATGGATATTCCATTAACGCATTGGGACTATGGTCATCATGCTTTGGTCGCGAATGTCAAAACTGCTATGCCACACAACAGCATTGCGCGCCAGATATTTACTCCTCACGGACCGTTGGCATTTTTGCCAATGTCGCAACCAGATATGTGCTCTATTGTTTGGTCCACGGAGCCAAATCGAGCAGAGCAGTTAGTGGCGATGAGTGAACATGATTTCAATAAAGCGTTGACGAGTGAGTTTGATGCTCGACTTGGTCTATGTGAAGTAGTGGGAGAGCGTGCTGCGTTTCCTTTGAAAATGCGCTATGCGCGAGATTTTGTTGTCGAGCGAGTCGCGCTGGTTGGTGATGCGGCCCATACCATTCACCCATTAGCGGGGCAGGGTGTGAATTTAGGTTTATTAGATGCGGCCAGTCTTGCTCAAGAAGTATTAGCACTTTGGAAGCAGGGTCAAGATATCGGCAGTAAACGCAACCTAAGAAGCTACGAGCGTTGGCGAAAAGCGGAAGCGGCAAAGATGATCGCTACTATGCAAGGGTTTCGAGATTTGTTCTCTGGCGAGAACCCTGCTAAGAAGCTTGTTCGTGGCATTGGCTTGAGTTTAGCGGGGCAACTGCCGGGAGCGAAAGATGAGATCATGAAGCGCGCGCTTGGTTTAAAGGGACACTTGCCGGATCTGGCGCGTCAGTAAGTGCAAAGCGAACTTCAAATACACAAAAGGCTGGTTAATCCAGCCTTTGTTTTATCAACATTTTGCTAAGCATATGCGCATCGGAGTTTCATTATTTCTTGATTGATCTCTTTGACCGCTCGGAAATGGCGTTGCTCTGCTTTCTCCGGCAGTATTAACTTACCGTTATCAAACTCGAATCTACCGACCCCGTAAATATAAATTCTTCCTTTAAAAAGACGACTTATATGTTTAGCAATCATACTTGGTGTATAGCGCTTAAACAGTCTCATATTTACTTTCCTTTTATCTAACCTAGCCTAGGTATTCTACGTTCTGGACGCGAAAATTATTGTGACAGCAATAGTATTAAATACAGATGTAGGGTGTTGCGTCAGAGAATTGTGTTGTCTTAGACAATTTGACAGTGTCATCTCTTAAATAGCGTGAGGATTACCCCAAAAATAACCTCTCTAAAGGAACCCTTACGCCAATACACTCCTTTTTACGTGACGCATTAAGCAATAGTTTTGTTACAGAATTAAGAATAGAACGAAAACGGTTGTTTGCTAGTTGTTCCTATTAAGGTCGTGCCTCGCGCAACACACTTTACGTTCTAACGATTAGAGGAAATGAAAGAGAAAAAGTTCCACGTAAAAAAAAGCCCGCTTCAGCGGGCGAATAGTCACAGATGCATTACACAAAAGTGGATAACTAACTGCATGAATGCTGTCACTCAGCTAGCTGACTCACTTTATATCGGTTAAGTGCTTGTTTGAAACTTAACCAACAAATTCAGCATATACGAGTTTTATCTTTGTGACTATTTATGTTTTATATGTGATTAAAAATTCTCATGTCTATTTTTGTAGATATGAGCGAGATCACGCAGTGATAGAAACACTACATGTCATTACATTGTTTTTAGACGATTAACGACAGATCTCAGCTACGGTCGGCTGACACAATTGGATAAGATCTTTAATAGAAAGCGCCAGTCCAGCCATGCGATCGCCACTGCTGATCGTGACTTCCTGTTCTTCTAGTAAGCTAGGGTCGAACACGATTGGCATATGACGTTTGAGTAGCAGAGGAGTGACAGTACCAATTTTGTAACCAGTGATGGACTCAACATCGGCTTGATCAACACAAGTCATCCGGCGATATTTCAGTAACGAGCGCACTTTTTTGGGATCAACGCTACGATCACCTGGCGCACAGGCGAGTGCATATTGATTACCCATGTCTCGTAGCAAGATTGCTTTCACCATTTGAGAGGGGCGAATGCCGCGTTGGTGCGCGGCATCCTCAATGGTGGTTGCTGGTCTTTGATGCGGTAACAGACGAAACGGAATGTGTTGGTCTGTGAGAAATTGCATCAAAGGAGTATTGATTGTATTACTCATCATCAAGACTGTAAGGCAGTGATTCGATTGTCCATTCACATTCTGGTTGCGCAACCAAACGAAGACGAGTGTCCTCATCGAGATTATTAGGCAGTACGATCAGGCCAATCGCGTGATTGTCACTGAACTGGTAGTGATTTAATAAAGCACCTACTGAACGCCAGTTTTCACCTACGCTGCGTTCGAGCTCAATTGGTTCGTCACTGAATGGAGCAGAAGTTGCACCTTTTACGATATACATCGCACGTTTATTGGTACCGCGATACTTCGCTCGTGCTACCGTTTCTTGTCCCGTGTAGCAGCCCTTTGTGAAGCTTATGCCTCCTAAAGCTTGCACGTTAAGTGCTTGTGGAATGTGAGCATTCTGCGCGGATGCAGAGACAAATGGTAAACCTGCCTCAATATCGAAACGATTCCAAAGCTCATTTGTCGTAAAGACAGCGTCGGTAGTTTCAACGATTTGCTGTGCTTCTGGCGCACTTAATATCAGTAACCAGCGATCTTGTGCAACTTGCACTGCTGTGCCACCGTCAACTGGGCGAACGCTGCCAGTTGTCTTGCTCATTGTTGAAATGAATTCGTCGGCTTTGACGCCAGCAACACCTAAGATAACGTCATCAGAAGCTTCAATCGTTACTTTAGAGAAAATAGCGTATTTCTTTATTTCATTAAGTTCTACGTCAATCGCCGATTTTGGTTGGATCATGCCGTAGCCATCATGATGATGGAAAAGGCGGAACACGCTCCACACTTTTCCTTTCGCATCACAATGTGCGCCCAGTGTTGATTGGTCTTGTTCTAAAGAAACAACATCGCAGGTAACCTGACCTTGTAAGTATGATTTTTTATCATCACCGATCATGGTGATCATGCCGAAGTTATCCAGCAGTGAGATAGATAACTCTGGAAGTACGTCTTGAGTTGAGAGAGGTAATGCTGAAAAACGAGTTTGCCATTCCATAATTACAATGCCTTTTGAAGATATTTTTCCGCTATGGTATACCCAAATAACCTTGAGATACTAGGGGAGCGATTTACGAATCAACATTTGTCTGCTTTCACTATCGTATTGTGACCCGCACACTAGTGACGTAGCACATCCCTTGTTACACTCCGCACTAACAACAAGACATCTATGAAGGAATAGTGAATGTACACTCCGGAAGAAAAAGCGCGTATTAAATGGGCTTGTCGTCGAGGCATGCTTGAGCTTGACGTAGTAATTATGCCGTTTTTTGAAGAGTGCTTTGATACTCTGAGTGAACAAGAGCAGCGTGACTTTGTTTCTTTACTTGAATGCGATGATCCTGATCTGTTTACTTGGGTAATGGGGCATGGCCGTAGCGAAAATTTAGGTCATGCAGCAATGGTTGATAAAATTGTCGCCCATAACCTCAGCAAAGTTCGTTAATTTTACTGCTTCTCCCTCTCTGACTGCCCGAGTCTTCAATGTTGTACTTTTCTTATTGATGACTTGGGCTGTTATCCTCTCTAGCATTCCGCTCGTATTATCGACTTATTTGTTATTACTGATTGTTAAGGCTCTCTCAAGCCAAGGCCTTGTTCAACCTACAAGTCATGGGCATTGGTATGTGCACTGCGATGGCTCGGTTAGGTTTGATGCCCTTGAGTGTGGCGAATGCTCGGAAGATATTGAGTCCGAAAAGGGTCATTTACAGCGAGTCGATACATCGGCATCACCATTCAAGATAACATTCCAATTGCAATCTGGCCGTGTTGTTACGATTTGGCGTGATAGCTGTGACGATGAGCAGTATCGTCAACTATCTTTGGTATTACGCCAATGGGAAATGAAACAGGGAGCTAATGCTCCCTGCTGATGTAATAGTTTACTTGGTAAAGTTAAAGCTGTTTAGCTGGAACCAAAATCGTTGGGCCGCTGTTTTCCAGTTGGTTCGGATAGTCAAGCGTGTAGTGCAAACCTCGACTCTCTTTACGCTGCATCGCACAACGAACCATCAACTCTGCTACTTGTAAAAGGTTACGCAGTTCTAATAAGTTGTTCGACACTCGGAAATTGCTGTAGTACTCGTGTGTTTCTTGTTGCAACAGTTGGATACGGCGTAAGGCGCGCTCTAAACGCTTGTCAGTTCGCACAATGCCCATGTAGTCCCACATAAACAGACGAAGCTCGTGCCAGTTGTGCTGAATGATCACTTCTTCATCACTATTGGTTACTTTACTTTCATCCCAACATGGCACCTGTGAGGGTAGCTCAACGTTAGTGTGATGTTTTAGAATATCTTTTGCCGCAGACCAAGCATAAACCACGCATTCGAGAAGTGAGTTTGATGCCATGCGGTTAGCACCGTGCAGCCCGGTGTAGCTAACTTCACCAATCGCATACAAATTTATCAGATCGGTGCAGCCATTTCTATCCACCATGACACCGCCACAAGTGTAGTGTGCAGCAGGTACGATTGGGATTGGCTCTTTAGTCATGTCGATGCCCAAATCCATCAAACGTGAATAAATGGTTGGGAAGTGTTTCGTAATAAAGTCAGCAGGCTTATGACTGATGTCGAGATACATACAGTCGGCGCCTAAACGCTTCATTTCGAAGTCGATAGCACGAGCCACGACGTCACGCGGAGCAAGCTCTTTACGTTCATCGAAATCTGGCATAAAGCGAGAGCCATCTGGACGACGCAGGTAAGCACCTTCGCCACGCAACGCTTCAGTCAGCAAGAAGTTACGTGCTTCTGGGTGATATAAACACGTAGGGTGGAACTGGTTAAATTCCATATTCGCCACACGACACCCTGCACGCCAAGCAATCGCAATACCATCACCAGACGACACATCTGGGTTAGAGGTGTATTGATAAACCTTTGAAGCACCACCTGTAGCGAGAACCACAAATTTGGCTCGCACGGTTTCGACATGCTCTTCGTTGCGGTTCCAAATATAAGCACCGATAACTTTGTTTTTATCACCGCCAATTTTGTCTTCGGTGATTAAGTCCAGAGCATTGTGACGTTCGAGAACATGAATGTTTGGATGGTTATGAGCGTTATCTTGCAGGGAGGTTTGCATCGCCATACCTGTCGCATCTGCCGCGTGAAGAATACGACGACGGCTATGACCACCTTCACGAGTTAAGTGGTAGCGAGGTTCATCGTCAGAGTCATCTTCTTCACGATCAAATGGGACACCACCGTCAATCAACCACTGTACACACTCTTTTGAATGCTCAGCAATGAACCTTACGGTCTCCTCATCGCAAATACCATCCCCGGCGATTTGCGTGTCTTCAACGTGTGAATCAATGGTGTCTGACTCATCAAATACGGCAGCGATACCGCCTTGAGCATAGTAGGTTGCCCCTTCGCTGCGTGGTCCTTTACTCAGCACCATCACCTTACAGTGGTTAGCAACGCGCAAAGCCAACGACAAACCTGCCGCGCCACTCCCTACCACTAATACATCACACTCATGTTCACGATTTGTGTTCATATAACTTTTATAATCCCAAGCTAAGGTAACAAAGTTACCTTGTGTATTATTTGCACACCATGTGCATTCCATTATCGCGACATCTGTCGCTAAGGGCTAAGTTGGGAGACCTATCGACGTCCGTGTTACGGCGGTGACTGAGCCACTCTTCTTTTTCATGCAGAGCATGAGCATGCTTCCTAAGTTATAATTTGTAACGCGGTGTTCAGATAGCCATTAGCCATGCAAATGAAAAGTAATAGTTTGTCAATGCCATTGCTTTTCCATGCCCGACCCAGCACAATCTGGGACAGAGATCATTCATTATACCCATTTCCCTCCAAGATGCTCGCTTGTCAAACTTAGACTAAAGTCAGGCAGCGGTGGTCATTTGGGTACAGACATCACATTGTGAAAAAACAATGACAAAAAACTTGAGAAACCATGGAACTTTCTCATTCACGTTAGAGTCACAATAGTGCTCAAGTAAGCAGTGGTGTCAATACTACGTTTTGCATAATTAGTACCCATATCTGAGAAGAGTAGGGGCATAACAAATAGGAGTATCCGCTCGAATGAACGAGCAGCTGACCGATCAAGTATTGATTGAGCGAGTTCAGAATGGCGATAAGCAAGCATTCAACCTGTTGGTAACAAAGTACCAGAATAAGGTATGTAATCTTATTTCCAGATACGTTAGTAATCCTGGCGATGTACCAGATGTAGCACAAGAAGCGTTTATTAAAGCTTACCGAGCTATCCCTAGCTTTCGTGGGGAAAGTGCGTTTTATACGTGGCTGTATCGCATTGCAGTGAATACTGCGAAAAATCACATTGTTGCTCAAGGGCGTAGACCTCCAGCGACAGATGTCGATGCTGAAGATGCTGAATTTTACGAAACAGGTAGTGCACTTAAAGAAATATCGAACCCTGAGAACTTAACGTTGTCCAAAGAATTGCAACGGGTGGTGTTCAGTGCAATCGAAGCTTTACCTGAAGATTTAAAAACCGCAATGACATTACGAGAGCTCGACGGCTTGAGTTATGAAGAAATTGCAGAAGTGATGGATTGCCCGGTAGGAACGGTACGATCGCGTATCTTCCGTGCTCGTGAGGCGGTGGAAAAGAAAATCAGACCTCTTTTGCAACGCTAGTACAAGTAATAACTATGGTGAAAATAATGGCTGACAAAGAAAAACTTTCAGCTCTCATGGATGGAGAATTGGTCGATAAGGCTTTAATTCAAGAGTTAGAGCAAGACCAAGAGAGCCGTGATGCTTGGCAGAACTATCACCTGATTGGTGATGTGATGCGAGGCGAAGCGCCAGCAAAACCTGAGTGGAATATTGCTGAAAGCGTGGCGTTAGCGTTAGAAGATGAACCTGCACACCGTGCGTTTGATTCGCACAGTGCAAATGTTATCTCAATTGCGGATACGCCAAAAGAGTCGCAACCAGAACCGCAAAAAGCAAAACGTCACTTGCCAGGTTGGTTGACGCAGTTTGGTCAAGTTGCTGTTGCTGCATGTGTATCGCTTGTTGTTATTTTAGGTGTACAGCAGTACGGTGGTAGCGATTCAATGTCGCCGCAAACAGATCAATTACCTGTATTGCAGACGGTTCCGTTTGCTGGCAGCGCAGAACCAGTGAGTTTGACTCGTGAGTCTGTAGAACGTTCTGTAGGCGAGGCAAATATGCAAGAGCAGCGCAAGCGTGTTCATGCTATGCTGCGAGACTACGAATTGCAGTTACGAATTAACAGTGATGCATCTCAACAAGATGCAAATCTGAATCCGGATATTGAATGAAAAAATTTCTGATCAGCGCTTGCGCTCTGTTCAGTATGATGTCTTCTCAAGCCTTTGCTGGTGATAAGCCAGCGGAGGCTTTATTGCATCAAATGAGCGAGGCGAGTAAGAATTTAAGTTACGAACTCTCTTATATCCTTATCAAAAAGAACAGCATTGAGCCGTTGCTGTATCGTCATGCCACGCATGGTGACGATCAATATGCTCATCTTGTCTACTTAAGTGGCCCAGTGCGTGAAGTGATTCGTCGCGGAACTGAAGTAAGTTATATCGAAACGGGTTTAGAACCGTTCACCATCGAGTCAGGTAAAATGGTCGCTCCGACTATGCCTATGCTCAACACCAATATCGATGAGCTAAACTTGTATTACGACTATGTAAAAGTGGGTAGAGCTCGTGAAGCTGGTGTGGCAACACAAGTGCTGCGTATTGTTCCTAAAGACGGTCTGCGCTATTCATACGTACTATGGATCGATGAAAAGAGTAAATTGCCGTTACGTGCCGACCTTGTGGACCGCGATGGTGAAATGCTTGAACAATATCGCACTATTTCTTACACGGTAAACCCAAAAATCGCAGAGTTAATGAGTGGCCTGCAAGATGTTCAATTACCTGCTGTTCTCACCATGCCAAAAGGCGATATTGGGACCAGTAATTGGCAGGTTGGTTGGATCCCTGAGGGTTTCGAGCCGAACGAGCTCAACCGCTATCGTATGGCCGTTACTAACCAAATGGTGGAGAGTCAGCTGTATTCTGATGGTCTGTTTAGTTTCTCTGTTTACGTAGCAAACAAAGATGAGCATTCGTTAAAAGGGCAGCTGGTTCGCCAAGGCAGAAGAACGCTACACAGTTTTGTGAGCGGTCAACATGAAATCTCCGTCGTAGGAGACATTCCACCGACCACAGCACAGCGTATCGCCCAATCTGTCACATTTAATGTAACAAAGAGTAAATAACAATGATGACCGCGTTGGCTACCGTGACAGACGTGCATCGTCGCGGCAAGCAATTCGAAATTGATTTAAGTTGCGAACAGCAGACCAGTTGCAGTAGTTGCTCTTCACAGAAAAGCTGTGGAACGGGCGTTGTTACTAAAGCCATTGGTAACAAGAGTTTATCTTGGCATCTGCGCACGGATAAATCGGTGAAAATAGGTCAAGTCGTCGAGATTGGTTTTCCTGAGTCAAGCCTAATAAAATCAGCAATGGCGGTTTATTTACTGCCATTGCTTGGTTTGATTATCGGTGCGATGTTTGGTCACTTCCTATTAGCGCCGCTGACAGCCGGCGGGGAAGGCATCATCATATTGGCATCGGTATTGTTTGCCGCTGGTGGAATGTGGATCGCAAAATGTGTTTCTCGTCCGTTAGAAGATGAATCCAAGCGCCAAGTTACCCTCGTTCGGGTACTTGGAGAGCCAATCCAGTAAGTGCTGTCCCCCTCCACTAAAGGTTATTTGGGTATGTACTTTAAATTACGTGCGCCCGTTAACGAAATTCGGTAGAATCTGCCAACTTGATTGAAATGCCGTCAGTAGATGGCGTTTCTTACTGTCCCTATTTGTAAAGAGTTAGTCACCCTAAATCTATGAAGCACATTCGTAACTTTTCGATTATCGCCCACATCGACCATGGTAAGTCGACCCTATCAGACCGTCTAATCCAAGTTTGTGGCGGGTTAACCGATCGTGAAATGGCCGCACAGGTTCTGGATTCTATGGATCTTGAACGTGAGCGTGGCATCACCATCAAATCTCAGAGTGTGACGCTAAACTACACCGCTAAAGACGGTGAGACGTATCAGCTGAACTTCATCGATACTCCGGGGCACGTTGACTTTGCATATGAAGTATCACGCTCTCTAGCGGCTTGTGAAGGTGCGCTATTGGTTGTGGATGCGGGTCAAGGTGTTGAAGCTCAAACACTGGCTAACTGTTACACCGCGATCGAAATGGATCTAGAGGTTGTGCCAATCTTGAACAAGATTGACCTACCAGCAGCCGATCCTGAGCGTGTAGCGGAAGAAATTGAAGAAATCGTTGGTATCGATGCAATGGAAGCAACCCGCTGTTCTGCGAAGACAGGCATTGGTGTTGATGACGTTCTAGAGAACATTGTGTCAGCGATTCCAGCACCGGAAGGTGATCCAGATGCGCCACTACAAGCGCTGATCATAGACTCATGGTTTGATAACTACCTTGGCGTTGTTTCTCTAGTGCGTATTAAAAACGGCGAACTGAAGAAGAACGATAAGATCAAAGTGATGAGTACGGGCCAAGTTTGGGGTGTAGACCGCCTTGGTATCTTTACGCCAAAACAAGTAGATACCGATACCCTTCGTACTGGTGAAGTAGGTTGGGTTGTTTGTGGTATCAAAGACATTCTTGGTGCCCCTGTTGGTGATACGCTGACTCTAGCGAAGAATGGTTGTGATAAACCGCTACCTGGCTTTAAGAAAGTTAAACCTCAGGTTTACGCAGGTCTGTTCCCTGTATCTTCCGACGATTACGAAAACTTCCGTGACGCACTAGGCAAACTAAGCCTTAACGACGCATCGCTATTCTACGAGCCAGAAAACTCTGCGGCACTTGGCTTTGGTTTCCGTTGTGGTTTCCTTGGCATGTTGCACATGGAAATCATCCAAGAGCGTCTAGAGCGTGAATACGACTTGGATCTTATTACCACAGCACCAACGGTAGTTTACGAAGTTGAGAAGACAGATGGCGATCTGCTGTATGTTGATAGCCCAGCAAAACTACCAGCGATCAATGACATTGAAGAAATTCGTGAACCGATTGCACGTTGTAATATCCTTGTGCCTTCAGAGTACCTAGGTAACGTAATCACTCTGTGTGTTGAAAAGCGAGGCAGTCAAGTTGATATGGTTTACCACGGTAACCAAGTCGCTGTGACTTACGATATTCCAATGGCTGAAGTGGTACTGGATTTCTTCGATCGTCTGAAATCAACATCACGCGGTTACGCATCTTTGGATTACAACTTCCAGCGTTTTGAAGCTTCGAACATGGTACGTGTAGACGTTCTTCTTAACGGTGACACTGTTGATGCATTGGCGATGATCACACACAAAGATCAGTCTCAGACTCGCGGTCGTCAGTTGGTAGAGAAGATGAAAGAATTCATCCCTCGCCAAATGTTTGATATCGCAATCCAAGCGGCAATTGGTAACCACATTATCGCTCGTTCAACGGTAAAACAGTTGCGTAAGAACGTTATTGCGAAATGTTACGGCGGTGACGTAAGTCGTAAGAAGAAACTTCTGAAGAAACAGAAAGAAGGTAAGAAACGCATGAAGCAGATCGGTAACGTTGAGCTGCCTCAAGAAGCGTTCCTAGCCATCCTTCACGTAGGTAAAGACTAAAGTTGAACTTTGTCTCACACTTGTCGGTCTTAAGACGTTAGATATTAAAATAAGTGAAAGGGTTTCGGCTCTTTCACTTTCGTATTTTTAGATAAGGGAATTTAATGGCGAATACATTCTCACTGATGTTGGTTATTGCGACTTTGGTAACTGGCGTGGTTTGGCTATTGGAAAAGCTGGTTTTCGCGAAAAAGCGTCAGGAAAAACTGGCTGAGATTCAAGCTCAGACGTCTAATGGTTTGGATGCAGTGACCTTGCAAAAAGTTGAGCGTCAGCCTTGGTGGGTTGAAAATAGCGTCTCTATTTTCCCTGTGATCGCGTTCGTTTTAGTATTACGTTCTTTTATCTACGAACCATTTCAAATCCCATCAGGCTCAATGATGCCTACCTTGCTGGTTGGCGATTTCATTTTAGTTGAGAAGTACGCGTACGGTCTAAAAGACCCAGTATGGCGTACTCAGCTAGTGGAAACTGGTAAGCCTGAGCGTGGTGATATCGTGGTCTTCAAATACCCACCACAACCAAGTGTGGACTACATTAAGCGTGTAGTTGGTTTACCTGGTGATATCGTGCGTTATTCAAGTGATAAGCAGCTTTGCGTGCAAAGCCAAGGCGAATCGGCATGTAAGCCAGTTAAACTGAGCAATGTTGAAGAAAGTCAGTTTAGCTCGAACGGTATTCCAATGATCCAACTGGATGAGAAATTGGGTAACGTTGAGCACAATATTTTGGTTAACCCTCTTGTGCGTAACCGCGTGGAGCAATATTTCCCACGCAGCGGCACGACAGAGTGGGTTGTACCACAAGGTCAGTATTTTGTGATGGGTGATAACCGTGACAACAGTGCTGACAGCCGTTACTGGGGCTTTGTTCCAGAAGCAAACTTAGTCGGTAAAGCTGTCGCGATCTGGATCAGCTTCGAGTTTGATCGTGGCGCAGATAGTGTTCTACCTTCATGGATTCCAACTGGTGTGCGTTTTAACCGCATCGGTGGCATTCACTAACCATTCAAATATCGAGAGAGTATGAATTCTCCAATTGATAAACTAGAGAGAAAGCTCGGCTACCAGTTTCAAGATGCCGGGCTTATCAATTTGGCGCTGACGCACCGCAGCGCCAACAGTAAGCACAATGAACGTCTTGAGTTTCTGGGCGATTCAATTTTAAGTTTTGTCATCGCTGATGATCTGTACCATCGTTTCCCAAAAGTGAACGAAGGTGACATGAGCCGCATGCGTGCTACTTTGGTTCGCGGACATACATTGGCGGAACTGGGTCGTGAATTCGATCTAGGAGATTATTTAAAATTAGGTCCAGGTGAATTGAAGAGTGGCGGTTTTCGCCGAGACTCTATTTTAGCCGATGCGGTTGAAGCCATTATTGGCGCAATTTACCTAGACAGTGATCTTGAAGTTGTGCGAGGCATTGTACTGAGTTGGTATCAGTCACGCCTTGAAGCCATTAAACCAGGCGTTTCACAGAAAGATCCGAAAACTCGCCTACAAGAGTTCCTACAAGGCAGAAGAAAACCGCTGCCTGTCTACACAGTGACTAATATTAAAGGTGAAGCGCACAACCAAGAGTTCACGGTTGAGTGCGAAGTAGCAGGTGTGGATAAGCCTGTAATCGGTAAAGGCACCAGCCGCCGCAAGGCAGAACAAGCGGCTGCTGAAACAGCACTTGAGCAATTAACAAATGGCTGATAACGAATTCGATATCGATGCGTTTTTCGCATCACAAGGTGAGCCAAGCTCGCCAGAAAACCAACACTGTGGCTTTATTGCTATTGTTGGTCGTCCAAACGTAGGTAAGTCGACACTTTTGAACAAGATTTTGGGTCAGAAGATTTCGATCACCTCTCGTAAGCCGCAAACGACACGCCACCGTATTATGGGTGTGGATACGGACGGCGATTACCAAGCGATTTACGTCGACACGCCTGGACTTCACATTGAAGAAAAGCGTGCGATCAACCGTTTGATGAACCGTGCAGCTAACTCGTCATTGAGTGATGTAAACCTTGTGTTCTTCTTAGTCGATGGTACGCATTGGACTAAAGACGATGAGATGGTGCTGACCAAACTTCAAAAATCGAACTTCCCAGTTGTGCTTTGTGTAAACAAAGTCGACAACGTACAAGATCGTAACGACGTGATGCTACACATGGCGGAGATGTCGAAGAAGATGGACTTCGTGGATGTTGTGCCAATCTCTGCCAAGCAAGGTAAGAACATTGACGTACTGCGTAAGCACGTGCGTAATCACTTACCTAAAGCAACGCATCACTTCCCAGAAGAATACGTGACTGACCGTTCTCAGCGTTTTATGGCGTCTGAGATTGTGCGTGAAAAGCTGATGCGCTTTACTGGTGAAGAGCTGCCATACTCAGTAACGGTTGAAATTGAACGTTTTGATTACAACCCCGAAACCGACGGTTTCCACATCAATGCCTTGATTCTTGTTGAGCGTAATGGTCAGAAGAAAATGGTGATTGGCAAAGGCGGCGAGAAGATTAAAACCATTGGTCGCGAAGCGCGTTTGGATATGGAAGAATTGTTCGGTCGTAAAGTTTACCTAGAAACCTGGGTAAAAGTGAAATCTGGCTGGGCAGACGACGAACGAGCGTTGCGTTCGTTGGGTTATATAGACGATTTATAATCTTGGCTGCGAAGGTGCTTCGCTCCAACATCGATGAAAAATCAGTATCGATTAAAATAAGGAGCCGCTCGGCTCCTTATTTTTTATTTCACACTTTTTAGGCACAATGACTTAGATGAGTAATCTGTCTTCCGAAGGTTTACAGCGCTGTTTTGTATTGCACCGACGCCCTTACAGTGAATCGAGCTTAATCCTTGATGTATTTAGTGAGGAATATGGCCGAATGACTTTAATGGCCAAAGGCGCGCGCAGTAAGCGTTCGAACTTAAAAGGCGCATTGCAACCTTTTACCCCGCTATTACTTAAATGGTCGGGGAAAGGCTCGATGAAAACTTTGCGTCAAGCCGAGCCGATAAGTCTAGGTTTGCCGTTAACGGGCATTAATCTCTACTCAGCCATGTACGTCAATGAACTGATTGGCCGTATTTTGATGGCTGAAGTGCCGATGCCAGCACTATTTCATGATTATTTGCATGCGTTAACCGAGTTGGCGCACAACGAGAACCCTGAGCCTGCACTGCGTCGTTTTGAGTTAGCCTTGCTGTCTGCTATGGGGTATGGCGTGGATTTTTTGCATTGTGCAGGTACCGGCGAGCCCGTCGACCCAGAAATGACCTATCGTTACCGGGAACAGAAAGGGTTTATTGCTTCGGTTAGGCGCGATAACCTCACGTTTTTAGGGAATGAACTGATTGCTATCAGTGAGCGGCGGTTCGTCACTAAAGAGCAGCTAAAAGCGGCAAAACGCTTTACACGTATAGCCTTAAAGCCGTATCTTGGCGGCAAACCTTTAAAAAGTCGTGAATTTTTCATTCAGACCCCCAGAGCACGGAGTAACGGAAAATGAGCTCAATTTATTTAGGCGTCAATATCGACCATATTGCCACTCTACGTAATGCACGTGGTACAAAATACCCAGATCCTGTTCACGCTGCTGAAATTGCTGAGCGTGCAGGCGCGGACGGTATCACTATCCACTTACGTGAAGACCGTCGCCATATTTTGGATCGTGATGTACGTATTCTGCGTGAAACCATTCAAACGCGTATGAATCTAGAGATGGCAGTGACGGACGAAATGGTTGAGATTGCGCTGCAAACTAAACCAGAGTTTGTGTGTTTAGTGCCTGAAAAGCGTGAAGAACTGACGACGGAAGGTGGCTTAGATGTAGTAGGGCAGCTTGAAAAAATTAAAGCTGCGACGAAAAAGCTGACAGATGCAGGCATCAAAGTTTCGCTCTTTATTGATGCTGACCGTCAACAGATTGAAGCTGCGAAAAAGTGTGGCGCTCCGTTTATTGAGCTACATACTGGCCATTATGCAGATGCGACGACAGAAGACGAGCAACAAGCTGAACTGAAGAAGATTGCCGCTGGTGCTAGTTATGCACATGATCTAGGTATTATTGTTAATGCCGGGCATGGCCTGACTTATCACAATGTCGCACCAATTGCTGCATTACCAGAAATTTACGAACTCAACATTGGTCACTCAATCATTGGTCGCGCGGTATTTGATGGTTTAAATAAAGCGGTTGCTGACATGAAAGCATTGATGATTGAGGCTCGCCAGTCATAGGGCTATCTAGATGGCGATTATAGGGTTAGGGACCGACATTGCAGAAATTGAGCGTATTGAAAAAGCGTTAGCTCGTAGTGGTGAACCTTTTGCTCAGCGGATTCTTTCAGAAGAAGAAATGGCCAAATTCTCACAGCTTAAGCTGCAAGGTCGTTATCTTGCTAAGCGCTTTGCTGTTAAAGAAGCTGCCTCAAAAGCATTGGGGACAGGGATCGCAAAAGGGGTCACGTTTCACGACTTTTCCATCTCGAACGATGAGCTTGGAAAACCAGTACTCGCATTGACGGGCACAGCCAAGCAAATAGCGGATGCGATGGGTGTTAACCACATTCACCTGTCCATTTCCGATGAGCGTCATTACGCTGTGGCGACGGTCATTTTTGAATCCTAGCTTGTAAGTCTTAAACAAAATACTAAAAAGCCAGAGCATTTGCTCTGGCTTTTGTTTCTCTTCAATAGATCACTGTTCAAGGTATAACTTTGCGGTTGTTGTTACTTTAATCATTTCATCTTGCAGCTCGAACATTTCAGGCTCAACCTCCTCAAGACTGATCCCTGAGCGCAGTGCTTGCTCAAGCGTCGCACAGAGTGATTTCAGCCTTGGAACGCCACAATATGAACTACTGCCGTGCAGCTTATGGATGACATGAATTAGGTCATCACGAGAGATATCTTCTTGCTCCAGAGCTTGGTCAACGACTGCTTCTACTTCAGGGATGAACTCAATCAACATGCGTAGCATGTCTTTAGCGAGATCCTCTTTATTCGCGCTCTGTTTCAAGGCTGCTTGCCAATCAATAATCACATCCTGCTGAGGCGAAGAAACGGATTGTGGTGCGCTTCCTTCAGGTTCATCAACGTATGAAGGGGCGACTTTGCCAATGCTCTCTGTACAAGCATTTGGGTTCCAGTGAACCAAAACCTGTTGTAGCACATGCTCTTCAATAGGTTTGGTCAAGTAGTCATCCATTCCTGCCGAGAGCAAGCGGTCTCGTTCCCCTGCCATGGCATGTGCCGTTACCGCAATCACTGGCGTGTCTTTATTTAGCTCCAACTCTTTAATGTGCTTACAAGCGGTCACCCCATCCATTTGTGGCATTTGAATATCCATGAAGATTAAATCGTACTTTTTCTCTGTCGCCAGGTTCACCGCTTGCTGGCCATTGCTACAGGCGGTGACGGTTTCTACTCGTTCGCGGAGCAGTGCAGAGATCAGCTTCAAGTTTGCAGGGTTGTCATCCACTGCTAGTACAGTGAGAGGTAAACGGTCCCCTTCGCTTGGCGTAATTGGAGCGCTTAATACCGGTGGCGATTCTACATGTTCGCTAATCAGGCTTTGTAGCAACTTACGGCGAGACAATGGTTTCGTCAGGCACTGGACGTGATGCTCTGTCATTATTTGGTCCGCAAGCGCCAATTCGGTACTCGGTGTCCCTAGGAGAACACTCGGAGCCATGCGTTTCGCTTGTTCTATCCAAGGTGTAATAACTTCCGCATCGTGAGTCTGGTTGGCCGCTAAATTCAACAGTACATAATCATATTGTTCTTCGTTGTTTGGTAGCGAAGAGCGGTAGGTTACTAAAATACCCTCCTGACTTAGAATCTGTTGGGTTACGGACGCGGCTTGCATGTTTGGTTCAATCAGCAGTAACTGCTTCCCAGTCAGAAGTTCCACTTCAATCAGTTCGCTCATTGGCATCTCGGTTGAGTGCAAGCGCACCGTAAACCAGAAGGTTGAACCTTGGTGTAGACGGCTGGTTAAACTGATTTCGCCGCCCATCTGGCTCACCAGTTTCTGAGTGATAACCAGACCAAGACCAGTACCGCCGTAACGACGTGAAATACTTGCATCTGCTTGGCTAAAGGCTTGGAACAACTGCGCTTGCTGACGCTCAGAGATACCAATACCGGTATCACGCACCATGAATTGCAGTTCGACGGAGTCTCCTGATTGAGAGCGCATTTCTACGCTAACATCAATGTTGCCTCGCTCGGTAAACTTGATTGAGTTACCGACTAAGTTCGTCAAAATTTGCTGGATACGTAGTGGATCCCCAACTAAACCTGGTGGAATTTTAGGGTCCACTTTTAGGGTGATTTCTAACCCTTTCTCATGTGCACTTGTGGCTTGTAGGTTAATTACCTCTT
Source organism: Vibrio sp. OY15 (assembly GCF_000742455.1). Classification (NCBI taxonomy): domain Bacteria; kingdom Pseudomonadati; phylum Pseudomonadota; class Gammaproteobacteria; order Vibrionales; family Vibrionaceae; genus Vibrio; species Vibrio sp. OY15. The sequence goes on along the minus strand of NZ_JPIL01000032.1, from coordinate 26,257 downwards.
CTAAGCTTTCTCGGAAATCAAAAGGAATGTTTTCGAGTGCCAGCTTACCCGCTTCAAGTTTCGAGAAGTCGAGAATGTCATTGATGATATTCAGCAGGTTGTTCGCCGATTTCTCAATCGTCTGTAGGTAATCCGTTTGGCTGTTAGAAAGCTGCGTTTTAAGCATTTGACGAGTAAAGCCAATCACCCCATTGAGCGGAGTACGCAGCTCGTGCGACATGTTCGCCAAGAACTCTGACTTAACCCTGGCCGCTTCTTGCGCGCGTTTCTTCGCGATATCCAACTCAACGTTCTGAATTTCTAGCTGCTCAAGCGTTTCACGTAAGTCGGACGTGGCTTGGTCTATACTGTGCTGCATCTCCACGTGATATTCTGATAACGATACCGCCATGGCGTTGATGCCATTTTTTAGCTGGTCTAACTCACCGTGCATTTTGCCTTCGATACGCACATCCAGATGACCACGGCGAATGCGGTCAACGACATTCTTCATGTGGGTGATAGGTTGGGTCACATCGTGCATTAGACGTGAAGCAAACACACTTGCTAAGCCAAGACCGAGAACCAGAACTAAAAAAGCAGAGAAGACTTCTTGATACTGTTGCAGCCTCAAGGAGGAGAGATCTAACTCGACGGCGATGTAACCAATCGCTTTTGTGCCTTGGCTTTCGTTCGACAACTCCGCTAAGTAGTGACCTTCTGACAAAATGGGGACACGCAATATCAGTGAGTTTTCGTAGATTTCCGAATTACCCAGTTGCGGGATCGGTTTATCTTTGGGAAACATCAAGGCTTCAAAATTAGGATGAAAGTTAGAGGTCACAAAGAGCTCATGATGTTCATCAAATACCGCGATACTACGAACCAGTTTGGAGTTTTTGCGGTGCGCGTAGCTTATCAAGCGACGTACCGCCTCTCGGCTTTCTGATAGTAGATGCGTTTCACTGGCAATCGCCAGCGGCTCAATAATGCTGTTACCAGTGGTGATAACTTGTTTCTCAAGGTCTTGGTAGCGGTTAAATGAGAAAAAGCCGCTCAGTAATAAACCAATAATGAGAGTGGGAGCGAGAGTTAGTGTAATTACACGTGCTCGTAAGCCATATCTGGTCATGTTATCTAATTACATCGGAGTCTGGATATGGGAAAATAACGCATTATTTCTCAAGCGCACGATAAAGCCTTGAGCAAAGAAGTGACGTCACCGAATAAACGGTAAGCATAATCAAGTCACTCGAATCACACAACGGCTGCAATCAAGAATAGTGAAGCCGAAGAGCAATTACACATAAATCAGGCATAGAGCATGGCACGCATCTTTCAACCGAAAAAGAAAACCCAACTCAATACTCGGCACCAAGCAGTGCAAGTAGAGCGTTTAGATCACCACGGCGCAGGCATTGCTTACCTCAAAAAGAAGCCATTGTTTATTGATGGAGCACTGCCGGGTGAGGAGGTGGTCACTCAATTGGTGGAAGAAAAGAGCAAATACGCTCGCGGTAAGTTGATTAAAATCCTTAAGCCGAGTGAAGCTCGTGTGGAGCCATTTTGCCCACATTATCATGAGTGCGGTGGCTGTGATTTGCAGCATCTAGATTATGACCAACAATTGACGTACAAACAGCAAACGTTGCGTCAGCTAATGCGAAAATTTTCAGGCAGTGACATTGAACTAGATGCCCCGTTATTGGGATATTCGCAGGCCTACCGTCGCCGTGCGAGAGTGAGCTTGTTTGTTGATAAAAAAACACGTCAGCTACATTTTGGTTTCCGTAAAAAGCAGAGTAAGCAAATTGCGCAAGTGACCGATTGCCCAGTGCTGGCACCGGAACTGAATGTTTTGCTGCCAGAGATTTACTCAGCCCTAAAAGCGTTCAAAAAGCCGGAACAATTAGGTCATGTAGAGCTGGTACTTGGTGATAATGGGCCGTGTATTACGCTGCGCCACTTGAGCGCTCTGACAACGAGTGAAACTCAATCTCTAACGGAGTTGGCAAAACGTCATGGCGCATCGTTGTACTTAATGCCATCGACAGAACAATTAGACCTTATCGAAGGCGATATGCCTTTTTATCAAGAAGTTGGAGTGAAAATCCCTTTTGCACCAAATAACTTTATTCAAGTAAACCAAGGTGTAAACCAACAAATGGTCAAACAAGCGGTTGAGTGGTTAGACCCACAAAAGAGTGACCGAGTGTTAGATTTGTTCTGTGGTTTAGGCAACTTTAGTTTACCAGTTGCGAAATTAGCTAAGTACGTGGTTGGAGTAGAGGGTGTTGCAGAGATGGTAGAAAAAGCCACAAACAATGCATCTTTGAACCAAATCAATAACGCGCAATTTTATCACGCTAACCTTGAGCAAGATTTTGAAGGCCAATCCTGGGCCGCAGAGCGGTTTGATAAAGTATTATTAGACCCGGCACGCGCGGGAGCGAGTGGGATCATCGATCAAGTTTCTGAGCTTGGCGCACAGCGTGTAGTTTATGTTTCTTGTAATCCTGCTACCCTTGCTAGGGATAGTCAAAGCTTGATAGAGCAAGGCTATAAATTAACGAAATTAGGTATGCTGGACATGTTCCCTCATACCAGTCATCTAGAATCGATGGCATTGTTTGAAAAGTCCTAACTTTAGGACTTTGACCCCTTATTTGTGGTGGGTGGTCATAAAGCCAGCGTGTACGCGCGGTAAAAAGAACTAACCTGGACGGTGTTAGTCAAACCACACGAATATAATAATTAGGATGATGAGATGGTTGCGGTAAGAAGCGCGCATTTAAACCAAGATGAACAGTTTGAACTCGAAAACTGGGTGGCTAGCCTAGGACAAGAGAAAAACACAGCCTCACGCTTAATCGAAGTATATCGAGATTGCCAGACGGTATTAGCTGATAACGAGCAAGCGGAGCTGTTGTTGTGGCGTGGACGAGAAATGATCGAAATTTTGATCACCTTGTCTATGGATCAAGCCACTTTAGTGGCTGCTCAACTGTTTCCTTTGGTTTCAAGTGGTGCTTTTAACAGAGAAATTCTGGAAGAGAAATACAGCAAAGAAATCATAAAATTAATCGACGGCGTTGAAGAAATGGCTGCTATTGGCCAACTCAACGTCAACATGGAAGGCAGTGCAGCGTCATCTCAGGTAGATAACGTACGCCGCATGCTGCTTGCCATGGTGGATGACTTCCGCTGCGTGGTTATCAAGCTTGCGGAGCGAATTTGTAACCTTATTGAAGTTAAAAAAGCGCCTGATGAAGTTCGACGTGCGGCGGCAAAAGAGTGTGCCAACATCTATGCGCCGCTAGCAAACCGATTAGGCATCGGTCAGCTGAAATGGGAAATTGAAGATTACGCTTTCCGCTACCAACAGCCGGAAACTTACAAACAAATTGCCAAGCAGCTTTCTGAGCGACGCATCGTTCGTGAACAGTACATCAAAGACTTTGTTGAAGACCTCACGCACGAAATGGAAGTGTCGGGCATCAATGCCGAAGTGAGTGGTCGACCTAAGCACATCTACAGCATTTGGCGAAAAATGCAGAAGAAGAGTTTGGCATTCGATGAGCTGTTTGATGTTCGAGCAGTACGTATCATCGCAGACAAACTGCAAGACTGTTACGCGGCTTTGGGTGTAGTTCACACCAAATACAAGCACCTACCGAGCGAGTTTGATGACTACGTTGCTAACCCTAAACCAAACGGTTATCAATCGATCCACACCGTAATTCTAGGGCCAGAAGGCAAAACCATCGAGATCCAGATTCGTACCAAGCAAATGCATGAAGAGTCGGAGCTGGGTGTTGCCGCGCACTGGAAATATAAAGAAGGGGCAAGCAGCCGAAGCGGTTATGATGAGAAGATCACGTGGCTGCGTAAGCTACTGGATTGGCAAGAAGAAATGTCTGACTCTGGCGAAATGCTCGATGAGCTGCGTAGCCAAGTCTTTGATGACCGTGTTTATGCCTTTACACCACGTGGTGATGTTGTCGATTTGCCAATGGGGGCAACGCCGCTAGATTTTGCCTATCACATTCACTCCGAAGTGGGACACCGTTGTATCGGTGCCAAAGTCGGAGGTCGTATTGTGCCATTCACGCATAAATTACATATGGGTGACCAAGTCGAGATTATCACTCAGAAAGAACCTAACCCATCACGTGACTGGTTAAACCCATCATTAGGCTTCGTTCATTCTGGTCGTGCGCGTGCCAAAATTAACGCCTGGTTCCGAAAACAAAGCCGTGAGAAGAACCTTGAAGCAGGTCGTGAAATCCTTGAGCATGAGTTAGCCAAAATTGGCGCAACGTTAAAAGATGCAGAGCATTACGCCCTCAAGCGGTTTAACGTCAAAACACCAGATGAATTGTATGTTGGTGTAGGTAGCGGTGATTTGCGTATCAACCAAATAATTAATCATATCAACGCGTTAGTTAACAAGCCAACGGCAGAGGAAGAAGATCAGCAAGCACTGGAAAAACTGCAAGAAGCTGAGCATAAATCACCCGCGCAAAGCCGACCGAAAAAAGACGCAGTTGTAGTAGAAGGCGTCGATAACCTAATGACACATCTAGCACGTTGCTGTCAGCCAATTCCAGGTGACGATATCTCTGGTTACATAACGCAAGGTCGTGGGATTTCAGTACACCGTAGTGACTGTGAACAGCTAGAAGAACTGCGCCATCATGCGCCAGAGCGCATCATCGATACAGTCTGGGGCAGCGGCTTTGTGGGGTCATACATCCTCACCGTGCGTGTTGAAGCGATGGAGCGAGGTGGTCTACTCAAAGACATTACGACACTGTTCGCCAATGAAAAGATCAAAGTGACCAGTATGAAGAACCGAGTCGACTACAGACGTCAACTTGCCATCATGGACTTTGACCTAGAAGTCACCAATATTGAGGTGCTTTCGCGGGTTTCGAAACGTGTGGAACAGATCAAGGATGTCATGACGGTGAAACGCCTCGGCTAAAACTCTCGTCATAGTTATCGTTGTAGCGTTGTTGACTGCACGCACTCGCTCCATCACATGGTGAACCATGCTCAGGAGTCTCGTTTGTTTGTCGCCTAGCTACAACTTCAACTATTTACAGAGTTACACTTGCGTCATATTTGGCTTTTTATCTGCGTTAGCTGCACTTATTCCGACGTGCCGGCTCAGGGGCATCACATAGTAGGCTATGCTCAGGAGTCGCGAAAACTTGTTGCCTTGTCAAAGTAACAATTACTTAGTGAAAGCTGCTGAGAAAATATAATGTAGAAGGTGAGTGGTTTTGGCTGCTCACCTTTTTCTTTAATAGAAAGGTTTAAAGGAACAAAAAATGAGTCATCCAATTGAACAGTTAGAACAAATCATGGCGAAGCTGCGTGACCCCGAAAACGGTTGCCCTTGGGACTTAAAACAAACCTTTGACACCATCGTTCCGCATACAATAGAAGAAACCTACGAGGTGGTGGACGCGATTCAAAATCGAGATTGGCTCAATCTAAAAGAAGAGCTAGGGGATTTGTTGTTTCAGGTGATTTTTTACAGTCAGCTAGCGAAAGAGCAAGAGCTGTTCGACTTTTCGGATGTCGTCGAAACCGTGAACGAAAAACTGACTCGTCGCCACCCGCATGTTTTTTCAGATGTTGAGTTTGAATCTGACGAGGAAATTAACGCGAACTGGGAAGCGGAAAAAGCAAAAGAAAAAGCCCTAGTAGGCAAAGCGGAAGAAAGTATCCTAGACTCAATACCAAACTCTTTACCGGCACTTTCTCGTGCTACAAAAATTCAGAAAAAATGTGCAAAATTTGGGTTTGATTGGGATTCACTTGGCCCGGTTGTCGATAAAGTACGAGAAGAAATTGACGAAGTCATGGAAGAGGCACTGCAAGTTCAGCCCGATGAAGAGAAAGTTGAGTTGGAGCTCGGTGATTTGCTATTTGCGACTGTCAATTTGGCTCGCCACCTTGATAAAAACCCAGAAGTCGCGCTAGGAAAAGCAAACGTAAAGTTTGCGCGACGTTTTAAACAAGTTGAAGGCAAGGTCCAGCAGTCAGGCAAAGTACTTACAGATTGTTCTTTATCAGAACTTGACCATTTTTGGGATGAAGTAAAACAAGAAGAATCGAGGCAGAGGTAAACTGGCAGAATACATAATATAAGGTCAGCTTGTTTGGTTACACGAAAACGGACTTTGGTTTGTCTTTGCTCACTTTGATTTGAAGCAAAAAATAAAAAATTACGGTGTGATAGATTTCACGTTGTGGCGGTAAGGAGCTTCTGGTATATTTATCTCCCGTCCAGAAGCACTCCATTTCCCTCATTCAACCAATTTCAGGTTAAACATGACGACAAATTACATTTTTGTTACTGGCGGGGTTGTATCCTCTCTAGGTAAAGGTATTGCAGCAGCATCTCTTGCGGCTATTCTAGAAGCTCGTGGTCTTAAAGTGACTATGATGAAGCTTGACCCTTACATCAACGTTGACCCGGGCACAATGAGCCCTACTCAGCACGGTGAAGTGTTCGTTACAGAAGATGGCGCAGAGACTGACCTTGACCTTGGTCACTACGAGCGTTTCATCCGTACCAAGATGACCAAGCGTAACAACTTCACTGCAGGTCGTGTTTATGCCGACGTACTTCGTAAAGAACGTCGTGGTGACTACCTAGGCGCAACTATTCAAGTTATCCCTCATATCACTAACGCGATCAAAGATCGCGTTATTGCAGGTTCTGAAGGCCATGATGTGGCTATCGTTGAAGTTGGCGGTACTGTTGGTGATATCGAATCACTACCATTTATGGAAGCGATTCGTCAGCTAGCTGTTGAGCTAGGCCGTGAGCGCGCAATGTTCATGCACCTAACACTTGTTCCTTACCTAGCGGCAGCGGGCGAAGTGAAAACTAAGCCGACGCAACACTCTGTAAAAGAACTTCTATCTATCGGTATTCAGCCAGACATCCTAGTTTGCCGTAGCGATCGCGTTATTCCTGCGAATGAGCGTAAAAAAATCGCACTGTTCTGTAATGTTCCAGAAAAAGCAGTAATTTCAATGAAGGATGTAGACTCTATCTACAAGATCCCTCAGTTGATTAAATCTCAAGGGCTAGATGACCTTGTGTGTGCTCGCTTTGGTATTACTGCTCCTGAAGCAGACCTTTCTGAATGGGAACAGGTTATCTACGAAGAAGCAAATCCTACTGGTGAAGTAACCATCGGTATGGTTGGTAAATACATTGAATTACCAGATGCATACAAATCTGTGAACGAAGCGCTTAAACACGCTGGCTTGAAAAACCGTCTAAGCGTCACAATTAAGTATGTAGACTCACAAGATATCGAAACAAAAGGCGTTGAACTTCTAGAAGGTTTGGACGCGATCCTAGTACCAGGTGGCTTCGGCGATCGTGGTATTGAAGGCAAGATCCGTGCGGCTCAATATGCACGTGAAAATAACGTGCCTTACCTAGGTATTTGTTTGGGTATGCAAGTTGCACTAATCGAATACGCGCGTAACGTTGCGGGTATGGAAGGTGCACATTCAACAGAATTTAACAAAGAGACTAAGTACCCTGTGGTAGGTTTGATCACAGAGTGGGTAGACGAATCAGGTAGCGTAGAAGAGCGTACTGAAAAGTCTGACCTAGGCGGTACGATGCGTCTTGGTTCACAGCTGTGTCACCTAGAGAAAGGGACTAAAGCTCGTGAACTGTACGGTAGCGCGACGATCCATGAACGTCACCGTCACCGTTACGAAGTGAATAACGTGCTTCGTCCGCAAATCGAAAAAGCAGGCCTAAAAGTATCAGGTCTATCTGCGGACAAGAAGTTAGTGGAAATGATTGAGAACCCAGCTCACCCATGGTTTGTAGCGGCTCAGTTCCACCCAGAATTCACCTCGACTCCTCGCGATGGACATCCATTGTTTGCAGGTTTTGTTAAGGCTGCGGGCCAAAACGCACGCGGCGAATTCGAGAAGTAAAAGGATACGGGCGGCGGCGAAGGTTGTGCTGCTGCCCTTTAAGATTGACATTTATATTTGAAACGAGAGGAAACATTAATGTCTAAGATCGTTAAAGTTCTAGGTCGTGAAATCATCGACTCACGTGGTAACCCAACTGTAGAAGCTGAAGTACACCTAGAAGGCGGTTTCGTAGGTATGGCGGCAGCTCCATCTGGCGCATCTACTGGTTCTCGCGAAGCTCTTGAGCTACGTGACGGTGACAAAGCACGTTTCCTAGGTAAAGGTGTTCTTAAAGCAGTTGAAGCTGTAAACGGCCCAATCGCTGAAGCTCTAGTTGGCAAAGACGCTAAAGACCAAGCTGCAATCGACGCAGTAATGATCGAACTAGACGGCACTGAAAACAAATCTAAATTCGGTGCTAACGCTATCTTAGCTGTTTCTCTAGCAAACGCTAAAGCTGCTGCTGCTGCGAAAGGCATGCCTCTATACGAGCACATCGCTGAGCTAAACGGCACTGCAGGTCAGTTCTCTATGCCTCTACCAATGATGAACATCATCAACGGTGGCGAGCACGCAGACAACAACGTTGACATCCAAGAGTTCATGATCCAACCAGTTGGCGCTAAGACTCTTAAAGAAGGTCTACGTATCGGTGCAGAAGTATTCCACAACCTAGCTAAAGTTCTTAAGTCTAAAGGCTACAGCACTGCAGTTGGTGATGAAGGTGGTTTCGCTCCTAACCTTAAATCTAACGCTGAAGCTCTAGAAGTTATCGCAGAAGCTGTTGCAGCTGCTGGTTATGAACTAGGTAAAGACGTTACTCTAGCTATGGACTGTGCTGCATCTGAGTTCTTCGACAAAGAAGCTGGCATCTACAACATGAAAGGCGAAGGTAAAACTTTCACTTCTGAAGAGTTCAACCACTACCTAGCTGAGCTAGCTAACCAATTCCCAATCGTTTCTATCGAAGACGGTCTAGACGAGTCTGACTGGGATGGCTTCAAGCACCAAACTGAACTACTAGGTGGCAAGCTTCAACTAGTAGGTGACGATCTATTCGTTACTAACACTAAGATCCTTGCTGAAGGTATCGAGAAAGGCGTAGCTAACTCTATCCTTATCAAGTTCAACCAAATCGGTTCTCTAACTGAGACTCTAGCTGCAATCAAGATGGCTAAAGACGCAGGTTACACAGCAGTAATCTCTCACCGTTCTGGCGAAACTGAAGATGCAACTATCGCTGACCTAGCGGTAGGTACAGCTGCAGGTCAAATCAAAACTGGTTCTATGAGCCGTTCTGACCGTGTTGCTAAGTACAACCAGCTAATCCGTATCGAGGAAGCTCTAGGTGAGCGCGCTCCTTTCAACGGTCTTAAAGAAGTTAAAGGTCAAGCTTAATTCTTAATTGAATTAACCGCTTAACTTAAAGCTTTTGAAAACGCCTCGCACTTGCGGGGCGTTTTTTATATGACGGAAGCTCTAAGTGAGCGCGCTCCTCCATGTTTCAAGGAAGTGGTCTCAAAGAAGTTAAAGGTCAGGCTTAATTCTTATTGAGTAAAGTTTCGCTAAATAGCTTTTTGAAACCATCGCTACGGCGGTTTTTTGTATTTATAGGTTTGTATTTTTGGCTCTTACTTTGGTCATGGGTAAGGAGCGCTTCCTATGAGCTTGTTTCATTTTGCTGCTTATTTCTTGTAAGGAGCGTGTGAGTCTCCCTTTCTCCCCTAGAGGCAACCTCGCATTTATGCTATATATGTCACCTTATCTAATTCCTTCCGGTACAGAATGTTAGCAGCGATATGCGAATCTTTGTTATAGCCCTTACGCTACTGTTTGGCTTGCTTCAATACACTCTATGGTTTGGTAAAAACGGAGTGTCTGACTACTACACAGTAAAAGATGAAATTGAAGTTCAGCAACAAGTGAACAGCAAGCTACAAGCTCGCAACAATGAAATGTTCGCTGAGATTGATGACTTAAGGCAAGGTCTTGATGCGATTGAAGAACGTGCGCGTCATGAGCTCGGTTTAGTTAAAGATGGCGAGACTTTTTACCGCATTATAGGTGAGGAAAACCATTAAAATGTTGGATATGAACTCATCGCATATCGCAATTGTGCCAGCTGCGGGTGTGGGTAGCAGAATGAAGGCAGATCGCCCTAAGCAATATTTATTGATCGAAGGTAAAGCGGTACTGGAACATACCGTAGAGAAACTGCTTTCCCACCCAAATATTTCTAAGGTTGTCGTTGCCATTACTGACGGCGACCCATATTACCCAGAATTGTCCATTGCTAAGCACCCAGATGTGATTCGTGTAGCTGGTGGTAAAGAAAGAGCAGACTCTGTGTTATCAGGGCTAAACTATGTCAATGAGCATCTGGAAAGCGAGTGGGTATTAGTCCACGACGCTGCGAGGCCATGTGTATTAACATCCGACATTGACCGTTTGATTGATGTTTGCTGCGCCCACTCAACGGGTGGCATTCTCGCATCTCCTGTGAGAGATACAATGAAGCGAGCAAACGCAGTACAAGATATCGATCATACGGTAGATAGAGAAGCATTGTGGCATGCACTTACTCCACAAATGTTTAAAACTCAGCAGCTTACTCAAGCACTGGCTGACGCATTAGAACAGGGTGTAACCATTACCGATGAAGCCTCGGCTTTGGAATGGTTAGGCGAGAAGCCAGCCTTAGTTCAAGGGAATGCGAACAATATAAAAATCACTCAGCCAGAAGATCTTGCGTTAGCCGAGTTTTATCTAAGCCGTGAGCGCGGCGAATAAAGAAAGGATAGAAAATGATTCGAATTGGTCATGGTTTCGATGTACATAAATTCGGTGGTGAAGGCCCAGTCATTATTGGTGGTGTAGCAATCCCTTATGAGCAAGGTTTGATTGCTCACTCAGATGGCGATGTAGCGTTGCATGCGTTAACGGATGCTCTGCTGGGCGCGATTGCTGCCGGCGATATTGGTCGTCATTTCCCAGATACGGATGATAAATGGAAAGGCGCAAACAGTCGTGAATTACTGAAAGACGTTTACCGTCGAGTTAAAGAGCAAGGCTACCGTCTTGGCAATGCTGATGTAACCATCATGGCACAAGCGCCTAAAATGGCACCACACATTGACGCAATGTGTGCGGCGATAGCCGAAGACCTAGAAACCGACATTAGTAACATTAACGTAAAAGCGACGACGACAGAACGTCTCGGTTTTACTGGACGCAAAGAAGGCATTGCAACGGAAGCCGTTGTACTTCTGTTTAAGCAATAACTAGCAATTTGCTCCTCTAAGCTGTGATATCAGCGGAAACACATCATGTCAGACATTTTATCTTCATTGGCTTACCTAACGGGTAAGCCAGTTGCATCGGCAAAAATTAAAGCGCAGCCAGAGCATTTTCAGGTTCGCGAAGATTTAGGTTTTGCCTTTACGGGCGAAGGCGAGCACTTAATGGTTCGTATCCGTAAAACGGGCGAGAACACCAGCTTCGTTGCTAACGAGTTAGCAAAAGCCTGTGGTGTTAAGTCGAAAGACGTTAGCTGGGCGGGTCTTAAAGACCGTCATGCGGTGACGGAACAGTGGTTAAGTGTCCATTTACCAAAAGGTGAAACGCCAGATTTTTCAGCGTTTTTGGCTCAATACCCAAGTATCGAAATCCTTGCAACAGATCGTCACAATAAAAAACTGCGTCCTGGTGACCTAGTAGGGAACGAGTTCGTGGTTACTTTGTCTGAAGTGACAGATATAGCGGATGTAGAGCAACGTCTTGAAAAAGTGAAACAAGTTGGCGTGCCAAACTACTTTGGTAGTCAGCGTTTTGGTAACGATGGCAACAACCTTGAAGAAGCACGTCGATGGGGACGCGAAAACGTTCGTACCCGCAATCAAAACAAGCGAAGCATGTATTTATCAGCGGCTCGTTCGTGGATTTTCAACCGCATCGTTTCAGCTCGTCTAGAGAATGGTGTGTTTGATAAGTTCATTGATGGTGACATTGCACAGACGAATTCTGGCACTCAGTTGATTGATGCAAACAACATCACTGATTTGCAAGTGCAATTTGCACAAGGTGAAGCGGCAATTACCGCTGCGCTTGCTGGCGATAATGCACTGCCTACTCAAGCCGAGGCTCTGGCATTAGAGCAACCGTTTTTAGACGAAGAGCCTGACCTCATGGCGCTGATTCGTGGTAATCGCATGCGCCACGATCGTCGCGATATTGCGCTGAAGCCAAAAGATTTAGCTTGGACGGTTGAAGGTAACAACATTACGCTGACTTTCTCACTGGATGCGGGATCTTTTGCGACCTCTATTGTTCGTGAGTTAGTTAATGAGGTTGAAGTAGAAAGAGAATACTAATGGAACAGGATTCACGAAACCCGAAGCCCTTAAGAGTCTTAATCAGCAATGATGATGGTGTTCATGCACAAGGGATTCATGCCCTCGCTGATGAGTTGAGAGATATCGCCGAAGTGACCATTGTCGCACCTGATCGAAATCGTTCAGGTGCTTCGAATTCACTCACATTAGAACAACCATTACGCGTGACTGAAATTGCCCCAAATATCTACTCAGTGCAAGGCACGCCCACGGATTGTGTGCATTTCGCGCTGAATGAGCTAATGAAAGATGATTTGCCTGATCTTGTTCTGTCAGGAATCAACCATGGCGCTAATTTGGGTGATGATGTTCTTTATTCTGGAACAGTAGCAGCCGCCATGGAAGGTCATTTCCTTGGCGTTCAGTCGGTGGCTTTTTCACTAGTGGGTAAGCGACATTTCGAATCCGCCGCTAAAATTGCACGTCAAATTGTACAACAGCATTTAGCGTCGCCGATTCCAACGAATCGTCTACTGAACGTAAACGTGCCTGACTTACCATCAGAGAATTTAGGTGAAATTGAAGTTACGCGTTTAGGTGCACGTCATCACGCAGAGAATATGATCAAGCAGAAAGATCCGAGAGGCCATGACATTTATTGGTTAGGGCCACCAGGAAAGGAGCAAGATGCAGGAGAGGGCACGGACTTTTATGCAATTGAGCATGGCCGAGTTTCAATGACGCCTCTGCAAGTTGATCTCACCGCTCACGAGTCGCTGCGTGCTATGGATAGTTGGTTAAAGGAAGAGAAGTAATGAGTAACCCACATGCTGACAGGTTGATAGCGTTTCTTATCTCCAGTGGCATCAAAGACCAAAGAGTTCTGGATGCTATCCAACGCTTGCCACGAGAAAGCTTTGTTTCTCAAGCGATGATGCACCAAGCCTATGATAACAATGCGTTACCAATTGGTCAGGGACAAACTATTTCTCAGCCTTATATCGTTGCTCGTATGACCGAGTTGCTTGAGCTAGAATCGGCGAGTCGTGTTCTGGAAATCGGAACGGGATCGGGTTATCAAACTGCGGTACTGGCGCAAATTGTTGATCATGTATACTCCGTTGAGCGAATTAAATCGTTGCAATGGGAAGCAAAGCGTCGCCTGAAGCAATTGGATATTTACAATGTTTCAACTAAGCATGCTGATGGGTGGCAGGGCTGGGAAGCGAGAGGTCCTTTCGATGCTATCATTGTTACCGCTGCCGCTGAAGTGATTCCCCAAGCTCTTCTCTCACAATTAAGAGATGGCGGCAAAATGGTCATTCCTGTTGGAGATACGGAACAACAGTTATTAAAAATAGAGCGTAAGGGAGACGAATATCTCTCTACCGTTGTAGAAATGGTTCGGTTCGTACCTCTGGTTGCGGGTGATTTAGCTTAAGGGTTAGGGATAGGTGAATAAGTTACTACGTCATATTGGTATTAGCTTTGTGTTTGCTGCAGGACTAGTTGGTTGTGCAGCGCATTCCCCTGCACCTGTCTCTAGCCTAAAAAAAGACTATTCAAGCCTTGAAAGAGGGAGTTACAGAGGGAGTTATTATGAGGTAAAAAAAGGCGATACACTTTACTTCATAGCTTATGTCACAGATAAAGATGTAAATGATCTTGTTCGTTACAATGAGTTAACTCAGCCTTACACTATCTACCCAGGACAGAGGCTAAAACTTTGGGCTCCGAAATATGTCGCCCCTAAATATGGTCAAAAAGTTGAACCCGTTGTGGCTCCTGTTGTTACGACACCCCCAGCTCCAGTGACGAAAACATCAACAGCCTCTAAACCTAAACCTTCGAGTAAAAACTCTAGTCAAAAACCTACAGAGACTAAGCCTAAAGTCGTACAAAAACAGCCTCCAAAGAAGGTTGAACAATCGAAAACAAAGGAGTATGTTGGTTCAAAAGACAACCAAAAAGTGAAGCAAAAATCGCCAACTACCACAGTAAAGAGTGATAAAGTCTCAAAGTGGTTGTGGCCAACAAAAGGGAGAGTAATCAAGAACTTTTCGGCGGGAGAACAGGGAAATAAAGGTATCGACATCGCAGGACAGCGTGGTCAACCTATCGTTTCAACCGCAGCCGGCACAGTCGTTTATTCAGGCAATGCGCTACGAGGTTATGGCAACTTAATTATAGTAAAGCATAACGACAATTATTTAAGCGCATACGCACATAATGACAAACTGCTGGTCACAGAAGGACAAAGCGTAAAAAGCGGACAAAAAATCGCCACCATGGGTAGTTCAGGTGCAAAGTCGGTCAAACTACACTTTGAAATTCGCTATCAAGGTAAATCAGTGAATCCAAAACGCTATTTGCCTTAAAACTTTGAAAAACAACTTGCGACATCATTTAGCGACATATTGAGTTGTCATGTCTTGCTAACTCGCCAGGGGGAGGCGTTATGAGTATCAGCAACACAGTAACCAAAGTTGAAGAGTTTGCATTTGACAATGCGTCAGTGAAGACCATTGATAACGAACTCGAAAGATCATCATCCACAGAAAGCAAAGTGACTGCGCGTGAAGAATTTGACGCGAGCAGTAAAAGCTTAGATGCAACTCAGTTGTATTTGGGCGAAATTGGCTTCTCACCTTTACTTACTGCCGAAGAAGAAGTGCTTTACGCAAGACGCGCCCTACGTGGCGACGAAGCGGCACGCAAACGTATGATCGAAAGTAACCTACGTTTGGTTGTTAAGATTTCTCGTCGATACAGTAACCGTGGTCTAGCACTACTCGATCTGATTGAAGAAGGTAACCTCGGCTTGATCCGAGCGGTCGAAAAATTCGACCCAGAACGTGGTTTCCGTTTCTCTACTTACGCAACATGGTGGATCCGACAAACGATAGAGCGAGCGTTGATGAACCAAACTCGCACGATCCGTCTACCTATCCACGTAGTGAAAGAGCTGAACATTTATCTGCGTACTGCGCGTGAACTTTCTCAAAAGCTCGATCACGAACCGACCGCAGAAGAAATTGCTGCTCAATTAGATATTCCAGTCGAAGACGTAAGCAAAATGTTACGCCTTAATGAGCGTATTAGCTCTGTCGACACGCCAATCGGTGGTGACGGTGAGAAAGCGCTGCTGGATATTATTCCTGATGCAAACAACTCTGATCCAGAAGTTTCGACTCAAGATGACGACATCAAATCATCGTTGATTCATTGGTTAGAAGAGTTGAATCCGAAACAGAAAGAAGTGCTTGCACGTCGCTTCGGCCTACTAGGCTACGAGCCTTCGACGCTGGAAGAAGTTGGTCGAGAGATTGGTCTGACACGTGAGCGAGTACGTCAAATACAAGTGGAAGGTTTACGTCGTCTTCGTGAAGTCCTAATCAAACAAGGTTTGAATATGGAAAACTTGTTTAACGTAGAAGACGATTAAGTAATCCGTATTTCACTAGATACACAAAAGGCTATGGTTCCCCCTAGCCTTTTTTCTTTTTTGCTCGTCGGTGTGAGTCTGTTTACAGCATCTTCTTCAAGCGATACAGCTCTTCAAGAGCTTGGCGTGGCGTTAAGTCGTCAGGATCAATACCTGACAGAGCTTGTTCGACCTCGCTAGGCTCTGGAATCAGGCTCAACTGGTTAGCCACATCTACTGCACTTGGACGCGGTGTGTCACTGTTTTGCCCCAGTTGCTCTAGCTGAGATAGCTTGTTACGCGCATTTTTGATGACCGTTTTTGGTACGCCAGCTAAGCCCGCAACAGCCAAGCCGTAAGACTTACTTGCCGCACCTTCTTGAACTGCGTGCATAAAGGCAATGCTGTCTCCATGCTCTACGGCATCCAAGTGAACGTTCGCTAAGTTTGGCAGTTGGTTCGGTAACTCTGTTAATTCGAAGTAGTGAGTTGCAAATAGGGTCATCGCACCAATTTGTGTTGCGAGCCATTCCGCACTTGCCCAAGCTAAAGACAGACCGTCGTAAGTACTAGTACCGCGTCCGATTTCATCCATTAGCACCAAACTGTTCTTAGTTGCGTTGTGAAGAATATTGGCTGTTTCGGTCATTTCTACCATGAAGGTCGAGCGGCCAGATGCAAGATCATCTGATGCACCAATACGAGTAAATATACGATCTAAAGAACCAATCTGTGCGGATTCTGCCGGTACATAAGAGCCGATATGTGCCATCAATGCAATCAGCGCAGTTTGACGCATGTAGGTTGATTTACCACCCATGTTTGGACCGGTGATGATCAACATCTTACGGGCTGGGTTAAGCTCAATTGGGTTCGCGATGAACGGCTCTGTTGTTACTTGTTCTACGACTGGATGACGGCCAGCTTGAATGTGAATTCCTGCGTCTTTCACAAGCGTTGGGCGGCAGTAATCTAACGAATCTGCACGCTCTGCAAGGTTTTGTAATACATCTAGTTGAGACAGAGCAGAAGCTAGGTTTTGCAGCTTCTCAAGGTTTGGCATCAATAGATCAAACAGTTCTTCCCACAACTGTTTCTCAAGTGCTAACGCTTTAGATTTCGAGTTAAGTACTTTGTCTTCGTGTTCCTTAAGCTCTGGGATGATGTAGCGTTCAGCGTTTTTGAGTGTTTGGCGACGTACATAATGCGGTGGAACCAAATGGCTCTGGCCACGGCTCACTTGGATAAAGAAGCCATGAACGTTGTTATAGCCTACTTTAAGCGTATCGATACCGTGTCGTTCACGCTCATCTCGCTCAAGCTGCTCAAGATATTCTGTTGCACCGTCTGCCAATTTTCGCCATTCATCGAGCTCCGCATTGTAGCCTTCAGCGATGACGCCACCATCACGAATAACAACCGGCGGATTTTCTTTAATCGCGCGTTCTAACAGGTCACATACTTCGTCAATCGGAGCTGCATACTTCGCCAATTTCGTTAGGTACGGATGGGTCAAAGAAGCGGTGACAGATTCTAGCTCTGGTAGCTGTTGCATGGCATTGCGAAGTCTAGCCATATCGCGAGGGCGAGCAGAGCGTAATGCAAGGCGCGCTAAGATACGTTCAATATCACCAATTTGCTTTAACGTTGGTTGAAGATCGGCAAACAGAGCTTGTTCTTTAATCTCACCAATTGCATCAAGACGATTGTTTAACGTTTCAATGCAACGCATAGGCTGATGCAACCAACGCTTCAGCATTCGGCTGCCCATCGGAGTTGCACAATGGTCGAGTACTGCAGCTAGCGTGTTATCGGTTCCGCCTGCTAGATTTTGAGTAATTTCCAGATTACGTCGGGTAGCAGCATCAAGGATGACGGATTGATCCTGATGATCAAACGTTAAAGAGCGAATATGAGGTAAAGCCGTACGTTGAGTATCTTTTACGTACTGGATCAAACAACCAGCAGCACATAACCCTAAGGACGCATGTTCTACACCAAAACCAACCAGATCTTTTGTGCCAAATTGTTGATTGAGTTGTTGCTTAGCCGTATCAAGCTCAAACTCCCAGACTGGGCGACGACGGTTACCATTGCGGCTCGCCATTAAATGTACAGGTTCAAAATCTTCTGGGAACAGTAGCTCACGTGGTGCGGTACGTTGAAGCTCGGCTGTCATCGCTTCTTCAGTTTCTGGTTCTGTCAGTTGGAAGCGACCAGAGGTGACATCCAGCGTCGCATAACCGAACTTACCGTTGTGATGGTAAATTGCTGCGATTAAGTTATCGACACGCTCAGAAAGCAGCGCCTCATCCGTCACAGTACCTGGTGTAACGATACGCACAACTTTACGTTCTACTGGGCCCTTGCTGGTGGCCGGATCGCCAATCTGTTCACAGATCGCCACAGACTCACCAAGCTGAACAAGTTTTGCCAGGTAGCCCTCTACGGCGTGAAATGGCACACCCGCCATTGGGATAGGTTCACCTGCAGACGCACCACGTTTGGTCAATGAAATATCAAGAAGCTGAGAAGCTCGCTTGGCATCATCGTAAAAGAGTTCGTAGAAATCGCCCATGCGGTAGAACAGCAAAATCTCTGGGTTCTCAGCTTTTAGCTTGAGGTATTGCTGCATCATCGGAGTGTGTTTTTGTTCAGCTTTCACAGGTAAGTTCTTTTGTTTATTTCCGTAGCGGCTTAGGATACGTGAATCCCTATCAAGTAAAAAGAGACAAAGGGCATTTTGGCTATGGAAAAAACAACAAAATTGAGTGCCGATTTAGGCGCATTATTGGCTAAACACGGGCATCTTTTAACGACCGCAGAATCATGCACTGGTGGTGGTGTTGCAACCGCCATTACTGACATTGCTGGTAGTTCAGCGTGGCTTGACCGTGCGTTTGTCACCTACAGTAATGAAGCGAAAATGGAGATGCTTGGTGTGCAAGCTTCAACGTTAGAAGCGCATGGTGCAGTGAGTGAGCCAGTTGTGATTGAAATGGTACAGGGTGCAATGAAAAACTCCAATGCGACCATCGGTGTGTCCATCAGTGGTATTGCAGGGCCGGGGGGTGGCAGTGAAGAGAAACCAGTCGGCATGGTCTGCTTTGCTTTTGCTGATAACCAAAGTTGGCAGCAAGTCGAAACCATGCATTTTACTGGTGACCGTGCAGAAGTTCGCAAAAAAGCGGTCGAGCATGCGCTGACTCAATTGTATCAACATCTACTCTAGAATTTCTTAAATTGTTTTAGCCCAGCATTGATAAGGGCTAGAGCAAATCACGACTTTAGGTCAGCCAAATTTTTTTCATACAGGTATGGACACTGTATGAATCAACAGTATAATAACTTTCATTGCTGAGCAGTTCTTCTGCTTAAGAAAAATGAATTACTATTCGTCGCCCAAAGAAGATGAATAAATCGGAGAAAGTAATGGACGAGAACAAACAGAAAGCGCTCGCCGCTGCGCTAGGTCAAATTGAAAAGCAATTCGGTAAAGGCTCTATCATGCGCCTTGGTGATAACCGCGCAATGGACGTAGAAACCATCTCAACGGGTTCTCTTTCTCTTGATATCGCTTTGGGTGCTGGTGGTCTACCAATGGGTCGTATCGTAGAAATCTACGGCCCAGAATCTTCAGGTAAAACAACATTAACGCTTGAGCTTATTGCTGCTGCGCAACGTGAAGGCAAAACTTGTGCGTTTATCGATGCAGAGCACGCTCTAGATCCTGTATACGCGAAGAAACTTGGCGTAGATATCGATGCATTGCTAGTTTCTCAGCCAGACACAGGTGAGCAAGCGCTAGAGATCTGTGACGCACTTGCACGTTCTGGTGCTATCGATGTTATGGTTGTCGACTCTGTTGCAGCGCTAACACCGAAAGCAGAAATCGAAGGCGAAATGGGCGATAGCCACATGGGTCTGCAAGCACGTATGCTTTCTCAAGCAATGCGTAAGCTAACGGGTAACCTAAAGCAGTCTAACTGTATGTGTATCTTCATCAACCAAATCCGTATGAAGATTGGTGTGATGTTTGGTAACCCAGAAACAACAACAGGTGGTAACGCACTTAAGTTCTACGCTTCTGTTCGTCTAGATATCCGTCGTACTGGCGCAATCAAAGAAGGTGACGAAGTCGTAGGTAACGAAACGCGCATCAAAGTTGTTAAGAATAAGATTGCAGCACCATTTAAAGAAGCAAACACACAAATCATGTACGGCCAAGGCTTTAACCGCGAAGGTGAACTTGTCGATCTAGGTGTGAAGCACAAGTTAGTTGAAAAAGCCGGTGCTTGGTATAGCTACAATGGCGATAAGATTGGTCAAGGTAAAGCGAATGCATGTAACTACCTGCGTGAGCACCCTGAAGTGGCTAAAACTATCGATACAAAACTGCGTGAAATGTTGCTAGCGCCAGCACTTGCGGAAGCGCCTGAAGCTGGTGAAGCGCCAGAGCAAGCTGAAGAGTTTTAATCTCTCATAGATTAATAAATGACAAAGCCCTGCAATGCGGGGCTTTGTTGTATCTATTGAAATCAAAAATCGAATTATCACAAAGGCCATTGAGAGCCTGTACAGCAAAAATACTTTTAGGATCATCATGTACCAAAAACGCCAGGCGCCAACATTATCGAGCAAAGAGGCTGCTATACAATTGCTTAGCCGTCGCGATCATGGTCAGTATGAGCTTTACCAAAAATTATCGATGAAGGGCTATGAAGAATCAGACATCGACATCGCAATTAATTTTTGCCTAGACCATAACTATTTAGATGATTTACGTTACGCGAAGAGTCAAATTAGACAGCATGTATACAAAGGACATGGAGAGCGTCGAATTCGTCAAGAGTTAAACCAGAAGCGTGTTGCGGAGTCGGTGATTGAGCAAGCTATGGCTGAAGAGCCGCAAGATTGGTTTGAACTGGCTAAACAGGCGGCAGAAAAGAAATTCAAAGGTATTAAAGCCAAAGACCAAAAAGAGTACGCAAAACAAGTTCGTTTTCTGCAATATCGTGGCTACAGTTTTGACCAAATCAGCTACGCGCTGAGCTTTGAGGACGAAGATTAACGGTCAGTCGTCCGCACTGATTTTTGTTTTGCTTCAAATTTTTTCTCCTACTCCCTCTTTTCCTCAAGAAAACTAGTCTCAGCTGTTTGCATGATCTACAATACGGCAAAATTCTAACTCGACTATTTTCAGGAAGAGCTGCATGTACATGAGCACTGATGAGGTTCGTAACGCGTTCCTCAAGTTCTTTGAGAGCAAAGGACACCAAATCGTAGAAAGTTCATCGTTAGTTCCACATAACGACCCAACCCTGCTGTTCACAAACGCAGGTATGAACCAATTTAAAGATTGTTTCTTAGGCTTAGAAAAACGAGCCTACACTCGAGCGACTACGGCTCAGCGTTGCGTACGTGCTGGTGGTAAACATAACGACCTAGAAAATGTTGGCTTTACTGCTCGTCACCACACATTCTTTGAAATGTTAGGCAACTTCAGCTTTGGCGATTACTTCAAAGAAGATGCGATCTCCTTTGCTTGGGAATTCCTAACCGAAGTTCTTAAACTGCCAGCGGATCGTTTATTGGTAACTGTTTACGAAACCGATGACGAAGCGTTTGACATCTGGAACAAGAAAGTTGGCGTACCCGCTGATCGTATTGTTCGCATTGGTGATAAAGAAGGCGGCAAGCCGTACGAGTCTGATAACTTCTGGCAAATGGGCGACACTGGCCCTTGTGGTCCATGTACTGAAATCTTCTACGATCACGGTGAGCACATCTGGGGTGGCCGTCCTGGCACGCCTGAAGAAGATGGTGACCGTTTCATCGAGATCTGGAACAACGTATTCATGCAGTTCAACCGTCACGCAGACGGCACTATGGAACCGCTACCAAAACCATCGGTAGATACTGGTATGGGTATCGAGCGTATCTCTGCAATCATGCAGGGCGTTCACTCAAACTACGAAATTGATGTATTCCAAGCTCTTATCAAAGCAGCAGCAGAAGTGATCGGTTACGAAGACCTATCAAACCAATCACTACGCGTTATCGCTGACCACATCCGTTCATGTTCATTCCTGATCGTGGATGGCGTTATGCCTTCAAACGAAGGTCGTGGTTACGTATTACGCCGTATCATCCGTCGCGCAGTTCGTCACGGTAACAAGCTGGGCGCACAAGGTGCATTCTTCCACAAGTTGGTTGGCGTTCTAGCTGACATCATGGGTACGGCTGGTGAAGAGCTGAAGCGTCAACAAGCTGTGGTTGAAAAAGTACTGCGTATCGAAGAAGAAAACTTTGGTCGTACACTTGAGCGCGGTATGGCGATTCTAAACGAAGCACTAGATAACCTAGACGGTAAAGTACTAGACGGCGAAACCGTATTTAAACTTTACGATACTTACGGCTTCCCAGCTGACTTAACTAACGACGTAGCACGTGAGCGTGAGTTCGCAATCGACGAAGAAGGTTTCGAGAAAGCGATGGAAGAGCAGCGTCAACGTGCGCGTGAAGCGGGTAACTTCGGTACTGACTACAACGCAGCAATCAAAGTTGATACGCAAACAGAATTCTGTGGTTACACAGGTACTAAAGGCTCTAGTTCTGTAGCAGCGATGTTCGTTGAAGGCAACGAAGTAGATTCGCTATCTGCGGGCGACAAAGCAATCATCGTACTTGGTGAAACACCATTCTACGCAGAGTCAGGCGGTCAGTGTGGTGACGCTGGTGAAATCCGTACTGAGTCTGGTGTATTCCGCGTTGAGGACACTCAAAAACTAGGTAACGCAATCGCGCACCACGGTGTAATGGCAGAAGGCGTTCTAGCGAAAGGTGATGAAGTAGCAACTATCGTTGACGCAGAGCGTCGCGCAGCTATCTCTCTAAACCACTCAGCAACGCACTTGCTACACGCAGCACTACGCCAAGTTTTAGGTGAGCACGTAACGCAGAAAGGCTCATTGGTGAAGGCAGACAACCTACGTTTCGACTTCTCGCATCTAGAAGCCGTAACCGCAGCAGAGTTGAAAGAAGTTGAGCGCCTAGTTAACGCGCAAATTCGTCGCAACCACACGATTGAAACCAACGTGATGGACATTGAGTCAGCTAAGAAGAAAGGCGCAATGGCTCTATTCGGCGAGAAGTACGACGACGAAGTACGCGTATTGTCTATGGGTGACTTCTCGACAGAGCTTTGCGGTGGTATTCACGCATCAAGCACAGGTGATATTGGCCTATTCAAAATCACTTCAGAAAGCGGCATTGCTGCAGGTATTCGACGTATTGAGGCGGTAACAGGCGAGGCTGCATTAGACGCTATTGAAGCTCAAAACGCGAAGTACGAAGAGAAACTGGCAGAATCTGCACAGAAAGCAAAAGCGCTAGAGAAAGAAGTGCAGAAGCTAAAAGATAAGATGGCGGCAGCAGAAAGCGCTAACATCATGGGCAAAGCGGTTGAAGTCAATGGTACAAAAGTTCTAGTCGCAGCTCTTGAAGGCGCTGACAGCAAGAACCTACGTACTATGGTTGATGACATCAAGAACCAAATGGGGTCTGGTATCGTACTGCTTGCCAACGTAACAGGTGACAAGGTTGGCTTGATTGCTGGTGTGACTAAAGATCTAACTGGTAAAGTAAAAGCCGGAGATCTAGTTAAGATGATTGCTGAGCAAGTCGGTGGTAAGGGCGGTGGTCGTCCTGACATGGCTCAAGCTGGTGGTACTGATGTAGCCGCACTACCAGAGGCAATTAAAACAGTTCAGCCTTGGTTAGAAGAGCGCTTATAAGCTTTTAACTACTAAAATTACGCTCAATCAAGTTTCTTTGATTGAGCGTAATTTTTTTTAGCAGCCAAGTGGTTTAATTGACCAAAAGTTAACCGAGCCATTTAGGCTATTTGGTTTTTGTTGTAACTACTGCTTATATAATTTTTCTAAAAGGAAATACTGAAGATGTAAGCAGTTCTAAAGAGACTTCGGTCTTGGGAAGGTGAAGACTGGTGAAAAAGCCCCTTATCGTGCAAAAGTTTGGCGGAACCTCAGTGGGTTCAATTGAAAGAATCCACCAAGTTGCTGAACACATCATTAAGGCGAAAAATGATGGCAATCAAGTTGTTGTTGTCGTGTCTGCAATGTCAGGCGAAACAAACAGACTGATGGACCTCGCTAAACAGATAGATAGCGTGCCTACAGCTCGAGAACTTGATGTTTTGCTCTCTGCTGGTGAGCAAGTGTCAATGGCACTGTTAGCAATGACACTCAATAAATTGGGTCATGCTACACGCTCGCTTACCGGAGCACAGGCGAATATTGTGACGGATAATCAACACAATGACGCAACGATTAAACACATTGATACTAAGACAATTCTGGGGTTGCTTGAGCAAGACCAAATCGTGATTGTTGCAGGCTTTCAAGGTGTGAATGAGAACGGGGATATCACCACATTAGGTCGAGGTGGCTCAGATACGAGCGCAGTGGCACTGGCAGGCGCATTGCGCGCTGATGAGTGTCAAATCTTTACCGACGTTGATGGTATTTATACTTGTGACCCACGTGTAGTGAAAAACGCGCGAAAATTGGCGGTTATCGATTTTCCTTCCATGGAAGCGATGGCAAGCCGAGGCGCGAAAGTATTACATTTACCTTCAGTGCAATTTGCATGGAAGAATAATGTGCCACTGCGCGTGCTTTCGACATTTGATGTTAATGAAGGCAGTCTGGTAAAGGGGGAGTTAGGCAATCAAGCCGTCTCTGGTATAGCCATTCAACGTGACCTTGCCATAATCGAAGTCGATAAAGAACATTTATCTAGTGCTACAAAACAATGTCAGATGTTGGGTATCGACATTTGGAATGTGATCGAGGAAACAGAACGGGCAGGTATCATGATAAAACAAGATGCATGTGCCAAGTTCGATCTGGTGTTCAGCGACAAAATCCGTAATAGTGAAGTGGTAAGCCTGTTGACCGCAGTGGGGCTTGAGGCCAATGGAATGGTAGAGCACGCATGCGATTTGTTGGCAAAGCGAGATATTGAGATCAATTTCAGCGCAACGAATGCACTCACTATGATGCTAGTTTTAGCACCCGAATGTGTGGATACAGCAGCAAACATTCTGCATGATGCTTACATTACGTCTAGTGAAGCATTAAACATTCAACAAAAACATGCCTTTTTAGGCTGATTTTCGCTAACAAGGTAGTTTACGAAAATATAACTTTTGTTGGATAATAGCTTTGTAGCAAGAAAATTTAGAGATTACTCAAGGAGCAAAGAATGCTAATTTTGACTCGCCGCGTAGGCGAAACACTGATGATTGGTGATGAAGTGACTGTAACTGTACTAGGTGTTAAAGGTAACCAAGTGCGTATCGGCGTTAACGCTCCGAAAGAGGTTTCAGTTCACCGTGAAGAAATCTACATGCGCATTCAAGCTGAAAAAGGCAATGGCAACGTTGCTTCAGGTAACTACTAAGTCGCTCCTGTTTACAGAGCTTAGTTTGAATGAAAAAGGCTAACCGAAGGGTTGGCCTTTTTAGTTTTTACTGTTTTTGAAAATTTGCAGAAACTATTGTGTTGAGTATGGCTGTGAATTCATCAATAATGTTGATTCGAACTTCAGAAAGTTATTTGAAAATAAATGTCTTTTTTTCAGAGAAGACTCTCTTTTTTTCATCATAATAGAGTGATAAAGTTCGTTTAATAGTCACTTTGATTAAATCAGCAACGGTTAAGCCAGTTTCGTAGATTTTTTCAAAGAAAGTGTTTGACATATTTTCGGTAAAACGTAATATGTGCCTCCGCAAGACGGTGAGGTGGCCGAGAGGCTGAAGGCGCTCCCCTGCTAAGGGAGTATACGGTTTATCCCGTATCGAGGGTTCGAATCCCTCCTTCACCGCCATTCTTGCAACGTTGATTTATCAACAAAAAGTGCGTCCTTAGCTCAGCTGGATAGAGTACCTGGCTACGAACCAGGCGGTCGGAGGTTCGAATCCTCCAGGACGCGCCATATCTCTTTTGAGATATAACAATGAAAACGGTGAGGTGGCCGAGAGGCTGAAGGCGCTCCCCTGCTAAGGGAGTATACGGTTTATCCCGTATCGAGGGTTCGAATCCCTCCTTCACCGCCATTCATTGACTGGCCCGATGGCCTTTTTTTTGTTTCGTAAGAAATGAATGTGATTTACTTCACAACTTCTTAGCAAGAAGATCTGCGCGTCCTTAGCTCAGCTGGATAGAGTACCTGGCTACGAACCAGGCGGTCGGAGGTTCGAATCCTCCAGGACGCGCCACTATTTAATAATTCGTTTGATAAACGGGTTATACAAAGTAAAATAAGATTATTGCGCGTCCTTAGCTCAGCTGGATAGAGTACCTGGCTACGAACCAGGCGGTCGGAGGTTCGAATCCTCCAGGACGCGCCACTTATTAAAGGGTAATGCCCTGATGTTGATGAAAGTCGATATCGAAAACTGCGCGTCCTTAGCTCAGCTGGATTGAGTACCTGGCTACGAACCCGGCGGTCGGAGGTTCGAATCCTCCCG
>NZ_JPIL01000031.1:0-72447 GCF_000742455.1 Vibrio sp. OY15 | reverse complement strand
TTTAGTTTTATTTTCACTTTTTTGAAAAGTGAAGACAAAAGCGGACACTTGCTTATTAAAGCGAGTGATACCACTGCGGAGTGGTAGTTCAGTTGGTTAGAATACCGGCCTGTCACGCCGGGGGTCGCGGGTTCGAGTCCCGTCCACTCCGCCACTTATATTAAGCCTCAGTCGAAAGACTGAGGCTTTTTTCGTTTTGGTTCCCCGACTTACCTTAAACCCACTTTCATATTGAAACCTTGCATCGAGAGGCCGGCTTCCCTCTGGCGATGCTTTCTAAGCCCTGTATGAGTGAAGTGGAACGCAGTTTTGTGTGGTTTCTGCAGTCTCGAGCGCTAGTTTTGAGCCTCTTCATTCACCAAAGCTCCTTTTGTTCGATATTAGAAAATCTAGTTATGTGACAGAGTTTAATTGTTTGAGGTGTCACTTGTTCCAATTTTGAAAACAGGACGACTTTGAATACAAGTTTAGTCTCACTGAGTTCAAGAGAGAGGGGGACTAAATTTCTGTTAAGGCTTTGATCTACCTGAATGCTAGCTCAGTTTTATCTTGGTGAGATTGCTAACCTGTTTGGGTTCTGAACGCAATCACCCTAAATGTATCTTTCTCATAAAAATACAAACTCGCTCATTGCTAAGTATTGTGGAAGTTTAGCTTTGATATTTGCGAGGAGCCTATATTGCCAAGAGAAGAGAAGAGAAGAGAAGAGAAGTGATAAATGGGTAAATTAAAAGACTCGTCTATGAATACTATCTATCGGCAATAGTTAGTATCTATGAAAATGTAGCGTAGCGATTCTTCGTATATTTGATGGTATATCAAAGAATAAGGAGCCTTCGTCCTTGAAGGGGAGTCTGAAAATTAGTTATGAAAAAAGCAGCTAGGTAGCTGCTTTTTATTTATTAAGTTACGTGTCTTTAAGAGTCCACTGTCTCCGTATGTTCCGGAGTGGTTATTGCTTGGTTGCTCTCTTCCATCTTCTTCTCTTCTGCTTTTGCTTTTTCAATCATTGGAGTGATTGTTGAGCCTTGAATGAGGATAGAGAAAACAACGACGGAGTAGGTCATTACAAGAATAATCTCTTTTACATCGATTAACTTATCTTGAATCACCCAAATACCAGATGGAATAGAAAGTGCCATCGCTAGTGCTAGGCCTCCGCGTAAACCGCCCCACGTCAAAATACGCACTGACCATGGATTATATTTTCTGTAACGTTTAAAGCCTATGTAAGAAAGAAATACACTTAGATAGCGAGCTGCTAGTACAAGAGGGACTGAAATAGCCATCATGATCCAGTCTTCTTTGTGGAATTCAAATAGCAGCATCGACATACCGATCAGTAGGAATAACACGCCATTCAAGAATTCATCAACAAGCTCCCAAAAATGGTCAAGGTGATCTTCACTCTCTTTTGAAAAGCCAATAAAGCGTGTCCAGTTGCCAATCATAATACCGGATACAACCATTGCGAGTGGGCCTGATACATGGATGTATTCAGCAAATGCGTAACCTGCTGTTGGGACACCAATGGTAAGTAACAATTCCATTGAGTGATCATCGGTGGCACTGATCAAGTAGTGGAATAGCAAACCGAGGACGAAACCATATGCGATACCACCGATAGCTTCTTGGATGAAGAGTAAGGTGACACTACCTACAGTTGGTGCCTCAGTGCCAAATGCAATCGTAAATAGAGTGACGAAGATAACCAAACCGAAGCCATCATTGAAGAGCGATTCTCCTTCAATCTGAGTGGAGATACGTTTAGGAGCATCTAGTTTTTTCACAATAGCCAATACAGCGATTGGGTCAGTTGGCGATATTAGAGCACCAAATAGTAAGCAGTAGACCAAATCAAATTGGATTCCAATTAACTGACAAAACCCATACAGTGCAAATCCAATAAAGAACGTGGAAAACAGTGTGGCTCCAAGGGCTAAAACAGTGATCTCCCACTTTTGATCTTTAAGGTTCGGGAGTTTGATGCCTAGTCCACCAGCAAATAGTAAGAAGCCAAGAATGCCTTTGAGCAAGAAATCTTCGAAGTTAATCCTTGTGACCGTCTCCGTCGCAATTTCGGTGAGATGGAACCAGTTGTTTTGACCCGCAATTAAGATTAGAAGTGAAAGCACCATTGAACCTGCGGTAATCGCAATGGTGGTTTGCATCTTTCCTATCTTGCTGTTTACAAAAGCAATTAGCATCGCAGCTGCGGATAGAAAACATAAAGTATGATAGACCGACATAGAGCTCTCTATTTGTAACATTTTATGAATGGAATTCTCGGCTGATGCTGCTTAAATAGCAAACATTTTTTCGTGATTATTTTGCAAGTTAAGAAGGATATAAAATAATCATTAATTCTACGTTTAGACGTCTAGACTCCTGAAGTTTGTGTGATAGGATGGAAAGATAACTAAAGGAATGAGGCTGTACTGTGGGAAGTAACGTAAGACAACAGATTGAAGCTCAATTGAAGCAACGTATTCTTTTGATTGATGGTGGTATGGGAACCATGATTCAAGGGTACAAACTTGAAGAGCAAGACTATCGAGGAACGCGCTTTGCGGATTGGCATTGTGATCTAAAAGGTAACAACGACCTGTTGGTTCTAAGTCAGCCTCAACTTATCAAGGAAATTCACGCTGCATATTTAGAAGCGGGTGCAGATATTCTTGAGACCAACACTTTTAACGCAACAACCATTGCGATGGCTGACTACGAGATGGAAAGCCTAAGTGAAGAAATTAACTTTGCAGCTGCCAAGCTTGCACGTGAAGTTGCAGATGAATGGACCGCAAAAACACCCGATAAACCGCGTTATGTCGCAGGGGTTTTAGGGCCGACGAACCGAACTTGTTCTATTTCTCCTGATGTAAATGACCCCGGATATCGAAATGTTTCTTTCGACGAGTTAGTTGAGGCTTACTCTGAATCGACTCGAGCGCTTATTAAAGGTGGTTCAGACCTTATTCTTATCGAGACCATCTTCGATACGCTTAACGCTAAGGCTTGTTCATTTGCTGTTGAAAGTGTGTTTGAAGAGATGGGTATTGAGTTACATGTGATGATCTCGGGGACTATTACTGATGCTTCCGGTCGGACATTATCCGGTCAAACCACAGAAGCGTTTTACAACTCATTACGTCATGTTAAACCGATTTCGTTTGGTTTGAACTGTGCACTTGGCCCGGATGAACTGCGTCCTTATGTTGAAGAGCTCTCGCGTATATCAGAATCTTTTGTTTCCGCTCACCCAAATGCTGGGCTTCCGAATGCATTCGGCGAATACGATTTGTCGCCAGAAGATATGGCTAAGCATGTTAAAGAGTGGGCTCAAAGTGGCTTTTTAAACTTGATTGGTGGGTGTTGTGGTACAACTCCTGAGCACATTCGCCAAATGGCACTCGCGGTTGAAAATATCGCCCCTCGTCAATTACCTGAACTTCCCGTTGCTTGTCGCTTGTCTGGCCTAGAGCCACTCGCTATTGATAAAGACTCTTTATTTATCAATGTCGGTGAGCGTACGAATGTAACCGGTTCTGCGCGTTTTAAGCGCTTGATTAAAGAAGAGCTGTACGATGAAGCGCTCGATGTGGCTCGTCAACAAGTTGAAAATGGCGCTCAAATTATCGATATCAACATGGATGAAGGCATGTTGGATGCACAAGCTTGTATGGTTCGCTTTTTAAACCTTTGTGCGTCAGAACCTGAAATCTCAAAAGTACCAATCATGGTTGACTCTTCCAAGTGGGAGGTTATTGAAGCCGGTCTTAAGTGCATCCAAGGCAAAGGCATTGTTAACTCGATCTCTCTCAAAGAAGGCAAAGAGAAATTCGTTGAACAAGCTAAGTTGATCCGCCGTTACGGTGCGGCTGTGATTGTGATGGCGTTTGATGAGATTGGGCAAGCAGATACACGTGAGCGCAAAGTAGAAATTTGTACCAACGCTTACCGAATTCTTGTTGATGAAGTGGGCTTTCCACCAGAAGACATCATTTTTGACCCAAACATTTTTGCCATTGCTACGGGGATCGAGGAGCATAATAACTACGCGGTGGATTTCATTGAAGCCGTTGGCGATATCAAACGTGATTTACCACATGCGATGATCTCGGGTGGTGTTTCTAACGTCTCATTCTCTTTCCGTGGCAATAACTATGTACGTGAAGCGATTCACGCGGTGTTCCTCTACCACTGTTTTAAAAATGGTATGGATATGGGGATTGTGAATGCGGGTCAGTTAGAAATCTACGATAACGTGCCTGAAAAATTGCGTGAGGCTGTGGAAGATGTCGTTCTTAACCGTCGTGATGACGCCACTGAGAGATTGTTAGATATCGCGGCGGAATATGCAGGCAAAGGGGTAGGTAAAGAGGAGGATGCCTCTGCACTTGAGTGGAGAACTTGGCCTGTTGAAAAGCGCTTAGAGCACGCGTTAGTGAAAGGAATAACTGAGTTCATCGTTGATGATACCGAAGAGGCTCGTGTCAACGCTTCAAAGCCATTAGAGGTGATTGAAGGCCCATTAATGGATGGGATGAACGTCGTCGGAGACTTGTTTGGTGAAGGTAAAATGTTCCTTCCTCAGGTCGTAAAATCTGCACGAGTGATGAAGCAAGCAGTCGCGCATCTGGAGCCCTACATCAATGCAGAAAAGCAGGTGGGACAAACAAACGGTAAGATTTTGCTAGCGACGGTCAAAGGTGATGTACATGATATCGGGAAAAACATCGTTGGCGTTGTATTGCAGTGCAATAACTACGAAATTATCGATCTTGGTGTCATGGTTCCTTGCGAAAAGATCTTAAAAGTAGCGCAAGAAGAGAACGTCGATATTATTGGTTTATCAGGGTTGATCACACCTTCATTAGACGAAATGGTGCATGTTGCAAAAGAGATGGAGCGTCTCGACTTTAACTTACCTCTTCTCATCGGTGGCGCAACAACGTCAAAAGCCCATACAGCAGTTAAGATTGAGAAAAATTACAAGCATCCAGTGGTTTACGTGAACAACGCCTCACGTGCAGTGGGCGTATGTACTTCTCTTCTGTCTGATGAACGTCGCCCTGAATTTGTTGAAAAACTTGAAGCTGATTACGAACGAGTACGTGATCAACATAATCGAAAGAAACCGAGAACCAAACCAGTGACATTAGAAGCTGCTCGAGCGAATAAAGTTGCTATCGATTGGGAAGCTTATACTCCTCCAGTGCCTGTTAAGCCTGGCATTCATATCTTCGATGATTTTGATGTGGCTATATTACGTCAATACATCGATTGGACACCATTCTTTATGACTTGGTCACTTGTGGGTAAGTATCCAACAATTTTCCAACATGAAGAAGTTGGTGAAGAAGCAAAACGTTTATTCGAAGATGCCAACGAGATACTTGATCGAGTTGAGCGAGAAGGCCTGTTAAAAGCGCGTGGAATGTGTGGCTTATTCCCTGCTGCGAGCGTGGGGGACGACATTGAAGTTTATGCTGATGAAACTCGTACCGACGTTGTGAAAGTATTACGTAACTTGCGACAACAGACCGAGAAACCAAAAGGATTCAACTATTGTTTATCCGACTACATCGCACCTAAAGAGTCGGGTAAGCATGATTGGATAGGGGCATTTGCTGTCACTGGTGGTATTGGTGAACGAGAGCTTGCTGATGAATACAAAGCACAGGGAGATGATTACAACGCAATTATGATTCAAGCGGTGGCGGATCGCCTAGCCGAAGCGTTTGCTGAGTATTTGCATGAGCGTGTCCGTAAAGAAATTTGGGGTTATGCTGCGGATGAAGATTTATCTAACGATGATCTCATTCGTGAAAAATACCAAGGTATTCGCCCTGCACCAGGTTATCCAGCGTGCCCTGAGCATACTGAAAAAGGACCGCTTTGGGAGCTACTTAATGTGGAAGAGAATATTGGCATGACTCTAACCTCCAGCTATGCAATGTATCCGGGTGCGTCAGTATCTGGTTGGTACTTCTCTCATCCTGACTCACGTTACTTTGCGATCGCACAGATCCAAGAAGATCAGCTAGAGAGTTACGCCGATCGTAAGGGGTGGGATAGGATCGAGGCTGAAAAATGGTTAGGGCCAAACATTAATGGTTAAATTGATGTTTACCTCGTCCAAATATAACAACTAATGAAACAACAAAGGGCTGCAGATACGCAGCCCTTTGTTTTATTGAGTTGAACTTACTTCTCAAACAACTCCGTGTGGAGTTTTTGTATGGCTTGTTTCGATACCGATTCATGGAGCAAGAAGCATAAGTTGTGAGGGCTAGCGCCATAACAAATCATGCGTAGGTTAAAATCTTCTAGCGTGCCAAAAACCTGTTTCGCGTAGCCTTTACTCTCACTCATGTTGTTACCAATGAGAGCAACGAGGCATAGGTCATGTTCAACTTCTACCTTACATAACTCTTCTAACTCTTCTCGTGCAGCTTGCGGCAGCTGTGGTGCTCCGCCAGATGTATCAGTTTGATCAAGTGTTAACGATACACTGATTTCAGATGTCGTGATCAAATCGACAGAGATCTTATGCTTTGCAAGGATCTCAAAGACCTTTGCTAAGAAACCGTATGCGTGGAACATATTGGCGCTGCGTAGCGTTACCATGGTTTGGTTACAACGCAAAGCTAGCGCACGGAATAACGGTGAGCTTTCGACTTGGTGGCGAATCCAAGTTCCCCCTTTTTCAGGCTCTTTCGATGACCCCACAAATACCGGAATGTCGTGGCGCAATGCAGGTACTAGCGTAGAAGGGTGAAGGATTTTAGCGCCAAAGTTAGCCATTTCTGAAGCTTCACTAAAGCTGATCTCAGGAATTGGTGAGGCTTTTGGCGCAATTCGCGGGTCTGTTGTGTAGATGCCCGGAACATCAGTCCAGATTTCTAACCCTGCCGCTTTGACGCTCTCAGCAATTAAGGCGGCGCTGTAATCGCTGCCCCCTCGACCTAATGTTGTTGTATTACCGGCTTCGTCAGATCCTATGAAGCCTTGAGTAACAACAACGGATTGTTGGCAAAGTGGTACGAGTTTATCTTGCGCAAGCGTCGAAATTGCTTCAATGTTTGGCTCCGCGCGACCAAAGTTGTCATCAGTACGCAGCACATCGCGGATATCAAAGCGCACAGCTTGAATGCCTCGCTCACACATTAACTGAGTTAGAATATGCGTCGACATGAGTTCGCCACATGCGACTAAATGATCGGTTAACTTCGCACTAGCTTGGATAGATGCAGCCTCGGCCAGGCTGGTTACGGTATCTAATATGCCATACACCTCGGCAGCAGTTTTCGTGCTGTCTTCGAGCTGAGTTAAAATGGCGTCATGAATGTTGGCCAAATTTTGTAGCAGCTCAGTACGGTGCGTTTGATCCTGAACACCGTTGGCGAGTTCTACCAATAGGTTGGTGACGCCAGAGCAAGCGCTGCTCACGACCAGGCGAGTAGTTGGATTGTTTTCGATAATGGTGGCGCAACGACTCATTGCCTCAAAGTTGGCAACACTGGTTCCACCGAATTTAGCTACGTTAAATGCGCTCACTGCGTTCTCCCACGACTTCCTAAAAAATTGTACATCCAATGTTTAGTGAGAAAAGGAACAGAGCAAAAAGAGAGGTATTTAGAATGCTATTTGAAAAATTTACCCTCAGAAGCCCTTCATCAGACTGTGCTGATGACAGTTGATGGGATTCAGCCCAATTCAACCGACAAGTCAAATCCTGCAACTTTGACTTACCTCGGCACTACTCCCCCTCAATGATTGGTGTTGGAATTGCGGTTCCACAAATCATCTACCTGGGTAGCGCTCCTCTTCTACATAAAGCTCAAACATTGAACGGTTTTGAGGCCTTAATGTCAATCAATATTTCAACCTTTATGGTGTTTTTTATTAACGATTTTGTGACACTGGTTTGACCTCCATACTTACGGCTAATTGCTGATAGAGGAAAAATCTATTAGGGTGAAGAACCCTACACCTGAGCCATGTTATTGAATAGAACTTTTAGAATGCTCAGGATAAAAGATAATCAAGGAGCTGACATGTCGATCCAAAGCTTTATTCCGCCTCACCGTATTTTAATGGGACCTGGTCCTTCTGATATTTATCCTCAAGTGTTACAAGCACTAAGCCGTCCTACTGTAGGTCACCTTGATCCTCTGTTTATCGGTATGATGGATGAGCTCAAGCAGCTATTGAAGTATGCCTTTCAAACTGACAATGAGTTCACTATTGCGGTTTCAGCGCCAGGTAGTGCAGGGATGGAAACCTGCTTTGTAAACTTGATCGAGAAAGGCGACAAAGTGATCGTCTGCCGTAACGGTGTATTTGGTGAACGCATGCGCGAAAATGTCGTCCGTGCTGGTGGCGAAGTTGTTATCGTCGATGATGAGTGGGGGACGCCTGTTTCCATTGATAAAGTCGAGCAAGCACTCGAACAGCACCCAGATACAAAAATTCTTGCTTTTGTGCATGCGGAAACCTCAACTGGTGCAGTCAGTGATGCTCAAGCATTGGGTAAGCTGGCGAAACAGCATAATGCATTATCTATTGTTGATGCGGTGACATCGCTTGGTGGTGTGCCGTTAAAAGTGGATGAATGGCAACTGGATGCGGTTTACTCTGGTAGTCAAAAATGTTTGTCATGTGTACCTGGGCTCTCACCAGTGACGTTTTCTCCTGCCGCGATTGAAAAGATTCAAGCAAGAACAACACCAGTACAGAGTTGGTTCCTCGATCAGAGTTTAGTTTTGGGGTATTGGAGTGGAGAAGGCAAGCGTAGTTACCATCATACGGCGCCAGTTAATAGCTTGTATGCGCTTCATGAAGCTTTATTGATACTGAAAAATGAAGGATTAGAAAACGCTTGGGCTCGTCACCAACTGATGCATGAAAAACTCAAAAATGGCTTACAAAAGTTAGGCTTTGAATTTGTTGTGGACGAAGCCCATCGGTTGCCACAATTAAATGCGATTTACGTGCCTGAAGGAGTTGATGAAGCAAAAGTTCGTGCTCACTTGCTAGAAACCTATAACCTAGAAATTGGTGCAGGCCTTGGGGCATTAGCTGGTAAAGCGTGGCGTATTGGCTTAATGGGTTACGGCGCTCGATCTGAAAACGTTGCGCTGTGCTTAAAAGCGTTAGAAGAGTCACTCACTGAATAAAATCATACAGCAATGAGATAAAGAAAAGCGAAGGTCATCCCTTCGCTTTTTGGTATTTATTACTCAGCTCCTGAAGTGGGGGCTGGTGAGGCAGATATTGCTTGAGAAGGTGGCTGGTAATTGACGTCACTGAAATCAATCTTCGGGAACAAAAACTGCGCTTCAGCTCTAATTTGCTCCGCTTTACTTGAGTCATCTAAGCCTTGGTAGGCCAAAATCAAATTATTATAAAATGCAGGGCGAGGCTTATCTTTGATGATTTTTAGCGACCAATCGATATAAGGCTGAATCAAGGTTGCGTCTTGTTGGTACAGCCCAAGGTTTAAAAACGTGCTATAGACATCCCAATCAAATCTGTCTTTCCAAACTACAGGGTTACTGACTTGATTCAGAATATCAGGGTTAGTTGGTCTAGTGGTCTCAAACTTCGTCAATACATAGTTCGTATGTAATGCGCTTACCATGTAAAACGTAAACGCAACGGGAAGTACCAAACTAAAAACACGCAGCAAGCTTTTGGTTACATTACTAAAGCCAACTTGTCGATAACGAGAGACGCGCTGATCGACCCAGTACAGTAGGATAACGAAGATCAACCAATGCACGAGAGAGTGGTAGAAAGGGTATTCCAGTTGTGAGTGCAATACGATAGGTATAAACAAGCCCAGCAACGCAAGACGAGTTCCGCGTTTGGCTTGATAGATTCGATACAGTACCAGTGCCATCGCTAAGAAGATGCCGAGTATTGGCAGTAAGCCACCTTCTACTCCCCAGTAAAGCAGCTCGTTATGCGGATGCTCCATGGCAGGCAAACCTGCTGGGTAATTCTCATTAAGGGCATGTTGACGAGCCGTATACAGCATGTACTCAGATTCAAACTTGCCATATCCATAACCAGTAAAAGGCTTTTCAATCACCATGTCTAATGTTTGCGGAAAAGTATACGCTCGAGGAGACTCCATATTTACTTTTTCTGCGGCTAACCCACCTCCATCAGGAAAGGCAAGATGCATGACAACGACTGAGAGTAAGAGCCCACTTACAAGTGACACAACCCAGCGGATAAAGCGCCCTTTGGTTGCAAAGCGGTACATGTATGGAATGACCAACAACACGGCGATGACCGAGGCTAACCAACCAGTGCGTGAAGCCAACGCCACAATTAGTGGTAAAGTTAAAACTGGTACGGCATAGAGAAGGTAAACATCGCTTAACTTACGATCGTATTTGTAGGGCTGACGTGCAAGTAAATAGCTGGCAATCACCAACCCTGTCGCAAGAAAACTGGCCATTACATTGGGCTGTTGGAAAATACCATAAGGACGATTGGCCACCGTGTCGTAACCAAACGGATTGCCTGGTTTGAGATACAGATATTGTGTCAGACCAAAAATGGCTTCGATAACAACCGCAAGGACAATGAACCATAATAGGCGTTGGCGATGTTTATTACTGAAATGAAATTGTTGTAAAACAATAAAGAACAGGACACCACACCACAGGCCAATGAGCTTATTGGCTGCCAAACTGCTATTTGCATTTGGGTACAGAATGGGCACCGTCATGATAAGAGCACTAATGAACAAGCCGATGGTTAGTTTTGAGTAACGTAGTACTCGATTATTCGCAAGTTGGTAACACCCAATGCCTAATGCAAAGCTAAAAGCAATCCAAGTTGTCGCATTGAACGAAAGTGAAAGCCCCGAACCGCCGGGGTTGGGCATGAAAAAGTGCATTGCCAACACAAATAGTGTTGCCAAGGCAATGAGAAACTTGCGATTGAGGGGAACCTGTACTTTTTCGGGAGAAAGCTTTGTTCCACTTACATGTATAGTAGCCATAGTTATTGCGTTGTTTTGAATGAAAAAAGACCAGCACTTGCTGGTCTCGATACTTTACCTGTTTTTTCTACTTCAACATAGGCTTAAGGAAGTGAGCTGTGTGCGAACCCTCGATTTGCGACACATCTTCCGGAGTGCCTTGAGCGATTATCTCGCCGCCACCTTGACCCCCTTCAGGACCAAGATCGATAATCCAGTCCGCAGTCTTAATGACGTCCAGGTTATGCTCGATCACCACGACAGTGTTTCCGTGGTCGCGAAGTCTGTGCAGTACAGTGAGCAACTGCTGGATATCATGGAAGTGCAAGCCGGTTGTTGGTTCATCCAAAATGTACAAGGTTTTTCCTGTATCACGTTTGGATAGCTCTCGCGCCAGTTTCACACGCTGTGCTTCACCACCGGAGAGTGTTGTTGCCGCTTGACCCAATCGTATGTACGACAAACCCACATCCATCAGTGTTTGTAGTTTGCGAGCGATGGCAGGAACTGGATCGAAGAAGGTGCGTGCATCTTCGACCGTCATTTCTAGCACTTCATCAATAGTTTTACCTTTGTAACGTACTTCGAGCGTTTCACGGTTGTAGCGTTTACCTTTACACACATCACATGGCACATAAACATCTGGTAGGAAGTGCATTTCTACTTTGATAACACCGTCACCCTGACAGGCCTCACAACGACCACCGCGCACGTTAAAACTAAAACGGCCCGGTTTGTAACCGCGAGAACGCGACTCCTGTGTGCCTGCAAATAGTTCACGGATTGGTGTAAAGATCCCCGTATAGGTTGCAGGGTTAGAGCGAGGTGTACGGCCAATTGGGCTTTGATCGATATCGATGACTTTATCGAAGTGCTCTAGACCTTTAATCGATTTATAAGGTGAAGGCTGAGCCGTTGTCGCTCCGTTAAGTTGGGTATGCGCAATTTTAAAGAAAGTATCATTAATCAGCGTTGATTTACCTGAGCCAGATACTCCTGTAATACAGCTGAATAACCCAACAGGAATTGAAAGGTTAACGTTTTTAAGGTTATTACCTGTTGCGCCTAATAGCTCAACCGTTTTTTTCGGATCTCGCGGCGTGCGATCTTTCGGTACTGCGATTTCTTTAACACCACTTAAGTACTGACCTGTCAGAGAATTCGGATTTGCGATTATCTCTTCCATGGTGCCTTCCGCAACAACATTACCACCATGTACGCCAGCACCAGGACCAATATCTATGACATGATCTGCACAGCGAATCGCATCTTCATCGTGTTCTACCACAAGTACGGTATTACCTAAATCGCGCAAATGAGTGAGCGTTTTTAATAAGCGTTCATTATCACGCTGGTGGAGACCAATCGACGGTTCATCTAAGACGTACATGACACCAACAAGACCTGCACCAATTTGGCTTGCTAAACGAATACGTTGAGCTTCACCGCCTGATAAGGTTTCTGCACTGCGTGATAAGTTTAGGTAGTTCAAACCGACGTTAACTAAGAATTGCAGGCGGTCGTTGATTTCCTTCATCACTTTTTCAGCGATTTGGGCTCGTTGACCTTCCAGTTTCAAGGAATGGAAGAACTCCAATGCATCAGCAATGCTGAGTTCAACAATCTCAGGTAGTGTCGTATCAGCAATAAACACGTTACGTGCTTCGAGGCGTAGACGAGTACCGCCACAGCTTGAACAAGATTTAGTGGAGATGTATTTTGCAAGCTCTTCACGGACAGAGTTGGATTCTGTATCACGATAGCGACGTTCTAGGGTATTCAGAATACCTTCGAATGGATGGCGTTTAACGCGAATATCGCCACGATCGTTGATGTATTTAAACTCAATCTCAGTACGACCTGAGCCCTTTAGAATGACATCTTGCGTTTTCTTTGGCAGAGAATTAAAAGGGGCATGGAGGTCAAAACCATAATGATCGGCCAATGAGGTGAGCATTTGGAAGTAGTAGTAGTTCTTTTGATCCCAACCGCGAATCGCACCTTGTGCCAAGCTTAATGAATCATCTTGAATGACTCGGCTTGGATCGAAGTATTGTTGAACACCCAAGCCATCACAAGTGCCACATGCACCAGCAGGATTGTTGAATGAGAAAAGTCGCGGCTCTAACTCTTGCATGCTGTAACCACATTGTGGACAAGCGAAGTTGGCGGAGAAAATAATCTCTTCACCGTCGCCATCCATTGGCGCGACAACTGCAATTCCGCCTGATAATTCGAGTGTTGTCTCGAAAGATTCGGCCAAGCGCTGTTGTAAGTCTGGACGAACTTTAAAGCGGTCTACCACAACTTCAATGGTGTGCTTTTTATGTAGTTCAAGGGTTGGAGGATCGGAAAGATCGCAAGTTTCTCCATCAATACGCGCACGAATAAAGCCTTGAGCCGCTAAGTTCTCAAGCGTTTTAACATGCTCACCTTTACGTTCTTTGACAATAGGCGCCAATAGCATCATTTTGCTGCCTTCCGGCATCTCTAGGACTTTGTCCACCATTTGGCTGATGGTTTGCGCAGCAAGAGGGGCATGGTGCGTTGGACAGCGGGGTTCGCCCACACGAGCATACAATAGACGTAAGTAGTCGTAGACTTCGGTAATTGTACCGACGGTTGAACGCGGGTTATGAGAAGTAGATTTCTGTTCAATAGAAATCGCAGGTGATAACCCTTCAATGTGGTCGACATCGGGTTTTTCCATCAGAGACAAAAACTGACGAGCGTAGGCAGAGAGAGACTCTACGTAGCGTCGTTGGCCTTCTGCATACAATGTATCGAAAGCGAGAGAGGATTTACCGGAGCCACTTAGTCCAGTAATGACAATCAGTTTATCGCGAGGGATTGTAAGATTAATGTCTTTAAGGTTATGGGTTCGGGCACCGCGAACTTCTATTTTATCCATCGTTTTTGCTCTATGTATAACCAAGTGGGGCAAGTATTACATAGTGTGAGAAATGTGCAAAGAAAATTACTGGATAAAAAAACAGTAAAGTAAAAAGCCCAGCGTTGTGCTGGGCTTTCGATACAGTAATTTCGTACTATAACGATGCTTTATACTGCTTTTTGTGTTGCGTGCTTACCTAGCTCAGAGGTTTTTTCATCTTTTAGATACAGGTTTTCAAAACAATAGTTAGTTGCTTCGATGTAACCTTCAACGCTACCACAGTCAAAGCGTTTGCCCTTGAATTTGTAAGCCAATACACAGCCCGCTTTTGCTTGTTTTAGCAGCGCGTCAGTGATTTGAATTTCACCACCTTTACCTGGTTCAGTGTTTTCAATCAGTTCAAAAATATCGGGAGTCAGGATGTAGCGGCCAATGATAGCAAGGTTGCTAGGTGCCGTGCCTTTCTCTGGTTTTTCTACCATGTCGTCTACGCGGTAGATGTCGTCTTTGATCATTTCACCAGAGATAACGCCGTATTTGTGTGTTTCTTCGGCTGGTACTTCTTGCACTGCAACGATAGAACAGCGGAACTGCTTAAATAGTGCCACCATCTGAGCCAGTACGCCCTCTTGCTCGTTGACACAAAGGTCATCAGCAAGAACAACAGCAAATGGCTCATCGCCTACCAATTCTCGTCCAGTTAGAATCGCGTGGCCCAAGCCTTTCATTTCGCGTTGACGTATATAAGTGAAGTTTGCAGATTCAATGATTTCACGGATATCTACCAACAGCTCTTCTTTGTTGGTACCGCTAATCTGATGTTCCAGTTCGTAGTTCTTATCAAAGTGGTCCATGATCGAGTGCTTGCCACGACCTGTCACAATACACATGCCGTTCATACCAGCTTGGATTGCTTCTTCGACACCGTATTCAATAAGCGGTTTGTTCACGACTGGCATCATCTCTTTTGGCATAGATTTCGTTGCCGGTAGGAAGCGTGTGCCATAGCCTGCAGCAGGGAACAGACATTTTTTTATCATTGGGGGAATATCCTATCTCGTTTTTATCAAGAATCTGCGCATAACTTTAACACGAGAGGTAGCAATGAATCATGAATAAAGTAGGAAAAAATGTGAGACTCGGTGCGGAAAAAAGATGAGCGACTCGTCATTTCAGTTATCAGAGCCGCTCACATTGCATCACGACATTAAGTTTTGGTCTGCCCAGGCGATTGCCTGTACTCGGTTCTTTACGGATAGCTTTTTGAATATCTGATACAAGTGCGATTTGATGGTGAATTCACTGACGAATAACTCTTCGGCCATCTGACTGTTCGAGGCGCCAGCTTGTAGGCAACGCAGTACTTGTAGCTCACGAATGGTTAGGTCTACCGTAGCTGGTGCAGTATGAGTATTAATGACATTGCGGTAATAGTGTAAAAGTTGACTGGTTACATTACGCGGCAGCCAGTTTTGACCGTTAACAATGCCTTTTAACCCTTCTCCAATTTGCTCTAGCGTATCTTCAGAATAAAACACACCTTTTAATTGACCAAATGAAAGAAGTTCATCCGTGGTTAGTCTTTTAGGCACGTTGAAGACAACGGTTTCAAAGTTTTTCCATACAAGAGGCAAGTTTTTGATCGATTGAACAAGTGATTTATGTTCACTGAAGTCTATCAGTAGAATTTTATTACGGTGTTGTGGCTTGGCTTCCATGAGTGCTTCGGTTGAAATCACCGGGATGCTCATATCAATGTACTTTTCGAGTGCCGCCACTTTTTTTTGCGCATTATCTTCCATACTGATCAGAAATAGCTTTCTTGCGTAAGCCGACTTTCTCACGTGTTCCAATCTCCCTGGGTTCAATAGAAGCCATAAACTGGCATTAAAGAGAGGCCATAACCATCGCTTTACTGAATAAATGCGTTCGAATTCAAAGCTTCACGAAACGATGTCTGCAACGCGAATCAAAAATGCTACACACGTAAGTTGAAATACGATTTGGGTTCTAGAGGGTGACTCAATAGATCACAATGGTATTAGACTTTAATCAAAACATTAAAGCGTGCTATTCTAATGCGCTAAAATTTTATATATCCAGAGTGAAACGGAGCACATCATGGCCAGCCGTGGAATTAACAAAGTTATTTTGGTGGGGAATCTAGGTAACGACCCTGAAATTCGTTACATGCCGAATGGCGGTGCAGTAGCAAACATTACTATTGCGACTTCTGATTCATGGCGTGATAAAGCGACTGGCGAACAGCGCGAAAAAACGGAATGGCACCGTGTTGTGTTGTTCGGCAAACTTGCGGAAGTAGCAGGTGAGTACTTGCGTAAAGGCTCTCAAGTCTACATTGAAGGGCAACTGCAAACTCGCAAATGGCAAGATCAAAGTGGTCAAGATCGCTACTCAACTGAAGTCGTTGTTCAAGGCTTCAATGGTGTGATGCAAATGCTTGGCGGTCGTGCTCAAGGTGGCGGCGCACCTATGGGCGGTCAACAGCAGCAACAAGGTGGATGGGGTCAGCCTCAACAGCCAGCTCAGCAGCAGTACAATGCGCCTCAGCAACAGCAACCACAACAACAGGCTCCGCAGCAATCACAGCAGCAGTACAATGAGCCACCAATGGATTTTGACGACGATATCCCGTTCTAAATTCTGCTTATGCTTGAATCGAAAAGGCCGCGAATATCGCGGCCTTTTTTATTGTCGCAATCTAATGATCTCACAGGCTTATCTTGGCAAGGTTAGGCGTAACAATAAAACTTATCAATGAGTGTGATTTTCTTTATGCTCCAGCCTCTCACTATCAGACTAATCCGATTGTTTGATGAACTCTTATCAAGTATAAATATTTCAATAAGGTATATGATGAATAAAAAAGGAATTTGGTATTCATGAGGTATACCCCAACTCTTAAGTTAAGCACACGGCTGGTGGCCTTCGTCACCATGATCGTTATCTGCGCCATGTTTATCTTGTTTGTCGGTGGCACCCTCTCTTTTAAACGTCTTGGGCAGGAATATCTCACCCATTATTTAGAAGGGATCGTAGAGGTGGTCGACAAGGAGATGGAAGATCCTGACGCCGCTTATTCTATGCAGCGCTGGATGCCGAAAATGCTGCAGGCTTCCAATATTGTCGAAATGACGTTGTCGACCAACAACGCCGTTGTTTATCGCTTCAAAGATACTTCTCATCAAATGGAAGCGTCAGTCTTGTTTGAGGCTGAGTACCAGTTGACTCACAATCAAGATTACACGATTCACTTTAAAGCAATTCCCCCTTACTTAGGTTACAGCTACTCAATGCAGGCGCTTTGGTCGATCACGCTTGCCGTTATATTGATCATCTTCTGCTTAATGCGCGGCGTGGCATGGCTTAAGGAACAATTAGAAGGCTCCGAAATGCTCGAAGAGCGAGGCAGAATGATCCTGGCTGGTAGGGTGGAGCAGTATGCCAAAGGTGACAAAAAAGAATGGCCTTACACCGCCAGTGAAGCGCTCGATGTATTAATCGAAGAGTTACAAGATGCGCGTCAAGAGCGAAGCCGATTTGATACCTTTATTCGAACTCAAACCTTCCTTGATAAGCTAACCGGTACCGCTAACCGAGTGTTATTTGATAGCAAGTTGGAATCGGCGTTACTAGAAAGTGGGGCTCGCGGCGCCGTGTTGCTAGTTCGTATTCAAGACTGGAAACTGGTTGAAGAAGAGCAAGATAAGCAAATTACGGATGAGTTTATTGTTGAAGTTGGGAGTTTATTGTCCAATTTAGTTCAACGATACCCAGATGTTGTATTTTCCCGTTATTACGATGCTGATTTTGCGCTTTTTCTACCGCACCAAAGTGCGAAAGATGTGGCTAACCTCGCCTCGCAATGCATTCGCCAGTTAGAAAAGTTAATGCCGCCAGAGCCACTTGATCCAGACAACTGGTGCCATATTGGCATCACCACTTATAAAGAAGGTGAGCGACACAGCCAAATCATTGATGAAGCCGAGACTGCTTTGCGTAGTGCGCAACTACAAAATAACAATAATTGGAGTCGCTTCAA
Source organism: Vibrio sp. OY15 (assembly GCF_000742455.1). Taxonomy (NCBI): domain Bacteria; kingdom Pseudomonadati; phylum Pseudomonadota; class Gammaproteobacteria; order Vibrionales; family Vibrionaceae; genus Vibrio; species Vibrio sp. OY15. Next base: position 54,489 of record NZ_JPIL01000031.1, on the reverse strand, counting down.
AAAATGGAACCACGATGAAGAAGCTCGCGGAAGTGTGAGGTGGAGAACGTTATTTGACACAGCACTTACACCTGAAAGTGTGATACTCTACGCACAATCTGTGCACCCAATAAGTGACGCGACGCATAAAAAATCATTATATGAAGAGTTAACATGTCGGATTCGCGATCCTGAGAATGGGATTGTTAAAGCGTCTCGGTTCATTTCTGCGATCAGACAGGTTGGTTATGAAGCGCAAATGGATAAGTCGGTTATTAATAAATTCTTAAGAGAGTTTAAGGATAATTTTGATAACTCAAGATCGTATGCGCTCAATTTGAATGTAACGCCATTTTCTAACCGAGAGTACTTTAAATGGTTTCGTGATGAACTCTTACAGTTGTCACGTGAGCAGAGAAAGTGTCTCAGTTTTGAGTTTGTTGAAGCACAATTTGTAAGACACTTAGACTTTATGCGACCAGTCGCTAAAATGCTGGCCGGTTTAGGGTGCCACTTAATGGTTGGGCAGGCTGGGCGTACCATCGTCAGCACTCACTATTTAAAAGAAGTGGACATTCGTTACCTTAAACTTCATCGCAGTTTAGTAGCAAAAATCGACCAACGACATGAAAACCAGCTATTTGTCCGCAGTATGCTAGGTGCGGCGGCAAACAGTAAAACTAAAATTATAGCAGTGGGAATTGAGAATCAGAACGAGCTCAACACATTAATTGAGCTCGGGGTTTATGGTGGGCAAGGGCGTTACTTTTCTGCGGAGCAGCAGTTTCTTCCTCGTCCCCAAGCGTTGCCGAATTCTCAATCAGAATCCCAAGTTAAATTGGGAAGACGAAATCGCTGGCGGAAAAAATAAAGATAATAATCATGGATTTCAAAGCACTATTCGACAAGCTTAAGCGATCATCTAGTGGTGGTCGCTCCTGCTTTTTGGTTATTCAGCCAGACGCCGTTTATTTATCATCTTCAATCAAAAGTAGTCGTCCATACCAATTTGATATTTCTGAGTCCAATTGGGAAAAAGCCGTTGAGCAAGCATTGAGCGTTGCAGCGAGTGCGTATGATTCATTAACGGTTATTCTTTCTCATAACTATTACCAGATGTACCAAATCGACAAACCGGTCATGCCGCGTCAAGAATGGCCAGCTGCATTACCGTTTTTGTTGAAAGAACTGATCTCTGAGCGTGCCATCGACATTATTGCCGATGCGGTCGAGTTACCGAATTCAACCAAAGTGCAAGCATACGTCTTATCGCGAAAAATATTGGATAAGATTGTGTTACTGGCCAGCCGAGCCCAGTTACCATTAGAAGCCATTCTTCCTGAAGACGATATTTGGGGAGAGACTGCGGGTGAACTAGGAAACTTCCTATTATTACAACGCAGTGTGCGTGGTCATTTCCGTATAAGCGCTTTTGTTGAAAATACTATTGCGTTCCACCGCTCTATTCGCAGTGTGACGCCACCGTTAACGGGGGTTCCGTCTAGCGATTTACAGATGGACAGTCTGTCGTTAGAACTGCAACGTTCGATTGATTATCTTTCATCTCAGTTACGCCACGTGCAATTACATCAATTGAAAGTGTGCTGTGATGAAGAGGATGAGAGCGAGCTTGTTCTGGCTCTGAACTACCGTTTAAGTACTAAGGTTTCACCGTTATTACCACCAGAACATGAGCTATCAGGACATGTTTTGGCTGACACTGCGGCTACTTCAAATACTCGACGCGTCAACTTATATCCCGATTACTTAAAACCGAAAAAAGAGCTCCTGACGCTAAAAAATATCGCGTTATCTTGGGGCGTTGCGGCGGCTGCAATTCTATTTTCTTACGGTTATGTCACTTGGCAGAGCAGCGGTTTGGAAGATGAGATTGCTATTGTAAAAAGTAAAGGCGATATCATGAAGTCAGAGCTTGAACGTTATCAAGTCAAGCTACGTAAACATCAACCTGACAATAATAAGCTGGCAGCTAAAGCCCGCTTAGAGCGTGAAGTCAAGGCGAAGCGAGACTCGCTTAAAGCTGTCGGGAAATACGATGACTCGCAACGCACGGGTTACTCTGGCGTGATGCAATCATTAGCGAAGCTAGGAAACCAAGAAATTTCTTTGTCCGAAATTCGAATCAATACCCATACCTTAGACCTGAAGGGGCTAGCGAAACAACCGAGCTCAGTGCCAAATTGGGTTAGCCAATTTAAAAACGAAATTAGCTTGGTTGGTCGAACGTTTGACGACGTCAAAATAGGTCGAAATGATAAGGATATTGTGACGTTTGAACTAAAAACGCGCGAGGATAAAGAGAAATGAACGAATTCTGGCTCTCATTAGAAGGGCGCTTTGGCGAAATGAGTACGCGTGAAAAAGTGCTCACCGCATTGTGCGGTTTAGTTGTCGTGATCATGTTGCTCTTTACGCTGGTATTGGAGCCAAAGCTTAACGAGATCATCAGTAATGAGAGGCAACTAAGTAATTTAAAGCAAGCAAATCAAAAGATTGAAATCGATACGCTACGTATTCAGGCGCAACTTAAGAAAGATCCAAATGCTGAGATTGATCGCGCGATATCTAATCTGTTAGCTGAGAGTCAGCATCTTTCGATGCAATTAGCGGAGATCATCGAGCATCTTATTACACCTTCGCAAATGGCTGAGCTGCTTGAAAATGTGTTGGAGCAGCAAAGTGGCATTCACCTTTTGTCTCTGCAAACCTTGCCATCTGAGCCAATAACGGAAGATAAAGAAGCATCGCAATACTCTGGTTACTACGTGCATCCTGTTCGTATGGAACTGACTGGTGACTATTTTTCTATTGCTAATTATCTGAATAAATTGGAGAGCCTTCCTGCGAGTTATTACTGGCGAAGCTTTAGTTATAAAGTCGAAGAGTACCCGAAAGCGAAGCTTGTGTTAGAAGTCTACACACTAGGATCTAGAGAGGAGTTTATTGGTGGTTAACAAACTCATCATCTCATTGCTTGTTATGGCAGCGGCAGGAACCGCTTGGGCAAACCAGGACCCAACGGCCCCACTTAGTTGGGAAAAGCCAGCGGTTGAAACGTCAGCGAAACCAAAAGTTAAACGGTATCGACTGCCTAAGCTCAACAGTATTGTGTGTAAGCCAAGTACTGATTGTATCGCGATTATGGATAACAAACTTGTCGAAAAAGGCGAGCTATTTAAGGGTTATCGCGTCGCGAGCATTAATAGTGAATTTGTAACTTTAAAGCGTGGTAACCGTCAGTGGGACCTAGAGCTTTTTGATTTAAACGTAAAACAATAATAACCAGAGCCCGATCAGATATGCGCAAATTAGTTGTAGGAATAACGATTGCTTCTTTAATGGGATGTTCAATGGGTCATCGGAATCCAGTGGAAGTTAAAGAAGCGCTCAATGAATCGATCAATCAAGCGAACAGCCGCACATTGGAAGAAATCCCTTCTTCTGTTGAGGCAGACTTGATGCCAAATTTAGACTCGAACGTTGCATCAGAGCAAGGCACCTCGAAGCGTTTTCGTATTCAAGCGAATGCGGTCGATGCAAGAAGCTTTTTCGCCTCGTTGGTGAAAGGCACAGAGTACAGCGTGGCGATTCATCCATCGGTACAAGGTAATATCACCGTCAACTTGTCAGATGTGACATTGGATGAAGTTCTGAATGTCGTACAGAATATGTATGGCTATGACGTGGTGAAGTCTGGCAAAGTTATTCAAATCTACCCAGCAGGTATGCGTACTGTGACCATTCCAGTCGATTACCTACAGTTCAAGCGTTCTGGTCGCTCGTTAACCAGCATTGTTACGGGCTCTGTAACCTCGGCTGGTACGTCTAATTCTGGTGGTAGCTCAGACAGTTCTGACTCGTCAGACTCTAACAATGGAAACAACAACGATAGCTCGACCACATCTACGGGCGGTACACGCATTGAAACCATCACTGAAAGTGATTTCTGGCCGATGCTGCAGCAAGCTGTTGCGAATCTAATTGGTTCAGGCAAAGGGCAAAGTGTGGTTGTAACGCCACAAGCGGGAGTTATTACGGTTCGAGCATTTCCAGATGATATTCGCGAAGTACGCGAGTTCTTAGGTGTATCGCAGGAGCGCATGCAGCGCCAGGTCATTCTTGAAGCTAAAATCCTAGAAGTGACGTTGAATGATGGCTACCAACAAGGCATCAACTGGTCAAACTTATCGGCGTCAATTGGTAACTCGGGTAGTATCGTAGTCAACCGCCCTGCATCGGCATTACCACCATTGGATGCGATTGGCACGCTATTGGGCGGTCAAACCAACGTGACTATCTCTGATGGTAACTTCAATGCTGTATTGAGCTTCATGTCTACGCAAGGTGACTTGAACGTCCTTTCGAGCCCTCGTATTACCGCTGCCAACAACCAAAAATCTGTCATCAAGGTCGGTACCGATGAGTACTTTGTTACAGAGCTATCGAGCAATGCAGGCAACGGTGAAAACTCAAATGCAGTTCCTGAAGTGGAACTGACGCCATTCTTCTCGGGTATTTCCCTCGATGTGACTCCGCAAATTGATAACAAAGGCAATGTGTTCCTGCATGTTCACCCCGCAGTTATTGAAGTCACGGAAGAAGTGAAGCAATTGAACTTGGGCGGAGATTTCCAAAACATCCAACTGCCATTAGCGAAAAGCTCTATTCGTGAATCAGACTCGGTTATTCGTGCTAAAGATGGCGATGTTGTGGTTATCGGCGGGTTGATGAAACAGCAAAATCGTGAGCTTGTTTCTAAAGTCCCATTTTTGGGCGATGTACCAGCACTGGGGCACTTGTTCCGCAACGTGAATAACGTAACTGAGAAAACAGAATTGGTCATCTTGCTAAAACCGACCGTAGTTGGCGTGAACTCTTGGCAGAAAGAGCTAGAGCGCTCTCGTGATCTGCTGCAAGAGTGGTTCCCAGATGCGCAATAAGCGCTGGGAAAGGTTCTGTTTTTCAATAGGTTTGTGATTCGAGTATGTACTTGTCACACTTTGGGTTCCGAGTTCAGCCTTTTTCGTTAACCCCAAATACCGAAATGTTCTTGGGGTTAGTCCCTCACTATGAGGCGATCCAAACCATCCTAGCTGCCGTGCAAATGGGAGAAGGGGTGATTAAGGTGACGGGAGAAGTCGGCACTGGAAAAACCATGGTATGCCGTAAGCTGATCGAGCAGATTGAATCTGAAGTTGAGCTTATTTACTTACCCAATCCAGTGTTGAATGGGGAACAGTTGCAGTTTGCTGTCGCCAGAGAGTTGGGTATTGAGAACGATGATCCGCTGCGCATCGTTTCCCTCATTCAAGAGCACTTGATTCAAGTACATGCCTTGGGAAAGAAAACCGTCTTGATCGTTGATGAAGCGCAAGCTCTTTCCCCACAAGCTTTAGAAACATTGCGTCTATTTGGCAACCTAGAAACGGAACAAGATAAGCTCATTCAATTGGTGTTATTCGGACAACCTGAGTTGGATGAAAGATTAGCTAACCATGAGCTAAGGCAATTTCGTCAACGCATTACGTTTAGTTGCCAGTTACGTCCTCTCTCTATCGATGAAGGCGTGGCTTACATCAATAATCGTTTAGATAAAGCAGGCAATGGGGCGCACATTTTTTCTATTGAACAGAAAAAAGCGATTTGGCGTTCATCCATGGGGATTCCGCGCTTGATAAACCAAATTAGCCACAAGTCGTTGCTTGCTGCATTTAATGAGCGTTGCACACTATTGAAAAATCATCACGTTTACGCCGCTATGCACGATACGTTTGATGCCCGTAAACCTAAGTTTAAAACACCCGTATTTTGGGGATGGAGTCAACCTTGAGTGCCATCAATAAAGCATTATCAGAACTTGCTGAAAAAACATCGCCGTCAGAGCTTACTCGTGCGGAGATTCCAAGTGTCTCACGCAGTAAACCTTGGCTTTGGCTTGTGGCCGGTTTTTCGTTAAGCCTTGCGGTCGGAAGCTGGGCGGTTTCTCGCGGTCCTGTCCCTTCAGGCGAGCTATCACAATTTCAAACCGATGCTATGCCATTGTCGTCTGTGAATGTCTCACCAATTGTTTCATCGGAGCGCACTCACTCGCCAACGAGTAAAATGACGCCCGATACAACTCAAGTGGTTTACACTAAACCAGCCACACAGCCGGTCGCGCAACAGCCTCACATGCAAGAGACTGATAGGTTCACGCCAAAATCTGAGATAAATATCGCCTCTGAAGATGAAGTTTTACTCGCGCAGTTAGCAACGATGCCGAGCGAGGAGCAATACGATCACGTAACCCGCACGACATCAGAAAACAGCTCAATGCGTATTGAGCAGGTTGAGCTTACACATCGTCAGCTTTCCCTTAAGGCTGTTAGTCGAGCGGAAAAGGCACTCGATGCTAACGATATGCAAACAGCGTTATCGGCTTATGCCGAGGCGTTGCGTTATGAGCCAATGAATGCAGACACGCGTCAAAAGTTATCAGCGTTGTACTTTGGTAAAGGTGACACGCGTAAAGCATATGAGATTATTCAAGAAGGCATCAACCTAGATACGAACAACCAAGTACTCCGCTTGGCCTTGTCTAAGTTGTTAGTGAAAGCTAATCAACCTGAAGCGGCGCTGAGCCCGCTTGTTCATTTGCCTCCAGTACCAAGTCGAGATTACTTGGCGATGCGTGCGGCATTGGCACAAAAACACAAGCAAAATGACATTGCGCTTGAGAGCTATCAACTCCTAACTCAGCGTGAGCCGGAAAACGCGCGCTGGTGGTTAGGTTTGGCTATTCAACAAGAGCGCGCCCTGGCTTTTACTGCCGCGATTCACTCTTACAACCAAGCTCTGGGTAAAGTTGGCATTTCGAATCAATCGCAAGCATTTATCCGTGACCGTTTGAGCATCTTGAAAGAGTTGGAGAGCGCACAATGAAAATTCAGTTGAGAAAACGCTTGGGCGATCTTCTGGTAGAGGAAGGTATCGTCTCTGAAGAACAAATCCAGCAAGCACTAAACGCACAACGCAGTACCGGGCAGAAGCTAGGGGATGCGTTAATTGACCTTGGTTTTATTACCGAAAAGCAGATGTTGGACTTCTTGTCTCAGCAGCTTGGCTTGCCACTGATCGATCTTGGTCGTGCGCCTGTGGATGCCGAAGCCGTGCAGATTCTACCTGAGGTACACGCACGTCGCTTACGTGCGATGGTCGTTGCTCGAAATGGGGACACACTGCGCGTTGCTATGAGTGACCCTGCGGACTTGTTCATCCAAGAATCATTGATGAACTTGTTGGGCCAATACAACCTTGAGTTCATTGTGGCTTCAGAGCGTCAGCTCATTTCAAGCTTTGACCGCTATTACCGCCGTACTAAAGAAATAGCCTCCTTTGCTGAGCAGCTGCATGAGGAGCATAAAGATGTACAAAGCTTTGATTACGGTATTGATGAAGCCGATAGTGAAGAGGTTACCGTTGTAAAGCTGGTTAATTCCATGTTTGAAGATGCGGTACAGGTTGGAGCTTCGGATATTCATATTGAGCCAGACGATCAAGTATTGCGTTTGCGCCAGCGTATTGATGGCGTATTGCATGAAACGCTCTTAAATGAAGTGAATATTGCATCGGCTTTGGTTCTTCGACTGAAGTTGATGGCACACCTAGATATTTCTGAAAAGCGCTTGCCACAAGATGGCCGATTCAATATCAAAGTTCGTGGCCAATCAATTGATATTCGTATGTCGACGTTACCAACGCAGTACGGAGAATCTGTGGTAATGCGTCTGCTTAACCAGTCCGCTGGTTTGCGTCCGTTAGAAGAGTCGGGCTTGCCGCCAGACTTGCTTGCTCGCTTGCGTCGACAGTTGGCGCGTCCGCACGGCATGATTTTGGTTACCGGGCCGACAGGTTCCGGTAAAACCACCACGCTTTACGGCGCATTGAGTGAGCTCAACGAACCTGGGAAAAAGATCATTACAGCAGAGGACCCGGTTGAATATCGTCTGCCTCGCATCACTCAGGTACAGGTTAACAGCAAGATCGATCTAACTTTCTCGCGTGTTCTTAGAACCTTTTTACGTCAAGACCCAGACATCATTCTTGTTGGTGAGATGCGTGACCAAGAGACGGTAGAAATTGGTCTGCGAGCTGCACTAACGGGTCACTTAGTATTGAGTACTCTCCACACCAACGATGCTGTCGACAGTGCGTTACGTATGATCGACATGGGTGCGCCGGGTTACTTGGTTGCTAGTGCAGTCAGAGCTGTGGTGGCGCAGCGTCTTGTGCGCCGAGTTTGCCCCGATTGTAAAACAGAAGACCACTTAGATGAGTCTCGCCAGCAGTGGTTAGCTGGGCGTTTCCCAAATCAAGTTAGCACCATTTTTTATAAAGGCGCAGGTTGCCAAAACTGTAATTTGACTGGTTATCGAGGCCGAATCGGTGTGTTTGAAATGCTCGAACTTGAGCAAGAGATGATGGATAAATTGCGCGCCAATGATGCGGTTGGCTTTGCGCAAGCCGCGCGCCGCTCAGAAAACTATAAGCCACTGCTTGCTTCTGCAATGGAACTGGCGCTACAAGGCACCGTCAGTTTGGACGAAGTGATGACCCTAGGTGAGGGCGATGCTTCTGGTAAGACTGATCCCATTTTCATATAGGTAAGTGAATGCCAACTTTTCGTTATCAAGGCCGCACGCTAGACGGCTCATCCACTAACGGCAAAATCGAAGCAGTGAACTCAGAAGCTGCGGCGGAAGCATTGATGAACAAAGGGGTCATCCCGCTCAATGTACGGTTAGAGAAAGAGTCGGCAAAAAGCCAAGTGAGCTTGTCTAAGCTGTTTGTGCCTGCTATTCCGTTGGAAGTAATTATTCTTTTCTCTCGCCAGTTGTTTAGTTTGACTAAAGCTGGCGTACCTTTGTTGCGCTCTATGCGTGGCTTGTTGCAAAATTGCGAAAACAAACAGCTCAAAGAGGCGCTAGAAGATGTCGTTTCTGAACTGAGTAATGGCCGAGGTTTGTCTTCTGCGATGCAGCAACACAGTAAAGTATTCAGCCCACTGTTCGTTTCTATGATCAACGTCGGTGAGAATACGGGTCGGCTTGACCAAGCGCTATTGCAACTGGCGAATTACTACGAACAGGAACTTGAGACTCGCAAACGCATTAAAGCGGCGATGCGTTATCCGACGTTTGTCATTATCTTTATCACCATCGCCATGTTTGTATTGAATATCTTGGTGATCCCTGAGTTTGCATCGATGTTCACGCGCTTTGGGGTTGAGCTACCACTGCCGACGCGTATTTTGATCGCGACTTCTAATTTCTTTGTTAATTATTGGGTGTTGCTGGTTGTGGCAATGATTGGCGCGTTTACGGTGTTCAGAGCGTGGGTGGCGACGGCTGATGGTCGGGAGAAGTTCGATAAGTTTCGGCTTCGGCTGCCAATTGTAGGCGATATCGTTAATCGTGCGCAGCTTTCTCGTTTTGCCAGAACCTTTTCGTTGATGCTGAAATCAGGTGTGCCACTTAACCAGTCTTTGGCTTTGGCCGGGGAAGCCTTAGGGAACCGTTTTTTAGAAAACCGAATTCTTGAGATGAAGTCCGCAATTGAAGCGGGTAGCACCATTTCAGTGACGGCCATCAACAGTAAAATATTCACCCCATTGGTGATTCAGATGATTGCAGTAGGTGAAGAAACTGGTCGTATTGATGAGTTGTTGCTGGAGGTGTCGGACTTTTACGATCGAGAAGTCGATTACGATCTAAAAACGCTGACCGCAAGAATAGAACCATTACTTTTGGTGATTGTCGCAGGCATGGTCATGGTGCTGGCATTGGGTATCTTCCTACCAATGTGGGGAATGCTCGACATCATCAAAGGCGGCTAATAGGTGGTTGAAAATCAAAGCCGAGCAACGCTTATTGTGTTTGGGGTTATTGCTACGATTATGGCGGTGGGTTTGGCGGTCAAATTACGTCCTGTCACCGAGCAAGCACAAGTAACTGGGGCTAAGTTGGCGAGAGTTTGGATGCAAGATAGTGTTCAGCGTTATCGTCAAGCTTGGCTAGTACAAGGCGAGCCAGAACATATGCTGATGGATGGTTTTAACCTTACTATGACTGAGGACGGGTTAGTGTCTCCCTTTACTCAGCAAGGTGTATTAGATTGTGGTTATTGGCTAGCGGTGCATTACCCCCAACGTAAAATAATGACCAACAAGTTAATAGATATCAATGGAGCCATCAAAACTGATCGTTATGTCTGTCACTACACTTATGAAAATGGTCAGTCGATTGTAGTTATCTTAACTGCTAATCAACTGAAAATAGACGTCGAAATGTCGGCGGAGTGAATTTTTTGACACCTAATCACTATAATTGGTAATGAAAGTCGGTATAATGCAATCATTACCATAAGTAACAGGCTGTAATAGTGGGTAAACAATAATGTGTTTTTCTCATTGCAGCATGAACCGAATAATGGCGAATCGTCATTCTGCTCAAGCGGTAGATACAGTATCCACTTCACGGTCAGTTTTAGTGAACGTTGCTGCCCCAAACCGTTTTGACAATATCCAAAATGGTCGCGTGACCTAAACAAAACTTTGCAGTTGTACTGCATGCTTACATAGAGAGAGTAAACAATGAAAAGACAAGGTGGTTTCACCCTTATCGAATTGGTAGTGGTAATTGTAATCCTAGGTATTCTAGCGGTCACTGCAGCACCACGTTTCCTTAACCTGCAAGATGATGCTCGTGAGTCTGCTCTTCAAGGCCTGAAAGGTGCCATTGATGGTGGTTCTGGTATTGCTTTTGGAAAAGCTGCAATTGAGAGTCAGGATGGTCCAACTGGTTCTATCAGTGCTGCCGGCAAAACTTTGAACCTTGTTTATGGTTACCCTAAAGCAACTAAAGATGATTTAGAATTAGTGGTTGATGGTCTGGATACTGATTGGGCTAAGAAAGCTTCAAGTGGCGCTGATACGGGTGTTCTATTCGGTATTAAAGGTTTTTCTGATAGCTGTGTGCTTTACACACAAGCTACAGAAAACGTCCCAGCGAAAACCTCTATTGTTGAAGGCTCTGCTAGCTGTACAGACGAGTAATTTCTTTAATATAAAGGCCAGCTAGTCTGGCCTTTATCTCTTTATTTTGATGAATATCGGAATAGCTCATATGCGTAAATCATCGGGTCTTAGTGCGATAGAGTTTGTGGTTGTGCTGATTATCTTAGGTGTGATCGGTTATGTGGTATTACCAAGATTTATCAGCTTCGAGCCAGAAACTTACGAAGCGAAGTGGGAGCAAACCAAGCAGACCGCCGAGCACGTTTCTGAAACGCTGAGCAATAAAGAAACTTACGATCGAATTGAAGAAGAGATTGGTCGTTCAAAAGGGCAAAATAACTAGACATTGGTTATTTGTTCGTCTGTTCACACTTTGAATCGAAAAATTATAAACCTATCATTAATCTCATAATTTCATCGTATACTTATCTCGCTTGTTCTAAGCCTAAGGTTGGGTTATGAAAATTCGCAGCTCTGCATTAGGGTTCACGTTAATGGAGTTAATCCTCGTGATTGTTCTCCTCTCCATCCTTTCACTTTTTGCAGCCAGCCGTTTTATGGACTCTGGCAGTTTTTCTGCATATGCATTACAAGAACGTGTGATTTCTGTGATTCGCCAAGTGCAAGTGAATCGTATGCAGTCGAATGCTACAAGTCCTGATAACAACTTTCGTTTACAAGTTTCTAGCTCATGTGTTGGTTCGGTTGCTGCCTGTGCACTAACAGGCAGTGCACGAGATGCTCGTAGTGACGTGGTTATCGATAAGTCCGCAAATTTTTCTGTTATCAGCGGTGCCGCAAATACAGTTAATTTTAACCTTCTCGGCAATCCTGTAAGCGGTGCTGTAAACATCTTAATTGAAGATAAACATGGTCGAAGCCGCTGCCAAGTTGAAATTAATTCTCAAGGTTATGTTTCTAAAGGTACATGCTCATGAAGAAATCTAGTGGCATGACTTTAATAGAAATGATCATCGCGATTGTTTTGATGGGTATTGCGATGGTGGCGTTTACTTCTTTTCTTGTCCCTCAGATTCGAGATTCCGCCATCCCTCATTATCAAACCCGCGCTGCCGCATTAGGCCAAGGTTTTATGTCTCAGATATTGGCGCGAGGCTTCGATGAAAACAGCGACTTTGATGGTGGCACCGTTCGGTGTGGTGAGAATGGAGTGAGCTGCACTGACGTAAATAAATTAGGTGCGGATAAAAAACTAGACGGTTCCTTGGAAACAACGCCTAGTGATTTCAATGATGTCGATGACTATATCGGGTGTTGGAGCACATCTACAACGGCTTCTCAGTGTGATGGTATCCCTAGAGGGAATATTAGTGATGTACTTGGTGCGGACAGTACTGAGCAGTACAAAAACTTTAGATTAGAAATTAGCGTTGCCTATGATGATCTGACGGATAAAGCTCCCGATGAAATAACCGAATACAAAAAAGTAACATTAAGGATTTTTGCGGGGAACACGCAGCCCCTTACTTTAACAGCTATTAAGGGGAACTACTGATGAAAGATCGTGGTTTCACCTTAATGGAAATGATAGTTACGATTGTGGTCGGCAGCTTCATCATGTTGGGGATAGCTGGGTATGTCCAGTTAGGAATGAAAGGTTACGCTGATACTATCGATCGCCAACGAATACAAACGCAGGCTCAGTTTGTTTTAGAAAAGATGACGCGTGAAATCCGCCATGCTGTACCTAATAGTTTCCATATACCAAAGGATGCTTCCCATTGCTTAGAATTTGTTCCGATTGAGTATTCTGGTTTTTACACTTTTAAGAATAATGATTTAGAGTTTTTGCTAGGTAATGACTCAACGCTTAATCCTATTCCTTCGAATCGCAGGATGGTGATAAATCCGAGCCGATATGAAGATTTAAAATCAACTTCTTCGCAAAATATAGCCATTGGTGGTTTAGCAAAAACAGATAACGTTTTTGTCGTTAGTGGGGCGGCAAATACGGTTGTGGGCAACTCAGTTTCTAGTCGTCTTTATATTTATCAAGAGAAGTCAGAGATTCGCTACTGTTTTGATACCAAGCGAGTTACGCGAAATGATATTACGGTTGCAGATAGTGTCGATACGTCCGTAAGTGGTATGCGTTATCTAGAGCCTACTCTGCAACGAGGTGGTTTAGTTCATATCAATTTAGAGTTTGAGCAGGATGGTGAACGTAGTGTGTATCAACAAGATGTGCAGGTGCTCAATGTCCCATAGAAGAAACTCCAGCGGAAATGTACTAATCATCGTGTTATTCGTAATTATTGTAATGGGATATTTGGCTTCCTCTTTAATGAAGGTGACATGGTCGAACCAAAGCGGATTAACAAGAGAGTTTTTGGGAACAAAAGCTTGGTTTGTTGCTCAGTCTGCAAATGAGTGGGCTCTGACCAAGATGTATCCGTTAAATACAAGTACAACAGATATCGCGACCGTATGCAGTGGGGAGGTTAGCGGTGCCGTTCCGCCGGTAGCTGTGGGAAGTGGGTGCAAGGTTAATGCGATGGCATGTACAGATATAGGTACTTTCAATGAGGGTACCCCTGACGCTGAATCTCTTTTTAAGGTGCAGGCCACGGCAACGTGTGGTTCTGGGGTTATACAGGTACAGCGTCAGCAAGAGGTTTGGGTAAAGGATTAGAATAATGAAAAAGACCATACTATTTTTAATTTCGCTATCACTGTCTGCCTTTTCATACGCGGATACCTGGCAAGCTACGGAGTCTTGTTCGGTCCATCTAAAAGAGTCGTTTTCGGTCGAAGCTAATTACCAGGTGGCAGTGAGTGATGGCGTTATTTACTTGAAAAAGCAGGGAAAGGGCAACGTCACTCTCTATCCGCTCTGGTCCGTTGAAAACTACTCCCCCAGCTCTTACCGAGGAATATTCCATGAGCAGGACCTGGAACCCGGCCAGAAGTACGTAGTTCGTATTGAATATGATAACGTTACGAAGCACGGGCATACGTATACGGCGGATTTGGCTTATCTGCTTTATAAAGAAGGCTTGCTTATAAAAGAAGTTGCCGCTAAAGGCCAATCTTTTTCACAAGTTTCAGATAGCGCTGACGTTTTGTTTGAAATCGGTAATGGGTTATCTGATTTAGATTGTGAGCCTGGGGCAAGGCCTACTCCTCCCATCCCTCCAGCATCAAGCTTTGCTGTACCGGATCACGTGTGTCAACTTTTCCCTGAACCTGTCCAAGGCTGGCAGCAGGAAGAAAGCAAACTGATTGTGACTAATTCAACTGTCAGGGCGTTGGGCTGGTCTGACGAATATCTGGCGGACAGCCGCAACTTCTACACCTACAAACAGAACTGGGACAGCGGCAGCGAGTGGCGCAACCTGCGCGTGGGCTTTGATAGCGGTGAGCAGGCCTCACAGTTGTACAAGGACAAAACCCCTTATATCTGTAATAACGAGTTTGGCTGTTTCCCGAAAGATGGTTTGGCGGGAGATGGCAGTTTGGCGGGTGGTGATGGCCTGACAGAGCGACGCAAAGCGGAAAAACCGAGTGCTCTGAACGCAACCTTTAACGCCACTAAACAACAGGTTATTCGTACGAATCCAAGTGCAAAAAAATACTATGGCAAGGTTTGTGGTAATGGTTCAGATGTTTGTAGTTACCAAGAATTCGGCGATCGCGTTGTCATCAGCTTGAAGCGCGACCTTAAACGACTAAAGATTATTGAAAGTGCAAACAGTCAAAAGGTTGAGCTGAAGATCGCTGGTGAACGCAAAATAGAAGAGTTGGTTTACGAGTCTAAGTCCAATCTCTCACTATATTTGGCCGATAACACCAACCTGACAGTGAAAACTTTCAAAAATATAGGCGCCAAGCCGAAGCTGATTTTTGGTAGCAACGTTACCTGGAATGTGGTGGGTACGAATCAGACGCCCGGCTCGTATACCGGCAACAATGCTGATTTTAAACTCGAAGATGCCTATTTTGATTACCGTACCACACAAAGTGATTTGGTATTGCCGGTGATCTATGGGCCACAGGCGAGTGTGCATTTCAAAACCGCCACGTCACAACAGTTTAAAGGCTTTATTCTTGCCAAGAGCCTGGTGCTGGATACCGGCGAACAAATTTATGGTGCAGTCACAAGCCGTTGGCTTGATATGCGAGGCTCAACTCAAGTTGTCAAACCGGACTATCCGCAGCCGTGCTGGACGCCTCCTCAGCCTAAGCAGTGTAAGCCATTACCACCCGAAAACTTCGATAACGGCAGCCTGGCCAACTGGTCAGTGATGGGCTTTGAAAGCAGTACCCAGCCGCAGACGAACAATGGGCGTTTCAGGCTGAATGAAAGTATACGTCGTCAGGCCACGGCGTCGGCCTACAATTATGTCTTTCCATCGGCACAAAACTATTTGCAGATTGAGTTTGATCATTACGCCTTTGGTGGTGATGGTGCTGATGGTATAGCTCTGGTGCTGTCGGATGCCAATGTGCTGCCGAAAACCGGTGCCTTTGGCGGCCCGCTGGGCTACGGGATGAAGCTGCAGAAAAACCACAGCGAAGAAGTGACTAAAGACATTGAAGGCTTTGCTGGAGGTTGGCTAGGAATCGGTCTTGATGAATACGGTAACTATTACCGTACTGGTGGAGAGGTTGTTGATAAATATTCACCACGAAAACAGAACTTGATAGGTGTTCGTGGTCCCGGCTCCACGGACTCAAATGGTCAGTGGCTTAAGGGCTATAAATACATTAAGGGCTATGAACCTAGTCGAAAAGATCTGCCAGTTGAAGATATTGATGGTCCCCGCAGTGGCTTACATAAATACAGAATCGTGCTCAACTCACGTGAGTCAGGTAAATATTATCTCACGGTCGAAAGAAAAATAGATACAGGAGAATGGAAAACACTAATCGAGAAGTTTGATGTACTTCAGCAGGGCAGCTTTAATACGGTGCCAGAGAACTTCCGCCTTTCTGTCACCGCATCAACCGGTTGGTCGACCAATACTCATGAGATTGATAACTTCCAGGTATGTGCCGATGAGGCCATCCCACTGACCGAAGGCATCCACCACTTTGAGTTTGATTATTCGGGCTCAGGCAGCACTTGTCAGGCCTCTCAAGTGGAGCTGCGAGCGTGCATGAATGCGGACTGTAGCAAGCGCTATCCGCGCGACGCATACAATAACGGGATGCTTAAGCCACTCAATGTGACGCTGACGCCTTCGGCGGGGCATGACATTGCTAACTGGGTCGGTGGTACACAGGTAACTGTTCAAAACCAGAAGGAATTAGCGCTACAGGCTTCGGAATCTGGCACTATTACCATGGGCGTGGCCAGCAGCTCGGTACCGCAGTTTGGTTTTGAAGGTGCACGCTGTCGTATTAATGGCGGCGAGCTCTTGGCAGAGAACTGTGAGGTGACTTTCGTTAAGAATGTTTTAGCGGTCAACGTGGCCGATGTGGTGGCCAACCGCCAGAGCCAGGGTGAGGATCACTTGTCGTTCTGTTCTGCTCAGGCAGATGCGGACGGTGAGTCGCGCAACGTGAGAATGTCGATGGCGTATGAAGTTGCACCGGTTGATAAAACTCAGCCGGTGTCGATCTGGTACAAGAGAAAGGTCGGCAACAACACGGTCGACTGGACAAGTGAGCCAACTTTACTTAAGACACAAAGTATAGTGTTGAAAAATGTGTATTTTGACTCGCAGGGCAAGGCGTACTTTAAAATTAAGTATCCGGAAGCAGGTAAAGTGAAGCTCAATGCGAGCGTCGATGGTGTGGGCGATTCTGCTGGCTTTGCCAGCTTTGTCAGCTTCCCTGAGTATCTGAAGCTAACAGCAACCAAAGCGGATAAAAACGGTACCTGCACCAAGGCCATTTCTGGCTGTAGCAACAGTTTTGTTGCCGCTGGTGAGTTGTTTGACCTGACCGTGACCGCCTATCAGGCGGCGGATGAAAATACAGAAAAGGTCGCCAAAAACTACCAGGAGCCGGCCATTACCATCGCCAACAGCGTGAAATACCCGGCTGAGGGGGCGTCAGCCACGCTGTTGAATACCTCATTGCCGGAGGGGAGCAAATGGGCCAATGGTAAGGTGATGCTGCCGCAGTCGGTCTCGGAAGTCGGCGCATTTGAATTTAGCGTAGCTGCACCAGTTGCGAGTGATGAAAACGGCAAACCGCTGGGTACCTCAAGCTATTTAGGTAGTAGCGCGTTCAAAATTAAGGATGCAATAGCGACAATAGGTCGCTTCTATCCGGCTTACTTTAACGTTACGGAAACCAACTGGGACTATCCGGATAACCAGGGCGAGTCGGCCTACATGGGGCAGGCTTTCGATTCGGTAAGCTTTGCTGTGACCGCCTATAATGCCAGTGGCGGCGCGACACAAAACTACGGTTTGTTTGCTAGTGGATTAAAAGCCGATTTCTATCTGTCCGGTGAACATTCGGATCGCTTGAATATCGCGAATGCGGATCTCGGCGATAAAAACTGGAGCGGCGCGGTGTGGCGTAAGCAGTGGGATAATTCGGTTCAATGGAGCAAACCAATTTTGCCCGATGGGCCGTTTAACTCGAAAGTGGTGGCGGACAAATCTACCAGTACCACGATTAGCCTATCACTGAGCAATTCTGGTGGTAAAACCAGTAGCTATGTTGACCCGACATTATTCAGGTTTAAAAGTAGCGTTAACGGCAATGAACAATTGACTACCAGCGTGGCACAAGTGTTGCTGGCACAACCGGATGTGCGCTTTGGTCGCATCGCTCTTGATGATGTTGGTGGAAATCAGGGGGCGACCTTACATATTCCTCTAAGAATCGAATACTGGAATGGTAGCCGCTTTATCGCCAACCCTAATGACAATCAAACCGATGTGAAAGGTGTCACTGCCGCTGAAAGGCATATTTGGCCAACAGGTACTGATGCTGATCCTAAAGCGGTTACACTAGGAGCTGGTGGTGAAGTGTCTTCTGGTTCTTCTCGATCTGTTACTGCAACTCAAGCTGAACCATACCGTCAGCAAACACGCGTTTGGTTAGATCTTGATGATTCAAAAAATGGCTTACCTTGGCTCAAGTACAACTGGGACAATAAGAAAGCTGGTGAAGAAAACCCATCCTCCGTCGTCACCTTTGGTATTCATCGTGGTAACGATCGCGTGATTTACCGTGGTGAGCCAGGGTTAACCGGACAGTAACAACTTAGGTTTTTGCCCTTAAGTTAGGAAACTGCAAGAAATTGAGGCTTTCTGCTCATGTTTGTGTACCAATACCTTGCTGTGACAGCGAGGCATTGGTACATTTAGAGCAATTTTTGTCTTCTATATTTTTGCAGGATGAGCGAAGAGTATGTTTAAGAAACTTCGTGGCATGTTTTCTAACGATCTATCTATCGATTTAGGTACAGCCAACACTCTAATTTACGTAAAAGGGCAAGGTATTGTCCTTGATGAACCTTCTGTAGTTGCTATTCGTCAAGATCGTGTAGGTTCTGCAAAAAGCGTTGCTGCAGTCGGTCACGCAGCAAAACAGATGCTTGGTCGTACACCTGGCAACATTTCCGCTATCCGCCCAATGAAAGACGGCGTAATCGCTGACTTCTACGTAACCGAAAAAATGCTTCAGCACTTTATCAAGCAAGTGCACGATAACAGCATCCTAAAGCCAAGCCCACGTGTTCTTGTTTGTGTTCCTTGTGGTTCTACCCAAGTTGAGCGTCGCGCAATTCGTGAATCAGCACTTGGTGCTGGTGCCCGTGAAGTTTACCTAATCGACGAGCCAATGGCGGCGGCAATTGGTGCTGGTTTACGCGTATCTGAGCCGACAGGTTCAATGGTGGTCGATATCGGTGGTGGTACAACTGAAGTTGCCGTTATCTCTCTAAACGGTGTGGTTTACTCATCGTCTGTACGTATCGGTGGTGACCGCTTTGATGAAGCTGTGATCAACTACGTACGTCGTAACTACGGCAGCTTGATTGGTGAAGCAACGGCTGAAAAGATCAAACACGAAATCGGTTCTGCTTACCCAGGTGATGAAGTTCAAGAGATTGAAGTTCGCGGTCGTAACCTTGCAGAGGGTGTGCCACGAAGCTTTAGCTTGAACTCAAACGAGATCCTAGAAGCGCTTCAAGAGCCGCTATCTGGCATCGTATCAGCAGTCATGGTTGCACTAGAACAGTGCCCACCAGAGCTTGCTTCAGACATTTCTGAAAACGGTATGGTACTAACCGGTGGTGGTGCACTACTTAAAGACCTAGACCGTCTGCTAATGGAAGAAACTGGTATTCCTGTGGTTATCGCGGAAGATCCACTAACGTGTGTGGCTCGTGGTGGCGGTAAAGCTCTAGAAATGATCGACATGCACGGTGGCGATCTGTTCTCTGAAGAATAAAGGTTTAGGTGAAGCTCATGTCGGGCTTCACCTTCATTTCTGCTCTCTCTGTAATTCAAACATGCTCCATACCTAAAAGTATTTAGTTAAGTATTTTTAGGTTGCCAAGTAAGGCTCAATAATCATGGAAGCAATCAGGTCAAAAACAAGATGAAACCGATTTTCGGCAGAGGTCCGTCTCTGCAATTACGTCTGTTTTTTGCTGTCATCGTGTCGGCGAGCTTAATGCTGGCCGATAGTCGTCTAGATACGTTTTCCAACGTTCGATACCTACTAAACAGTATGGTTGCACCGATTCAGTACGCAGCGAATTTACCTCGTAGTATGTTCGATGGAGTATTTGAACGTTTTAATTCTCATCAGGCATTGGTTGAAGGCAATCGCAGCTTAAAGCGAGAAGTGCTACGCCTGAAAAGCGAGCTTATCTTGCTCGACCAATATAAAGAAGAAAACCAACGCTTACGTAAGTTGTTAGGATCTTCATTTGTCCGTGATGAAAAGAAAGTCGTGACAGAAGTAATGGCGGTTGATACTTCACCTTATCGTCATCAAGTGGTGATCGATAAAGGCCGTATTGATGGTGTTTACGTTGGTCAGCCTGTTATCAATGAGAAAGGCATCGTTGGTCAGGTCACGTTTGTCGCAGCGCACAACGCACGTGTTCTGCTGCTAACGGACGCGAAAAATGCAATTCCTGTCCAGGTGATCCGCAATGATATCCGAGTGATCGCATCGGGCAATGGTGAAATGGATGAAATCCAACTGGAGCACATTCCAACCAGCACAGATATTCAGGTTGGTGATTTATTGGTGACATCCGGTTTAGGTGGCATTTACCCTGAGGGATACCCAGTCGCGACGGTTACCAATGTGGATCACGATACGCGTCAAGAGTTCGCTTCAATCAAGGCTGAGCCGGTTGTGGAGTTTGATCGCTTACGCTACCTACTGCTGATTTGGCCGAATGAAGACCGTCAACACAAAGTACTGCGGTCCAATGTAGATGAAGGGTTAGAGCAAGAACAAGAGGTAACCGATGGCCAATAATGTATTGAGTAGCCGAATGGTGATTGGCGTCAGTTTCTTCGTTGCGCTGGTACTGCAAACCATTCCATGGCCAGGTGTGTTAGATGTGTTACGCCCTTCATGGTTGTTCCTTGTTACGTGTTATTGGGTGTTGGCACTACCGCACCGAGTGAACGTCGGAACTGCGCTAGTGTTGGGCTTATTATGGGATATCTTGATCGGCTCAACGCTTGGAATTCGTGGCATGATGATGTCGATCGTTATCTACCTCGTGGCGCTGAATTTCCTGTTGATTCGCAACATGGCTTTGTGGCAACAGTCGATTTTAATTGCCTTTTTTACTGCGTTATTGGAAGTTTTGATATTCTGTGGGGAATATTTGAACCAGGACGTAGTATTTAATCCATTATCTCTGTGGACGGCGGCAATAAACTGTATACTTTGGCCATGGATGTTTTTATTAATGCGACGAGTTCGTCGTGCATGGCACGTAAGGTAAAGCGGTGAAGAAAAGCTTATCTCTCGTTCTCGCATCGGGTTCTCCGAGAAGAAAAGAGCTGCTTGCTCAACTGGGTTATGATTTTGAGATCGTATTGCCTGATATTGAGGAAGCCAAACAGGCTCATGAGCAAGCACGAGATTACGTGTTGCGTCTTTCTTTGGAAAAAGCTCAGGCAGGCTTAGCGTTGGCTAAGCCTGATTCCGTTGTATTGGGCTCTGATACGGTCGTAGTATGCGATGACCGTGTGCTAGAAAAACCAAAAAGTTTTGAAGATTCAAAGCGTATGCTTACTGACTTATCGGGTCGTCGCCATCAAGTGATGACTGCGGTGAGCGTTGTATCATCGGAACAACAACATTCAGTGGTCGTTACCACTGACGTGTGGTTCAAACCACTGACTCACGAAGAAATCGAACAATATTGGCAGTCAGGAGAGCCATGCGATAAAGCTGGAAGTTATGGTATTCAGGGACTCGGAGGGCGATTTGTCACCCGAATCGAAGGCAGTTATCACGCTGTAGTAGGCTTACCTTTGTTCGAAACCGATCAGCTAATTCAAGAATTTTTATAATTGTTTTGAGGTGTGCACATGAGTGCAGAATTGCTGCTTAACGTGACCCCGAGTGAAACTCGTGTGGCCATGATTGAAGGTGGAGTACTACAAGAAATACATATCGAGCGCGAATCGCGTCGCGGTATTGTGGGCAATATATACAAAGGCAAAGTAAGCCGAGTGTTACCAGGCATGCAGGCGGCTTTCGTCGACATTGGTTTAGATAAAGCGGCGTTTTTACATGCGTCAGATATTGTTCCTCATACCGAATGTGTGGCAGAAAACGAAAAACAGCAGTTTCAAGTCCGTGATATCTCTGAGCTGGTACGCCAGGGACAAGACATTGTTGTGCAAGTGGTCAAAGATCCGCTCGGCACAAAAGGTGCGCGTTTAACGACGGATATCACCTTACCTTCGCGTTATCTTGTTTTTATGCCGGGGGCCAGCCATGTCGGTGTTTCGCAGCGTATTGAAAGTGAAAAAGAGCGCGAGCGTTTGAAAAAGGTGGTGAACCATTACTGCGATGAGCACGGTGGTTTTATCATTCGTACCGCGGCAGAAGGCGCTGATGAAAAAGAGCTCTCTCAAGATGCGGCATTTCTAAAGCGTTTGTGGCTAAAAGTCATGGAGCGTCGCTCAAAATACAAAACGCGTTCAACACTTTACGGTGAACTCGGCTTAGCTCAACGCATTCTGCGTGACTTTGTTGGCACAGAGCTCGATAAGATCATGGTCGACTCCCGCCTTGAATATGAAAACCTGAAAGAATTCACTTCTGAGTATGTACCGGAGTTAACAGATAAGCTTGAGCTTTACGAAGGTGACAAGCCAATCTTTGACATGTACGACACCGAAAACGAAATTCAGCGTTCTTTAGAGCGCAAGGTCGAGCTAAAATCGGGCGGCTATTTGATCATCGATCAAACCGAAGCCATGACCACCATCGATATCAACACGGGTGCATTTGTTGGTCGTCGTAATCTCGAAGAGACTATCTTCAATACCAATATAGAGGCAACGCAAGCTATTGCGCGTCAGCTACGTTTACGTAACCTCGGCGGTATCATCATTATTGATTTTATCGATATGGCATCCGAAGAGCATCGTCAGCGAGTACTTACCTCACTGGAAACGGCGCTGGCGAAAGACCGAGTAAAAACCAACATCAACGGCTTTACCCAGCTTGGCTTAGTTGAAATGACGCGTAAGCGCACGCGAGAAAGTATTGAACATATCTTGTGTTCTGGCTGTCCTACTTGTGAAGGCCGTGGCAGCGTGAAAACGGTCGAAACCGTATGCTTTGAGATATTACGCGAGATTACTCGTGTGAACCGTGCTTACGACGCCGATAATTTTGTCGTGTACGCATCGCCGTTTGTTGCTGAAGCGCTATTGGGCGATGAGTCTCATGCGTTGGCTGAGCTCGAAGTATTTATTGGCAAGCAAGTGCGAGTTCAGGCTGAACCCCTGTACATTCAGGAACAGTTTGACGTCGTAATGATGTAATTTGGAACATTTGTGAATTCTGGTGTTAACCGTTTTGGGCGTTTTTGTGCGTGGAGTTTAGTTACTGTATTGGTGTTATTAGCCATATTAGTAACCACGCTTCGCGTCACACTGCCGCAACTTAACCATTTCCAAGATGAGATCAAAACCTGGGTCAAACAAGGCACAGGTTTTGACGTTTCTATTGCCAATGTCGCAGGGACGTGGCGCAATAATCATCCCTCAATTGCGTTACTGGGTTTAGAGGCAAATCTACCAAACGTGCAAGATGCACGCTTCGCTGTTGAAGAAGTCCAAATTGAGTTCGACCTTATTCAATCTCTTTTTCAACTTAAACCTGTAGTTGCAGACCTTACCATTCATAACCTCGCTTTAGACATTCACACGGTAGACATTCTGCCGACTTCTCATCGTCAAGATCCGAAGCCTGAAGTGGATAAGAGCGAAGTGAAACTCATTGACCAACTCGACTCACTTCTTTTACGTCAGTTCGAAGACTTCACTATTAGCGATTCACGGATTTGGTATAAGTCGGTGTCTGGTGAAACTCGCCGTTTAGATATTGAGCAGCTTCGTTGGAGCAATCAAGGGAAACGTCACGTAGCCGAAGGCACGGTTAGCATTGCCGATGTTCGCCTGAACTCATTGTTAGTAAGCGCTAACTTTAAAGATCATGGCTCGTTGCGCGATGTATCTGGTGAGTTTTACGTGAGTGCTCAAGATGTCTCGGTCACACCTTGGCTGACCACTTACATGCAAGAAGAGTCAGGAGCAGAGTCGGGTAAAGTCAGCTTAAATACTTGGCTAACGCTCAAACATAGCCAACCGCATGATGCTTATGTTGAATTGCTGCCTTCCGAGTTGGTGTGGAATGAAGATGGACATCATGAGCTGTTTATTGAGTCTGGAATTTTCAATCTTCGACCAGATAAACAAGGCTGGAAAGTAAATGGCCACTCACTTCAGATCAGAACCGATAATACCCCTTGGCCAGAGCTAGACGTCGCGTTTGATTGGCAACCAAACGGCTGGATGCTTAATCTCTCTCAACTCGACATTGAAGCACTCATTCCGCTCATTAAGCTGGCTCCAGAGTCAGAGTCGACCAGTGACCTTATTAACAAACTAGCACCGAAAGGTCGGGTCGAAGATGTCCGATTGTCAATGAACGGTGGTTTAGACACCTTACGCTACTCGGCTGAACTGGATGAACTCGCGATGACACAATGGGAGCTCCTACCCGGGTTTCATCACGTACAGGGCAGCGTATCGGGGGATGTGAATCAAGCTAAAGCAAGAGTCACCGTCATTGATGATGTCTTTCCGTACGGCGATGTATTCCAAGCTCCGCTGAATATCAAACAAGGTGAAGTCGATATTATCTGGCAGCAAGATGATGCGGGTTGGCGTTTGTGGGCGGATAAAGTGACGGCAGCAACGCCTGATCTTCAAGTCTTGGGGGCATTCCGTCTTGATTTTCCAAAAGAACAAAGCCCATTTTTATCGTTCTATGCCGAAGCGGATCTCTACAACGCGGGTGAGACATGGCGCTATCTACCGACTCTGGCACTTGGACAAGACTTGACCGACTATCTTTCGACCGCGATTCAGGGCGGTAAAGTGAACACAGCGAAATTGTTGTGGTATGGCGAGTTAGGTGATTTTCCTTACAAAGAACATAATGGCATGTTCCAAGCTTGGGTTGGATTAAAAGACGCGAAATTTAGCTTTGATACGGCATGGCCAACCATCACGGATTTGCAGCTAGACTTGCTGTTTGAAAATGATGCCATGTATTTGGATTCAAAATCAGCCACACTAAATGGCGTTCATGCCAAGCGTATCACTGGGCGAATCCCTGAGTTGGCAGAAGGTGGACACATCGAGATTGAAGCGAAAGCAAGCGCGCCGGGTAATGAAGTCCGTGACTACATGATGGCGACGCCATTAGTGGATTCAGTCGGTGCCGCATTGACAGCGCTGCAAGTGAGTGGGCCCGTTTACTCTGAGTTTCAACTCAACATACCGTTTGATTTTGAGAAAGAGTCTCGCGCTTGGGGTTATGCAGATTTAACAGAAAATCGTGTTGATATTGAAGCGCCGCCAATGACGCTTGAAAACGCCACAGGGCGCATCACCTTCGACAATGATGTGGTTACCACATCGGGTTTGTCGGCCGAATTATTACAACAGCCTATCTCTCTTGATTTCCATGGAGAGAGTGCGGAGCAAGGCTACAACGTGACAATTAATACATTAGGAGATTGGGATGTCGAGCCTCTCAAACCCTATGTCGGTGAGCGTTGGTTAAACCTTGTTTCTGGCCATGCGCCGTGGCAAATGGACATTGACTTGCAACTCAATGATGTTGGTTTCACTTATCAGCTTGAAGTGCTGGCGCAGCTAAATCGTCTGGCTAGTCAATATCCTTATCCTTTAGCGAAAAAAATTGGTGAGTCTGGGCAAGCGAAACTGCAAGCATCCGGCAACCAAGAGAGTATTTCAGCAAGACTACAGATCCCAAATGTGAAGTATCAAACTGAGATAGATATCGCTGGCGATGTCCCGGTTCTGACTGCGACTCATTTAATGGTTGGCAAAGGTGGCTTCCGGATTAGTCCTATTGTCGGGCACGATGCTTCGGTGCGTGTCGAAGAACTGAATTTAGACCAATGGGCTGAGCTTGCGCAGGTCTCTGAGAGCAAGCCTTCATCGTCTGTTTTGGCAAGCATGAAAACGCCGACCATTCCATTGCCGACACGCATTGAAGTTGAAACGCCAAACTTACAGCTCGGTGGGATTGAGTTTCATGATGTGGATTTTTCAGCAAGCAAGAAAAATTTGAGTTGGCAACTCGATGTGGACAGTCAAGAGGTTAAAGGGAAAGCTAACTATCTGAAACCCTATGATCTATCGGTCTCTCTAGAGCACTTGCATCTGTACATCCCAGGGTTTGAAGAGATGACCAAAGAGCGCAGTTCAATCTTTGCGAGTGAAGATCAAAACGCACCTTTGATTACCAATTTTGACCGCAAGTTTCACGCTGAGATGCCAAACTTAACTTTGAACATTGATGATTTTTGGCTGCAAGGCTACAAAGTGGGCAAAGTGAATGTTGATTTGCAGCGTCGCCAGAACCGCTTGGAGTGGAAAAATATCACCTTTAGTAGCGGCAAAAACCGCATTGATATGAGTGGTTGGTGGGACCTGACGAAAGAGAGTAGTCATTCCAACTTAACCATGAAAATGAAAGGTGATAACAACACCGATCTTATGGAGCGCTTTGGTATTACATCAGGCATTCAACAAGCACCATTTGAGATCAATGCCAATATGGAATGGGACGGCGCACCTTGGTCAATGAAGACACAAACCTTGCAAGGAAACGTCTCAACGGAATTTGGTAAAGGCGTGATCAGTGAAGTTAGTGGTGCGGCACGCTTGTTAGGCTTGTTTAGCTTGGATTCTATCATCCGTAAGATGCAGCTCGACTTTACCGACGTATTCGATAAAGGCATGGCATTCAACTCGATCACGGGAACGGGCAAAATCCAAGACGGTGTGTTTATCACCAATGATATCGTAATGGATGCGTTAGCAGGGGAAATGCAAATCCGCGGCATCGCTAATATGAACAGCAGAATGGTTGATGCGGAAGTGAAATTCACACCAGACATCACATCAGGCCTACCAATGCTGACCGCGTTTGCCGTTGCGCCTCAAACTGCTTTGTATGTCTTGGCCATCTCTACGGTGATATCTCCGGTGGTTGAGGTCTTCACTCAAGTCAATTATGAAGTGAAAGGCCCACTAGATTCACCAACGGTGAAAGAAATTTCGCGAAGTAAAGGTGAATATAAGCTGCCAGAAAAACTGCGTGAACAGGCCAAATAACTCACCGAATATAATGGAATAGGGAGGAAACACATGGAGCGTGTTGGCATTATTCAAATGACTTCGGGTCCGGATATTAACGCGAATTTGGACTTCATTGAAAAACAGTGTGCTTTAGCGAGCAAGCAAGGTGCCAAACTTGTTCTTACTCCTGAAAATACAGTGCTATTTTCCAGTCGCGAAGCTTATCATCAACATGCAGAGCCACTTGGCAGTGGCATGATTCAACAGCGGCTCTGTGAAATCGCTAGAAAGAACCAGTTAACGCTAATTGTCGGAAGCATGCCCATTCAAACCGCAAAAGGTGTCACCACCACAACACTTGTATTTCCGCCGCACGGTAAATGCATTGCTCACTATGACAAACTGCATATGTTTGATGTCGACGTAGCCGATGGTTATGGTAGTTATCGTGAGTCGGATACGTTTATGGCGGGTAATCAAATAGTCGTTGCGGAAACTGATATCGGCAGTGTTGGATTGAGTATTTGTTATGATTTACGTTTCCCAGAACTTTATAAAGTATTGCGTCAAGAAGGGGCGGATATCATTGTGGTGCCCGCTGCGTTTACCGCTGTGACGGGGCAAGCTCACTGGGAAGTATTATTGCGAGCTAGAGCGATTGAGACACAATGTTGGATTTTGGCAAGCGGACAAACTGGAACGCATCCATGTGGACGAAAAACATGGGGACACTCAATGGTCGTTGACCCTTGGGGACGTATCCATAAACAGCTTCAGGATGAAGTAGGTTTATTGGTGACTGAGATAGATTTGTCACAAAGCCAACAAGTAAGGCAGAATATGCCGCTGACTCAACACAGTCGCTTTCAAAATGAATTGAGACGGAAATAAAAGAGCTAACTATGAGCACAAACCAAATAGAACAGGCACTCCTTGCCCCAAATGGTCTGACAGAACAAGACATTGCTGACACGCTTGCCAGCATTGCGACGCGCCAGATCGATTATGCGGACATTTACTTTCAGTCCAGCTGGCATGAGTCTCTGGTTCTAGAAGACAGCATCATCAAAGATGGCTCTTTTAACATTGATTGTGGTGTTGGTGTCCGTGCAGTAACTGGCGAGAAAACAGGCTTTGCCTACTCTGATCAAATCCAGCCTGAAGGCCTGAAGCAGAGTGCAATGGCGGCGCGCGGTATTGCTCAGCAAGGGCAAAATGGCAAAGTCCAAGCGTTTAAACGCACCGAAAACCAAGCGTACTACGCGGCTGTGAATCCACTAGCTGAATGGGAAAAGCAGCAAAAAACAGAATTACTCAAATCTCTAGATGCTTACATCCGCACTAAAGAACCATTGATTAAAGAAGTTTCGATCAGCATCAGCGGTGTGCATGAGCAGATGCTTGTTGCGGCAACAGACGGTACTTATGCAGGCGATATTCGTCCTTTGGTGCGTTTGTCTATTAGCGTGCTCGCACAAAAAGGTGAACGACGTGAACGCGGTAGTGCTGGTGGCGGCGGCCGTTTCGGTTACGATTTCTTTTTAACGGAAAGCAATGGTGTGAAACAAGCTTTTCATTACGCAGACGAAGCGATTCGCATGGCGTTAATCAACCTTGAAGCAGAAGCAGCACCAGCTGGCATGATGCCAGTGGTATTGGGTTCTGGCTGGCCTGGCGTGTTGCTACACGAAGCGGTAGGTCATGGCCTAGAAGGTGATTTTAACCGGAAGGAATCTTCGGTTTTCTCTGGCAAAATGGGTCAACAAGTGACGTCTTCGCTGTGTACCATCGTCGATGACGGCACGTTAAAAGACCTTCGTGGTTCACTGAATGTGGATGATGAAGGGGTAAACGGTCAGTACAACACGCTTATCGAAAATGGTGTGCTGAAAGGTTACATGCAAGACAAGCTAAACGCGCGGTTAATGGGTGTGAACCCAACAGGTAACGGTCGTCGTGAGTCTTATGCACATTTACCAATGCCGCGTATGACCAACACCTACATGCTACCAGGTGAACATACGCCAGAAGAAATAATCTCGACGGTCGAGAAAGGGTTGTATGCGCCAAACTTTGGTGGCGGCCAGGTGGACATTACTTCGGGTAAGTTTGTGTTCTCTGCATCCGAAGCATACTTGATTGAAAACGGTAAAATTACGCGCCCTGTTAAAGGTGCGACGTTGATTGGCTCAGGTATCGAAGCAATGCAGCAAGTCTCTATGGTCGGTAACGACCTAAGTATCGACAAGGGCGTTGGCGTATGTGGTAAAGCAGGTCAAAGTGTGCCAGTTGGTGTTGGTCAGCCGACCTTGAAGCTGGACTCACTGACAGTGGGTGGCACTGAGTAACTCAGTCGAATCGTTATAAAAAGAGCGCTCATTAGAGCGCTCTTTTGCTTTGCGAGTCGGTGTCAATTACAGGTTTTCTTCAGCAAATTCCGCCAAGCGGCTACGAACCACGCCGTTGAGGTGAATATTTGCGCTGCCTTCAAAGTTCTTGAAGCGCTCAACCATGTACGTCAATCCTGATGTCACTGGGGTGAGGTAATGAGAGTCAATCTGCGCCAAGTTACCGGAGCAGACGATTTTGGTTCCTTCACCACAGCGGGTAATGATGGTTTTGATTTGTGATGCAGTGAGGTTTTGACACTCATCAAGCAGTACAAACGCATTTTGAATCGAACGGCCACGCATAAAGTTGATCGATTTAAATTGAATGTTGGCTTTATCGCAGATGTACTTCAATGAGCCTTCAGTGCAGTGATCGTGTTTATGTAGTGCTTCCAAGGTATCGGTCACCGCCGCTAACCACGGCATCATTTTCTCCTCTTCGGATCCGGGTAAGAAGCCGATGGATTCACCGATATCTGGCGTGTTACGTGTTACGATAATTTTATCGAACATGCTTTTTTCAATGGTTTGTTCCAATGCTGCAGCCATTGCCAGTAATGTCTTACCACTACCCGCCGCACCCGTTAGAATCACCAAGTCAATTTCTGGATCGAGTAAGGCATCTAACGCCATTCCCTGGTAGATATTTTTAGGTGTGATGTCCCAAGCCTTGCGATGCATTAGGCGTTCGCGGCTCAGGTCGAGAAGCGTTAACTTGTCTTCATTGATGGTTTCTACGCGACCAGCAAAGTCACTGTCTTCATCAATAACGTATTGGTTGATAAAGGTTGGGTCGAAGGGTTCGCGACTGAGTTTATGGTAAGTTTTTCCACCCAGTGCATAGCTTTCTACTTCCTCAATACCGCTCCAGAAATCACCTTCACGCAATTGAAAGCCCTTGGTTAGGTATTGAATGTCGTCAATCAGTTGGTCGGTTCTATAATCCTCAACAAAGCGTACACCAGCCCCTTTGGCTCGCAGACGCATGTTGATGTCTTTCGTGATCAGTACCACTTCGCGTGGTGCACGTTTATTTTGCAGATAAAGCACCGCGTTGAGAATACGGTTGTCACCGGCTTTGTCGGCGAAGGCTTTGACGGTTTCCTGCAGTTCAAAATCCGCCAAAATGGAAATAGTACCTTGGTCGGGGTTGTCTTTAGAAACAGGAATGCCTTCAGAGATTTCATCTGGCGTTGCTTCTTTAAACAAATCTTCCAAGGTGCGAATAGCCACGCGCGCATCTCTTGCAACGTCGCGCTTACTGTCTTTGATTCGGTCGAGTTCTTCCAACACGGTCATGGGGATAACGACATCGTGTTCTTGGAAAGAGAAGATGGCAAAGGGTTCATGAAGAAGAATGTTGGTATCGAGTACAAACAGTTTCCGATCGGTATCGCCCATAGCGTCTCCTTGCCGTAGTACGGCTCTGCATGCGAGTTGTTAGGTCGTTTCCAAATAGGTGTGAAGTGACCTAACTCTGATTGCTTGCAATAGAGGTTGTCGGGCTGATGTCGGCTAGTGTGCAACCGAGTAGCAAGACAACTTACTGCAAACCCGTGTTGATCCTAATCGTGTACTAACGCGCTTAAATCATATGCAATGGTTTTAAACGCCCCTCATTAGAAGTATACGTAATATTTACGTTCTACAACTTAATAATTGGCATGAGTATTTTACAATTTGATTGCATTTAGAGTTTGGGAAAAAAAGTTTCTGCTTGGTGCGGTTTCGGCGTGACCTAAATCACAGCTTCAAGTAAGATTAGCGACCTTTTTCTGCGTATAGGCTACGTCCGATTTATCATGTTGAGCTGGCTTAAAAAATACTCAGTTCATACTGAAATGACGAATGCTATCGGCATAGCAGAAGCCAGAATCAGATCTAAACTATTATCCATGCCCACGGGCATGAGTAGACCAACAAGAAATACGAATCAAGAACTAATAACGAGGTAGTCAATTCATGACATTTGCTTTGGGGCAGCGCTGGATTAGCGATACGGAAAGCGATTTAGGTTTAGGTACCGTTGTAGCAATGGATGCTCGTACTGTGACATTGATGTTTGCAGCGTCAGAGGAAAACCGAGTTTACGCACGTAACGATGCACCTGTTACCCGAGTCACCTTTAATGTTGGGGATGTCATCGATTGCCAAGAAGGTTGGTCTCTAAAAGTAGAAGAAGTACTGGAAGATGAAGGTCTTTACACCTATTTCGGTACTCGTGAAGACACGCAAGAAACCGCTGTTGTTCTGCGTGAGATTTTCCTTAGCAACCAAATTCGTTTTAACAAACCTCAAGATAAGTTGTACGCCGGTCAAATCGACCGTATGGACAACTTTGTTCTGCGTTACCGTGCGCTAACCAACCAGTTTGAGCAGCATAAGAGCCCAATGCGTGGCCTATGTGGTATGCGTGCAGGTTTGATCCCTCATCAGCTTTACATCGCGCACGAAGTTGGCCGTCGTCACGCGCCACGCGTCTTATTGGCGGATGAGGTAGGTTTGGGTAAAACCATCGAAGCGGGCATGATCATCCACCAACAAGTTCTGTCTGGTCGTGCCGAACGCATTTTGATTGTGGTGCCTGAAACACTGCAGCATCAATGGCTGGTTGAGATGATGCGTCGTTTCAATCTGCATTTCTCTATCTTTGACGAAGAGCGCTGTATCGAAGCGTTTGCGGATGCAGAAAACCCATTTGATACTCAGCAATATGTGCTGTGTTCTTTGGATTTCCTACGCAAGAGCCGCAAGCGTTTTGAACAAGCACTGGAAGGTGAATGGGACCTACTGGTTGTCGATGAAGCGCATCACCTTGAATGGAGCCAAGATAAACCGAGCCGTGAATACCAAGTGGTAGAAGGCTTGGCTGAACGTACTCCAGGTGTGTTGCTACTGACTGCAACGCCAGAGCAGCTTGGTCGTGAGAGTCACTTTGCTCGTCTGCGTTTGTTGGATCCAGACCGCTTCTATGCTTACGAAGCATTCGTTGAGGAAGAAGAGCAATACGCGCCCGTAGCAGATGCGATTACTTCACTCTTTTCCGGTGAAAAGCTACCTAATGAAGCAAAAAACCAAATTACTGAACTGCTTTCTGAGCAAGACGTAGAACCACTTTTCCGTATTATTGAAAGTGAAGCGGACGAAGAAGCTAAAGCGTCGGCACGCCAAGAGCTGATCGATAACTTGATGGATCGTCATGGTACAGGGCGTGTTTTGTTCCGTAACACGCGCGCGGCCATCAAAGGCTTCCCTACGCGTAACGTGCATCTGATGCCAATGGATATTCCACCGCAATACACTACATCAATGCGTGTTGCTGGAATGATTGGCGGTAAGATGAGTTCTGAAGCACGTGCGATGAAGAACCTTTACCCGGAAGAAATTTTCCAAGAATTTGAAGGCGATGACGCGAGCTGGTGGCAGTTTGACTCGCGTGTGAATTGGTTGCTTGAAAAAGTAAAAGAGAAGCGCAGCGAGAAAATCCTCGTGATTGCTTCTCGTGCGAGTACCGCGCTGCAATTGGAGCAAGCACTGCGTGAGCGTGAAGGTATCCGCGCCACCGTTTTCCACGAAGGTATGTCGATTCTTGAACGTGACAAAGCGGCGGCTTACTTTGCGCAAGAAGAAGGTGGAGCACAAGTTCTTATCTGTAGCGAAATCGGCTCTGAAGGTCGTAACTTCCAGTTTGCCAACCAACTTGTCATGTTCGACTTGCCATTCAACCCAGACTTGCTTGAGCAACGTATTGGTCGTTTGGACCGTATCGGTCAAAATCGCGATATCGACATTCATGTTCCTTACCTGAAAGGCACATCGCAAGCGATCTTAGCACGTTGGTTCGATGAAGGCCTGAACGCTTTTGCGGAAACCTGCCCAACAGGCCGTGCTGTTTACGATAAGTACTCCGATGATCTGATTGAAATTCTTGCCTCTGGTGATACCAGCACGCTAGATGAGATCATTGAAGCGTCAGCAAAAATGAATAAAGAGCTGAAATCCCAATTGGAGCAAGGCCGTGATCGCCTATTAGAAATGCATTCGAATGGCGGGGAAAAAGCACAACAAATCGTTGAGAAAATTGAATCAACTGACGGCGATACCAATCTGGTCACCTTCGCACTTTCTCTTTTTGACACGATTGGCCTGAATCAAGACGATAAAGGTGAAAACGCCCTGATTGTGACCCCATCTGAGCACATGATGGTGCCAAGCTACCCAGGTCTGCCATACGAAGGAGCGACGATCACGTTTGATCGTGATACAGCGTTATCTCGTGAAGATATGCACTTTATCAGTTGGGAACACCCAATGATCCAGGGTGGTATCGATCTTCTTATGAGTGAAGGGGTGGGGACGTCTGCGGTATCTCTATTGAAAAACAAAGCGTTACCAGTCGGGACTATTCTTCTTGAGTTGATTTACGCGGTAGATGCGCAAGCGCCAAAACGCAGTGGTATCGCGCGCTTCTTACCGAAAACGCCAATCCGTTTAATGATGGACTCGCGTGGTAATGATTTGTCTGCTCAAGTGGAGTTTGAAAGCTTTAACCGCCAGCTCAGCCCTGTAAACCGTCACTTAGGTAGCAAGTTGGTTACGTCGGTACAGAAAGACGTACACCGCTTAATTGAAGCTGGTGATGTTCTTATTGAAGAGAAGGTCGAAGAAGTACGCAAGCAAGCTCATCAAGATATGCAGCATAGTTTGAATGCAGAACTTGAGCGTTTGCAAGCACTGAAAGCGGTGAACCCAAATATTCGTGACGAAGAAATTGAAGCTATCGACGCACAAATTAAAGAGCTTACTGGTTATATCAACCAAGCTCAGGTTCAGCTCGACTCGCTGCGTTTGATTGTGGTGAGCCACAACTAAGTAAGTATTTATTGCTCATTAAAAAAGGTCTTCAGTTGAAGACCTTTTTCTTTATTTACGGTTTAGTTTCTTTATGCGGAATGCATTAATCACTGATAGCTATCTCATTTACATCAACCACTTCCACCAGATAAATACAGCCAAGAAGCCAAACAAGTAAATCAGGCCTGCAATCGACAACCACTTTAGTTTAGGTCCAACAGCCAAAGGCTCAGGTAACTCAGTTTTGCTCACTAAGGTGTAATTTAGCAGAGCAAAGAATGGCGTGGTCATAAAGGCGAGAATCATCGCAAAGTTCAGCATAGGCAATAACGCAGAAGCCCAGAAAACCACAATACCTAATGCAAGTAAGGAGACTACCAGCATGATCGCTGAAGTGGTTTTAGGGTTAGTGTCTGGTTGTGAGCGCAGTAGGCGTTGAGAATCCGAAATAACGCGCGAATAGCCATCAATAACGGTAATCGTGCTGCCAAAGATACAGAAAAACGCAATTACCGCGATTAAGTAACGAGACCATTCGCCAATCGTTGCCGCATATAAGCCAACCAATTGGTGGGAGAAGCCAACGCCAGAGCTTTCAAGCGCAACGCCAGAACCATAAAGCATCAAAGAGCCTAGCGATACAAAGATAATGGCAAGAAACGCCGTGCCAATATAACCGACATTAAAGTCAAATAGAGCAGAGCGGTATGTTACTTCTTGCTGGCTTGATTGGCGTTTTAGCCATGCTGAGGTTAAACAGGAGATCTCTATCGGTGCAGGCATCCACCCCATTGTCACGACGATAAAACCAATAGCCGCAATAGACCAAGGTGACGGCGGCTCGAAGTTGGCTACTTGCTCAACAGGGTTACCAAAGGCGATAGAAACAGCGAGTAAAGTCGCGATGGTTAACACCGACATGATCACCTTAGATAGCGTATCGAGCGCTTTGTAATGGCCAGCAAATAATATGATCAGGCAGGTGACAATCACAATGATGCTGAGTGATGCCATTGATAGTGAAAACGGAATGAAGTAGCCCAGCAAGCTAGCGCTAAACATCAACAAAGCGGCGGTATTGATGACGGCCGATACCACGCTCAGAAATAGAAATAGCCATAGATAAGGCCGGCCTAATTTCGCGTAGCCCTCAACCAAGGTGAGCCCTGTCCCCATGGTGTACTGTACGCCTGCTCGGAAAAAAGGGTATTTAAACAGGTTTACGAGCAGAATCAGTGCAGCCAATTGCCAACCATAAATCGCACCAGCCTTGGTTGATGCCACGAGGTGAGAGCCACCGACCGCAGCAGATGCCATTAATATGCCGGGGCCTAGCGAACGAAAAAATAAGGAAAGTTTGGATTGGGGTTTATCTATAACGGCGGAGTCCATTGCTTATTGTCCTTTTTATCTTATGTATCTTTCTAAAGAGATACATACCGCAGTACATGACAAGCTGAGCGATCGCCCTATACTGCGCAACGGTAATGTCTTTTAAATGCTGTGTTTTGGTGTATTTATTTTAAGTATTCTTTGCGAATATCATGCTGTGTGCATCTAGCACTCTATTCAGTTATGCGTCTTGTTGTCAAACTAAATTTACAACGTGCTATTTTTAGTTTTTATGCTAAAGGATTGACTTTGTTTTATTAGGTTGAACTTTTCTTCAGAATCCTGCATCTGGGTGCTATTTGGGTATATAATCGCGGCGTTTTTATTTTGTAGAGATCTCCCATGGCAATGCTTGAATATACCCCTCCCACCGACCCTTGGGTCGATATCGTTTTTGAGGATGACGACATTCTGGCAGTGAATAAGCCATCAGGGCTGCTGTCTGTCCCTGGTCGCCTTGCAGAGCATTACGACAGCATGTGGAGCCGCCTCAAAGAGTTGCATCCAGAAATTCAAGTTGTGCATCGCTTGGATATGTCGACATCAGGGTTGATGTTGCTGGCGAAAAACAAACCCGCGGAGCGAGCATTAAAAAAGCAGTTCCAATATCGCCTCACTCACAAGGTGTATTACGCACGTGTTTGGGGGCATGTTGAGCCGCAAGAAGGGAATATTGATCTTCCATTAATTTGTGATTGGCCAAATCGTCCACGACAAAAAGTATGTTTTGACGACGGCAAACCATCTCAAACTTTATTCCAAGTAGTGAAGCGTGAAGTGCACCCTGATGGCACCCATACGACCGTTGTGCGACTACTGCCCATTACTGGTCGATCGCATCAGTTACGCGTGCATTTGATGGCGATTGGTCATGCGATTATTGGTGATGAGTTTTATGCAACTGAAGAGGCGTATCAGTTTTCAGAGCGTTTAGAGTTGCACGCTGCGGAGTTAAGTTTTTATCACCCAGTCACAGAACAGTTGAGCAGTATTTTTGTACCCTGTGACTTTTCTCCTGAAGCCGAGGCGATGATCTTTAACTATTTTTCGCCAGAGCGTACATTGCCTGATTATAAAACGTTGCCACACCCTTAATGCCAATTGCACTCAACAGCGGTTCTTTCTAGTTCGCTATTTTTGGCTATTTCGTTACTGTGGTTGATGTATCCTGTCTTTCAGCCGTGAACAAGGAGTTGTTATGTCTTTGCCAAGCATCGTATTTTTAGACCGAGCGACCATCCCAGAACATATTGAGGTCCCACGACCTGGCTTTCCGCACCACTGGCGTGAGTACGACCTAACTGCGCCTGAGCAGGTAATAGAAAGGTTAGCAGATGCCGATATCGTGATTAGCAATAAAGTCCTGCTTGACCAACATGTATTAGAGCAACTACCAAAATTACGGATGATCGCGGTTGCCGCAACTGGTTTTAACAACGTCGATGTGAACTACTGTGCTAATCATGATATTGCGGTTGCTAATGTACGTGGTTACGCGACGCGTTCGGTGCCCGAGCATGTGATGTCAATGTTATTCGCTTTAAGACGGAATTTATTTGGGTACCACCAAGATATTGCCGCAGGTGAGTGGCAGCGTAACCAGCAGTTTTGTTTTTTTACGCACCCAATCGGGGATATTGGTGGTAGCACGTTAGGTGTTGTTGGTAGCGGGGCACTAGGGCAAGCGACGGCGAATCTGGCTCAAGCGTTAGGAATGACCGTGTTGTTTTCTGAGCGTAAAGGGGCGGCAGAATGTCGGCCTGGTTATGTGCCGTTTGAGGAAGTATTAAAACGCTCCGATGCGCTGACCTTGCATTGCCCGCTCAACGATCATACTCAGAATTTAATTGGTCAAGCAGAGTTGCAACAAATGAAGTCCAACTCCATTTTGATTAATACAGGGCGTGGAGGTTTGGTGGATGAGAGCGCACTGGTGGATGCCTTAAAACAGCAAGAAATTGCAGCGGCTGGTTTTGATGTTTTTACACAAGAACCGGCTGATGAGAGCAATCCGCTGATTGCCAATATGAGTTTACCTAATTTGTTACTGACACCGCATGTTGCATGGGGCAGCGACTCATCTATTCAACGTTTAGCGGAAATCTTGATTGAGAACATTAACGCTTTCGAGCGCGGAGACCGCGTTAATCGCTTAGTGTAACGCTGACTGTAAAACCAAAGATAAAAAAAGCAGACATTGACGTCTGCTTTTTGCGTTTAAATCGAATGCTCATTGCGTGAGCCCTCGAATTAAAACTCTTCTTCGTTTAGACCTTTAAGGAGCTGAAAGATTTCGCGGTACGCTTTTGCTGGTTTCCCAGATTTTTTCTCTTTCGCTGCTTGGCGAGCAAGTTGGCGTAGACGCTGACGATCCGCTTCTGGGTACATTTCCATTACGTCATCAATGGCTTTGTCACCTTCTTCCACTACGCGATCACGCAACGCTTCAAGTTTGTGGAATACCGCCGTTAATTGAGAGTGCTTATTACGAATTTTATCCAGTGCGGCTTGGATTGGCTCTGGATCTTCGTAACGCATCAATTTACCAATACGTTGTAATTGGCGACGACGCGCTTCATTTTTAAAACGTTGCGCGTCAGCAATTGCTTCTCGCAAATCTTCACTCAATGGAAACTTTTCTAGAACTGAAGGTTTGAGGCCGACAAGCTCCTCACCTAGCTTTTGCAGTTCTTCCATGTCTCGCTTCATCTCGGATTTACTTACCCAGATGATCTCTTCTTCTGGTTCCCATGGCGCTTTTTGATTCTTACGTGCCATTTCAGTTGCCTGTGTTTTGATTAATATTATGACTATTTTAACAAGAATCATGGGGAGAAAGCGAAATTCTTGTTATCCTATTGTTCATCAAAGACAAGATGTGAAAGACAATGGATATTAAACAGCAGGTTGCTGAGCAACGTACCGAGCTAGAGCAAGCCGTCGCAAGAGCCTTAAAGCTTGCATCGGCAAAATCTGACGCCGCCGAAGTCGCAATTACTAAAAGCACTGGTTTAAGTGTTTCAACTCGTATGGGTGAAGTAGAGAATGTCGAGTTCAACAGCGATGGTGCGCTGGGCATTACCGTTTACCGAGGTCAACGCAAAGGCAGTGCTTCCACGTCTGATTTAAGTGAAGCGGCAATCGAGCAAACCGTTATAGCGGCGCTAGATATTGCACATTACACATCTGAAGACCCATTTGCAGGCCCTGCAGCAAAAGAATACATGGTGCAAGAGATCCCTGAGCTTGATCTTTTCCACCCTGACGCACCCGATCCAGACTATGCTGCCAATGTGGCGATTGCAGCAGAAAAAGAGGCGCTAAGTTATGACAGTGCAATCAAGCAAAGTGATGGCGCGAGTTATGATAGTCATTACGGCGTGAAAGTGTATGGCAATAGCCATGGCTTATTAGCTAGTTATGCGTCTAGCCGCCATAGTACTAGCTGTTGTGTAATTGGCGTTGGTCAAAACGGCGAGATGGAACGTGATTACAGCTACACCGTGGCACGTCATCGTGATGACTTATGGACCCCAGAAACGGTGGGTCGTAAGGCGGCAGAGAATACGGTTAACCGCTTAGATGCGCAGCGTCTAAAAACAGGTCAATACCCAATCATGTTTGCGGCTGATGTTGCGACAGGCTTGATTGGCCATCTCGTTATGGCGATCAGCGGTGGTAACTTGTACCGAAAATCTTCTTTCTTACTTGACCATCTAGGCAAACAAGTGCTTCCTGAATGGTTCAATATCTCAGAACGTCCGCATGTATTGCGTGGTTTGGCATCAAGTCCATTCGATAGTGAAGGTGTGTACACTCAAGACCGTGAGATCATTACCGACGGTGTGCTAGCAACTTATCTGTTAACCAGTTATGCCGCACGTAAAATGAAGATGACGCCGACAGGTCACGCTGGTGGGATTCATAACTGGTACGTGAAGTCGACAGGCCAAAACTTCGAACAAATGCTTAAAGAGCTCGGTACTGGTCTTCTAGTGACAGAAGTCATGGGACAAGGTGTGAACGTGGTAACGGGTGATTACTCTCGCGGTGCCGCAGGCTTCTGGGTTGAGAATGGCGAAATCCAATACCCAGTATCAGAAATTACCATCGCAGGTAATCTAAAAGACATGTTCACCAAGATTGTGGCGGTTGGTAGTGATATTGAAACGCGCTCACAAATCCAAACGGGCTCTATCCTACTGGATAGCATGAAAGTGGCGGGTGAATAAGCTTTTCTAGCAATTCAGAATCAAAAAAGTCTGATGTGTTCATCAGGCTTTTTCGTTTTTTCTGTTAGGTAATCAGTATTGTGGCAAGCCCTAAGAAGACAGATAAACCAATCACATCCGTCACCGTTGTTAATGCCATACCACCAGCTAAAGCAGGATCGATGTTCATTTTTTTCAATAGGATTGGAATCGTTACTCCGGCAATACCTGCGACCAATAAGTTGGTCAGCATGGCGGCGGAAATGATTCCTCCGAGCATCCAGTTACCTTTCCAAGCAACAACAATACCACCAATAATC
Organism: Vibrio sp. OY15; assembly: GCF_000742455.1. Taxonomy (NCBI): domain Bacteria; kingdom Pseudomonadati; phylum Pseudomonadota; class Gammaproteobacteria; order Vibrionales; family Vibrionaceae; genus Vibrio; species Vibrio sp. OY15. Next base: position 14,445 of record NZ_JPIL01000031.1, on the reverse strand, counting down.
AGCGCCCACATGATACCGTTGAGTAAGCCGATCGAGGCTTCTTTCATTAACAGTTCACGTTTGTTTGAGTCACCGATATGACCAAGAGCAAGACCACGAATCACTAGTGCGACGGTTTGGTTACCAGCGACACCACCCATGGACGGAACAATCGTCATCAATACCGCAATGGCCGCCATTTGATCTAATGTGGCCTCAAACATATTAGAAACGGAAGCAGCAGCAAGGGCGGCTAATACGTTAGCGCCAAGCCAGATACTGCGTTTGCGAGCTGATTTTACAACAGGCGCGAAAGTATCTTCGTCATCGTCCATACCCGCCATACTCATCATCGAGTGTTCCGCGTCTTCACGAATAACGTCAACCACGTCATCGATGGTGATACGACCGACCAAATGCAAGTTTTCATCAACAACAGGTGCAGATACCCAATTACGGCGTTCGAACAGACTCGCAACATCTGAGTCGCTAGTATCGACGGTGATGGCCTCGTCCGCGTCTTCCATTACATCAATGATTTTTACGTCTGGCTGAGTGGTAATAAGCGTCGTGATCGGCAGTTCACCGATGAGCTTACTCTCTTCATCGATCACATACAGGGCATCTGTAGCTTCTGGAAGCTCGCCTTTCATACGTAGATAACGCAAAACTACGTCCACATCTACGTCACCACGAATTGTGATGACGTCGGTGTTCATCAGTCCACCCGCGGTGTCTTCTGGGTAGGATAGGGCGGTTTCGACCCGTAGGCGGTCAGATGAGTCCATTTGCGACAGGACTTCGCGTGACAGGTTGTCAGGCAAGCTACGCAGTACGTAAGCCACGTCATCGGTATCCATGCCTTCTGTCGCTTCTGCAAGCGCTTCTGGTGCCATTTTGGATACGAGGCTGTCTTTGACGTCTTCGTTCAGCTCGTCAAGGATTTCACCATAATCTTCAGGGTCGGTGAGTTGCCAAAGAACTTCACGGCTCTTACGTGGGGAGGCTTCTAAAAGGTGAGCGATATCCTCAGGTTCCATGTCCTGTAATTGACGACGAACATGGACGAAGCGGCCATTTTCTAGCGCTTCTGTGACTTCTTGGAGGGCTTGGTGAGCTTGGTCGAATTCAATTTGCTCTGCCATTCATTCCTCCCAATTCCTGATATTTACAATGCGTTGAATAATAACTTAATTCTAGGCGCCTTTTAATAACAACTTATGATACTAAGCAAATTTATTTATTAGGTCAGGGAAGAGAAAGATAATGGGAGGTAAGAAAAAAGCGAGTAAACTACTCGCCTTCATCAAATTTATCTTCGATCAAGTGGCAAACGGCATCCAGTGCTTCTTCCGCTTGCCCACCCGTTGCGTGGATCGTGACGTATTGTCCTTGAGCGGACTCTAGCATTAACAGGCCCATTACGCTGTCTGCTGTGGCGGTTTTGTCTTCTTCATTGTCGATGGTGATGACCGCTTCAAAGCTCTGTGCCAGTTCGACCAGTTTGACTGCTGCACGAGCATGTAAGCCAAGGCGGTTTTGAATCAATACTTTACGACTTAACTCCACGGCTATTCCTTAGCGTTTTTCTCTAGTGAGGTATGGCGAATTTGTACTTGGTGTCCTTTGTTGGCGAAGTATTCACCGATTTGCTGAGTTAAGTACACCGAGCGGTGCTTACCACCAGTACAACCGATTGCAACGGTCAGGTAGCTGCGGTTGTTTTTCTCAAGTAGAGGTAACCAATTCTCTATAAAGCTTTCAATTTGATATTTCAAACTTAACACCGATTGGTGTTGCTCTAAAAATGCGGCGATAGGAGCATCCAGACCTGTAAGCGGGCGTAGTGCTGGTTCCCAATGTGGGTTAGGTAAGAAGCGAACGTCGAATACGTAATCGGCATCGGAAGGCAGGCCGTATTTAAAACCAAAAGACTCAAATACCATCACGAGCCCTTTGCGATCTCTGCCTTCAACGCGCATACGCACAGTTTCACTCAATTCATGCAAAGACTGCCCACTACTATTTAGGACCAGATCTGCATGCGCTTTGAGTGGCGTCAAAATTTGCTTCTCACGCTCGATGGCTTGATCGAGCGAGAGGGAGGTGCCACCTAAAGATAACGGGTGAATTCGGCGTGTTTCGCTGTAGCGTTTGAGTAGCGTTTCTTTATTGGCGTCCAAGAAAAGCACGGTCACATCAAGCTCAGTTTTTAACTGTTCTAGTGTACTCGTCAGTTCTTTTAGCTTTTTAGGAATATTTCGAATATCAATGCTGACTGCAACATTCTGTTTGCTGTCAGCAACAGAATGAACAAATGCGTCCAGCAAGTTAACTGGTAGGTTATCAACACAGTAGTAACCTAAGTCTTCCAGTACACGAAGCGCAATACTTTTACCGGCACCTGAGTGCCCGCTAACAACGATTAGTCGCATGGAGTTAGTCCTGCTTATTGGTGAATCATGATGTCGTAAAGTTCTTCATCACTCTGAGCATTACGCAGTAGTTTCAATACTTGCTTATCGCTCAGACGTTCTGCCATAGAGGATAGAGTCTTGAGGTGCTCTTTGCACTGTTCTTCTGGTACAAGGAGCGCAAAAAGAAGATCGACAGGTCGATTGTCAATCGCATCAAATTCGATTGCTTCATCACATTGCAGTAAGACAGCAATGGCCTTGTCGCTTGATTGCATTCTCGCGTGAGGGATCGCAATACCGTTTCCGATACCGGTACTGCCCATTTTTTCTCTATTGAGCATGCATTCGAACAGCTCGGTAGAATCTTGGCCCGTTTGATCAGCCACGATACGGCTGATCATTTCAAGGGCGCGTTTTTTACTCGTGCAGTGGACCGCACTTTTGGTGCAGTCCAATGACAGTATTTCGCTCAGTTGCATGATTAATGACTGTTTAGTTTTTCTTTGTGCTTATTAAGTTGGCGAACCAATTTATCTACCAGCGAATCGATCGCGGCATACATATTTTCGTCATCGGCTGATGCGTGGATTTCGCCTTGATTTATGTGAAGCGTAGCTTCCGCGATTTGAGTAATTTTTTCAACTTTTAGTACAACATGCACTTGATTGATATGGTCGAAGAACCTTTCGAGCTTCTGAAACTTAGAATTTACATAGTCTTGCATTGAATCGGTAAGATCAACGTGATGGCCTTGAATATTGATTTGCATAGACTTTCCTTTTCAGTTAGTGCCTTATAATAGGCGTTTACGCTGACTTGAAGGGGCAATTCCCAAGGATTCGCGATATTTGGCTATCGTACGTCTTGCGACCTGAATCCCTTGGTCAGCCAGAAGAGCAGCAATCTTGCTATCACTCAGTGGTTTGGCAGTATTCTCTGCTGCGACCAGTTTTTTAATGAGTGCACGAATTGCTGTTGACGAACATTCTCCGCCGTTGTCAGTACTAACATGGCTAGAGAAGAAGTACTTCAATTCAAAAATACCACGTGGTGTATGCATAAATTTTTGCGTTGTTACACGAGAAATCGTGGATTCATGCATGTCCACAGCCAAAGCGACATCATTGAGTACCATTGGCTTCATGGCTTCCTCACCATACTCGAAGAAATCTTGTTGATGTTCAACAATACATCTTGCAACTTTGAGTAGCGTCTCGTTTCTACTCTCTAAGCTCTTAATTAACCATTTTGCCTCTTGCAAATTGCTGCGGATGTACTGGCTATCCGCGCTATTACCTTTGCCTAACTGAGCATATTGTTGATTTACTTTTAATTTTGGCACGCTATCCGGGTTTATAGAAACGGTCCATTTGCCATTGTCTTTAAAAACGGATACGTCTGGAATTACGTACTCGGTATCATCAGGAGTGATGCGACTACCTGGACGAGGATCTAACTGTTGGATAAGCTTTAAGACTTCACGCAGATCGGCTTCTTTCAGCTTAGTCTCTTTGATGACGAGCTTGTAGTCACGGTTGCCTAGGTGATCAATATGATCCGCAAGTATCATTTTGGCTTCAGCAAGCCATGGCGTGTCTTCTGGGAAGGTCGTCAGTTGCAGTAACAAACATTCTTGTAAGTTACGCGATGCAACGCCAAGAGGATCGAATTGTTGAATGCGTTTACGAACGGCTTCTACTTCGTCTAACTCTATCTCTTCATTATCGAAGCTCTCATGAATCTCTTCAGGCGACAAAGTTAAATAGCCGTAGTCGTCAACAGCGTCAATAATCGCTAATGCAATCGTGCGGTCGGTTTCACTGAATGGTGTTAGGTCAAGCTGCCACATGAGGTAATCATGTAATGATTCAGTGGTTTCGCCTTGGTAGACGGGCATATCATCATCAAGAGCTAAGCCAGTGCTACCAGTATTCGCGCTGTAGACGTCATCCCAAGTCGTGTCGATTTCAAGTTCAGAGCTAATTTCTGATTTCTCTATCACATCGGAGCTATCTGGAACGTCAATTTCTGTTGGTTCGCTAGCACTGTTGCTATCAGCAGCCTCGACCGCTGACTTATCTTCACCGTTTGCTAGAGGCTCGTCTTGGCCTTCTTCAACTTCCAATAATGGGTTTGAGTCCAACGCTTCTTGGATTTCTTGTTGAAGATCGAGTGTCGACAATTGCAATAAGCGAATCGCTTGCTGCAACTGTGGCGTCATGGCTAACTGCTGACCTAGCTTGAGTTGTAATGAAGGTTTCATTCAGTGTTACTTACCTTGTAATGCTCAGAATCTTACCGTTCCTAATATAATCATAGACGGAATTGTTCGCCGAGATAAACTTGTTTCACCTGTTCATTATTGAGAACTTCTGCCGGAGTTCCCGATGCAATTAGGTGCCCTTGGCTCACGATATAGGCTTTTTCACATACGTCCAGTGTTTCACGTACATTATGGTCAGTGATTAACACTCCGAGACCACGATCGCGCAGATGCTCAATGATTTTCTTGATGTCATTAACCGAAATTGGGTCAACACCAGCGAAAGGTTCATCCAATAAAATGAACTGAGGGTTGGCCGCTAAAGCTCGAGCGATTTCCACCCTGCGTCGCTCACCCCCTGATAGTGCCATACCAGCACTGGTTCTGATGTGCTGGATGTGGAATTCTTCCAACAAATCTTCCAGTTTATCTTGGCGCTCTTCCCTCGTCATTTCTTGACGAGTTTCAAGTACGGCCATGATGTTATCTTCTACTGAAAGCTTACGGAAAATCGACGCTTCTTGCGGAAGATAGCCAATGCCAAGTCGTGAACGGCTATGCATCGGCAAAATACTGATGTCATTGTCGTCAATGGTAATGGTGCCTTCATCGCGAGGTACTAAGCCGACAATCATGTAAAACGAGGTGGTTTTACCCGCACCGTTTGGACCGAGCAGCCCAACAATCTGACCAGATTCAACTTCTAAGCTAACATCAGTGACGACTTTGCGTTTTTTGTAGCTTTTCGCCAAGTTTTTCGCGCTCAGTACTGCCATATTAGTTCTCTATCTGATTGGGTTGCAAAATGGTCGTAACGCGCTCTTCCTTAGAGCTATCTGCGACTAGCTTTTGTTTACCAATTTGGTAACGAATCGAAGAACCTTTGATGGTGTTGTTGTCTTGCGCCAGCTGCGCTTGACCTTTCATGGTCAGTTCGTCTGTAGAAATACGGTAATCCAACTCCGTAGCTTGACCACTAAGTGTTTTACCATCGTCCATCAGCTGAGAAAACTTCGCAGGTTTACCAAATGCTTGAATCTGTTTAATTGCTTCGGTTTTAGGATCGCGAGTTACCACGATTCTATCAGCATCGATATTGATGCTCCCTTGCTTAAGAGATACATCGCCTTCAAAAACAACCTGGTTACTCTTCATATCCACCTGTTGGGTGTCAGAGTTTATGTAAACCGGCTGTTGAGTATCCGACTTGAGTGCCAGCGCTTGAGGCGCCGCCAATACCAGTGCCAGTAGGCTAAGGTGTAACGGTTTCATATCGACCTTGAACTTCATCTGTCAGAGTCGCAGTATGCTGTTTTAAGTTGCCTTGCATTGCGCCTCCAGTAGTTTCAAATTGTGGTCCAACCAACATCACTTGTTGGTCAGCTTTAAAATCACGATTGGTTAGATTAATGACCAATTTGTCTGTTGCCATGGTATCAAAACTCGCACCAGGCAGAAGATTTTGCATTAAGACTTTGTCATATAAAGTCAAAACTTGGTCTTCATCTAACACTGCTCTTGTGGCAGTCACCTTCCATTCAATGACGCTACCTTCACGGTAAACCATCAAAGTCGGGTTATTAAAAATAGTATCTCCACTCTTAGCATAATGGTCTAAGTTAGTGGAGCGAATGATGTAACTGCGGACACCATCTTCACCGTAGGTGATATTTTCTAATCCAGAACCACTGAACATGGGCAGTTCAGAATCTGGTGCTACTTGAATTGCGTCGTTGCCTTTAGGGGTTAGTAGGTAATAACCGCACCACGCTACAACGAAGATCAAGAGCAAATAAATAAGGCGAGTAAAACTCATATAATGAAGGCCTATCGTTTAGCTCAGTACTTCCCTGACCATTGCCTTTATTCGTCTAATAAATGGTTTAAATGTTTGTGCTGATATTACATCACGCCAGCTTTTAGTAAATCGTGCATGTTCAGTGCACCCACAATTTTTTCGTCTTTACATAAAATCAGAGCGTTAATGTTTTTATTCTGCATCAAGTTCAAACCTTCAACCGCCAGCATATCAGGGTGCGCTGTGGTTGGGTTTGTCGTCATGACCTCGCCAATTGCCGTCGTATGAATATCGATACGCTTGTCTAGGGTACGACGTAAATCACCATCGGTGAATATACCAAGCATAGCATCGTGCTCATCGACGATGGCTGTCATGCCTAACCCCTTTTCTGAAATTTCAAGCAGGGCATCGCGAATTAATGCGTCAGGAGAAACTTTAGGTAGCGCTTCTCCAAAGTGCATAATATCAGACAACTTAAGTAGCAGTTTTCTCCCCAGTGCACCACCTGGGTGAGACAGGGCAAAATCTTCGGCAGAAAAACCACGAGCTTGAAGCAGAGCTACGGCTAATGCATCTCCCATCACTAATGTGGCAGTCGTACTGCTAGTTGGCGCCAGGCCTAACGGACAAGCTTCTTGAGGTACCGTAATTTGCAGGTGTAAGTCAGACAGCTTGGCCATATTTGATTCTGGCTTACCTGTCATGCTGATGATCTTAATATTCAGGCGCTTTAATACTGGAAATAGAGACAGAATTTCGTTTGATTCACCAGAGTTAGAAATTGCCAGCACAATGTCACCAGGGCTAATCATACCCAAGTCACCATGTGCGGCTTCGCCTGGATGAACGAAAAACGCCGAAGTCCCAGTGCTTGCCAGAGTGGCGGCAATCTTGTTACCAATATGGCCTGACTTGCCAATACCCATAACGACAACTTTGCCGTTGTTGGAAAGGATAAGTTCACACGCTTTTTCAAATTGATCATCAAAGTAGGTATCTAGCTCTTGCAGAGCAGCAACTTCGATATCAAGAACTTGTTTAGCAGCAGCGCGAAAATCAAATTGATTGGACATATCAGATCTCTACTTATTGATCGTGGTAATTAAGCGGTCATGTTTGCGAATAAGTACACTTGGTAACCTAAGAAGCACACAAACAAGATGGCACCTTCAATACGGTTAATACTGCGTGATTTACCCAAACACATCGCGACAAGTAACAATGAAACGCCTAACATGACCCAGAAGTCACGTCCCATCGCGTACTCACTGAGCACCGATGGATTAATGATGCCAGGAATCCCCATTACCGCCAGAATGTTAAACACATTCGAACCGATAATGTTACCGACAGCCATGTCGTCTTCACCCTTTAAAACTCCCGCAAGTGATGCGGCTAGTTCTGGCAGGCTAGTGCCAATGGCGATAATAGTTAGACCGATAACAAGGTCGCTCATACCAAAGTGTTTAGCAATAATTACCGCGTTATCAACCAGCATGCTGGCTGCCAAAGGAAGCAGTATCAAGCCAATAACCACCCACATGATTGCTTTAGGGTTACTGACGCCTTCTGGGATCTCTGACTCTTGGTCATCAAGAAAAACATCACCTGATTTTTGCTCTTTGCGGCTGATTTGCAACATAGCAAATAAAAATGCCCCAAAGAGTACAAACAATAAGACACCCTCATAAAAACCGAGATGGCTATTCCAAAGCAGAATACCAGCGAGTACGGTTACGGCTATCATGAGTGGAAGTTCTCGGCGGATGACGGCGGAGCTAATCGACAAAGGCTTGATCAGCGCTGTAATACCTAGGATTAACGCAATGTTCGCTATGTTTGAGCCTAATACGTTACCCACCGCTGTATCTGTTTTGCCATCCCAAGCAGCGGTTGCAGATACCATCATCTCAGGGGCGGATGAGCCCATCGCGAGGATTGTCATGCCGATGACAAGCGGGGAAATACCGACGTTGCGGGCTATCGCTGCAGAGCCAAAAACAAGTTTATCTGCACTCCAAACAAGCAAAACAAGACCGACTATAAGCAACGCAACGGCTTCGAGCATGAGAATTCCTAAGTATTAAATAAGTAAAATGAATAACCGCTAATTTTGACCTTTTGCGGCCTAAAATGGAAGATAAACGAAGAATAAATTAAAGGTTAGTAACGAAAATGTATGTAAATCTCACTCATTTAAATGAGCAATTCTGGTCTAGGATTTAAACACTTCGTGCTAATTCGGTCATAAACCATGAGAAATTGCAGGGATATACTCGACTTTATTTAATTGAACAGTGCTTTAAATTCAACGCCAATGTGCTTATGATTGCAGCCTAATAAATGTACCGACGTTACTTTATTAAACGTAGAATTCAACTCCGATGAGTATCTGCTTGATGATTCCGTGAGTTGCAACGCTCCTACAGTAGAAGAGATGATATGTCGAACAACGATTTAGTCACCGTGAACAACCTCACTTTTTCACGGGGAGAACGCATGATCTTTGATGATATTGATCTGCATGTTCCTGAGGGCAAAGTGACGGCCATTATGGGACCATCGGGAATTGGTAAAACAACACTGCTGCGTTTGATTGGTGGTCAGTTGTATCCCGAGCAAGGAGAGATCTGGTTTGATGGCGACAATATTCCCTCTCTCTCGCGTAAAAAACTCTACCATGCTCGAAAGAAAATGAGCATGTTGTTCCAGTCAGGGGCTTTATTCACTGATTTGAATGTTTTTGATAATGTCGCCTTTCCATTGAGAGAGCATACCGATTTATCGGAAGATTTGATTCGCACCATGGTGTTACTCAAGCTCGAAGCTGTCGGTCTGCGCGGCGCGGCGCAATTAATGCCGAGTGAGCTTTCAGGTGGTATGGCAAGACGCGCTGCTTTGGCTCGTGCAATCGCACTTGATCCTGACCTGATCATGTACGATGAGCCGTTTGTGGGGCAAGACCCAATCACTATGGGCGTTTTGGTTGAGCTAATTAGCAATCTAAACCAAGCGTTAGGTTTGACCTCTATTGTGGTTTCTCACGACGTACCTGAAGTCATGAGTATTGCTGACTGGGTATACCTGATGGCCGATGGAAAAATCATCGCCTATGGTACGCCAGAAGAGCTGACTCAAAACTCTGATCCTCGTGTCCAGCAGTTCTTACAAGGTGATGCCGACGGTCCTGTACCGTTTCGTTTCCCTTCTCAAAGTATCGAAAAGGACTTATTTGATGGTCGATAACTTCATTCACTTTGTCGCCTCGCTGGGTCGACGCACGCTTTCTATTTGCGGAGCATTTGGTCGTGCGACTTTCATGTTGATTGGGGCGCTATTTTCTAAGCCACAACCGATCAGAAGCTTTCCTCTGCTTGTTAAGCAACTTTATTCTGTTGGTGTTCAGTCGCTGGCGATCATCGTCGTATCTGGTCTGTTCATTGGAATGGTTTTGAGTCTACAAGGCTATGTTGTGTTGGTGGATTACGGCGCAGAGGGCAGTTTGGGGCAAATGGTAGCGCTTTCGTTACTCCGTGAATTAGGACCTGTTGTTACTGCACTTTTGTTTGCTGGTCGTGCCGGTTCTGCGTTAACCGCAGAGATAGGTCTAATGAAAGCAACGGAACAACTGTCTAGCCTTGAAATGATGGCGGTAGACCCATTGAAACGAGTGATTGCACCACGGTTTTGGGCTGGGGTTATCTCAATGCCTTTACTGGCTATGATTTTCATGGCTGTGGGAATTTGGGGCGCTCAGCTTGTTGGTGTTGACTGGAAAGGCGTTGATCACGGCAGTTTTTGGTCAGCGATGCAGTCCTCTGTTGAGCTAGGGCAAGACATTGGTAACAGTATGATCAAATGTTTTGCGTTTGCAATTACGGTTACTTGGGTCGCTCTATTTAACGGTTATGATGCTATTCCAACATCGGAAGGGATCAGCCGAGCAACTACGCGCACTGTTGTGCATTCTTCTTTAGCAGTACTAGGATTAGACTTTGTACTGACCGCATTGATGTTTGGGAATTAATCATGCAACAAACACGTAAAACTGAATTATGGGTTGGCAGCTTTGTATTAGCGGGAATTTGCGCGATTCTTGTGATGATTTTTCAAGTTGCTGACGTAAAAAGCATTGGCTCTGGTGATACTTATACCCTCAAAGCCGAGTTCGATAATATTGGCAGTTTAAAAGTTCGTTCTCCCGTAAAAGTGGGGGGCGTTGTGATTGGTCGAGTAAGTAGTATTTCGCTTAACCCAGACAACTTATTGCCAGTTGTAACACTATCTATCAATAGCAAATACAATCAGTTCCCAGAAACGTCGAGCGTACAAATTTTGACATCTGGCCTGATTGGTGAGCAATACATTGGTTTAGTACCTGGCTTCGTTTTTGATGATGAAGTCATGCTGGTGGATGGTGATACCATCGAAGACACCAAATCGGCGCTTGTGCTTGAAGACTTAATTGGTCAAGTACTATACAGCGTAGGTGGTTCAGACGACTCAAGTAAGGAATAACTATGTTAGCGAGATTACTACTTTCAGTTTGTGCTGTGTTTAGCGTCTTTGGAACAACAGCAGCAGAGGTGGATAAAACTGAACCTTATAAGATGATGAAGCAGGTAGCTGAAGTCACGTTCGAAAGATTGAAAGCCGAACAGCCGAAAATCAAACAAGATCCAAATTTACTTAAAGTGATCGTTGAAGAAGAGCTAATGCCTTACGTCAACTACCGCTATGCAGGGTTAAAACTTCTTGGTCCAAACTTAAAAGGTGCTAAGCGTGAAGATGTACTTGAGTTTATCGATGCATTTCGTGCTTACCTGATTGCGTCTTATGCACAAGTGTTGACGCAATACTCTGACCAAAAAATTGAGTTTGGTCCTGAGCCTAGCATTGATGACTCTAAGCGTATTACAAGCATTAAAGTTGATATCATCGATACTCCGCGTCCAAACATCAAACTTGAGTTTAAACTGCGTAAAGACAACCAGTCTGGTGAGTGGGAAGCATTCGATATGATTGCAGAGGGCATTAGTTTGCTTTCTAGTAAACAATCCGAATGGAACAGTAAAATTCGTCAAGAAGGCATTCTATCTGTTGCTAAAGACCTAGAAAAATTGGCCGCAGAACCGATCCGCTTCGAGGCGAAGAAATAATGGCCCAGACTCCCGCTCAGTGGCAATTGGATCAAAACATTCTTAAGCTAACAGGGGCACTTGATAGAGATACAGTGCCTTCATTGTGGGCGTATGCACAGCAATGGCAACCTGCTCAATCGGAGCTGGAATGCTCGCTAAAAGAGATAGAGCGAGTCGACTCTGCAGGAATGGTGATGTTAATCCACTTATTAGAGCATGCAAAAAAGCAAAACTGTCATATAATGCTCAGTTTCGTGCCGGCGCAACTGCGCACTTTGTTTCAACTGAGCAATGTTGAATCTTTAGTGGCCAAACACGTACAGAATTATCAGGGGTAAATTGTGGATAGCGCAAAAGTACAACAGTTATTAGAAGAAGCACTAAACCTTCAAGAAGTGCATGTGAAAGGTGAAGGTAGCCACTATGAAGTGGTTGCTGTTGATGCTTGTTTCGATGGAATGAGCCGCGTTAAGAAGCAGCAGCTAATTTATGCTCCTCTGATGGAATACATCCAGCGTAACGACATTCACGCATTATCGATCAAAGCGTTCACACCAGAAGAGTGGGCTCGTGATAAGAAATTGATGTCGCTTTAAGGTTTATTGATGGAAAAGTTTCGAGTTATTGGGTCAGATAAACCACTAGTTGGTGAAGTGACCATTTCAGGTGCAAAAAACGCAGCACTGCCGATTTTATTTGCGTCTATCTTGGCGGAAGAGCCAGTAGAAGTGGCAAACGTACCACACCTTCGTGATATCGATACAACCATGGAATTGCTTAAGCGTTTAGGCGCGAAAGTAAGCCGCAATGGCTCTGTTCATGTTGACCCAAGCAGTATTACAGAATACTGCGCGCCTTATGATTTGGTGAAAACCATGCGTGCTTCTATTTGGGCTTTAGGTCCTTTGGTGGCGCGCTTTGGTCAAGGTCAGGTTTCTTTACCAGGCGGTTGTGCCATCGGTGCCCGTCCTGTGGATCTGCATATTTCTGGTTTAGAGCAGCTTGGCGCAACCATTACATTAGAAGATGGTTATGTGAAAGCAGAAGTGGATGGTCGTCTAAAAGGCGCGCACATCGTGATGGATAAAGTCAGCGTAGGCGCGACGATCACCATCATGTGTGCCGCAGCGCTGGCGGAAGGCACAACAACACTAGATAACGCTGCGCGTGAGCCTGAAATCGTCGATACCGCTGAGTTCCTAAATAAGCTTGGCGCAAAAATCTCTGGCGCTGGCACAGATACCATTACGATTGAAGGTGTTGAGCGCCTAGGCGGTTGTAAACACAACGTGGTTGCTGACCGTATTGAGACGGGAACATTCCTCGTCGCAGCAGCAGTATCTGGCGGTAAAGTCGTATGTCGCAACACTAATGCTCATTTGCTTGAAGCGGTTCTCGCCAAGCTGGAAGAAGCTGGCGCGCTTGTCGAAACGGGTGAAGATTGGATCTCTGTTGATATGACCGACCGCGAACTAAAAGCGGTAAGTGTACGTACTGCGCCACATCCTGGTTTCCCGACGGATATGCAAGCTCAATTTACGCTTCTGAACATGATGGCTAAAGGTGGCGGCGTGATCACAGAGACTATCTTTGAAAACCGCTTTATGCACGTACCAGAACTCATGCGTATGGGCGCTAAAGCTGAGATCGAAGGCAATACGGTTATCTGTGGTGATGTTGAGTCACTCAGCGGTGCGCAAGTGATGGCAACCGATCTACGAGCTTCGGCTAGTTTGGTTATTGCAGGTTGCATTGCTAAAGGCGAAACCGTCGTTGATCGTATTTACCATATCGACCGTGGTTACGACAAAATCGAAAATAAACTGGCTGCACTTGGCGCAAATATTGAGCGAGTGAGCTAGGCAAGTTAAACTGCACCGCAGGTAACTTGGATATTTGGATATCAAGAGAGCCGAAACCTGAGTTTCGGCTTTTTTATATCACTCTCATGACCATATTTTCCCTTTATGGAAAGAGAGATATTAATAGCTGTATCTGGCAAAAGCCGGTTCCTGGAGAACAAGAATGATTGCACTGTTACGTGTATTTGCTGTCGCTATCTTTGCGATTGTTATGTTTATTGGTGGTTGTGGTTACTGCCTATTAAGCCCTAGAAACCCTAAGCACGTTTTCACTTTTGGCCGTTTGTTTGCCAAGATGTCTCGTGTGTTTGGGATTAAGTTAGAGTTACGTATCCCTGAAGATGCGTATTCACGCGGCCAACATGTTTACATTGCTAACCACCAGAACAACTGGGACATGTTTACTGTTTCTGCGGCTGTGACTCCGAAAGTTGTGACAGTAGGTAAAAAGAGCTTGGCTTGGATGCCACTGTTTGGTCAGCTTTACTGGCTTACGGGTAACATTCTGATTGACCGAGCGAATCGTTCTAAAGCAAAAGGTACTATCGATCAGGTCGTGAGCAGCATGAAAGAAAGTGATGTTTCGGTGTGGATGTTCCCAGAAGGCACGCGTTCTCGTGGGCGTGGTTTGCTGCCATTCAAAACAGGTGCTTTTCATGCGGCAATTGGTGCAGGTGTGCCAATCATTCCTATCGTATGTAGCTCGACGAATAAAATTAAGCTGAACCGTTGGAACAATGGTCATGTGATTGTTGAAATGCTACCTCCAATCAGCACTGAAGGCTATGGTAAAGAGGGCATTCGCGAGTTAGCGAATATCTGTCGTGAACAGATGAAAGAGAAGCTTGAATCGTTAGATGAAGAAGTCAAACAGCGCAACGCTGCTTAAGTTTTACTGCGATATCATCACGAAAAGACAATAAAAAACGGGTAGCCTGAGCTACCCGTTTTTTTATGTTTGTCTGTGCCGTCCTAAATAAGG
>NZ_JPIL01000030.1:0-24496 GCF_000742455.1 Vibrio sp. OY15 | reverse complement strand
GCCTAGGCGAGATCAGGAATCCACTATCAACGTGCTGTGAAGCCAGAAAAAACACTTCTGCCACAGCACTGTTTGTTGGTAGATTCTGAATCACGCTCATCCCTCGATTTTCAAAATGGCAAGCTTTGGGATTGGCCTCAGTTCTTTCTAAAAAACGAATGAATCCGTCATTCCGACGAGCCTCAGCAGGATCAGGAATCTAATATCGACATGCTATGAAGTCAGAGAAAACACCTCTGCCACAGCACTTTTTGTTGGTAGATTCTGAATCACACTCGTCCCTCGCTGTTCAGAATGACGAGCTTTGAGATTGGCCACCGCTCTTTCTAAAAACGAATGAATCCGTCATTCCGACGAGCCTAGGCGAGATCAGGAATCTAATATCAACGTGCTGTGAAGCCAGAGAAAATCCCCTCTGCTACAGCACTTTTTGTTGGTAGATTCTGAATCTTGCTCGTCCTTCGCTGTTCAGAATGACAAGCTTTAGGATTGGTCACTGCTCTTTCTAAAAAAATGAATCCGTCGTTCCGACGAGCCTAGGCGAGATCAGGAATCTAATAGCAAAATGCTGTGAAGCCAGAGAACCCCCCTCTACCACAGCACTTTTTGTTGGTAGATTCTGAATCACGAGCTTTAGGATTGGTCACTGCTCTTTCTAAAAAAATGAATCCGTCATTCCGACGAGCCTAGGCGAGATCAGGAATCTACTATCAAGGTGCTGTGAATCCAGAGAAAACACCTCTGCCGAAACACTTTTGTGTTGGTAGATTCTGAATCACACTCGTCTCTTGCTGCTCAGAATGACGATATCTAGCATTCAGTAAATTACATCAAGCGGTCTTCATCACTACGACCGCAGCAATCACCACAAAGATACCAAACCAGCCGATTGGTTTGAGTTTCTGCTTAAACAGCAAGGCTCCACCTACTGCGGTACCCAAGATACCGATCGCACCCCAAGAGGCATAAGCAATGGCTAAGTCGATCTCTTTCACCGCTTGTGCCAACAGCGTGAATGCTGTCAGTACCAACACAATCGCCGCAATGCCCCAGCCTTTATATTTAAAACCTTTTGAGCGTGTCAGCGCCATATTGGCCATGATATCGACCAAGGCAGCCATCACGACAAATCCAAATGACATCGTAAAAAATTGACTCATGATTCGCACCTTGTACTAGTAGAAAATGAACGTTCTTTTGCCGGTTTATCGGCATTTTTCTTGGCGTTAGGTTGACCATGTGATTCCCCTAAGGTCACACACACAATGCCAACAACGGCTAACATCAAACCAAACAATTCTTGATGGTTTAAGTTGGCATCAAAGGCGATGATCGACACCACGGTGATCAACGAGATACCTAACCCTTCCCAAACAGCGTATGCCACACCTATCGATATTTTCTTCGCGGCAAACGCGAGAAAGTAGTAAGAGATTGCGATCAGCACATACATTACGATGTAGCCCCACCACCCGTGCCCTTGTCCGATAAGAGACATAGTGCTGGTGCCAGCCACTTCGGCAACGATGGCGAGCAATAAAAATAGACGTGCAACTAGCATGATTAATCCTCCATCAGAAATTAAAAAAATGCATAACGGAGAATGGTGAATGCCGCGTACCTGTATCGACATTCAAAAAGTTAAAAAGATAAAAATGAGCCACTTCTCCTGACTATTTGAGATAAGGTTAGCGCTGGGTAGGAAAAAGAGACAGGTAATTGAGATATTCATTTTTGAATATCTTAAGAAGTAAGTTGTCTATGTAATCACACAATATTGATAAGGTTAAAGCATCTACTCTCATTCAGCCGATGCCATAAAGTGACATCACTGCGTAAAAATCAGAGGCGTGTTGAGGGTTTGTCGCACCACTTTATGTAGGTGTCTGTGCAAAGGATGGTTGCGGTTGGTTTGAAGGAAACCGCCAGAGACAACAAACTGGCTAAACTCACGATTAACGGGTGGCATTGCGTAAGAGGCGAGTTCTGGCATCAACAATGCCGAGCTTTGACTGGCATACATAATCGCGTCGGTTTCTTGCAACATTTGGCAAGCCAAACGCAAATTATAGGACTTCAGTAACACTACTGGCTCATAACCCATGCGTCGATACTCGGACTCCACGGTACAAAGCGGTTTATATGACGCTGGCGCAGGCAAAGAGACGAGTGGTAGTTTGGACACCGTGTCCCAATCATTGCTGACTTTCGACAACGTTGGGTGATTTTTGCGCGCCAAAATCACCCGTTTTTCAACGAATAACGGGCGCATGTAAATGTCTTTCGACAGCTCGGTCTCTTGGTCAAGAATGCAGTAATCGTGCTCGCCTTCTAACATTTCATCGTGCGAGTAAGTATTCCAGCTGGAAAAAGCAAAGTGCGCTTTGGGAAAGGCTCGATGACAACCAGTGAGCAGTCGCTGCCCTTGTTCATCCATCAAATAAGGATCAGTTACAATCGCAATCTGCCCTTGGTATTGCAGTGGGTCGAACACTTCAAATTCTTGCACCACTTTTTCCAGTGGCGCAACCATATTGTCGAACTCGGCGGCGAGACGAATCGCCATGGGTGATGGCTCTACCCCATGTGCTTTACGCACAAAAAGCGGGTCATCAAACACTTGCTTCAACTTCATCACACCGCGGCTGGCGCTCGGTTGAGAAATGCCAAGCTGCATTGCGGCCAGCTTGATGCTGCGGTTTTCCACCACGGCTTTTAATAAACGCATTAAGTTGAGATCCAATGCATCCAGCTGATGTGCCATACCCTAACCTACCAATACCATTGATGAGCGAATACAAAGAGCAGTTAACAATTAGTTAAACACTCTCTCCCGACGTGATCTGATACCCCATATCGAAGACTTTTTCTTCTTGCGTTTCGCCTTTCAGGCGCGCAATTAATAGCTCTGCGCTCTTTACACCAATTTGGAAACGCGGCGTATCAACGCTGGTCAGTTTCGGGCTGATGGTTTGACCGATATCCAGCGCGTTATAGCCCGCCACTGCCAATTTCTGTGGAACTTGAATGCCACGTTGCTGCGCACTCAGCATGGTGCCAATTGCGATGTCATCGTTGGTACAGAACACCCCATCGAGCGTTGGGTGCGTTTCCAGTGCGCGTTCGAGCAAATCATGCGCTAAAGAAAAACTAGAATGATCACCAGTTAATACATGTTTGGGTTCTAGCCCTGCTTCTGTCATCGCGCGATCGTAACCTTGCATCCGCAATTTGGTTCGCGTATCCAGACGCGCGCCAAAATAGACGATTGTACGCTTCCCCGTATCTAGCATCTGCTTAACCACGGCGTACGACGCATCTTCATGATCGAGTCCAACCGCCATATCAATCGGCTCCGATGGCAGTTCCATGGTTTCGACCACCGGAATGCCCGCATTTTTGATCATCTGTAATGTACGCGGCGTGTGATGGCTTTCAGTTAGAATAAGTCCATCGACTTGATAAGAGAGTAATGACGCGATCTTACGCTCTTCTTCAAGCTCATCGTAGCTAAAATGCGCTAAAAGCGTCTCATAGCCATTGGCTTTGGTCACCATCTCTATGCCCTGAACAAAGGAAGCAAAAATTTGGTTGGACAAAGACGGCAGTAAAATACCAATGGCTTTACTGGAGGACTTTGACAACATCGCCGGTGCACGGTTTTCGATGTAACCCATCTCTTCAATCGCAGTCGCAATCTTAGCACGAGTCTTTTCTGCCACCGATTCAGGGTTACGCATATAGCGTGAAACGGTCATCTTCGTGACGCCAACCTGGTCTGCGACATCCTGCAATGTCGTACGAGTTTTCTTATTCTGTTGAGCCATAAATATGTGATTTATCAGTAATGTTACAAGTAACATTATGACGAATAGACTCTCTGTCGACAAGTTCAGTGAAAATAATTCGCAAAATGAGATGAATATCAGTGGTAGAGCGTATTAGCAAACGCATCACAAAGAAACGCCACTTAAATAGCGATAATATTTGAGACCGCAAAAAAGCCCCGAACTCGGGGCTTTCTTCTATATTTTGACCACAATATCTGAGTCGTTATTTCACGCACACCACGTTCAATAATGAGGTCCCGGTGAGCTGATTGGGCTCACGATCGGCGAACAAACCTTTCTTATCTTTGCCCCAATACGGCAGTTGCAGTGGCCATTGATTTTTTTCCATCACCCCAGACGCCCTCAGCGCTTTAAACTCTGCAGGGTTAGCTAAGTTCATACCCAGTTGCTGACATACTTTGTGCGAGTTTTCGTAGTTGAGGCGGTTCCACGGCTTACCATGTTCCATGTAAAACTGATTATGGTGATCGAGTAAATATGGGACCACGTACGTTTTGCCCTGCACTGAAGTTCTCAACCGAACTTCAATGTCATCATTTCCGGTGACAATTGGCTTCGCTTTGGTCTTAGCAACAGGCTTAGACGAAGAGCTATCACGTGAACTTTTTGCCTTGGTATCTGGCTTCTCTGCCCGCGCTTTAAAGGCGTCGGTATCAGCTCGCACAGCAGGAACTGGCGCGGGTTTCGGGGTCACCGTCGGTGTTGGCTTAACCGAAGATGCGGCTGATTTCGACGATACAGTAGATTTAGGTGTAGGTGGTGTTACTGGTTGTTTCGTCCCTTTCCCAACCACTCGGATGAACGCCTCTTTGTAATTCGACAAGGTTTTGACTCCTCGTAAGTCATCCCTCGCATCAGACAATGCCTTGTAAGGTCCAATCAAACAGCGATAGCCTTTGGAATCAGGCTTCATCCATACGTCAGTCGTGATTTTACTATAGAGAGGCTTAGCTTTCGCGAGAGACATAGGCTTGGGTAGCAATCCGCATTGAATCCAGTAAAGGTAGTTGCCCCCCTGCGGCACTTTCTTTCCCCATACTCCGTTACCAATTGGGCACGTTTTCTCAAGCATCGGTAATTCTTTCTCGCTGGCTTGAGTGGCTTGGCAAAGGAACTCCTCCGCCGATACTGGGCTAGAAAACTGGGCGCATACCAGCGACAAGCCGAAAGCTAGGCTTGCTTGGAAGATACGAGATGGGTGTTGTGCCTTCTTCATTTCCATACACTTCACTCTAAATTAGTGGGTAAGGTCATTATGGCGGCAAAGCGCCAAAAAAATGTGAACAAAGAATAACTAGCAAAAAAAGAGCCGGAATTTGCATCCGGCTCTCAGTTTAGGAAGGAATTAAGCGAATTTACAACGCTTGGTGGGAAAATTCTTATCCTTTGTACAGTTTCGGGTTGAATACATCACGTAGCCAGTCGCCCAACAGGTTGATAACCAAAACCAATGTTACGAGCACGATGCCTGGGAAGGCAGTAATCCACCACGCACCTGAGAAGATGTAGTTAAAGCCGATGCTGATCAGCGCACCTAGTGACGGCTGATCAACAGGAAGACCCAAACCTAGGAATGACAGTGCCGCTTCCGACATGATCGCGTTCGCTACCTGTACCGTCGAGATAACCAAGATTGGCGATAGACAGTTCGGCAGAATGTGACGGAACATGATTCGCGGAGCTTTAAAGCCCATCACACGCGCCGCTTCGACGTATTCTTTCTTCTTCTCTGCCAATACCGAGGCGCGAATGGTACGTGCGTATTGCGGCCATTCTGCCACACCGATGATCACCACCAGCATGACCACCGCATATTGGCTGTAAAAATCACTGCCAAAGCTGGCTTTGAAGATGGCCGATACGATGATCGCCACCATCATGGTTGAGAACGATAGTTGAACATCCGCAAAGCGCATCAAGAAGCTATCGATACGACCACCGAAGTAACCCGCCGACAAACCAATGATGATACCCAGTACCAACTGAAGACCGACGGCTAAAAAGCCGATCGTCAAAGACAAACGAGAGCCGTAAAGAATGGTCGATAAAATATCGCGGCCTTGCTCGTCAGTACCCAACACAAAGCGCTCATCGCCATCTTCCATCCACGAAGGTGGCAACTCAGAGTCCATGATGTCGATAGACGTCAGATCGTACGGGTCTGTTGGCGCAAGAATCGGTGCAGCCAATGCCAATACTAAGAACATCATAAAGACGGTAAAACTCGCCATCGCCACTTTGTCGCGTTTGAAGTAATACAGAAAATCTGACTCTTTGAAACGCTGCCACGCTGATGGAGCAGGAGCTGGTGTTAAATTTGATTGGCTCATGATTAAGCTCCTTTTCCAGTTAGGTTCACAGTTGGGTTGATGATGCCGTACAGCAAGTCAACGATGGTATTGGTTACCACGAAGATCAGACCAACAAAGATAACGTAGGCAGTGATCAGCGGTGTATCTACACGGTTGATTGCCTCTAGGAAAAGGAAGCCAGTGCCCGGCCATTGGAACACGGTTTCAGTAAGAATGGTGTAGGCCACCATGGTACCAATCTGCACGCCACCTACCGTCAATACTGGTAGCATGGTGTTCTTAAGTGCATGTTGGTAATAAATCTTTTGCAAGTTCAAACCTTTTGCTTTGGCGAACTTAATGTATTCCGAACTCAGTACTTCCAGCATTTCTGAACGTACCAAACGGATGAACAACGGCAGCATGATAGACGCTAGCGCAATACAAGGTAGGATGAGGTGCTTGATACCATCAATGGTAAAGAAGCCAGATTCCCAACCGAGTACGTTAGCGGTTTCACCTCGCCCATAGGAAGGCAGCCAGCCGAGTTCGATGGAGAAGACGTACATCAGCATGATTGCGGTTAGGAACACCGGAATCGAGATGCCGACACTACTCATCGCCATAACAAATTTGGTAAAGACACTCTTCGGGTGAATCGCGGAATACACCCCGAGTGGTATAGAGAAAACGATAATGATGAGCGTCGCGCCAAACACGAGCTCTAATGTTGCCACCAGCTTATCGAGGATCACCTCAACCGCAGGTCGCTTGAAAAAATATGAGGTACCCAAATCACCTTGCAGTGCATTACCCACAAAGCGCGTGTACTTTGTGATAAAGGGATCGTTCAGGCCCAAGTCGTCGCGTAGCGCTTGACGCTCCGATTCCGAAACCGACTGACCTACAAGCTCACGCAGCGGATCACCCAGGTTGTCCTGAATGGCAAACGCCACCAAACTGATCACAAACATCACTATCAGTGCCTGAAACAGGCGCTTGACCAGAAACGAAAACATTCCTTGCCCCTTAACTATCCATAGATCTCTAAATTAGAGAGAAAATTCAGTCTAAATAACCCACTCAATCCGACTGAAACAAAACTGAGTCGAGTGCTTTAAGTTGAGGAGGGAAATCCATCCCTCCTCAAAGTCGACTAACCGTGATTATTCAACCACTAGGTCACCGAAGTAAGGCATTACCATTGGGTTAACGATGTCTGCCGCTTTCACGTTAGACTTCGCACCCCACGCTTCACTTTGCCAGTGTAGCGGTACGAATGCTGCGTCGTTGTATAGTGTTGCTTCTACACCTTTCAGCATTTCTGCACGTTTCGCAGGATCCGTTTCTACGTTCGCAGCTTCAACCACTTTGTCCATTTCTGGGTTTGAGTAGTAACCACAGTTGTACTGACCACGACCGGTTTCTTCGTTACGAGTCATCGTTAGGAACTCGTTGAAGTTCGCTGAGTCTTCTGTATCTGAGTGCCAACCGATCATCAGCATGTCTGCCGCACACTTGTCGAACTCTGGCCAGTATTGCGCTTTTGGCATGGTCTTCAGATCAACCTTGATACCGATCTTAGACAACATTGCCGCTGCCGCTTGTGCTACTTTCGCATCATTCACGTAACGGTTGTTTGGTGCGATCATCGTTAGCGTCAGGCCGTTTTCGTAACCCGCTTCTTTCATCAGTTCTTTCGCTTTCTTCAAATCGTAGCGAGGAACCAGTTTGTCATCGTGACCTACGTAACCTGCCGGGCTTTGCTGACCAGCGGCCGTTGCGAAGCCTTTCATGATTTTCTTCACGATACCTTCGTTATTGATTGCGTGAACAATCGCTTGGCGAACGCGAACGTCTTTCAATGCTTCGTTGCTGTTTTGGTTTAGTTGGAACGTGATGATACGAGTACCAGGTAGCGTAACTAGGTCGATGCCGTCAGCATCTTCAACGCGTTTGTGGTCGTTTGGCGCTACAGGGTGAATCATGTCAACACCGCCAGAAAGCAGCGCTGCTACACGAGTTGCGTCTTCTTTGA
Source organism: Vibrio sp. OY15 (assembly GCF_000742455.1). Classification (NCBI taxonomy): domain Bacteria; kingdom Pseudomonadati; phylum Pseudomonadota; class Gammaproteobacteria; order Vibrionales; family Vibrionaceae; genus Vibrio; species Vibrio sp. OY15. Next base: position 16,316 of record NZ_JPIL01000030.1, on the reverse strand, counting down.
TTGGCACAAGCGTTAGCTTATCAACGTTACCTTTCGACTCTTTGTCCCAGTAATCTTTAAAGCGTTCAAATTCCACTTTTACGCCCTGTTCACGTGAAGTCACAATGAATGGACCCGTGCCAGATACGTTAGTCGATGCAAATGAGTTACCGTGCTTCACTAGCTCAGACTTGTCTTTGCCGTCCGCAGTTTTGCCAGTGTAGAACTTGCTGTCCATTGGGAAAATGTACGTTGCGGTTTGCAGCACTAGTGGGTAAGGACCTTTAGTTACAAGATCGAACGTGTTGTCGTCCACTTTGACGATTTTCTCGTACGGGTCGAAGATGTTTTTAAAGTCAGGAGAGCTTTGTAAACGCTGGAACGTCCACACGACGTCGTCAGCAGTTAGAGTATTGCCAGAATGGAATTTCACACCTTCACGCAGTTTGAAACGAACAGTCGTATCGTTAATACGTTCCCAACTTTCCGCTAGGCGAGGCTCGAAATCCATTTTTTGAGTAAAGCGAACCAACGGATCAAATACCATGTGTGACATTTGCAGTGTGCCACCTGATAGCTGCTCATGTGGGTCAAGCGATACTGGGTCAGCTGCATAGCCAACTTTGATATCTGCTGCCATTGCGTTAAAGCTTAGGCCCGCAGCCATTAGCGCCACTGCTAATTTGCTTTTCATGGTTTTCATTTGCATAACTCCTTCATGCGGGGATACGGATCCCTTGTTGTTGTGTTTGCGTCTTTGTTATGACTAAAGGTTAGCCAAGCGAATTGCTTGGTTTATGCCGTTTCGATCTCTTCTCGCAAGCCAGTAAACTCCGGCATCAGAGAAATCAATTTTTTGCTGTATTCGTGTTGAGGTGCCGTGAATAACTGTTCTGTTGGTGCCACTTCTAAAAGTGTACCCATTTGCATCACACCTACTCGGTCACACATCTGACGAATAACAGGTAAATCGTGGCTGATAAACAACATAGTCAAGTTCAGCTCACTTTGCAGATCTTTCAGCAAGTTTAGAATTTGTGCCTGTACCGATACGTCCAGTGCTGAGGTCGGTTCATCACAAATCAAAAGTCGAGGACGAGTCGCCAACGCACGCGCAATAGAAATACGCTGACGCTGACCACCGGAGAATTCATGAGGGTACTTAAGCCCAGCCATTCGACCCAAACCAACATGATCCAATAGGTCATTCACGATTTGGCGAGTTTCCGACTCGTTTTTCGTCAATTTATGGAAACGGATTGGCTCAGCAATAATATCGAATACCTTCATACGAGGGTTCATTGAAGTATATGGGTTTTGGAACACCATCTGCATTTGACGACGCATCGGGCGGCGCTCTTTCTCAGAGGTTAAAGCGGTCAGGTCAATGCCCTCGAATTTCACCTGACCAGAGTTAGGTTGGTATAAACCAGCAATCACACGTGCAATGGTCGATTTACCTGAACCAGACTCGCCCACCAAACCAAAGGTTTCGCCTTCGTGCACTTCAAAGCTCACATTATTAGATGCTTGCACGTATTCTCGGCGGCTCTCGAACAAAGAGTCTTTGGTAACAAAGCGAAGATTGACGTTCTTCACGTCCAAAAGCGGGCCAGTGTACTCACGCTCATCTTGGCTTTGTCCTAACCAGTGGTTCTTGATATCGAGTGGCTCCATTTCCGCCGCTTCTTCGATATAGCTTACTAACGGGAAACGATCTAGCTTTCTGTCTGAACGTGGTACCGCTGAAATTAGACTGCGAGTATAAGAGTGATCAGGATCGCCCAATACTTTGGCTGTTGGTCCAAACTCCACCAAGTCACCACGATACATTACCGCCACGCGATCGGTGACGTTGGAGACGACACCCATATCGTGAGTAACCAACATACAGCCGACATTGTTCTTGATACACAGCTCGCGGATCAAGTTGAGGATTTGGTCTTGGATAGAAACGTCTAACGCCGTAGTTGGTTCGTCCGCAATGATGAGATCAGGCTCACCAGCCAAAGCAATGGCAATGACAACACGCTGACGCATACCACCAGAGAATTGGTGCGGGTACTGTTTTAAGCGGTTTTCTGGTTGCGGAATACCAACCTGCTGCATAAGAGAAAGCGCGCGCTGATACGCCTCTTCATCAGAGACCTTCATGTTGGCGTGGATCGTCTCTTTCAGCTGTTGCTCAACAGTAAAAAGTGGATTGAGCGAGGTCATCGGATCTTGGAAAATAAAACCTATTTTCGAGCCGCGAACCTTACGCATCGCTTCTGGTGATAGGCCAGAAATTTTTTCTCCATCCAGGAATACATCACCGCTAGCAACGCGACCTGGAGGGCTAAGCAAATCAATAACGGCGTTACCAACGGTGGATTTACCCGCACCTGATTCGCCAACAACACCCACGATTTCACCACGTTCAATATGAAAAGAAAGTGATTTCACGGCAGCGTGAACGCCGTGTCGGGATGGGTATTCAATACGAAGGTTTTTCACTTCTAATAGTGACATTTCAGACCTCTACTGCCTTGTCTGTGGTATCGAATCGCGCCAAAGGCACCATTCATCACCTGAATGAATCCGTTCAAATTCAGAATAATACTCTGAAATCTTAATGCGGAAATAATTTGGCAAAAATCACACAAAAAAGCAACAATTAAAGTATATTCCGCCGAAAAAACATTAAATAAACGCACAATTAGCGAATAAAAATGCATTAACAAGTATTTAACCATTTTCATATCACACTATTTTTGTGCGTCATGCACCAATAAAACTAGAAAAATGCTCTAAAAGTAAACATGAGCTAAACAAGATCATTAACCATATTATTCATGTGCATTTATTAACATTTAACAAACAATATCATATGCAAAAAGTGTTTTTTCAACATAAAAAACTATTAATAAAATAGTCGGCAAATACAAAAAGCCAAACTTAGGAAGATAAAGGATAGGTCAAAACGTGAACAAAACAGCAAAACCACACAAATCCTGCTCCAACGCAGATTATGCGCCACTTAAGCGGTTTATTGACTAAACCGCTATCCTCATTCGTACGTCATAAGAAAACTCGCCTGTTTTAACCCTTTACGACACAATTGAGAGTGGGATAATAGATAAACAGTGTCAAAGCCAAGCCGTAAATAAAAGGAGCCCCTGTGCTTAAAGCGATTTTTTTTGATATGGACGAGACTTTATGTGCAACGTCACAAGCCGATAAAGTTGCAGGACAAGCGTTTACAACTTGGATTCATAAGACCTACCCACAAGTTACCGAGCCAAAAGCGTTTTTGCAGCGCTACTTACAGGGTGTATACAAAAAGCTGAATGCTGAGTTCCCTCACCTTGTGGCTCTGCTACCCGATGAAAATGCCTTCCGTTGTGGCCTGATCCAAAACATCTTGGCGGAGCAAGGCGTCAGCATCACTGCAAAAGAGGCTCAACAAGCTCAAGACTACTTTGACTCTGCACGTATGGGCGCGTTCACCTTCTTCCCTGGTGTAAAAGAAATGCTCAGCGACCTTCGTCAACATTACAAACTCGTCGTGATCACTAACGGCCCGATTTTTTCTCAACACCCTAAATTAAACGCGACACAAATGAGCAACTGGGTGGACCATATTATTGTGGGAGGAGAAGAGCCAGAAGAGAAACCTGCTACAAGTATTTTCCAAAAAGCGCTCGACTTGGTCGAAGTAAAACCAGAAGAGGCTCTACACGTGGGCGACTCTTTACCTGCCGACATTGCTGGCGCTAACAATATGGGCATTTTGAGTGTGTGGGTGAATGCGACAGGCGCAAGTAACTCAACGGATATAACGCCAAGTTTTGAAATCCAAAAAACGGTAGAAGTAAAAGAAATCCTTAAAACACTCGCCCAATAAAAGCAGCGGATTAGAAAACTACAAACCCCAGACACTGCTCTGGGGTTTATTTTGTCAGCTCGAAAAGCATTTAGATCATAGGTGGTCAAAAGCCCCTAGAGCTGTACACTTTTGGGGAAAATTGAAATGGAATGCCGATTCTTTTCAGGAGAGATGCAAAAAAGCCCCAGTCTTTCGACTGAGGCTCTAAATAGCGGTCGGTGAAGAGCCGAATTCTAACTTCAGGCGAACCCCACTTGGGTTCAAATCCATTCATACATTACCGACTAATACAGTCCAAGCGAGATCATAAACTCTAAAACGACGAAAGCCTGCTAAAAAGCAAGCTTTCTAATAGTGGTCGGTAAAGAGGATTCGACGCGGCAGGGCTCCCTGCGGACTGACGTTACACCGGGCTGGTGCTCTAGCCCACGCCCCTCAGGTCCCTACACTCTAAATTTTAAATGTAAAAAAGCCCCAGTCTTTCGACTGAGGCTTTAAATAGTGGTCGGTGAAGAGGGATTCGAACCCCCGACCCTCTGGTCCCAAACCAGATGCGCTACCAAGCTGCGCTATTCACCGAACTGTATTTTCTGATTTTCTCAAATCAGACAGGACACTTCAACTAAGAAGTCACCTTAATTAATGGGGTGGCTAACGAGATTCGAACTCGCGACCACCGGAATCACAATCCAGGGCTCTACCAACTGAGCTATAGCCACCATCAATTTTTGCTGTTTACCGCTCTATTCGAGCCATAAACTAAATAGTGGTCGGTGAAGAGGGATTCGAACCCCCGACCCTCTGGTCCCAAACCAGATGCGCTACCAAGCTGCGCTATTCACCGACGATGTTTTATCTTGATTGAATCAAGATTGGGAGCAATGCTACCGCATTCAATCTAAAAAAGAAAGAATGGGGTGGCTAACGAGACTTGAACTCGCGACAACCGGAATCACAATCCGGGGCTCTACCAACTGAGCTATAGCCACCACTGATTTTTACCGATGTATCCTCCGAGGCAATGGTACGCCCGAAAGGATTCGAACCTTCGACCTTTGGCTCCGGAGGCCAACGCTCTATCCAACTGAGCTACGGGCGCATGCCCTATCGGCGGAGTGGAATAATACGGATATCACACTATGCCGTCTAGTACTTTTTTTACTTTTTTTATCGTTTGGTCTCTTTTTCGACAGTTATCTTCCGTTAAAGTGGATTTTTGATGTGATTCACGCCCTGTCATGGATAACTTGTTGTTTATTGCAACAAGTTATCGGGATATAATCACCCATTATTTACATTGATTTAACAGCTGCAACCAAGTTGTCTAATCATTCTATGCCATTCAGTGGAATTTAATGATTTCTCTGCTCGGCATTAATACTCTAACTATATAAATAGGTAAGTCACTTACCTCGGGAATGTGAAGTGGGTTTAATGGATATGTCTCGACAAATGATTAGCGTTTTGTTCGCTGCCTTAACGTTTTCTACGGCAGCTTTAGCTTCTGACATCAGCCAAACTGAATACGATGCGATCGCAGAACGCATCCAACCTGTCGGTGATGTTTATCTAGCAGGTTCTGAGCCAGTGAAAGAAGAACCAACCGGTCCACGTGATGGCGCCACAGTTTATGGTACTTTTTGTATTGCTTGTCACGCATCTGGTGTAAACGGCGCACCTAAAACAGGTAATGCCGATGATTGGGCACCGCGTATTGCACAAGGCAAAGATACGTTAGTGAAGCACGCATTAGAAGGCTTCAATGCGATGCCAGCCAAAGGAACCTGTATGGACTGTTCTGACGATGAAATCATCGCAGCAATTGACCACATGATTGAAGGTCTATAAGTAAAGACATCAACGAAAAAGGCTTGCCAGTTGGCAAGCCTTTTTGTTTTTAATCAGTGAGAACAAGGTTACTTTACTTCTTAAACATTGCTCGAATATTGGCAATGTGTGCTTGACCTTTCGCCATACGTTCTTCCGCTGATACTGGCTTTTTGTTTACTTCCCATTCAACGTCATCAAATGGTAACTCATCCAAAAAGCGGCTTTGAGTCGGTTTGATCAACTCGCCGAACTGTCGACGCTCTTTGCACATAGTGAAAGTCAGTTCACGTTGCGCGCGAGTAATACCAACGTACATCAGGCGACGCTCTTCTTCCACGTTATCTTCATCAATACTGGTTTGGTGCGGTAAAATACCTTCTTCGGACCCAATTAAGTATACATATGGGAACTCAAGGCCTTTTGATGCGTGCAAGGTCATCAGTTGTACTGCATCACTGTCTTCATCTTCTTCACCGCGCTCCATCATGTCACGCAAGGTCAAACGTTGAACGACTTCTTTTAACGTTTTCTCTTCTTGATCGTAGTTGTCACCCTCTAGGTCCGCCACTATCCATGAATAAAGATCAGAAACGTTCTTCATTCTCATTTCAGCGGCTTTCGGACTTGCTGAAGTTTCGTATAGCCAATCTTCATAATGGATATCACGAACTAGCGAACGAACCGCTTCGACGGTATCACCACGCTCAGCTTGATCAGCAATCGCCACTAGCCATTGGGTGAAACGACGCAGGTTTTCTAGGCCACGTCCCGTTAGGTGCTGTTCGAGCCCCATTTCAAAGCTCGACTCAAACAGGCTCTTCCCTCGCATATTGGCATAACTGCCTAACTTCTCTAACGTCACTGGGCCAATTTCACGTCGTGGAGTGTTCACAATGCGCAAAAATGCATTGTCGTCATCCGGATTAACCAAAACGCGCAAATACGCCATGATGTCTTTAATCTCTGCGCGCGCAAAAAACGAGGTGCCGCCAGAAATTTTATACGGTACACGGTTTTGCATCAGAGACTTTTCAATCAAACGTGATTGGTGGTTACCACGATATAGAATCGCATAATCTTTATATTCGGTACGGTTTAGGAACTTATGCGCAATTAGTTCACCCGTTACGCGCTCTGCTTCATGCTCTTCATTTTTAGCCAACAACACTTTGAGTTTTTCACCGTCAGGAATTTCAGAGAACAGGGACTTCTCATAGACGTGAGGGTTGTTAGCTATCAAAATGTTGGCCGCACGCAGGATTCGACTCGTTGAACGGTAGTTTTGCTCTAGCTTTATCAAACGCAAATTCGGATAATCTTCACCCAGCAACACGAGGTTCTGAGGTTTCGCACCACGCCATGAATAAATAGACTGATCGTCATCCCCTACGACCGTCAATCGCCCACGTTCACCGACAATTAATTTGACCAGCTCATACTGACTCGTGTTGGTATCTTGATACTCGTCAACCAGTAGGTAACGGATACGATTCTGCCAACGCTGACGAACGTCTTCATGATTACGTAAGAGTAAAACGGGCATCAAAATTAGGTCATCAAAATCGAGCGCGTTATAGGCTTTCATTTGCTTTTGGTACATATCAAAACAGAACGCAAACAATTGTTGCTGTTCACCTTGCGCACGCGCTTTGGCTTGCTCTGGCGTCAACATGTCGTTTTTCCAGTTGGAAATACAACTCAGAAGCTGACGTAGCAGATCTTTATCACCATCAAGCTGCTTTTCGGTAAGTTCTTTGAGCAGCGCTAGCTGGTCTTGGTCATCAAACAGTGAGAAGCCCGCTTTCAACCCTAAATGCTTGTACTCACGCTTGATGATGTTCAATCCTAAAGTGTGGAATGTTGATACCATCAAACCTTTAGACTCACCTTTCCCTAACGTTTGACCTACACGCTCCTTCATTTCACGTGCTGCTTTGTTGGTAAACGTCACCGCCGCAATGTTACGCGCTTTGTAACCACATTGCTGAACCAGATAAGCGATTTTATTGGTAATAACACGAGTTTTGCCCGAGCCAGCACCAGCTAGCACTAGGCATGGACCAGACACGTATTTCACGGCTTCATCTTGACTAGGGTTCAGCTTCATAGAAATTCTCTGCGGGTGATGAATGTGGCGCCTATGATAAAGGGGTGGCCTCGTGAAAGCTATGCTGATTTCTTGTAATTTTTACACCAATTAAGTGCAATATTCTGTTGCATAAATGGCGGGTATTTAAGCTATAATGAATGAACGTTCATTCACTAAAGGGTGACATTATGAAGGATAACCCTGCTGTAGATAAACGAGAACAAATCTTAGTCGCTGCTGAACAACTCATTGCTGAATCTGGTTTTCAAGGGCTTTCCATGCAAAAGCTCGCCAATGAGGCAGGTGTCGCAGCAGGGACGATTTACCGTTATTTCTCAGATAAAGAACATCTTTTAGAGGAACTACGCCTTAACGTTGCTAAGCGTGTTGCTACTGCGGTGCAACTAGGTGTTAGTGAAGAGATGCCTTTAAAACAGCGTTATCGAACCATGTGGCTCAATATTTGGAATTTAGCGAGCTCGAACTTAAGTGCGATCAGCAACCGAGTCCAATATGAGTCTTTACCCTGTTCAAATAGTAGCAAAGCTCGGGAACTTGAGAGACAAATGTTTGCCCAAGTAGATCTTCTTTTTAATCAGGGTAAAGACGAGGGAGTATTCAAGCTTCTCGATAACGAAGTACTTTCTGGATTAAGTTTTGAGGCAAGTGTTGCACTTGCTCGGAAACACGCTTTGGGATTTTATCAACTGGATAAGACGGCATTAGAGGCCGCTATTGAAGCCAGTTGGGATGCAATTATTAAACACTAACTTGGAGTTCTTAATAGAATGAAAAAGTGGACTTTCTTTATGTTACTTATCGCCGTTCTCTTGTTCGGCAGCGTGATAGGTTTCAATTTATTTAAGCAACAAAAGATCGCTGAATACATGGCAAACCGTCCTGAACCTGAGTTCCCAGTAACCGTGACAGAAGTGCAAGCGGTGGATTGGGTACCAGTCATCGAAGCAATTGGTTTTATCGAGCCAAACCAAGGCGTGACGGTAGCAAATGAGACCAGCGGTGTTATCGATAAAATCGCGTTTGATTCCGGTACTCAAGTCAAAGCAGGTCAGCCACTAGTACTGCTTGACTCTGACGTTGAGAAAGCGAATTTAAAGAGCTCGCAAGCCAAGTTGCCAGCAGCAGAAGCGAAATACAAACGCTACCAAGGGCTATTTAAAAAAGGCTCTATTTCTAAAGAAGCGTATGACGAAGCAGAAGCAAACTACTTCTCCTTAAAAGCAGACATTGAAAGCCTGAAAGCGACCATCGACCGACGCGAAATCAAAGCGCCATTTGATGGTGTGGTAGGTATTCGTAACGTGTACCTCGGTCAGTACCTACAGGCGGGCACCGACATTGTTCGCCTTGAAGATACCAGCGTGATGCGCTTGCGCTTCACCGTGCCACAAACCGATATTTCACGTATCAATATCGATCAAGAAGTGGATATCTTTGTTGACGCTTATCCAGACCAACCTTTCAAAGGGTCTATTTCTGCGATTGAACCAGCTGTAAACGTACAAAGTGGTTTGATTCAAGTTCAAGCGGATATCCCTAACAGTGACGGCAAACTGCGTAGTGGTATGTTCGCGCGTGCAAACATCATTCTGCCTAAATTAGAAAATCAGGTCACTCTACCTCAAACCGCGATCACATTTACGCTGTATGGCGACAATGTTTACATCGTAACAGAAGAAGATGGCGAAAAACGCGTTAAGCAGCATGTGGTAAAAGTTGGCGAACGCTCTAAAGATATCGCACACATTCTAGAAGGCGTGAAGCCAGGTGATGTGGTAGTGACATCGGGTCAAGTCCGTTTGAGTAACCATGCGAAAGTAAGCATTGTCGAAAGCGATGCAACTACCCCACCTGCTGAAACACCAATGCTTTAAGTTGGAGGCATCATGCGCTTTACAGATGTTTTTATAAAACGTCCAGTTTTAGCGGTATCGATCAGCTTTTTGATTGCATTGCTTGGTTTGCAAGCGGTGTTCAAAATGCAAGTTCGTGAGTACCCTGAAATGACGAATACGGTGGTCACCGTGACCACCAGTTACTACGGTGCAAGTGCCAACTTGATCCAAGGCTTTATTACTCAGCCATTGGAGCAAGCGGTGGCGCAAGCCGATAATATTGATTACATGACTTCGCAATCGGTACTAGGTAAATCAACCATTACTGTCAACATGAAGTTGAATACTGACCCGAATGCAGCATTGGCTGATATCTTAGCGAAAACGAACTCAGTACGTTCTCAGCTTCCAAAAGAAGCCGAAGATCCAACCGTAACCATGTCGACAGGTTCGACAACGGCGGTACTGTACATCGGCTTTACGAGTGACGAGTTATCTTCAAGCCAGATCACTGACTACCTTGAGCGTGTAATCAACCCGCAGTTGTTCACTGTAAACGGTGTATCCAAAGTTGACCTGTATGGTGGTATGAAGTACGCACTGCGCGTATGGCTAGATCCTGCCAAAATGGGCGCTTTGAAGTTGACCGCTACGGATGTGATGAGCGTTCTTAACGCCAACAACTACCAATCTGCAACCGGTCAAGCGACGGGTGAGTTCGTACTTTATAACGGTAGCGCAGATACTCAGGTATCAAACGTTGCTGAACTTGAAGCATTGGTCGTGAAAACTGGTGAAGGGGATGTCATCCGCCTAGGTGATATCGCTAAAGTAACGCTGGAGAAGAGTCACGACGTTTATCGCGCAAGTGCAAACGGTCAAGAAGCCGTGGTTGCGGCGATCAACGCAGCACCAAGCGCTAACCCAATCAACATTGCAGCAGACGTACTTGAACTGTTGCCTCAGCTTGAGCGCAACCTACCAAGCAACATCAAAATGAACGTGATGTACGACTCAACTATCGCCATCAACGAATCGATTCACGAAGTAGTGAAAACGATTCTTGAAGCAGCGGTCATCGTACTTGTGGTTATCACACTGTTCCTAGGTTCATTCCGCGCGGTAATCATTCCTATCGTGACCATTCCACTTTCATTGATTGGTGTGGCAATGGTGATGCAGGCAATGGGTTTCTCTTGGAACTTGATGACGCTACTGGCGATGGTGCTTGCCATCGGTCTGGTGGTGGATGACGCGATCGTTGTACTAGAAAACGTTGACCGTCACATCAAAGAAGGGGAATCGCCATTCCGAGCTGCAATTATTGGTACGCGTGAAATTGCGGTTCCAGTTATCGCGATGACATTGACGCTAGGTGCAGTGTACGCGCCGATCGCATTGATGGGTGGTATCACCGGTTCATTGTTCAAAGAGTTCGCTTTGACACTGGCAGGTTCAGTATTCGTATCCGGCATCATCGCTTTGACACTATCACCAATGATGTGTTCGAAGATGCTGAAGGCGAACGAGAAGCCAAGCAAGTTTGAGCAAAAAGTTCACCATGTACTTGATGGCATGACTAATCGCTACGCAAGCATGTTAAAAGCAATAATGGCTAGCCGACCAGTGGTGATCGTGTTTGCGATAATTGTATTCGCAAGTTTACCAGTCCTATTCAAGTTTATTCCTAGCGAGCTAGCTCCATCTGAAGATAAAGGTGTTGTAGTACTCATAGGGACCGCACCATCAAATTCGAATTTGGACTACATCCAAAACACCATGGATGATGTGAATAAGATTCTCTCTGATCAACCAGAAGTGGAATACGCTCAGGTATTTAACGGTGTACCGGATTCTAATCAAGCGTTTGGTTTAGCTACACTCAAACCATGGGGCGAACGAGAAGCGAGCCAAGCAGAAATCAAACAGCGTGTTGGTGGGCTTGTTTCGAGCATTCCGGGAATGTCTATTGCTGCCTACGAAATGCCGGAGCTACCAGGTGCTGGTTCAGGCCTTCCTGTACAGTTCGTAATTACAACGCCAAACAACTTTGAAAGTTTGTTTACCGTTGCAAATGACATTCTGTCGGAAGTAGCAAGCAGTCCAATGTTTGTCTATTCCGATCTGGATCTGAAATATGATTCTGCAACGATGAAGATCAAGATCGATAAAGACAAAGCAGGTGCCTACGGTGTGACTATGCAAGACATTGGTATCACCCTCAGCACCATGATGGCAGATGGTTATGTAAACCGTATCGACCTAAATGGCCGCTCTTATGAGGTAATTCCTCAGGTTGAGCGTAAATGGCGTCTAAACCCAGAATCGATGAAGAACTACTATGTACGCTCTGTGGATGGTAAAGCGGTTCCATTAGGTAGTCTGATTACCATTGATGTGGTGGCTGAGCCTCGCTCTTTGCCACACTTCAACCAGCTAAACTCAGCAACTGTGGGTGCTGTTACAGGCCCTGGTGTTTCGATGGGGGATGCAGTTAATTGGTTTGAAAATATTGCACAAACCAAACTGCCTGCAGGGTATAACCATGATTACATGGGCGAATCTCGTCAGTTTGTAACGGAAGGTAGTGCCTTGTATGCAACCTTCGGTCTTGCACTTGCGATCATCTTCCTCGTTCTGGCGATTCAATTTGAATCACTCCGCGATCCTATTGTAATCATGGTATCTGTACCTCTGGCAATATGTGGTGCCTTGATCGCATTGGCCTGGGGTACGGCCTCGATGAACATATACTCGCAGGTTGGTTTGATCACGCTGGTCGGCCTAATAACCAAGCACGGTATCTTGATCTGTGAAGTCGCCAAGGAAGAGCAGTTACATAATAAACTGTCTCGTATTGATGCGGTGATGGAAGCTGCGAAAGTGCGTCTTCGCCCTATCCTAATGACCACTGCAGCGATGATCGCAGGTCTGATCCCACTGATGTACGCAACAGGTGCAGGTGCCGCGCAACGTTTCAGTATCGGTATCGTCATCGTTGCTGGCCTTGCAATCGGTACACTGTTCACACTATTCGTGCTACCTGTGATTTACAGCTACCTAGCTGAAAAACACAAACCTCTGCCAGTATTTGTTGAAGACAAAGACTTGGAGAAGTTAGCGCGAGTTGACGAAGCGAAAGCAGCTCATCGTGAATTAGCGGATAACAGATAAGCTATTAAGGCATTCAAAAAGGTCACTTCGGTGGCCTTTTTTATTGCCGCTCTCTTTTTTGCCATCTAAATGGCGACTTTCACGTATCATTTACTTAAAATGAGGACAAATCAAAAGGAGTTTTAGCCACTATGTTTGACCCAAAGAAATTAGAGCAAATTGCTAAACAGATTCACGACTCAATGCCTCAACCTGTAAAAGAGTTGGGCTCTGATGTCGATCAGAAAGTTCGTCAAGTAATCCAAGGCCAGCTAAACAAGCTAGATGTTGTAAGTCGCGAAGAGTTTGATGTTCAAACTCAAGTTTTACTACGTACACGTCAAAAGCTAACAGAAATGGAACAGAAGTTGGCGCAACTTGAAGAAAAGCTTGCTGAAAAATAAGTATCAAAGCGCTCCTCACAAAGGAGCGTTTTTCTTATCGGCGCGCAGATAAATCGGCTAAAAACAAAAAGGCTTGGTCAACGGCGACCAAGCCTTTTGATTAGATGTTGTGTTTTATTTTGTATTTATCACTCCAGTCTGCCTGGAGTTTATCTACTGCGTTACTTGAGACTAAGTAAATTACGCAGTATTAAGGCTTCATTTCTAGGAGAAGGCGCGGACTTTACGATAGTAAACGAGCACCTTCGACACCAAAATGGAACCTTAAGGCCAGTAATTTAGCCGCCCACCGCGATACGCTTCATATCAGTCATGTAACCACGTAGCTCTTCACCGATGTACTCTACAGGGTGATTGCGGATTGTTTCATTCACAGCGATAAGAGTCGCGTTATCTACTTGGTTAGACGTTTCACCTAAACCTTTACCAATTACGTCAGTATTTACGGCCGGCATAAACTTCTCACGTAGAAGCGGCGTTGCTACGTTAGCGAACAGGTAGTTACCGTATTCCGCAGTGTCTGAGATAACCACGTTCATCTCGTATAAACGCTTACGTGCGATAGTGTTTGCGATAAGTGGCAGCTCGTGTAGAGACTCGTAGTAAGCAGACTCATCGATGATGCCAGATGCCGTCATCGCTTCGAATGCTAGCTCAACACCCGCACGAACCATAGCAACCATCAAGATACCGTTATCGAAGTACTCTTGCTCAGAGATTTCTACGTCAGTTTCTGGGTAGTTTTCGAAAGCAGTTTCACCTGTTTCTGCACGCCAGCCTAGTAGATTTGCATCGTCGTTTGCCCAGTCAGCCATCATAGTGCTAGAGAAGTGACCGGTGATGATGTCATCCATGTGCTTGTTGTATAGCGGACGCATCAGTTCTTTTAGCTCTTCAGAAAGCTCAAATGCTTTCACTTTTGCAGGGTTAGTTAGGCGATCCATCATGTGAGTGATACCACCAAACTTCAGTGCTTCAGTGATGGTTTCCCAACCGTATTGAAGAAGCTTACCAGCGTAGCCAGGATCGATACCATCAGCAATCATCTTCTCGTAACACACGATAGAGCCAGCCTGTAGCATGCCACAAAGGATAGTTTGCTCACCCATTAGGTCAGATTTCACCTCAGCAACAAAAGAAGACTCTAGACAGCCTGCACGGTGACCACCTGTTGCTGCAGCCCAAGCTTTCGCGATATCCCAACCTTCACCTTTTGGGTCGTTCTCTGGGTGAACAGCGATAAGAGTCGGTACACCGAAACCGCGCTTGTACTCTTCACGAACTTCCGTACCTGGACATTTAGGTGCAACCATTACTACCGTTAGGTCTTTACGGATTTGCATGCCTTCTTCAACAACGTTGAAACCGTGAGAGTAACCTAGTGCTGCGCCTTCTTTCATTAACGGCATTACCGTCTCAACAACGTTTGTGTGCTGCTTATCTGGAGTAAGGTTTACTACTAGATCAGCTTGTGGAATTAGCGTTTCGTAGCTACCTACCTCAAAACCGTTGTCTTTTGCGTTTTTGAATGACTGGCGTTGCTCATCAATCGCGGCTTGGCGAAGCGCATAAGCAACGTCTAGACCAGAGTCGCGCATGTTCAGACCTTGGTTAAGACCTTGAGCACCACAACCTACAATGACTACTTTCTTACCTTTCAGATAATCCGCTTCTGAAGCGAACTCACTGCGGTCCATAAAACGACAACGACCTAATTGGTCCAACTGCTCGCGCAAGTTTAGGGTATTAAAATAATTAGCCATCTGGGTGCTCCTTTGAGATTCTTCCATTGAGGTCAGTAATTGCCTTACCGAATAACTTCATCCTAAAACAGACATGATATTGCTTAAAGTGATATATTCACAATTAGTTATTGCAATTTATGCAACATGGAAATGAAAATTCAATGAATATCAAAAGCCTGCAACTTTTCATTCATCTCTGTGAGAGTAAAAGTTTCGCCAAGACCGCAGCGGCAATGCATATTAGCCCTTCAGCCTTAAGCCGACAGATACAAAAATTAGAGGAGGAAACCAGCCAACAATTGTTTTTACGCGACAACCGTAGCGTTGATTTAACTATCCAAGGTAAAAAGCTAGTCCCAGTTGCCTTAAAGATTCTTGGCGAATGGCAGCAGTATCAGAGTCACCTGAAGGGAACCGAGGATGAATTGAAAGGAGAAATCCGTCTCTTTTGTTCTGTTACTGCAAGCTACAGCCATCTTCCGGAGCTAATCTCTGACTTTCGTATTCAGAACCCTTTCATTGAGTTCAAACTATCAACCGGCGATCCAGCTCAAGCGATCGACAAAATATTAGCAGATGAAGCCGATATTGCCATATCAGCCAAGTCAGAACAGATGCCAAATAAAATCGCATTTGAAACGATCAGTGAAATCCCACTTTCTGTCATCGTACCTGTTGGGGTTAGTGCGTTTGCTGAAGAGCTACAAAAAGAAAAACCAGACTGGTCGGTCATTCCATTCATACTCCCAGAAGCAGGAACGGCAAGGGACAGGGCCAATACTTGGCTCAAACAAATGAAAATAAAGCCAAAGATCTACGCACAAACCTCCGGACATGAAGCCATCGTAAGTATGGTTGCATTGGGATGTGGAGTAGGTATCGCACCTGATGTTGTAATCAACAACAGTCCAGTAAGAGAAAAGATAAATCGTTTAAAAGTCTTACCAATTAAACCTTTTAAACTTGGTGTTTGCTGCAACAAAACTCAGCTGGAGAATCCGCTTGTTAAAGCCTTTTGGAAGGTTGCAGAGAGCAAGTATATCGCACCTTAGATGAACACTTTTTAGGTATAAAGTGAGCTAATTTTAAAACTCTGTAGATGCAAAAAAGCCCGCTCTTTCGAGCGGGCTTCTTAAATTTAAAGCCTGGCGATGTCCTACTCTCACATGGGGAAGCCCCACACTACCATCGGCGCTATTTCGTTTCACTTCTGAGTTCGGCATGGAAGTCAGGTGGGTCCAAAACGCTATGGTCGCCAAGCAAATTCTTTAATTCGGAAAGCTGTTTTTTTAATTCTCGTTCTTACACATTCAATGTTCTTTCATTGAGTCCATCAAAACCCCTTGGGTGTTGTATGGTTAAGCCTCACGGGCAATTAGTACAGGTTAGCTC
>NZ_JPIL01000029.1:0-10918 GCF_000742455.1 Vibrio sp. OY15 | reverse complement strand
TTGTTATGTGGTTTTCCCACGTAGTCCTATTAAGTTTCCAAATGGGTCCTCAACTTGGCACATTGAAAGCCCATCTTCAATTTCCATTGGTCCACGATAAAGGCACGCACCGAGTTCTTCAAAATGAGCCAGGGCAACACATAAGCTATCTACTGACCAATAAACAACTGTGCCACTTTTACCAGCACCAACCTTTTTGTCTGCTTGGACTATTTCTAGTGAGAAACCATTTATATCAAGCGCTGTGAAGTCAAAGTCAGGATGATAAACCGGAACGGCTTCTGGAAAAGCTTTCTTGTACCATTCAAGCCCTTTCGCTACATCTGGGACATGAACAAGAACCGCTGATGGATTCATAATTTTTCTCCAACCACATAACGCCCTGTTAAGGTGTGAGCAACGCAATACCGAAGTCGCCGCATACCACCTTAAACACCGAACGCAACGCACAGTAAAAATGCCACGCGTTGCGAATCACTCTTAAACAGATTGTTATGTTTATTCTGTTTCGAACTCTGCTATCAACTCTTCTACACGGGGGCGATAGGACTCATTGTGAGCAAGAAAGTCATCTAGAGACATAGTGGTACTGTTTTCTTCCCATTTAAAATGACTTACAGGTTTCGATGTACCTTGCCTTACTTGATATGTACCATCATCTAGCCTGTCTAGAAAGATATATGTTTCATCATCATGTCCACGAACTTTATAAAATATTTGTTTAGTTTTCATAAGGTGCCTTTTTCAATTTCTGTTCCATCAACATCATATTTGACGAACGATACTGTAGTGCTTTGAGGAGGATAGATGCTCATGCTATCCCTTACGATGTACTTGGCGATTAGCTCCCCATTTTGATCTAGTTCGTCATAACCATAAATGTCAGTATCACGACCTTTTCGTTGCTCACTTTTGCAACTTTTTCTGACAAGCTTATGGCTCTTTGGAATATTCAGTTTTTCTTCATACATACCTAACTCCTTAATAAACATAACGCCGCATTAAGGGGTGAACAACGCAAACCACCCGACCTAAACCATTGTGCCGTAAGCACTAAAGCCAATTCAAACCAAAACTGCCAAGCGTTGTGAATCCCTCTTAAATGCTTTGTTATGTGGTGGTGTATTAGTGTCGTTTAACATCTCAAATATGCAAAAAATACGCACCAAATGTCATATTTGATGTAATTTTAAACTATGTTGTTACTGCCAATAACGGCAATTTGAATAAGGATATAATATGCCTGTGAAGCACACCCCACCAGATGGGCCAAGCATTGTACACAAAGGACAAAAGGGTGGAACTACCGGTTGTGGATTTAATACAAAGGAAAACCCTAGTCACTGGACAAATACTACTAGCAAAGTGACATGTGAGAAAAATGGCTGTAAAAATTAACTAGCCAATATAACAAGGGCAAGTATATTGCCCTTATCAGTGTGCTAAGCCACATAACGCCCAATTAAGGTGTGAGGCACGCGACCACGACACTCAATTTGACCACCGTAAACACTGAACACAACTCAAACCAAAAATGCCAAGCGTGCTGAATCACTCTTAAATTGTTTGTTATAGCGCATTTTCCGACGCGCGCATTACTGACAATACTTTCGATAGTACGTTCGGAATACCCGTGCCTTTTAAGTAGCTAACACTAGTATTACGACTTGTGGTTTCATCGAACAATTCGTGAAACGAGCTTTGTTTTTCAATAACAACAGCAGGTAGTTCATACCCATCTTCATTGAATTGATCTGCTGTAATATCAATAATATAACCATTGCACACCAACCACGCATGGGATTGGTTGAAATTTTCACCTAGCCCATTACCACAGACATACTCACTGTCTAAGTTGTGGTACTGCAATAAATACAGACCTAGCAAATCTGTAGCATCTCCACAGCAACCATTTGGAAAGCCAGAAGAGTGATAAAAACTAGTCATACTATGAAAGTCTGATTTCTCAAAACTCGCCAAAATATCCCTAATTTGATGAATCTTTTTCTTAACTTCTTTATTCAAACCAAACTCCAATATTGCCTTGCGCTATAACGCCGCGTTAAGGGGTGAACAACGCCAACCACCTAACCTAAACCATTGTGCCGTAAACACTAAAACAGATTCAAACTAAAAATGCCAAGCGTTGAGAATCCCTCTTGAACGCCTTGTTATGCGAAATTCGACAAGGCTGATTTGTACGCATTTCTAGCCTCAGGGCTTAAGTAACTGTCCATACCTTGGAGCAGTTCAAATAGCTCAGCACCATATTTGAGTTTGAACTCGACAAATTGACCTACAACGGCATCACCATACCTACCACCCAGAAACTTTCTCGATTCGTCACCTACTGTCGATTTGACTTCATCTGTAACCGTCTTGCGATCTTTACCAATGAATTCTTTAAACAGCATAAAGCCGAAAGGAGCGATAATAATGCCGGCGATAAGATATGAAATGTAATCAACTATATCGGTCATGTTCATACTTTTTTCTCCTGCGCTCTAACGCCCTGTTAAGGTGTGAGCAACGCAATACCGATGCTTCCGCATGCCACCTTAAACACTAAACGCAACGCAACGCAACGCATAGTAAAAATGCCACGCGTTGCGAATCACTCTTAAACAGTTTGTTATGTTCGTAGCTTTTGTAGTCCTCGAATCGCCCTGTTAGTCGACTCTACCAAGTCAGCCCGTTTCAATTTTTCTCGAATTGCCAATGCTTCTATGAACTGTTGCTCTGCCAGTTTATAATTGCCAACCTCAACGTTCAATTTACCAAAATGCTGCAAGCTAAAACTCAAAGAAAGCTCACAAGCAAAGTCCTGGCTTTTTAAGAATGCTTTTTCAGCGCCAATCATGTCACCTGAATATTGCAGAGCCATACCTGAAACATGGGTTGACCAGAACTTGTTCTTAACGTTAGACGTTGAAGTATGCACTGTGGAAGCCATCCGATAAGCTAACCTACAAAGCCCAATGATTCGTAAACAATCGGCTATCAAGATTAACTGCCATTCTAGCTTCTCTTTTTTGTTTGAAAGCTTGAATACGAGGGCTTTATACAGCTTTACAACAAGTTTCTGAAAAACGCCAAAAGTTACCCTGTCCCTTTGATATTCCAACATGTCCTCCAAGAACATAACGCCGCGTTAAGTAGTGAGCAACGCTACCACCTAACCTAAACCATTGCACCTTAAACACAAAACTCAATTTGAACTGAGAATGCCACGCGTTGCGAATCTGCCTTAAACGCTTTGTTAGGCTTCTAACTCACGATATAAAACTAAACAATTGTATTCTTTGCCAAATTCTGTTTCGCGATCGAAAGCTCGAATTTGCGTAAAGCCTTGTTTGTACCAGAACCTAAATGCAGCGATGTTCTCCGCGTAAACATTTAAACCTACGTACTGTAGATTGGTGTATTCACTGGCTGCGTCGATGACACTGTTAACTATTTCTGAACCCAGACCTTTACCTTTAAAGCTCGGTAGAATCGTTAACATGGGAAGCCAAAGCGTACCAAATGAAGGAGCATGAAACTCAAGTTGTATGTAACCAACAACTTGACCTTTCTTTGTGCTAATTTTTCTTAGATAAAATGCTCCTTGCTTGTCAGGTAATTTTGACTTTTTGCTTTCAGCTATTAATTTTTCATACTCTGTTAGTGACCACTCCCTGAACGTTGGATCCATTGCTTTTACGTTTAAGTTACTGTCAAAAATTGACTTGGCTAACTGAGCCTCATCACTTGAAAACTCAGTGAAAACCAAATTTTTTGATTCCCATTGTGGTATTAACACTATCAACTTCCTCCTTGAAGCCTAACGCCCTGTTAAGGTGTGAGCAACGCAATACCGATGCCACTGCATACCACCTTAATCACCTAAACCAACGCATAGTGAAAATGCCACGCGTTGCGAATCACTCTTAAACAGTTTGTTAGGCATTTTTTCGAGCATCTTTAATAAAGATATGCACTGCCCCCGACTCTGTTTCCTTACGCAAAATGTCAAACAACTCAGTTGCCTCAACTAGTTGACTTAATGTAGTGAAACCATAGTTCTTTGAGCTGAAGTCTGGATACTGACGCTTTATTAAACTGCCACAATGCCCTAAAAACGACCAACCATCTTCATCTTGGTACTCACTAGCAGCACCTCGCAAGATATTGAGAAGTTTAGTGTCTTGGCGTAATTTCCTACGAATGGATTTACTGTCATTCTGGGATGATTTTTCATTCGTGCTATTGGTTGAAGGCTGCTCTTCTTTAGGGGCATATCTTTCTTTGAGCACCTCCGTATACATGAAATCATCACAAGCATTGCGAAATGCCACAGGCGTCATTTTTTTACCAACGCCAAAAACATATATCTCTGACTCCTTTAGCCTTGAAGCCAGTTTAGTAAAATCACTATCACTACTTACTAAAGCAAAGGCGTCATATTTGTTGGAGTAAAGGAGATCCATTGCATCAATAATCATTGCTGCATCAGACGAGTTTTTACCTTGAGTGTAGGAAAACTGTTGTACCGGATTTATCGCCAGCTCATTTAAAGGTTGCTTCCAATTTTTCAAGCACTCAGAACTCCAATCCCCATAAGCCTTTTTAACGAGTATGTGCCCATGTTTAGATAGCTCCTTTAATACTGCATCTAACACGGAGTATTGAGCATTTTCGGCATCGATTAAGACCGCAATTTTTTTCTCTGAATTTATATCTATCAATCTCTTTTCCTTAGGTGTGCTGAGATACCCTGATGCCTAACGCCCAATTAAGGTGTGAAGCACGCATCCACAACACTCAATTTGAACACTTTAATCACTAAACTTAACCCAAAACGAAAATGCCTAGCGTGCTGAATCACTCTTAAATTGTTTGTTATGTTTATTTAGTAGTTAAGTAGTTTATGATCTTAGGGTCTCTAAACATTGCTGAAACTGCATTCGCCAATGAGTAATTACTTGCATGTTGAACACCAAGTGCGCTTTCACCAAATGCAGTATAAGTTGCTTTATATTGACCTTCCGTTTCTACAGAAACGACTGTTTCACAACCCATAGAAAAAGATCCAGATTGATCACAACTAAATTTATCCACCGATATATTCAACTGCTTGGTTGCTATTGGAGAAATGATAGCTTTACGTTTTATTAGTTCTTTCTCAGCCACTGCAATTACGGTATCAGTCAACTCTTTCTTCGAGCCTGTGAAGGCGACAGTTTTTAGATCGACCAAGAGTAAAGTGTCATCATTCTTTTGTTCATTAACGATAGATACTGAATCATTAACATTAAATTCAATGAATGGTTGAATTTCCGTAACATCCACTTTCGGATCTAGCGGGACTGTCGCGCAACCAACTAGCGCAATTGATGCAAATGTGAAAATAAGTTTATTTTTCATACATTAAGCCTGATTAATAATAATATTATATGATACAGCACACATTGAAATTATCAAAAACATAACGCCGCATTAAGGTGTGAGCGACGCTTGGCTATACTTGAGCGAAGCGAAACTGCCAAGCGTTGCGAATCACTCTTAAATGCTTTGTTATGTGCGTTCTAATTTACTGTATTTAAAGCTAATTTATATTAAACTCCGTTCAGTAACTATTATGAGGTGCACACTATGGGAAAGTTTTCACAGCGATTACAGAAAAGAGTTATGACTCGGGGCAAGACGCATGGTTACTGTACGATTTGTCGAGATCACGGAAAACTGACCAGAGAACATGTTGTACCTCAAGGTTGCGGTAATGTTGAGGACAAAGTAATCGTTAGAGTTACCGAATACCTAGGAACTTCTGAGAAACCCAAAGGAAACCGCTCTCAAGGCGGAATACACTTTAGAACTGTTTGTGGCAAATGTAATAGCCTACTTGGAAGCAAATACGATAGAGAGCTAATTGATTTCAGCAATGATATTGCTGAGCATCTTAGCAACCTAACTTTTGGGTACGCATTTAATAGAACGACCTACCGTCCGTATAAAACCTTAAAGTTAGCCAAAGCTATCGTTGGGCATTTGTTAGCAGCTAATAGCGTAGAGGAAACGAATACAAACAGACCGCACGATCCCCGTTACGCTGAGTTAGCCGAGTTTGTACTTAATGAAGCAGCCCCACTACCCGAAGATGTTGATATTTATTACTGGCTGTATCCATATAAACCAATAAAGATGCTTCGCTCTATTGGATCAATGAACATTAATAACCCGAGCTTTCGAGTTGCAGGAGATATATTAAAATTCTATCCGATAGCCTTTTTGGTATCTTTCGATTCTAAACCAGCCCCAGAGTACGGTTTAACAAAACTCAATATGTCATCAAATCAATTGATCGATGATACTGTTGGTGTCGAAGTATCATATATGAGTGCACTTAGACCAGACTTCCCAGAGAAACCTGGAGACAATGAAGTGCTACTAATGAATGATGAAGTCTGCACCGTGGCTGTTTAGCAGCGAGAGCACATAACGCCCTGTTAAGGGGTGAGCAACGCAATATAGAAGCCGCCGCAAGCCACCTTAAACACTAAAACCAACGCATAGTGAAAATGCCACGCGTTGCGAATCCCTCTTAAACAGTTTGTTAGCTGTTTCGTATTAGGAGACTGAACTATTAACGTAAAAATAACCAACAAGACCAACCGTGCCGTATAAAAGTGCCTTCAGAGAAGCTAGCCAGTTACTTTTAATATTAAGTAAAGTCACCACAATTGAGGATACCATCGCACAACACCACATCAAGACAACTAAACAAGCAAACAATAAATCTATAACGTCACCTAACCCATAAGGTTCTCCGGGTGAGACCGCTATATGCCCATAAATTTGAGATTTATATAGTAGCCCAGAGAAAGCAAAAAAATGGACTAAAACAATACTGAACGCTAATAACTTATTAAATCTTGCTTCCATTTAGTTTCACTCTCCAATACCACATTGCACAAACAGCTAACGCCGCGTTAAGTAGTGAGCGACGCCTCCACCTAACCTAAACCATTGCACCGTAAACACAAAACTCAATTTGAACTGAGAATGCCAAGCGTTGCGAATCTGTCTTAAACGCTTTGTTATGCGAAATTCGATAATGCTGATTTATACGCTTTTTTGGCCTCGGGACTTAAGTAACTGTCCATGCCTTGAAACAGCTCAAATAGTTCAGCACCATACTTGAGCTTGAATTCTTCACTGCTATATACAAGCTCTAGCTCGTTAGCGACCGTTAACTCACAAAACAATTTCACCATTGCGCTATCAAGCTTGAAGGTTGAACCTGTAAATCTGTCTTTGAATTGGATTTCTGGCGCTTTGCCAAATTGAGGAAATACATAGTCTCGATCGCATGAGCAATACAAGTAAACTAGAGCTTCTTCGTCACAACCAATAATTCGTGCTATTTCTTGGCGCTGACTTAGCGACACCATATTTTCATCGAAACCTGCTGTTCCATAAGCAGCGTGAAAGAGCCCTGCAACTTGAAGCAATTCGCTACTACCCCAGTTCACAAGAACGCCTTGAGTCCCTTTTAAGTGCTTTTCCAATGAACCGTTAAGGTGCTGAAAGTCACCCGCACCAAGTTCTTGAAGCATTCCAAATTTATCCATAAATCTCAATTTCCTTTAGGTCGCATAACGCCCTGTTAAGGGGTGAGCAACGCAATACCAAAGCTACCGCATACCACCTTAATCACTTAGACCAACGCATAGTAAAAATGCCACGCGTTGCGAATCCCTCTTAAACAGTTTGTTAGTTCGCTACCCACCATTTCTCAGATCTGAATAGTAATATTTAAGACCTTGAGTATCGATGTGGACGTTAATTTCTTCACATTTACAAAGAAATATAAAGTGAAACCTATCGAGCATTCTGCATGTTTGAGGGTTTAGGTATGCTATGACTTTATTTTTGTTTGATGCAAACACGACCTTGTTATAGACATTTTGGTTTGAGATATTCTCTAAAACCGCGAGGCATTTCATGACCTCACACCACATTGAGTAAAGTCTATGATTGCATTGATTAAAATCCATAACTAACTCCGCTGGAATCAACTTGATTGTATCTTTAGATACATCTCGGCATAGGCTTACAAGAAAATCTCGCGAGCTTATTTCTCCTACCTCAACGTCTAATGCTTGTTCCAGAGCAGTTAAGTACTCTTTGATTTGTTCCTCTTGATGCTGAATCAATGAATGCTGATATTGTTGATGTTGTATAAATATTTGTATCGATATGACAACCAACGTAACAATCGAAAGAATTGGAGCGTATATTCCCCCGACATAACCTCCTAAATCGGACCATTCATCTGGTTTATCCCAAAGCCCAAGACCAAACTTGTATATGTAAGCCAATATTGGCATTAGCAAAACAACAAACAAAGACCACAAAATAACTTTTGCTTGTTTATTCAATTTCTACCTCTACTTTCGAAGACGTTGCGAACTAACGCCCAATTAAGGTGTGAGCCACGCGACCACGACGCTCATTTTGGACGCCGTAAACACTAAACTAGACCCAAACCAAAAATGCCACGCGTGCCGAATCACTCTTAAATTGTTTGTTAGCAGCGTGCTACTTGTTTGCACTATGCTCATTTAAAACTATGAATGACGCTCTCTCAAGTAACTCATCGTACGTTATGATTTCGACGTTTCTAGAATCTCTACGGAAAAGTTCAAGAGTTTTGCGTTTCATTTTTTTTATACCTGGGGGTTCAGCAGCTTCATCAACTTGCTCCCAGCAACCAACGATTAGAACGGTTTTCGAGTCGTAAGCATTCTGGTTAATTTCACGATAATCATCTGCATACAAATCGCGCGTTGTTTCAATTTTTAACGTACCGCTAGCTTTCTGCTCTAAGATTTGTGAGTAAGCCTCCATTAACTCTTTTGATAGCTTCCAACTCTGCGCTCTATTCTGGGTTGTCCCGAACAATGGTGTTGTAGGTAATTTTAGTTCGACAAATGTCGTGAATTTATTGTCACCCATTAAGAAGTCGGCAATAACTCCCTCACTGCCACCGGCATTAGTATCTGATGCATGAAATTCTTTTTGTAAGATACCTTGGAATCGGTAATCCAAACCATAACCAAATATCCATTGGTTTGCTGCAAAGAAATGCTGCCATGCAGTTTCGTCTTTTGTATTGGGCTTTCCAATATCAAATTTGTACTGCGGTAGATAGTTTGAATACAGTAATTTTTTGAAGATTTCGAGTTGGGATTTTCGGTAACCTGTATTAACTAGATCCTGAGTTGTGATCATTCCTTGAGACAAAAGTTCTCTCACAACTTCACCGCCATCAGAACCTGAAAGTAATGTGGTTATTTTCTGTTTAGTTTCAGCGTCCAACACATCCATTGAGTCATCAGATAGTTTAATGCGTCGCTCAGCAACTCCTTTAAGATCTAGTTCTTGAATAAAGTTCAAGAATGTTTTCAGCTGCTGCATATTGAACTTGGAAAGTTCAATAACCTGCTTTTCCTGTCCGCTAACTAGCTTGCATAGTTTAATTCCCTCGATGTCATCTTTTTCTTTCAGGTAAACAACTCTCATCATTGTTCGCGGAGCAAGCTGAATATGAAATTCATTTTCGTCAGAGAAAATGACTTGGAAAAACCTACCTTTTTCAAAAGTGTGATTATAGAGAGTCTCTAGCTTTGAATTTCTAATCACATCGTCTTCTGTAGGCTTAAAATCTGGAATATCAAACACCGATGACCTCTTATCTATCGTTTACTTTGAAGCTGCTAACGCCCAATTAAGGGGTGAGCAGCGCTAACACTGAACTTAAACCATTACACCGTAAACACTAAAGCCGACTTGAGCTAAAAATGCCATGCGTTGCGAATCGCCCTTGAATTGTTTGTTATGTGTGTTAGTTGACGTTTCTACTGATAATTTTGGCAAGAAACGCAACCAGCCCGCGCTCTTCATACCCAACATAAGACGACACTAAATAGTTACGAAAACCAAAAAATACACCGATTAAACCACAAGCTATTCCAAGCCACTCAAACCAGTGAATTCGACGCATAAAGATTGACTCAAAAGCTTGTGAAGCAGCACTACCACTCAATTCTGATGTCTTACTCTCAAGAAATGCGGGAAAGCCGAAATAGAAAATCAGGAAGGATATAAACCCGAAACAAATCGCAGCCCACCAAGGTAACCTAGCCGCTATATACACCGAATCACTAACTATTGCAGAACCGTGTGATCTGCGCCTATAGCGTCTTCCCATAATTTCCTCCGAACACATAACGCCGCATTAAGGTGTGAGCGACGCTTGGCTATACTTGAGCGAAGCGAAAATGCCAAGCGTTGCGAATCACTCTTAAACAGTTTGTTATGTACGTTTTACTAAAAATTTGCCCGGAGATAGTCCGTAAGAGCCTCTTCTACGCTACTTGTGATAGTCGTTACAAAAAACTGTGACGAGTCAGGACCTTTTCCACCAATAAGCATCGAACCGTAATTTGGATTTTCATACAGGACGAAATCACCTGTAGGTGCTTGTGTGCCAAACCTAATTTCATAGGAAACCGCTGTACCTGTATTGTCTCCACCCTTATTATTAATACTCATACATAGGGTATTAACTGTTAGGTTAAATGAAAGATCGTTATTCGCCTTTATACGCGCCCTAAGAAATTCCCCCTCAATGCGCTTTACTAGTGTCTCGTTAGTAAAAGGACAGTCACCATAGATTGAAGAAAACAAACCTAAATTGTTTGGTTCAGATCGCTTCATCCACTGCGGTACATCTGCATACGCACCACCAGTAATTAACATGAATATAAATGGAGTGAAATATTTCATAAATCAATAACTTAAAATAAGATTCTTAAGGTTAGAATTATAAGGCAGATTAACCGTATAAGTACATAACGCCTTGTTAAGGTGT
>NZ_JPIL01000028.1:23709-121351 GCF_000742455.1 Vibrio sp. OY15 | reverse complement strand
ACTTGCTCAATGACAGACGGGTATGACTGTTATCAGAATGCTTTAGCTGAGCGTGTAAATGGGATACTCAAAATGGAGATCTTGCTGAAGAAACCGAAAGATCTGAAAGAAGCAAGGACGATGGTAGCAGAGTCCGTAGATATCTATAATCAAATGAGGCCTCATACGGCTTTAAAATACAAAACGCCCGAGGAAGTACATCGAGCGTTTTAGTTAAAAAGGGTCAACCCATATCAGGACGGGTCATTGCAGCTTGGTTAGAAACGGTAGTTTGCTTGAACACCGATTAGCCAAACATTACCCGTAGTTTCGCCTACAAATTGGCCGCCGACTTGTTCTGCAGTGTCGTCTGACTTGTAACCACGAGACTCAACGATTGGTGCGTCTTTCGCAAAAATATAGGTGAAGCCAGCGTCTAGGCTGAAGTCTTTCGTCCAATCGTACGTTGCGCCAATACTTAGCCAAGTGCGGTCAGTTTCTGGAATAGTGATCGTACGGTTTTTGTCGCTTACCGCTGAAGTATCGTATGCAATACCAGTGCGTAGCGCTAGCTTAGGATCAAGCTGGTAAGTAGCACCAACAGCAAAGCGATAGTTGTCTTCCCAGTTTTCTACTTTAACCATATGCGTGCCAGCAGTATTTAGACGTGCTTCCAATTTCTCGAAAGAGCTCCAATCCGTCCAGTTAACGCTTGCGTGTAACGCAAGTTGGTCTGTTACTTGGTGGAAGCTTGCCAACTCAGCCGTTGCAGGCAGGTTTAGATACATGTAGCCGTTGTCGCGTTCAGAAGTACCGAAGCCAAAACCAAGACCTTCAGCATGGCCTTCAAGCTTTAGTTCAACTTCAGATTTGTACGCGAAGCCGATACGGTTATTTTCATTGATCTGCCATGCTGTACCAACTTGCCAGCCCCAAGCGGTATCGTCACCTTCCATGTATTTTAGAGCGGTACCTTGAGGAACACTGATTGGTTGATTAGTTTCAGGATTTAACCCTACAACGTTATTCCTAGGAGCTGCTGCGCCAAAGCTGCCTTCGCCGATGATGTAACGGATACCACCACCAACGCTGATTGATTCATTGACTTTGTAAGCTGCGTTCAAGTTCGCTTCCATTGTCGTTACGCTTGCTTCGTTACCGAAGTGCGAGGCACCAAAGCCTTTACCTAAATCGGTTTCCATGCCGTAGTTGGTGCCAAATGCCAAACCAATCGCGAATTTCTCATTATATTGGTGTGATAGGTAGAAGTTTGGAATGATTGCATCATGTGCGAAGTCATCTGAAGATGCAGAAGAAGTGCTACCGTGGAAGTTTACATCACCTTCAATATCAATATTTGGGTTCACATAGATTGCACCAACGGACACTTGAGTGCCTTCCAAATAAGTTAGCATTGCTGGGTTACGCCATTGTGCACTTGCGTTGTCAGCCATTGCAGCTTCACCAGCATATGCTCGACCTAGGCCTGTTGCAGAATATTCAGCAAGTTGGAAACCTGCTGCGTTAGCCATGCCCGTTGTGCCAAGTAGGCTTAATGCCACTGCTGTTGATAGAAGAGTCTTGTTGGTTTTCATTCGAATGTTCGCTGATTTGTTTATAACGTGGGACGAAAGTTTAAAGGTAGAGTTTTTACTTTAGAAATGAAAATCCAGCGTAAGTGGTCATTTGGAATATTATCCTTTCAAATATTATTTATGTGGTTTAATAATCTAACTGTGAAAGGCTTGTAAACGGAATTCAGCGAACAGCTGTGCGTCCTAATTGTGAGATTTAGATACACGTGTTCACTCAAATTGAGTGGGCAATAAATCGCAGATATGAAAAAAGGCTGGAAATCCAGCCTTTTATATAAAGTATTTTTCTACTAACTAACAGCGAAGCGTTTAGAAGCTACGGCTGTATTGTAAGCCGAATAGAATTGCATCAGCATGAGTTGTTGCTGTTACACCGGTAGAAAGACCAGGAGCTAATTGAGTATTCTCATTAACTTTTACATCTTCACCTAACAAGTACGTGAAGCCAAAATCGATGTTTGAGCTATTATCAATATGGTAAGAGAAACCTGTGGAGAACCACTGGCGATCTGAGTCTGGTACCGAGATAGACGTTACTTTATCTTGAGCGCTTGTGTCGTACATGTAACCAGCACGAAGTGTCCAGTTGTTGTTTAGGTAGTAAGTACCACCAATTGCGTAGTGCCAGCCATCTTGCCATTGATAGTCTTTCGAGTAACCACCTTTAAGTAAACCCTGATTTAGGTTCTCAAAATCAATTTGGTCGAAATCTTTCCAGCCGATGTATTGGATGCTGTAGTGTACAGCAAATTTAGTGTCTTGGATTTTGTGGAAACCGGAAAACTCGGCCATATCTGGTAGAGGTAGCGTGATTTCCTGACCTTTGTCGTCTTTCGCCGTAAATTCAGGGCTGTAACGATACGCTAGACCAAAACGGTTGTTTTCATCTAGTTCGTACACAGTACCTACGTTAAAACCAACAGCCCAACCATCAGCTTTATCTACGTCCAGAATTTTTTGACCGCCAACCCTTGGGACTGAAGAGCTAGTTGTACGCTTCATTGTGCCTTGGCCGTAGATTAAATCTAAACCAGCACCAAAGCTCCATTGTTCGTTTAAACGGTAAGAACCCGCCAATCCAAAGTTGAAGCTTTTTACATCCGTAAGACCACCGTACTCTGTTGCGGTGTAGTTATCTGAAAATTCAGTTTTAGTGCCGAAATTAGAGTATGCGTTTACGCCCCATGCAAACTTGTCATTTACTGGAACGATTAGGTGAATGTTTGGAGCTATTGACGTATCACCCACATCATCAGTATCAGCAACACTTACAGTATTGGAGCCCAAAGGAGTATTAACGTTATATTTCGCATCTTTCACTTCAATCATTGAAGTAATGCTTTCGAAACCTAGCGACAGTTCCATTTTATCAAACAGAGCCATTGCTGCTGGGTTACGAGCCATTACTGCTGCATTATCTGCGATTACCGCATCACCAGCAAATGCACGGCCGATGCCAGTTGCTGATTGAGCGTTGATTTGGAAACCCGCTGCCATCGATTGACCTGAGGCAAAAGCTACCGTTACTGCAAGGAGAGTCTTTTTAAACAGACGCGTGTTCTGAGTCATTTGTTTTTCCTTATTAGATTCGTCTCTTTGGACGATAAATTGAGCTTTTGCTCAGTGGCGCAGATAGTAGTATCAATAGTTGCTTGGACAAATCCGACCATTGGATAAAATTGAATAAAAATTACAGAAATGATGTCTAAAAGACGGGAAATTGCACTTAAAATGCATAATTTAGAGTTTAAGCTCTAAATGCGATAGGGGTGGTGAATGTTTTGTGTTCTATTTATACAAAAATGCCGCTAAATAAGATCATTTAGCGGCATTTAACCTTTTGAAGGCTGGAAATCGTCGAAGTTGTTACATCGGCTTAATCATTGATGCAAGAGTCGTAGCGAGCGCATCAATATTTTCACCTTCTTCCCCGACTAAAATCAGGCTTGAACTCCCGACGGGCTGAACGATTCCGGTCATGCCATCCTTACTAAAGTCGGTACTTTGTTCGCTTGGAATACCAGTAATAAATAACGTTACTTTACCTTTTGGACCTTGGAACACCATATGCACCGCATTGGATTCGCCAAAACCGCAGTGGTTTAGGTAGTAAACGTGATATGGAAAGTTTTCACTAAACTGGTAATGAAATGGCGACATTTTCGCATTAATTTGCGAGCTCGGTACATCCTCATCAAGATGACGAACAAACGGTTCTTCATGAATAACGTGTTTCATCGCGGTATCCGCTAAACTGGCTTGTGCTGGAGACACCAAAACATTTCCCCAGTTTACTTGGCCAACTAATAACCCTGCGGTGAACGCAATAGAAGCGGCAAGTGCCATTGCTTTGCGGACAAAGTTTGGTCTTACGACCTTCTCTTCATCAAGTGCACTCGACGTCTGGCTAAATAAAATCTTATCTGCGAGATCTTCGGGTACATCCACATTCATGGCTTGTTTAATTTTTACATCGAGATCCAAAACGTCATCAACAAACTTATTGTTGGCGTCGCTACCAGCTAAAGCTTGCAGAATCTCTTCATCCTTTTGTTTTGGATCCGACAAAATACGACGACGAAATTCTAAATCATCCATTCTTTTGTCCTCTCTTGGTATCTTGAGAATCCAACATCTCTTTAAGTTGATTACGAGCGCGAAATAGTCGAGTCATCACTGTGTTTTTATTTAAATCAAGAATGTCACCAATTTCTTCTCCACTGAAACCACCAACAACTTGGAGAAATAAAGGCTCACGGTATTCAACATCGAGCTTCATGATCTGTGCCTGCAGCCATTCTTGCTGATGATGTGGTTCATCGCTGACTTTAGCATCATTGCCGTAATCATCGATATCAACTAAATCAAATTGTTTACGTTCGAAGCGGCGCGCATTTTCTCGTCTCAATATTGTGATGAGCCAAGACTTGGCAGCTTTTTCGTCTTGGAGGCTATCGAGTGACTTCCAAGCTCTAAGACAGGTTTCCTGAACTAGATCTTCCGCGACCGCTTTATCTTTGCACAACCAATATGCGTAGCGGTACAAGTCACGATGATACCCTCGGACGAGCGCTTCGTATTTTCTTTGCTTGTCCATATCAGAGTTGACCGGACTGTTGGAATTTTTCTTTCCAAACATTTTTAATATGGCCACAGGAGCCTCCATCCTCGCTCTGTGAGTTTCTTATTTGTTCTGAGCATGACTTTACTTGCTTCATCGCTTAGCGGTTTTGGTTGCAGGATTTGTCATGCAACCCCTTTGACACAATAAGCCATGTGGTTACCTAAAAGTGTATACGCAAATGTCAGATATCATCGAACACGAATTGATATATATTGTTAACAATATCATCATTAGTAATCAATGGCTTGGATAAGTTCACTCGATGGAGCATTAAAAGGGACTTCTGATGGTGGATTCTTGAATTATTTTGAATCAATAATCGCTCTAGGTGAGCTTAAAACTCGTAAAATCACTATAAAATTGATCTATTTCAAAATATCAAGCAGTGAAGGGGTTATAGTACACCTTGTCATCTCGTTAGTCATTGCGACTAACATGTTGAGCAAGATGACACTTCCTTTTGAAGGCTGACTTTACTTTCTCCTAATCAGGAAACTGATTACTTTTCAATTGGCGTAAGTTAATTGTTTTATAGATATTCCGACCACACAGTTATGTGTGGTTTTTTTTTGCTTCGATTTTACTTTCCGTATACCTCTTACCGTTTTAACTCTCTATAGTTAACCATTAGTAATCGCATAAGAATCAAAGAAGTAGAGTAATTGAACTACTTGCTTCACGTTTATTTAAACGCACGTTTGATAAATTTAACAAATTCATTACAATGCATCAGGTCAGACCTCTTGTATTTAAGGAGAAACAATGGGCAAGCAGGAAGTAAAAACACGCAATGGTGAGCGTGTCGCTATTGTCGCGGGGCTTCGAACTCCCTTTGCTCGTCAAAGCACGGAATTTAGCCAAGTGCCAGCGGTCGATTTAGGGAAAATGGTAGTAAGCGAAATGCTTGCTCGAACAGATATTGATCCGAAGCTAATCGAACAAGTGGTATTTGGACAAGTAGTACAAATGCCTGAAGCGCCAAACATCGCACGAGAAATCGTGTTAGGCACTGGTATGAACATCCATACTGATGCATACAGTGTGACTCGAGCGTGTGCGACGAGTTTTCAAGCGGCGGTTAATGTCGCAGAAAGCATCATGGCGGGAACCATCGATATTGGTATTGCTGGCGGTGCAGACTCTTCTTCCGTCCTGCCTATTGGCGTATCAAAGAAACTGGCCGCTAATCTGCTTGCTCTTAGTAAGACAAAAACAATGGGTCAGAAGCTTAGTATCCTCAAAAACTTGAGCTTTAAAGACCTGATGCCAGTGCCACCAGCAGTAGCAGAGTACTCTACGGGTTTATCCATGGGACAAACTGCAGAGCAAATGGCTAAAACACATGGTATTTCTCGCGCAGAACAGGATGCGCTTGCACATCGTTCTCATACGCTGGCTTCTCAGGCTTGGAAAGAAGGAAAAATCCAAGATGAAGTGATGACGGCTTTCCCTGAACCATACAAAAAATGGATTTCGGAAGACAACAATATCCGTCATGACTCAACGGTTGAGGGATACGCGAAATTGCGACCTGCGTTTGATCGTCAGTATGGCAGTGTTACGGCAGCGAACAGTACGCCATTGACTGATGGTGGTGCGGCAGTGATGTTGATGCGAGAAGGTAAAGCGAAAGAGCTCGGAATGGAGATCCTTGGTTACATCCGAGGTTATGCATTCTCTGCTATCGGCGTGGAAAAGGACATGCTGATGGGGCCGACTTATGCCACAGCGAAAGTGCTTGAAAATACAGGCTTGGAACTGTCAGACCTGACGTTGATCGACATGCACGAGGCCTTTGCTGCTCAAGCATTGGCGAATGTGAAGATGTTTGCTTCCGATAAGTTTGCTCAAGAAAACCTTGGTCGCTCAAAAGCGATTGGTGAAATTGATATGGATAAGTTCAACGTGCTTGGCGGATCAATTGCTTATGGTCACCCATTTGCTGCGACTGGTGCGCGTATGATGACGCAAACCCTACGAGAGCTAAAACGCCGTGGCGGTGGTATTGCATTGAATACTGCATGTGCTGCTGGTGGTCTTGGTGCGGCAATGATTCTGGAGGTTGAGTAATGAGCGAGCAAAAAGCATTTAGTCTAAAGGTTGATGAGCAAAATATTGCTTGGTTAGCCATCGATGTTCCTAATGAAAAAATGAATACGCTGCAGGCGGCTTTTGCTGACGAAATGAAAGAAATTTTTGCTCAGCTAAAAGACTCCAATGGTATTAAAGGGATGATCATCCACTCCCTAAAACCGGACAATTTTGTTGCGGGTGCTGATGTTCGAATGCTAGAAGCATGCACCACAGCAAGTGAAGCGGAAGCCTTAGCAAGGCAAGGTCAGGAGTTGTTCCAGCAGCTATCGGACTTACCTTATCCTGTCGTTGCGGCTATTCATGGCCCATGTTTGGGCGGTGGTTTAGAACTGGCTCTTGCATGTGATTATCGTGTTTGTACGGATTCTGACAAAACGCGTTTAGGTCTGCCAGAAGTACAACTTGGTTTATTGCCAGGTTCTGGTGGTACTCAGCGTCTGCCACGTTTGATTGGCCTGTTACCGTCGTTGGACTTGATCCTGACGGGTAAACAACTTCGTGCGAAGAAAGCTAAAAAATTGGGCGTTGTGGACGCCTGTGTGCCTGACACCATTTTGCTCGACGTAGCAAAACAGTTTATCGACAAAGGTAAAAACAAGGGCACGAAAAAGCTATCGACGAAAGAAAAGGTGATGTCTGGTAGCGGGCTAGGGCGCAAGTTTGTATTTGAGCAAGCTGCGAAGAAAACGAATCAAAAAACTCGCGGTAACTATCCAGCAACGGTTGCAATTCTAGAAGTTATTCAACATGGCTTAGAGAAAGGCTTCGCTAAAGGTCAAGAACTTGAAGCGAAGCGCTTCGGTGAGCTTGTGATGAGCTCAGAGTCAAAAGCGCTCCGTTCGATCTTCTTTGCCACAACAGAAATGAAGAAAGAAAATGGCACGGATGCGAAACCAGCACCAGTTCATAAAGTTGGTGTGCTTGGTGGTGGTCTGATGGGTGCCGGAATCAGCCATGTGTCTGTTGCAAAAGCAAAAGTACCTGTTCGCATCAAAGACGTTAGCAACGATGGCGTTTTAAATGCGCTCAACTACAACTACAAGTTATTTGAGAAACAGCGCAAACGTCGCATTCTATCCAAGGCCGATCTGCAAGCGAAAATGCTGCAACTGTCTGGTGGTGTCGATTTTACCAGTTTTAATCATATTGATGTCGTAATTGAAGCCGTTTTTGAAGACTTAGATCTTAAGCAAAAAATGGTGGCGGACATTGAAGCAAACGCTAAGACAGAAACTATCTTTGCGACCAATACTTCTTCGTTGCCTATCCACAAAATTGCAGAAAAAGCGGAGCGTCCAGAAAACGTAGTGGGTTTGCATTACTTCAGCCCGGTAGAAAAAATGCCGTTGGTGGAAGTGATTCCGCATGAAACGACGTCAGATGAAACCGTTTCAACAGTTGTTGCACTTGCTAAGAAGCAAGGTAAAACCCCGATCGTAGTGAAAGACAAAGCGGGCTTTTACGTGAACCGCATTCTTGCTCCATACATGAACGAAGCGGCGCATATTTTGTTGGCTAACGAACCGATCGAAAAGATTGATACGGCGTTGCTTGATTTTGGTTTCCCTGTTGGCCCGATTACCTTGTTGGATGAAGTTGGTGTCGACATTGGCGCGAAAATTATGCCGATCCTGGTTAATGAGTTAGGTGACCGATTCAAAGGGCCGGATGTGTTTGATATCTTGTTAAATGATGGACGTAAAGGACGCAAGAGTGGTAAGGGGTTTTACACTTACAAGGGCAAGAAGAAAGATGTCGACAAATCGGTTTACAAACTGCTTAAGCTCGACCCTGAATCTAAGCTAAGCGATAACGATATTGCGTTGCGCTGTGTGCTGCCAATGCTGAATGAAGCGGTACGTTGTTTGGATGATGGCATCATTCGCTCGCCACGTGACGGTGATATTGGCGCGATATTTGGTATTGGTTTCCCACCGTTCTTGGGTGGCCCGTTCCGTTACATGGACCAATTTGGTATTAAGGAGCTCGTAGAGAAAATGAATGAGTTTGCATCGAAATATGGCGATCGTTACGCGCCATGTGATGGTTTGCTCACTCGAGCTGGTGAAGGGACAACGTTCTATTAAACGTTGCTTCGGTAGAGAAAAAGGCTTGCCAGTGGCAAGCCTTTTTCATAAAGAAGAAATGGTTACTTCTTCTTGTCTTTCTTATCTTTATTGTGGCCTTTACCAGGGTTGTCGTCCCCATGAACGCTGCTATTACCTTTTTTGTCTTTATCATTCCACTGTTTTGAAGAGCAATCATCTGATTTGATGGATACATTGTCTCCGCTAAGGCGCACACAGTCGTCACTTAGTTCGAAACCATCGCCTTTGACTGAGATTTCAGCGTGAGCAGATGCCAATGGCAGTATAAGAGCCACAAGTAAAAGTGCTTTTTTCATGATTACCTCATTAAGTTATTTTTAGTGCGGTAATTAGAGCATAAGCCGCAATGGCGCAATTTCAATTTTCTTCCAATTATGGTGCCGATTCAATCTATGAGACCGACAACCTCATGGGTTTGTAGGTTCATTCTAGTAATCGACAATTTTATTTCTGCGCAACTAGATCACCCCAAGCCGCAATCTTTTGGCCGAAGTTGGAACTCTTCAATCGATCCTATTTCTTGTCCTAGATGGATGCGCGGAGCCTCCGAATGCGCTTGACCTTGAGAGTGCATGATCAAACGATTTGCAGTACGAGGTTTCAATTCGTTCACAACGAAGCGAATCATGTCTGCGCGCGTCAGCTTCTTCAACTCCGCCAGTACCTTGTCACGTTGGTTAAACTCAGTGTCCTTATTTCCTATCGCAACCCAAAGACGTTGAGCCCGTCCTCGAAGTGTGGTGTCCGGCGTTGCTATTTGGTTCCACAAGCCGCGCTTACTGCTGTGCCATTGGTAATCGTTTAACTCTAACAACACCATATAAAAGGCATTTAAAAACTCATCGATTGAGGTAACCAGCTCGGCAGGTGCTGCATTAGGTGACTGCACATACAGTACAATACCAGGGTGACGATTTAGCGGCATATTGCCAGTGCCTACCATGTAACCTAATTGCTGCTTGGTACGGATTTCGTGGAAAAACGTTGCCGACATAAGGTGATTGGCCAATGAGTATAGCGCGATACTACGAGGCTCAATATCCTCGCACTGGTGGTAAATAACGACCGCGGAATCTTGCTGGTTACAATGCACCTCACGTTGAAAACTGCCATTTTTACCTAGCATAATGAGCGGACGAAGTGCCTCTTCATAACGTTGCTCGTTAACTCTTAGAGCATCCTTCAAGGTCGTAGCCATGTCATGGGCTTGCTGGCGTTGCCAGTCTCCGTAAACAAACATTTCAACGTGCAGTTCTGCAAGAATGGATTCTACGAATACCGAGAGTTCATCGACTTCGATTTCTTCTAGCGCTTCGACTAAGGTTGCGAAAGGCGGGTTATTGGGTTGAAGTAACCCAGTAAGTGCGTTAAACAGCTGCGAAATAGGGCGATCTTGTGAAGCATTTCTCCAGTTTCGTAACAGTTGTTGTTTGATGGTTTCAAAGCGAGCAGGGCTGAAATCTCGAGAAGCAAAACGGTGCAGAATCATTTCTAGCAACTGAGGCAGCTTTTGACTGAACCCAGAGAGGGTTAAGGTCACGCCACCTTGGTGAGCGTACATGTTGTAACCCATCCCTGCGATTTCTGCTTGATAGGTTTCTTTTGCTAGCGAATCGAGGAACATCTCTACACATAAGCGCGTTTTGACGATGTTCTTTGGTGATGCAACGGCATGAGAGCTGTCGATAGCGACATAAACGACACCTTTAGGCACGCGAAATTCGTCATCTTGCAAATGCCACAGCCGAAACCCTTCGAGATCCTCAATCAACTCTGGCAGTGAATCACCATTTTCGAGTGGCATGGGGTCGAGGTCGTAGCAAATATAAGGGTTCTTTTCCGGTAAGACGAATTGCCAGCTTGGGTCGATTTGTTGATAGAAACGACGTTGGTCTTCACTAAAAGGTGTGACGGAGTACGGGGTAAAGTACCATTCGGCAGTACGGTTGTATTCCAGGCCTTTAGCAATCAAAGTGACGCGTACATTATCGATGGTTAAGTATCGCAGCAATGAACGCTGTAACTCCTCATCGTAGCCCGCCATTTTGTAGTCACCATAAACCGTGTCTTCCGGTTGATAGTGCTGCATGTTGATCACCAGATGGCTGACGAGATCCATTGGGCGCGATGGCTCTTGGAAGCGGAAAGCCGATTCTAATACCGCTTGTTTTTCGAGATAGCGCCATTCATCTAACCCGTCTTGTTTGATCATCGAGAGGTATTGAAAAACCGCTTGAACGATATCATCAACATGATCTAAGCCGTTTGGCGTCAGGGTGCAGCTTACGGTAAAGTCTCGGTAGTTACTGCCACTCGCGCCGCCGCCCGCTGAGAGAGAGGTAATCCAGCCTTTTTCTTTGAGTTGAAGCATCAAACTGCCTTCTCCTTCATAACCCAACAGGTGAGCAAAGTAGGAGAGTGGCTTCACGCTATAATGCGCATCCATTCCCGGCATGGGGAATGTGAGAATCAGTTTACGGAACTCTTTGAGCGGCTTGACTTGAACCAAAATGCCCGTGCTTTCCTCAGTGCCTATCGGTACATCAATCGATTTTCCACGAAGGTGGTGATTTGGGATGTCGGCAAACATGGTTTCTACCCAAGCTTGCTGTTCATCGAGCGACTGTGGCCCAAATAGAGTCAGTGTCATCAAATCGGCGGAATACTGAGAGTGGTGAAACTCCACAATTTCGTCGCGGATGGATTTACCATCTCGGTCGCCAAGAGTATCTAAGTTTCCGACAGAGAATTTTGAAAACGGGTGCTCTGGATTGATGACTTCTTTGTTAACTTGATACAGGCGACGAGAATCATCATTGAGTTTGAGCTTGTATTCGGAGTCGACAGCCTGGCGTTCTTTGTCTAATGCTTCTTCGTTAAACAAAGGTGCGGTAAAGAATTGGCTAAATCGATCTAAGGCACTTTCAAAGGCATTTGGAGCAATATTGAAAAAGAAACAAGTGTGCTCTGTACCAGTCCAAGCGTTGTTTGTTCCACCGTGTTGGCTAATATAGCTTTGAAACTCGCCCACTTTAGGGTATTTTTCCGTACCCAAAAAAAGCATGTGTTCTAAATAGTGTGCCAGACCTTGGCGATCGTTTGGGTCGTCGAAGTGTCCAACGTTCACTGCCAGAGCAGCTGCCGACTGTTGAGCTGTATCGGAATGAATCAGCAGTACACGCAGTTCATTGCTCAAGGTAATGTAGCGGTATTGATTTGAATCGTTAGGACTTAGATGCACGATGCGTCTCCAGATTTCGCATTACAGTAATTTAGGCTCCCCTCGCGGGGGGCGCAAAGTTTGCGTTTCGACAAATACTGCTTGCCGTATTTTTGTTATTCGTAGACTTCTGCACAGGCCCATCGCGTTTGCGTATGGGGAAGAACTGTTTGAGTGAATGCTCTGAACTCATTGCACAGTTAAATAGTGTGATGAACTGAGTACATTCTTTTAATAGATTGTTAAGAAAGTCGCTATCTTTAACAAGCGAATTGGTATAATGAACAGATAATTATATCAGTATTTTTGTTTCGTCATTGTTAAAGTTAGCCCCGTCTATCTAATAAAGATAGCAGTCAACCTTTTGGTAGCGTTAGCTATCCCTAGGAAATAACATGAAAATATTCATCATGCGTCACGGTGAAGCCGAGCATTTTGCAGATTCAGACGCAGCACGACAATTGACCCCAAGAGGCAGAGTCGAATCAGAAGCGGTTGCTAGAGCCTGTAAAGAACAGGGTTTTGCGCAATTCGATAAAGTGTTGGTGAGTCCGTACATTAGAGCTCAACAAACTTGGCAAGAGATCAGTGCGTATTTCTCTGCAAAAAGCATTGAAACTTGTGAAGATATTACACCTTATGGCCAGTCCGAGCATGTCTTCGATTTCGCAAGTGCGTTAATCGAAGTCGAACAATTGGACTCGCTTTTGTTCGTATCGCATTTGCCTTTGGTCGGTTATCTGACTTCAGAGTTTGTAAAAGACATGACACCTCCGATGTTTCCTACATCAGGCCTAGTGTGCATTGAATATGATTTACAAACACAAAATGGTGAAGTGCTATGGCATATTACGCCATAAGTGTCTAAACCAAAATAAGCGTTTGCAAATTAGAGACAGAATAAGAAAGGCAGGAGATCCCTGCCTTTTCGTTTCATCGTGTCTACGGTAAGCCTGTTACTTTTCAGGAATTGAAAGCAACACTAACAACGCACCATCACCACCAAATTCTAGTGGCGCTTGGTGAAAAGCCATAACGTCAGGATGCTGTGCTAACCAAAGTGGGGCTTTCTGTTTCAGGATGTGTTTCCCAATACCATGTTGCACACACGCACAATGAATCTCGTTTTTGATGCAATAGGCTATCATCGCACCAAGCTCGCGTTTTGCTTCTTGCTGTGTCATGCCGTGCATATCGAGGAACACGTCCGGTACATACACGCCACGACGTAGACGTTTGACTTCATAAGTGGAGACGTCGTCACGTGCATAACGAGTTGGACCTTCATCGTTTAATAGAGGGACAAACTCATCTGAAAAGTAAAATTCAGAGTCACTCGCTTCACGGTTGGAGCGCTTGATTTCTTTTTGCTTAGTATTTTTTTTTGGTTGCTGGATTATGGTATCCTGTCGCAACTTTTTTACGCCCTGTACTGCTTCCTGAAACAAGGCGAAATCGTCATCGTTCTCGGTGTCTTTTTTGCTCATTAGGTAAACAATTTCATTAATAAACTTTATTGGCAGTATTGTAGCGCTTTTCGGAGGCAATTTTGGATAAGATTTTTGTAGAAGAAGCGGTATCGGAACTGCATACCCTTCAAGATATGATTCGTTGGACGGTAAGCCGCTTTAATGCAGCGAACCTGTTTTACGGTCATGGTACTGATAATGCGTGGGATGAAGCTGTTCAGCTTATCCTGCCAACCTTATACTTGCCGATTGATGTGCCTCCGCACGTATTGAACTCTCGCCTAACGACAAGCGAGCGTCTGCGTATTGTTGAGCGCGTAGTAAAACGCATCAACGAGCGTACGCCAACAGCATACCTAACAAACAAAGCATGGTTCTGCGGTCTTGAGTTCTTCGTTGATGAGCGTGTACTTGTGCCACGCTCTCCTATCGGCGAATTGATTCAAGCTGAATTCCAACCTTGGTTGGTGGAAGAACCTACGCGCATCATGGACCTATGTACGGGTTCTGGTTGTATTGCGATTGCTTGTGCGCACGCTTTCCCTGAAGCAGAAGTGGATGCGATCGACATCTCTACAGATGCTCTACAAGTGGCTGAGCAAAACGTACAAGATCACGGTATGGAGCAGCAAGTGTTCCCAATTCGCTCTGATTTGTTCCGTGATCTTCCAAAAGAGAAATACAATCTAATCGTGTCCAACCCACCATATGTGGATGAAGAAGACATGAACAGCCTGCCAGATGAGTTCACGCATGAGCCTGAGCTTGGTTTAGCCGCGGGTACGGATGGTCTAAAACTAGTGCGTCGTATTCTTGCTAACGCGCCAGATTATCTAACAGATAACGGCATTCTTATTTGTGAAGTCGGAAACTCAATGATTCATATGATGGAACAGTATCCAGAGATTCCATTTACTTGGATTGAGTTCGAGAACGGCGGTCATGGCGTATTTATGCTAACGCGTGACCAGCTGGTTGAGTGTGCAGAAGAGTTTAAACTGTACAAAGACTAATAGAGTCTTGCACTAAACATCAAAACACCGAGCTTTATGCTCGGTGTTTTTTTTATGCATACCTCGCCGATATTAACTCTTTACATCAAAACGTAATAAAGCCACTATGAATCCACGAAGAATTGGAAAGCAGCTATGCTCTGTTTTGAGAGAGCGTGGCGATAAAAACTTGAGGAAGTAATGGCAGGAAACAGTATCGGACAACATTTCCGAGTGACGACATTCGGGGAAAGTCACGGTATCGCACTGGGATGTATCGTAGACGGATGTCCTCCGGGGTTGGAAATTACAGAAGCAGATCTACAAATCGATCTCGACCGCCGTCGTCCAGGCACATCACGTTACACCACACAACGTCGTGAACCGGATGAAGTTAAAATTCTTTCTGGCGTTTTTGAAGGCAAAACCACGGGCACATCGATCGGTTTGCTAATTGAAAACACCGATCAGCGCTCAAAAGACTACTCTGACATCAAAGATAAGTTCAGACCGGGTCATGCTGATTACACTTACCACCAAAAATACGGCATCCGCGACTATCGCGGTGGCGGCCGTTCTTCAGCTCGTGAAACCGCAATGCGTGTGGCGGCTGGTGCAATCGCGAAGAAATACTTAAAAGATGAGTTTGGTGTTGAGATTCGTGCTTACTTGTCACAAATGGGTGATGTATCTATCGACAAGGTAGATTGGAGCGAAATCGAGAACAATGCATTCTTCTGCCCTGATGCTGACAAAGTAGAAGCATTTGACCAACTTATCCGTGACCTGAAAAAAGAAGGCGACTCTATTGGCGCAAAAATCCAGGTTGTGGCAACTAACGTGCCTGTTGGTCTCGGGGAACCCGTATTTGACCGTCTGGATGCAGACATCGCGCACGCACTAATGAGCATCAACGCGGTGAAAGGCGTAGAAATCGGAGACGGTTTCGAGGTGGTAAACCAAAAAGGCAGTCAGCACCGTGATACGCTTGCTCCTGAAGGTTTTGGTAGTAATCATGCGGGTGGCATTCTTGGTGGTATCTCGACTGGTCAAGACATTGTCGCAAACATTGCGCTTAAGCCAACATCAAGTATCACTGTGCCGGGTGAGACCATCACAAAAGAAGGTGAACCAACTCAGTTGATCACCAAAGGTCGTCATGACCCATGTGTGGGTATTCGTGCTGTGCCTATCGCAGAAGCGATGCTGGCTATTGTGGTGATGGATCATTTACTACGCCACCGTGGTCAAAACCATGGCGTAACAACTGAAACACCGAAGATTTAAGAGCTTTGTGTCATTCCAGCGAGCTATAGCGAGACTAGGAATCTAATTTCAGC
The DNA here is from genome assembly GCF_000742455.1 of Vibrio sp. OY15. NCBI lineage: Bacteria > Pseudomonadati > Pseudomonadota > Gammaproteobacteria > Vibrionales > Vibrionaceae > Vibrio > Vibrio sp. OY15. The sequence continues at coordinate 105,430 of NZ_JPIL01000028.1, read as the reverse complement.
ACGATGAAAAGAGAAAGAAACATCTCTGACAACAGAGTGCTCGGATAATAGATCCTGAATCATGCTCCTTCGTCGCTGTTCAGGATGACTGAATATAAAATTATGCCACTCACTGAATCGCGGGTGGCACAATTTTATCAGGCAACCTTTTTTGTTTAAGTAGTTTTTGCTTAATGAATCGAGCCTTCGGTTTCCAAATGGAAAGAAGGCAGACGCCACTTAAAGCGTACCGCAGCCATACGCAACATGTAACCAGTAACCAGTGTAATAATAGTGGCAGTGACATCGGGAACATTGAATTCTAATAGCGCTAAGTACATTCCTGATGCGATAAGCGCGACAGAAGCGTAAAGCTCTTCATGCAGTACCAATGGTGTTTGGCGACAGATTAAGTCGCGAAGTAGCCCACCGAATACACCAGTTACTAACGCTGAAACCATACAAATACCAGGGTGCAAGCCCATGCCCATCGCAATTTTTGTTCCGATGATACTAAACACGATTAAACCTAATGCATCGAGGCGAATGAACAGACCTTTCAGCTTAATCACCCATTTCGCTAAACCTGTTGTTAGCACTCCTGCAACACACGTAATTGCAAGGAACTCTGGGTTTTTTACCCAACCAAGAGGGTAGTGGCCTAATAGAATGTCACGTACGGTGCCACCACCAATGGCCGTTGCGCTGGCCACCAACATAACACCAAACCAGTCCATCTTTCTTCTACCAGCACTTAACGCACCTGTCATGGCTTCAGCCGTGATACCAATGATATACAACACACTTAGCAACATAGGGAAACACTCAACGTAAAAAGTCACTACGTTCTACGAGAATCAGCGTAGGCGAAGTAACAACACTTACAAACGGTTCTATCTCTCTTAAAAAGTGATTAAAACCAGCAACATGCTTGTAATCAAACGGCTTAAAAATAGCGGTTTGAACGGCATCAAAATAAGGCGAGAGTGTAGTGGTAAATAAGTACGCTGACGAATGAGAAATTGTATGGAGAAAGCGATGTTCAGATAAATTCAACTAATAACCAAAAATGTGGGGTTGCCTTTACCTCATAGCTAAAAACAGCGACAATATGCAGCGCATGTCAAACTGAAGTACAAACTCGACGATGACCCACGAATACCAAGACTTAATCACCATTTTTAATGACACCTTTTTAGAACAATTTAATACGAAATTAGAGTTAGGTGGTGATGAGCCTATTTATCTTCCTGCTGATGATGAACACCCTCATCATCGGATTATTTTTGCTCGGGGTTTTTACGCCTCTGCTTTACACGAGATCTCGCATTGGTGTGTGGCTGGTCCAGAGCGTCGTTTGCTGGAAGATTTTGGTTATTGGTATGAACCTGATGGGCGAACAGCAGAAGTTCAAGCGGAGTTTGAGAAAGTTGAAGTGCGACCTCAAGCTTATGAATGGATTCTGGCACAAAGCGCTGGCTTCCCTTTTACGGTGAGTTGTGACAATCTACACGGCGATTTTGAACCAGATAGGCTCGGCTTTATGAAAAAAGTGCATAAAGAAGTGCTAGGTATTTTGGACGTTGGCTTGCCTTTGCGAGTGAAAATGCTTTCTGATGCCCTGCGCGCATTTTATCAAACTAAGCCACTGGAAGCGTCGGACTTTTGCGTTAAATAACCACTAATAACCTCAGAGATACACCATGATTATTGAATTTGAAGAAAAACTACTGGAACTGATTGATGCTCGAATTGAAACAGCATCTGACGATGAATTGTTTGCTGGTGGTTATTTACGTGGTCACATCTCTTTATCCGCGGCGTCTTGTGAAGAAGAAGGGATTAGCGATATTGCTGAGCTGAAGTCACGCATTGAGAGCAGCTTAGAAGATTCGCGTACCGAGTTAAGCCCGGCCGATCGCGTGATTGTCAGTGACTTGTGGCAAGAGCTCCAGGCTCAGGCTTAATCCCTAAGCAGCGTTCTCCCTTTATTTAATCCTAGTCATTTACTACTTCGAAAAATTCGAACCTCTCAATAAAATTTTTGTGGTTGTAGCGAAACTGTTCAACTTTTATTCTGATCAGCATAAAACGTGAACAAAGGATTACAACCATGAAAATTGTCGCATTTGGTGCATCTACCAGCTCTACCTCAATCAACAAACTACTTGCTACATACGCAGCAAATCAAGTCGAAGGCGCTCAAGTGAATGTTCTAGACTTAAACGATTATCAAGCGCCAATGTTTAGCGAGGACAAAGAGAAAGAAATAGGTCAAGCTGAAGGGGCTGTCGCGTTTTTACGTGACTTGGCGGAGGCTGACGCTCTCGTTGTTTCCTTCGCAGAGCATAACGGTTCGTACCCAGCGGCCTATAAAAACTTGTTCGATTGGGCGACGCGCATTGAGCGTAATGTATTTCAAAACAAACCTGTCGTTTATTTAGCAACTTCCCCAGGTCCCGGTGGTGCACAAAGTGTTCTTGCGGCGGCGACAGGTTCTGCTCAATTTTTTGGCGCGGATGTAAAGGCATCGTTATCTGTGCCGAGCTTCTACGAAAATTTTGACGTGGAATCGGGTAAGGTTGTAAACCCAGAAGTGGCAGAGCAAGTGAAACAGGCAGTTGCACTGCTGAAGTAATCTCAGTACGAGCAACTTAGTGAGTTAGCGATTCCCGACACGTATCTGTGTCGGGAATTAAAACGAGAGAATACTCTTACAGCTCGGTAATGGCTTTGCCTTTTCTTAGTTTACGAACCCACATTCGACTTGGGTGAAGTTCGGTCAATACATCAACCGGTAATGGCAGCGGGTCCCCACAGATCTGGGAGGCCAACACTTCAGCTAATAATGGTGCAGAGCTCAGTCCACGAGATCCTAAACCTAAGAAGCAGAATAGGTTAGGGTACTGATGAATGGTTTCTACCTCTTCTGCTTTTTGATTTTGTAAGTTGGCGTATTGCGTTTTGATCGTCTCAAAGTCACCCACATTCCCGACAAATGGTAAGTGATCTCGGCTAACACAACGAATACCTTGGCGAGATTGATTATCAGTGATATCTACCTCTTTTGCCCATGTTTGATTCGGTACACATTTCACTAGCTTTTCCGCATTATCTTTTTGGGCGTTTTCATCAAATTCGTAGTCAAGGTGACTGCGGTCGTAGCTTGCACCGATACACAAGTGTTGATTACTTGGGTTAACAGGTGTCATGTAACCGTCGTAACACAACACCGTTTTCAGCTGACTCAGCGTTTCTGTTGCTGGCGCATGACTGACTTGTCCTTTCACTTGTCCCATTGGTAGGGAAGCGGTTTGACTCAATGTCTGGAACTCATGGCCGTTCGCAATTACAACCGTTGAGTGCTCAAATGTTTGACCACTCGCCGTTAGTAGCCAGAACTGACGCTTTTCATCCCAATCTAATGCCTCAACATGGTGTTCAAACTTCGTTGAGAGTAACGACGTCTTCTCCAATTGTTTAATTAACCCGCGAGTTAACTCGGCAGGGCACAGCCACCCTCCCATTGGGTAGTGCACAGACGCCATATCAATAGGTAACCCGATAGTGTTCGCAGTCTCCTCGGCGGACAGCTTGTGAATGAGCTCTGGAGTGAAGTTACCCGCAAGCATTTTCTCCAGTTTGTCTGTGGATTTGTCATCCCACATCAACTGAGTTACGCCACACCAGTCATGATCAAAATCGATCTCTTGTGCTGCTTGTTCAACAAACTGACGTGCGAACAAAAATGCAGGAGCAAACACTCGTGAAACACCCGTGTGCGGGCCATTAAGCAGTGGATAAACGGCTCCTTGTCGATTGCCTGAAGCTCCTTTGGCTGGTTGTTTGTCTTTACAGTAAAGGGTGACGTTTTGGCCACGACGAACTAACGTTTTCGCTAACGCCGCGCTAGCTATACCACCACCAATGATGGCAATCGAATCAAGATTGCTAGATGCTGAGCGATTGAACCAAGGGAGATGGTTCGACTGCTTTTCACGTTGCTCCATAGAGCCGGCGATCATTTCTCGCTTAGTGCCGAAACCTTTCACCTTTTTCATTGTAAAGCCAGCTTCGTTCAAACCACGACGTACAAAGCCTGCTGCGGTAAACGTGGCAACTGTACAATCTTGCTTGGCTAGCTTTGCCATGTTGTTGAACAGGCCTTGGTTCCACATTTCTGGGTTTTTGCTTGGCGCGAATCCATCTAAGAACCAAGCATCAATCAAACCTTGTTCGTTGTATGGAACTTGCGGCATGCAGTCTTTAATGTCACCAAACCAAAGGTCGAGTGTGATTGCGCCGTCTTCTAAAACAATGCGATGACACTCCGGCACAGCGGCAGGGTAGTGCTTTTGTAACTTTTCCGCGTATTCAGCTAGCTCAGGCCAAGCTTCATGCGCCTTCTTTAAATCGGCTTTGCTTAATGGGTATTTTTCAAAGCTAATAAAATGCAGCTCTTTCAATGTTGCGTCCGGATGCTGACGACGAAACTCACTAAACCACTGGCATACTGCTAAGAAGTTTAATCCCGTGCCAAATCCTGTTTCACCAATGACAAAACGTCTTTGGTCAAATTCCTGCCATCTTTCTGGGAGATGATTTTGGTTTAAGAAAACGTAGCGTGTCTCTTCAAGACCGTTTACGTTAGAGAAGTAAACATCATCAAATTGGTCTGAAACCGGAGTACCAGCTTCGTTCCAACCAAGTTCTGCGTTTTTTATTGAAGTCATAATGGTGCAAATTTGTGATTTGGCGCGGTAAGAATGGGGCGATTGTACGAATTTATGGGAAAGCTGACCACTTTTGTTGACTATCTTAGTTATCATCTAGCGGATTTTTGAATTATAGGAATGTCATAATGAAACGAGTCGTAATCACCGGTATGGGTATTGTTTCAAGTATCGGTAACAACGTCGAAGAAGTTCTAGCGTCTCTTAAAGCGGGCAAATCTGGCATCACTGCATCTGAGCAGTTCAAAGAACACGGTCTTCGTTCGCAAGTATGGGGTGACCTAAAAATCAACCCGGCGGAACACATCGACCGTAAGCAGATGCGCTTTATGGGTGATGCGGCTGCTTATGCATACCTATCAATGGAGCAGGCAATCGCAGACGCTGGTCTTACAGAAGAACAGGTTTCAAACGATCGTACCGGTATCGTTGCAGGTTCTGGCGGTGCTTCTGCATACAATCAAACGGTAGCGACAGACACGATGCGCGCCAAAGGCGTAAAGCGAGTTGGTCCTTACATGGTTCCTCGTACTATGTCTTCTACTGTTTCTGCCTGTCTTGCTACGCCATTTAAGATTCGTGGCGTGAACTACTCAATGAGCTCTGCATGTGCAACATCTGCACACTGTATCGGCCATGCTATGGAGCTTATTCAACTAGGCAAACAAGATATTGTTTTTGCTGGTGGCGGCGAAGAGCTAGATTGGTCTCAAACTATGATGTTTGATGCGATGGGCGCACTGTCAACCAAATACAATGACACGCCAGACAAAGCATCTCGTACATACGATGCAGACCGTGACGGTTTTGTTATCTCGGGCGGCGGCGGCATGCTGGTTATTGAAGAACTAGAGCACGCACTGGCACGTGGTGCGAAAATCTACGGTGAAATCGTAGGTTACGGTGCGACATCAGATGGCTACGACATGGTAGCGCCATCAGGTGAAGGCGCAATTCGTTGTATGAAGATGGCGATGCAAGACGTTGATGGTGTGGATTACATCAACACGCACGGCACATCGACACCAGTTGGTGACGTGAAAGAGCTTGGTGCTATCCAACAATTGTTTGGTGAGAACAGCCCTGCAATCTCTGCAACAAAAGCAATGACTGGCCACGCACTCGGCGCAGCGGGCGTGCACGAAGCAATTTACTCAACACTTATGCTAGACAAAAACTTCATTGCTCCAAGCATCAATATTTCAAACTTGGACGAAGCAGCACAAGGTCTGGACATCGTGACAGAAGCACGTGATGCAGAGCTAACGACCGTAATGTCAAACAGCTTTGGCTTTGGCGGCACAAACGCAACTTTGGTTATTAAAAAGTACCAAGGTTAACTGAATTTGTTGGCGCCTTGCGAGAGTACTGTAAACGCCAACAATCCAGTTTCCAGAGCTTGATCAGTCACACTGATCGAACAGACGCAGACTCTATCCCATGGAGAGCGGGATAGGATCCTTTTGTTCTGGAACTTTGCCCGGCTATTTAGCCGGGCTTTTTCTTTTCTCTGTTTCTGCTTTTCTCTAGGCTTCCCGTCAATTGATTCTATAGGAGTTACCTCCTTGAGGTTTATTGGTGTTATATCTTGAGATTTTTCGGGAAAAGGGCACAATCGCTTTAGTTTCGCATCTTGCGAATAAACGAACTCTTACAAATGGATGTTAGAACGCTGGCGCTATGAAAATTATTGTTGATGAAAATATGCCGTATGCTGAAGAACTATTCAGCCAACTCGGTAACGTAATTCTAAAACCAGGTCGTACACTGACCGCCGATGATTTAGTGGATGTTGATGCCCTAATGATTCGCTCAGTCACCAAAGTGAATGCTGACCTGATCAGCAAAGCAAACAAGCTGAAGTTTGTTGGTACGGCCACGGCAGGCATGGATCATGTTGACCAAGCACTCTTAAAAGAGAAAGGCATTTTCTTCACTGCGGCGCCAGGGTGTAACAAAGTGGGTGTGGCGGAATACGCGTTCAGCGTGATGATGGTGCTCGCTCAGCAACAAGGTTTCTCGGTATTTGACAAGACGGTAGGTATTATTGGTGCAGGCCAAGTAGGTAGCTACCTAGAGAAATGTTTGAAAGGCATGGGTATTAAAGTTCTCATCAATGACCCATTCAAACAAGAGGCTGGTGATCCTCGTAGCTTTACTCCGTTGACAGAACTGATTGAAAGCTCAGACATCATTACACTACATACGCCAATCACCAAAGGTGGCCCATACCCAACGCATCATTTGATTGATGAGAAGGTATTAAATGGTCTCCGCAGCGATCAAATTTTGATTAACGCGGCTCGAGGTCCCATCGTTGACAACGCTGCTTTGAAACAACGTCTTTTGAAAAATGATGGCTTTACAGCGGCACTCGACGTATTTGAATTTGAACCAGAGGTTGATATGGAGCTTCTGCCTCTGCTAGCATTCGCAACCCCTCACGTTGCAGGCTACGGCTTGGAAGGGAAAGCTCGCGGTACAACGATGATTTTCAACAGCTACTGTGAGTTCTTAAATAACGAATTACGTGCGCATGCCAGCGATTTACTGCCAACCGCGCCTGTTCCTACTATGGTATTGGACAGAGCTTGGGACGAAGCAACACTGCATAACATCACGCAGTTAATCTATGATGTGCGTAGAGATGACGCTCTTTTCCGCCGTGAAATCAGTAAGCCAGGCGCTTTTGACCTGATGCGTAAAAACTACTGGGATCGCCGTGAATACAGCGCTGTCACGCTAGTGGGTAACAAAACATGTAACCTTGTTCCATTAGCAGAACTAGGTTTTCAGATTGAGGTAAGTCAATGAGCCAGCAATATAATGTTGCCATTTTAGGTGCGACCGGTGCGGTCGGTGAAACAATTTTGGATGTGCTTCAAGAGCGCAAATTCCCAGTAGGCGAAATCTTCCTACTCGCGAGTGAGCGCAGCGAAGGCAAGACTTACCGCTTCAATGGTAAAACGGTACGCGTTCAAAACGTAGAAGAGTTCGATTGGTCTCAAGCGCATATCGCACTGTTTTCTGCTGGTGGTGAGCTATCAGCCAAGTGGGCTCCAATTGCCGCTGATGAAGGCGTGATTGTTATCGACAACACATCACACTTCCGTTATGAGTACGACATTCCTCTTGTTGTGCCAGAAGTAAACCCAGAAGCGATTGCAGAGTTCCGTAACCGTAACATCATCGCCAACCCAAACTGTTCGACTATCCAAATGTTAGTCGCACTTAAACCAATCCACGATGCTGTCGGTATTGAGCGTATCAACGTTTCAACTTATCAATCGGTATCAGGTGCGGGTAAAGCGGGCATTGATGAGTTGGCTGGTCAAACCGCTAAGTTGCTAAATGGTCTGCCAGCTGACAAGAAGCAATTCTCTCAACAGATCGCGTTTAACTGTATTCCACAAATCGATCAGATGATGGAAAACGGCTACACCAAAGAAGAAATGAAAATGGTGTGGGAAACACAGAAGATCTTTAACGATCCATCAATCACAGTCAATCCAACGTGTGTACGTGTTCCTGTATTCTACGGTCACGCAGAAGCACTTCACATTGAGACTCGTTCACCTATCGATGCACAAGAAGTTGTTAACTTGCTTGAGCAAACAGACGGTATCGAAGTGTTCCACGGTGAAGACTTCCCTACACAAGTTCGCGATGCGGGCGGTAAAGACCATGTAATGGTTGGCCGTATCCGTAACGATATCAGCCATCATAGCGGCGTAAACCTGTGGGTTGTTGCTGATAACGTGCGTAAAGGCGCGGCAACTAACGCGGTGCAAATCGCAGAAGTTCTGATCCGCGATTACTACTAAGTCGCTTACAGTTCATTTCAAAGCCTCGCACAGTGCGAGGCTTTTTTGTACGAACGAAACAAAATAGTGTGAGATTAGTACGAATATGGCGATAGCCACACATTTTTTATTCTCAACGCTATAGTTTTGCATGCGATATCCGATATATTTAACCGATCACCATTTCAAATTGTATCTAGCACAAAACTGAGCCTTCTATGCGTCAAAATTATAAGCGTTTGTTAGCAGCCCTTGTGTTGATGAGCGCGACTCAGACATCATCAGTGGTTCAAGCCGAAGGAATTCGTCTTGTTGGACCGTCTGGTGAAGTGCAATCATCTCCAAGCTATGCTGAAGATATTGAGCGAGCATTACCTGCTCCTCCTGCGAATACTCAACCGTCACGTTTCTTTGGTCCGACTGGTGAAAATCAAACACTATGGTCGATCGCTTCAGAATTACGACCTTCACGCGGTGTTACCGTTCAACAAACGCTTCTTGCCATTTACCGAATTAACCCTCAAGCGTTTGAGAACCAAAACATTCATGAATTGATCCCAGGGAGTCGGCTACGAGTACCTTCTCTAGAGCAAGTGCAAAGCGCGACCACAGCGCAAGCTGTTGCGATTATGAAGGCGCATGAAGCTAAGTTAAAACAGCCGAAGCCGACAAATAGAGCGACGCCAGCACAACGAGTCACCGAACAACCAAAGCCACAAATTAAAGTAGAACCCAAGCCTGCGACTAAGCCAGAGACAGTGGCAGCAAAGGAGCCAAAACCAACTCCGAAAACAATACCCGTCATCCCTGCGCCACCAGTAACCACCTCTCCGCAGGGTGAAAAGCAGGTCAGTGCGCTAAAGGACAAACTTCAAGGCTCACAAAGTGAATTAGACTCATTAGAAGAGAAGAACCATCGTCTTCGATTGATGCTGTCAGAAGTGCAAAGCGAAGTCGAAACTTTGAAAAGCGAGCTGAATGACGAAGAACGCATTCGCTCAGAAGTCGAGAAGCTGCTTGCTGAAGAACGCCAGCGCCTTGCTGAACAACAACGCATGCAACCAAGCACCATGGACAAAATTTTGTCGAATGGTTGGCTTGTTGGTCTTGCGGCATTAATTCCTGGTGCTTTGATTGCGTTGCTAGTTGTTATGCTTCTTGGTCGACGCTCTAAAGCGAAAGAGGAAGATGCGGCTGCACAGGAACAGCAAAACGTTGATCCTCTTGCGGCGCCAATCGGTTTAGCGGCGGCGGATGAGCTTGATGAAGAGCTCACGCTTGATGATGAATTGTTTGCAGATGAAGATATCAACACACAGTCTTTACAAGAAGAGAAGTCAGATTTAGAAGAAGACGTCTTTGCTAACCTCGACGATGAAGAACTTGATTTCAATCTGGAAGGGGACGATGACCCATTTGCAGATATTGGCGATGACGGCGACCTAGATGTTGGTCTGGATGAGTTTGAATCATCGAACAATGGTATCCAAGTCAACGGCGAAGAAAAAGCGCTTGGTTTAGAAGAAATGGAGCGAGCCTTAGATGAGGTTGCTCCAGAACTAGAAGTGCTCGATGACGATGAGTCTGGCTTCGATCTTTCGGATGATACGAATGAGAAATCAGACTCGCTTTCAGACGACGCATTTGCCGAGTTACTTGCAGCCGATGAGCCGTCAGAAGAGTTACCAAGTGACACTGTCGACCAGGATATGCTTGATGACTTGTTTGCTGAACTTGGCAACGATGACTTCGATTTAGATACTGATGAGCCTGAGTTAAAACAGCCTGTGTCGGATGATGACTTTAGTGTAGGAGAGGCATCTGACGACGATATCGATAAGCTATTGGCCCAGTATGAACAACCGGCTAGCGAATCGGAAGTTCGAGAAGCTGACGCCAATGAAGGTCCTGTTCTAGATGAAAACAGTACAGAGCTACTCGATGAACTCATTGATTTTGATGAAGATGACACAGACGAGTTTGATCCACTAAACGAGCTAGAAGCAATCTCTGGTTTTGAAGGTGATGACTCGATCGAAGAGTTAGACGCAGATAGCACAGACTTACTGGATGAACTCATTGATGATGTTACCTCTGAACTTGATGAAGAGACTGAAGCTGATTTAGATCCGTTTGATGATCTGATTCGAGAGGACGAGAGCCCAGAGCAGAATAAATCGGAAGAGGAAGAGTTACTGAAATCACTTGGTTTTGGTGAGCCAGACGCCGACGAAAAGCCATCTTCCGTAGTTGAGTCAGAACAAACTCATGAAGATCAGGACATTGAGTCTGGATTGGACATCGACGCTTTATTAAGTGAAAGCCAACCAGACACGCAACAAGCTGCAAAAGAGCAACCATTAACCGAGCCAGAGGCTGCTTCAGAGCCATTTAGCAGCGATGAATTTCTTGGTGATTTAGAGGACCTCTCACCAGAGAATGATCCTTTAATGAGCGAGCTAGACGACCTATTTGAGTCAGACAGTGAAGAACTTCTGCCAACAGAACAAGAAAAAGCGGATTTTTCTGCTGAACTTGACGCTCTATTTGATAGTGAAGACGATTTACCGCAGCAAGTTGAAAAAACACAAACGGAGATAGAGGAAGCTTCATCACTACAACAAGAGGCTACCGATACTGATTCAACACAAGAACCATCCGTGGAGTCCGGTGCTGAGGTACAGCCTCACGTTGAGCAAGAGGAAGACATTCCAGCCTTCACGCCGACACCAAATACAATAGAAAATGAATTCGGTGTTCCACAAGAAGAAGATTGGCTACTGGATGAGCCTGAATTGGAGCCGGAAACTGAGTCGACCAACGATTCAGAAGAAGAATTCAATTTTGATGAGCTAGATCTTCCAGAATTCAGCGAAGAAGATGCTCTAGCATCTATGGCTGGCGAACCTGCGTTAGAAACGTCCGAGTCCGTTGAACCAGAACAAATTGAAGCCGACTTGCCAGCTGAGTCCGAAGAAGAGTTCAATTTTGACGAGCTGGATCTTCCAGAATTCAGTGAAGAAGATGCCCTGGCGTCCATGGCTGGCGAACCTGCGTTAGAAACGTCCGAGTCCGTTAAACCAGATCAAGTCGAAGCTGACTTACCAACCGAGTCCGAAAAAGAGTTCAATTTTGATGAGCTCGATTTGCCAGAGTTCAGTGAAGAAGATGCACTGGCGTCTATGGCTGGCGAACCTACGTTAGAAACGTCCGAGTCCGTTAAGCCAGAACAAGTTGAAGCCGACTTGTCAGCTGAGTCCGAAGAAGAGTTCAATTTTGACGAGCTGGATCTTCCTGAGTTTAGTGAAGACGACGCATTGGCGTCTATGGCTGGCGAACCTGCGTTAGAAACGTCCGAGTCCGTTGAGCCAGAACAAGTTGAAGCCGACTTGCCAACTGAGTCCGAAGAAGAGTTCAATTTTGATGAGCTCGATTTGCCAGAGTTCAGTGAAGAAGATGCACTGGCGTCTATGGCTGGCGAACCTGCGTTAGAAACGTCCGAGTCCGTTGAGCCAGAACAGGTTGAAGCCGACTTGCCAGCTGAGTCCGAAGAAGAGTTCAATTTTGATGAGCTCGATTTGCCAGAGTTCAGCGAAGAAGATGCCTTGGCGTCGATGGAAGAAGAGCCAGAATTACCGAGCTCTGAGACTGCAGATATAGAACCAATCTCCGGTGAGGATGAAGAGTTAAGTTTTGACGACCAAGATCTTCCAGAGTTCAATGAGGAAGATGTTCTCGCGTCAATGAACGAGGGTGCGCCAGAGAGCCCTAAGGTTGAAGCAGAGACATCGAGACCAGCTATTCAAGCCGATAACGATCATGATGCTTTGTTTGAAGTATTTGCGCAGCAAAACGGCTTTGATACTGACCCAAAAGTGCAGCCAACAGCGACAGAGGGTGAGCCGCTCAGTAATTTGGATGATGAATCATCAATGGCTAACCTTCTTGCGGAAGACGCAAACTCAGAAGTATTTGAAGGTAAACTAGACAGTGACACCATCGCAAGTGCAGGTATGGATTTTGAAACCATGCTTGATGTTGGAGATGATTGGGATGGCTTTAAACCCGCTGCTGATAACGTAAGTTCTACTGAAGAAGTGCCTGAGGACCAGCGTGATGTTTGGAATTCGAGTGATGCACTAAGTCAGCCAGAGATCGCGCAAGAAAACTGGGCAGAGCAAAGCGACTTGGATGACTTCGACCCGAAGAAAAATCAATTTATGACGATTGATGAATTGATGGCTCAGGTCGACAGAGAAGGTGGTGAGTTCGAAGAAGAAGACCTTAAGCTCGATGTCGGATTGAACGAGTTTCCAGATGTTATCGGTGAGATCGGCGATATTGACGTAGATAGCAATGCTGAAGCGGCTGGGAAACTGGATTTGGCTAAAATCTATCTCGAGATGAACGATTCTCAAGGGGCGATTAAACTACTAGAAGAGGCGATTGTTTACGGTGAGGATGATATTCGCCGCGAAGCAAAAAGCCTGATTGACGCCATTAATGGCCGATAAACCGAAACAAAAGGGTAGCGTTTGCTACCCTTTTTGTGTCCCGTTAGTATGATGCTACCTTTATGTCACCCTTGGTGAAGCTGGCAACTTGAGGTGACTTGAGTATATACTTCCCGCCCCATTTTAGAGTTCGAAGGTTAAGATGAGAATCGCATTAGGTATCGAGTACAACGGTACAAACTACTTTGGTTGGCAGCGCCAAAGAGAAGTGAAAAGTGTCCAAGAAGAGCTAGAGAAAGCATTGTCCGTCGTCGCTAATCACCCAGTTGAAGTTCAGTGCGCTGGTCGGACAGACGCAGGCGTGCATGGCACGGGACAAGTTGTGCACTTTGATACCAACGTTACTCGAAAAATGGTAGCTTGGACCATGGGCGCAAACGCGAACATGCCGAGCGATATAGCGGTTCGTTGGGCTCAAGAAGTTTCAGATGATTTCCATGCAAGATTCTCAGCGACAGCGCGCCGTTATCGTTACATTATTTTCAATCATGCTTTACGTCCAGGCATCTTAAACTCGGGGGTTAGTCACTATCATGGTGAGCTCGACGAGAAAAAAATGCATGAAGCAGGGCAGTTCCTACTCGGCGAAAATGATTTTACGTCGTTTCGCGCGGCGCATTGTCAGTCTCGCAGTCCATTTCGAAACTTGATGCATCTGAACGTTACGCGCCATGGAAACTATGTGGTTATTGATATTAAAGCCAATGCGTTCGTGCATCATATGGTTCGTAATATCACGGGTAGCTTGATAAAAGTTGGACGTGGCGAAGAGAGTCCAGAATGGATCAAGTGGTTATTAGACGCCAAAGATCGCAAACTAGCGGGTGCGACAGCGAAAGCGGAAGGTCTGTACCTGGTAGATGTAGACTACCCAGAAGAGTTTGGGTTACCTGAAGTGCCGATCGGTCCACTGTTTTTACCAGATAATTTGAACTAATTTTACAAACTTATTTCAAAATATCGGTAGTGTTTACATTGAATGTGAACGGAAAACATACGCTATTTACGATATCAAAAATAGGTACAACCAGTTTTTTATCTACAGTAGCTGCAAGATATGGTTTAATCCGTCGGTATTATGTCGAATTTATATCTTTCGCAATGAAGCGGAAGAGTTGAGAGAAAAGGTCTTCCATGAGTTGGCTTGAAAAGATTTTAGAGAAAAGCAATCTAGTAAGTTCACGCAAAGCTTCTATCCCAGAAGGTGTGTGGACTAAATGTACCTCTTGTGAACAGGTTTTATACCATGCAGAGCTAGAGCGTAACTTAGAAGTTTGTCCAAAGTGTAACCATCACATGCGTATGAAAGCGCGTCGTCGTTTGGAAACATTTTTAGATGAAGGTAATCGAGTTGAATTAGGTTCTGAACTTGAGCCACAGGATAAACTGAAATTTAAAGATTCTAAGCGATACAAAGAGCGTATCTCTGCTGCACAAAAAAACAGCGGTGAGAAAGATGCGCTAGTTGTGATGCAGGGTGAATTGCTTGGTCTGCCGCTTGTGGCGTGTGCGTTTGAATTCTCCTTCATGGGTGGTTCAATGGGTTCAGTCGTTGGTGCTCGCTTTGTGAAAGCAGTGGATGCAGCCATTGAAAATAACTGTGCGCTTGTTTGTTTCTCAGCAAGTGGTGGTGCTCGTATGCAAGAGGCTTTAATGTCTCTTATGCAAATGGCAAAAACCAGTGCTGCGCTTGAGCGTTTATCAGAAAAAGGTCTGCCGTTTATTTCTGTTCTAACTGACCCTACAATGGGTGGTGTATCAGCAAGTTTGGCTATGTTGGGTGATATCAACATCGGTGAACCTAAGGCCCTCATTGGCTTTGCTGGTCGTCGTGTAATCGAGCAAACTGTACGTGAAGATCTTCCTGAAGGTTTCCAGCGTAGTGAGTTCCTACTTGATCACGGTGCTATTGATATGATCGTTGACCGTCGTGAAATGCGTCAGCGTGTGGGTGGTCTTATCGCTAAGATGACTAACCACAAGTCTCCTTTGGTGGTTTCGGTTAACGAATCTCCAAATGAAGAGCCATATTCTGTACCAGAAGCGGACGAAAAAGGGTAAAGTATCAACTAACATAAAAACCAAAGAATTTAATGGTTAAAGTTAGATGACCCAAAACCCAACTCCTCAAGCCACATCTTCATTAGAGATGTGGCTTGATTATTTAGCAAATATTCATTCCTCAGCAATTGATCTAGGCTTAGACCGTGTCCAAGCGGTAGCAAACAAAGCCAATCTTACCAAACCAGCTCCAACCGTAATCACCGTTGCCGGAACCAATGGCAAAGGCTCAACGTGTGCGTTAATGGAAGCCATTTTACTTGATGCTGGCTATTCAGTCGGTGTTTACAGTTCTCCGCACCTGATTCGTTACAACGAGCGTGTACGCATTAATGGCGTTGACGTTGTAGATGCAAAGCACTGTAAAGCATTCGATTATGTAGAAAAGCAGCGTGGTGATGTTAGCCTTAGCCTCTTTGAATTCGGTACGCTTGCTGCGCTACGTATTTTCCAAGTAGAGAAAGTTGATGTTGTCTTACTTGAAGTAGGACTTGGCGGCCGTCTAGACGCCACTAACGTTGTTGACCATGATGTTTCTGTTATTACGAGCTTAGCGATCGATCATGTGGATTGGCTTGGTGATGACATCAATGTTATTGGTTTTGAAAAAGCGGGCATTTACCGTTCAGGGAAGCCAGCAATTTGTGGTCAACCGACGCCACCAGCGACCGTGGCGGCTCATGCTGACGATATTGGTTCTGAGTTCTTCCAAGTAGGTATTCAGTACGATTACCAACTAACTGATAATGGTTGGAAATGGAGCAGTGGGGCATTTGAGTTAGAGGATTTACCAATCCCATCGCTACCATTACAAAATGCAGCCACTGCACTGATGGCACTAGGGGCTTCGGAATTGCAAATCACTGACATAAATATTGTCAATGGCTTGAATAATGCGCGTTTGGCGGGGCGTATGCAAGTACTGCATCACGAACCTGAAATAGTCCTTGATGTCGCTCATAACCCGCACTCTGCTGAGTATTTGGTAGAGAGAGTGAAGCAACAATATCTGGGTAAGAATATCCATATTGTGGTTGCAATGCTGCATGACAAGGACATTAAAGCAACCATTGAAGCTCTAACTCCAGTTGCAACACAATGGTATCCAGCGTCGCTTACTGGACCGAGAGCGGCGACCGCTGATGAATTGTGCCAATACTTACCTGATGGGCAAGTTCATTTTGAAAACCCTGTTGACGCCTTCGAGAGTGCGAGAAGCCACGCAAAGACAGGAGACGTTATTCTGGTGGTTGGCTCATTCCATACCGTCGGAGAGGTATTGGAACATTGGCAATCAAATAATAAATAAGTAAAGGTATTTTGATGGCAAGTAAATTCCAAAGTCGTTTAGTCGGCACCATCATTCTAGTCGCAGTCGGAGTCATTGTTCTTCCCGATGTGCTAGATGGTAAGAAACTGCACTACAAAGAAGAATTTGCCAGTATTCCTATCAAACCAGAACTTGATAGTGATGTGGAAAACTTCGAAATACTAGAGCCAGTGGAAGACGACATTACGTTACCGGATTCTCCGGTTGAAGCTGTAGTGCAAGAACGTGAGGATGCTCAAGTAGCCGTTTCTGAGCCCGAGCCAGTGCCAACATCTAAACCTGAGGTCATCAAACAACCAGAGCAAGTTGAGGTCGTCACTCGTCCTGTTCAAGAGAAAAATCAATATGAAGATTCAGCTTGGATCATTCAGTTGATGGCACTTAAGAATCACGAAAATGCTGTCGCGCTTGTCGCGGATTTGCAAAAGCGTGGTTATCAAGCTCACACAAAGAAAGAAAACGAGTTTACGAGAGTGATTGTTGGCCCTGATGTGTCAAAAAGTAAACTTGAACGACAAGTTCAAGAATTACAAAAAATTACAGGTTCAAAAGGTCAATTGCTTAAATTTAAGCCATTAAATCCATAAGAAAACGTTTGCGTCAGCATTTTTTCTGTTAAAATGCGCGCCAACTTAAGATGAAGAAAAGATGAATTGGATAGATTTTATCATTTTAGGTGTGATCGGATTTTCAGCTCTGATCAGTTTAGTTCGCGGTTTTGCTAAAGAAGCTTTGTCTTTGGTGATTTGGTTCGGAGCGTTTTTTATCTCCAGTAATTACTATGCCAAATTGGCGGTGTACTTCACCAACATCGAAGATGATATGTTTCGTAACGGAGCGGCGATCGCGGCGTTATTTGTCGCAACCTTGGTAGTTGGTGCAGTGGTGAATTACGTCATTGGTCAACTGGTACAAAAAACAGGGCTATCAGGTACGGACCGAATTCTCGGGATTGTATTTGGTGGTCTACGCGGAGTCTTAATTGTTTCTGCGGTGCTGTTTTTTATGGATGCGTTTACTGCATTCCCAAGCTCGGATTGGTGGAAAGATTCACAGTTGATCCCTGAGTTCAGCCGTATCATCGCCCCATTCTTCGAGCATTTACAAGCAACATCAAGTTTTCTGTCTGGCACTATCTAGTAGTGCCAGCTACTGTCGCAAATCGAGGATTAGGACATGTGTGGTATTGTTGGAATCGTGGGCACAACGCCTGTAAACCAGTCTATTTATGACGCGTTAACGGTGTTACAGCATCGTGGCCAAGATGCCGCTGGTATTTGTACCATAGAAAGCAATCGTTTTCGTCTGCGTAAGGCGAACGGTTTAGTCAAGGATGTATTTGAAGCAAGACACATGCAACGCCTGCAAGGCGAGGTCGGAATTGGTCATGTTCGTTACCCTACAGCAGGCAGTTCAAGCGCTTCAGAAGCTCAACCTTTCTACGTAAACTCTCCTTTCGGTATTACACTTGCCCACAACGGTAACTTGACTAACGCTAACGAAGTTCGTCAGAAGCTGTTTGAAAAAGATCGCCGTCATATCAATACCACTTCAGACTCTGAAGTATTACTAAATGTACTGGCGCACGAAATTGACTCAGTAAAAGGAAATGTCACGACCGAAGACGTATTCCGCGCAGTTACCAATGTTCATCGCACAATTCGCGGTGCTTATGCTGTGACCGCCATGATCATTGGTCATGGTATGATTGCATTTCGTGACCCACACGGTATTCGCCCGCTCTGTTTAGGTAAGCGTGAAGTTAACGGCAGAGCAGAGTACATGGTTGCGTCTGAATCGGTGGCATTGGATGCGGTCGGTTTTGATTTCGTCCGTGATGTTGCACCTGGTGAAGCGATTTACGCAACGTTTGACGGTGAGCTTTACACGAAGCAGTGTGCAGATAATCCTAAGCTGAACCCTTGTATTTTCGAGTTCGTGTACTTTGCTCGTCCAGATTCGTTCATCGATAAAATTTCGGTATACAGTGCTCGCGTTGAAATGGGTAAAAAGCTGGGCGAACGTATTCGTGAAGATTACGCAAACCTTGATATCGATGTTGTCATTCCTATCCCTGAAACGTCTTGCGACATTGCACTGCAAATCGCTCAAGCGATCGATATCCCTTATCGCCAGGGTTTCGTGAAAAACCGTTATGTTGGACGTACGTTTATCATGCCTGGCCAGCAACAACGTAAGAAATCAGTACGTCGCAAGTTGAATGCTATTCGTTCGGAATTCAAAGGTAAGAATGTGTTGCTGGTGGATGACTCTATTGTTCGAGGTACAACGTCAGAGCAGATTATTGAGATGGCTCGTGATTCTGGTGCCAAGAAAGTGTACATGGTCTCAGCGGCTCCTGAAGTTCGTTTCCCGAACGTATACGGCATTGATATGCCAAGTGCTACAGAGCTTATTGCCCATGGCCGTGACAACGATACAATTTGTAAGCAGATTGGTGCCGATGCGCTTATTTATCAACGTCTAGAAGATTTGGTAGAAGCTGTAGGTCTTGGAAATCAAGACATTACTCAGTTCGATACTTCCGTGTTTAACGGTGAATACGTAACGGGTGATATCGACCAACAATACCTAGATTTTTTAGATGGTCTTCGTAACGATGATGCGAAAACACAACTTGAAATCCAACAGGACTTAGCAAACCTAGAGCTTCATAACGAAGGCGCATAGGATGCGCTTTCTTAAGTCGTAAAAAAACCAGAGCTTCGGCTCTGGTTTTTGTTTTCGCTATCTAATTAGTGAATGTTATAAGCGATCACAAAGTCAATAAAGAGGCGAACTTTCTCTGGCAGGTGATCTTTGTGGTTGTAAAGCATATAAATGTCGCGCGGGTTTGCACTCCAATCTGGCAGTACGCGTACCAAATCGCCGCTCTCGATGTACTCTTTGATCATGACATCTGGCATTAGTGTGATGCCTAAACCTTCGGAACAAGCGCTGCGCACCACATTGAGCGCGTTTGCTTGAAAACGACCACGGTCAACATTCACCACAGACTCGCCTTTACTATTAATCAAGGTCCACTTAATAAGCGGGTACCCTTTTAGCAATGAATGGTTAGAGAGCTCTTCTGCATGATGTGGCGCAGGATTCGAGGTTAGATAGTCAGGGCTTGCAACGAGAATATCCTTCACTTCGCCAATCTTACGCGCGATGAGGCTAGAGTCGCGTTGAGGTCCCACTCGAAAAATTACATCCCATTCAGTAGGGTCAAGCTTGTCCGCATTATTCTCTGTCGTTAGCTCAATGTTGATGTCCGGGTACTGCTTCATAAAGCTGTTGAACATCGGCATCATCATTCGTTTAGTTAAGTTGTAAGGCGCGGATATCTTAATCTTGCCGGATGCTCCTCGGCAGTCGTCAGTGATTTCCTCTGCTGCGGTTGTTAGCCTTTGTAGTAAAGGAGAGCACTCATGGTAAAAACGTTCCCCTGCTTCAGTGAGCGAGAGTTTGCGAGCATGACGGTTCAATAGTCGAAGATTGACAGAGTCTTCTAGCGCTTGAATGCGTCGGGTGATGGTCGCAACCGGGATCATGGTTTTTCGCGAAGTTGCGGTGTAGCTCCCATTTTCGACAACCAGTCGAAACAGGTTTAAGTCATCTAATTTCATATTTCCAGACACATTAAATTACCGATTACGGTTAATTTATAATTAACTTTGTGATCAAAGCTTGCTTTA
This sequence comes from Vibrio sp. OY15, assembly GCF_000742455.1. NCBI lineage: Bacteria > Pseudomonadati > Pseudomonadota > Gammaproteobacteria > Vibrionales > Vibrionaceae > Vibrio > Vibrio sp. OY15. Next base: position 85,309 of record NZ_JPIL01000028.1, on the reverse strand, counting down.
AGTCAACATGTTGCATCATTTGAACACAGCAACCCTGTTTGAGTAAATACTGTTATACGCCGTAATATTTGTATTAATGCAGTTTCCGAGCTAAGTTTTATAACAAGGCGAAGCGGCCTCAGGTCTTGCTGTGACACGTTTTGCTGGAAGTAAACACAACAAAAATAATGACTTAATAATAAATCTGTTTTTTTGACTGAGCTTTGTGAGGTATAAAGGTATGTTTAAGACTCACAGTCAAACGGCAATGGTCTCGGCACAGGAAGTGATTAATCAAAAACTAATAATGTTGGTGGACGATGATCCAATATTTCGTAAAGTAACCAATGCCTATTTAGAAAGTCAGGGTTTTAAAGTAGTAGAAGCAGAAAACGGCCTAGAAGCGCTTCAACAACTCAGGGAATGCCAACCCGATCTTATCTTATGTGATTTATCGATGCCGGTCTTAGATGGTATCGAGTTCGTCGAAGAAGTTAGTCTCGAATACCCATATATGCCGCTTATCGTGGTATCAGGCACGGATGAAATGTCCGATGTCGCGAAAGCGTTGCGATTTGGTATTAAAGATTTTCTTCCTAAACCGATAGGTAATTATGAGCACCTATCTCAGGCGATAGAGAATACGCTAGAAGATACCGATAGTCACTTCTCAGAACAACGTGACTTTTCAAGTCAGTGGTTTAGAGTTGATGATGGTGGTGAAATCCCAGATGAACAAGAGCTGTATTGGCATCTGGAATATTTACAACAGAATCCGAGTGCGGCAAGAGATTTACTGCAAGCGCTATTGCCAGAGAAGGATGCTGCTCAGGGAGATTGGCGCTGCTCGTACCGTTTATTGCAATCGACGGATGTGATGCCCTTGGTTTTCGATTATCGTTGGTTAATGAATGGTCAATTTGCGTTTTATCTCGTTGATTCTGCTTCCCAAGCTAATGATGGAGTTGCGACGACATTGCTCGTTAGGGCATTGTTTGACGATTATCTCCGTAACTTGAAAAGTTTCAGTGCTGATCTCAAGGACATGGTAGGGATCATTGAAAAAGGAATTGAGTGTTCGGAGTGTGCGGGTGCAGTCAATGCTGTGTTTGGTGTCGCCGACCTCGCTTCATCCTCGGTCTCTATATTGCCTGCGGGTTTAGATAGCCATTGGTCTGACGGAAATACGAATCAACACATCGCAGCAGGTAACCGTTTAGGGGGAGGAAGTATGAAAAACTTCATCACCCGCGATTTACCGCTTAGTGTTGCAGGACAGTTGTCTATCGGGTGTTTAGGTTCTTCAAGTTTTAGTTTAAGTATTACCCGGAAATCCCGACTAGTATAATTATGACTTGCAAACCAATAAGCAGCGTCCTTACGCTGCTTATTATCTTTTTAGAACCACCAAAACAACATACGTTTAGTTTAATAACCTTACTTTTTGCTGGTGTTTAGATTTGGCTGTTTAATGTATAGTCAGCGCTTAAAACAATAATGACCCATTTGTGCAACGATAATTTAACGCTGTGCCTTGGGAGAAGCAAAGTCAACTAGTGAGAAGACACATCATGGCAGACAAAGATTTTAAAGAGCCTTATAATATTTTTTACTTTTTAGGTTTTATTGCAGTTCTTTTGATCCCAACACTTCCTGCAACGCTAACCTGGCTTCGTGTAATGAATGGTTACGCAGGCTTTTAATCTAGCTATTTTGTACCGGAGTTCACCATTCGTATTAAGCGTTACTTTTTCAATACTGTTGGTGGACTCTGTATTGTGCTCGGCATAGCCGGCATAGCCCTTCCACTGTTACCCACCACACCTTTTATTTTGCTTGCTAGCGCATGTTTTATGCGTGGTAGCCCCGCATTTCATCAATGGTTACATAACCACAAAACGTTTGGACCCATTCTCGACAATTGGCATAAGCATCGGGCTGTTACTTCAAAAGTAAAAAAGCGTGGTGCGATTTTTATTGCGCTTAGTTTCATGGTTTCAATCGTTGTTGTCCCCCTCGTTTGGGTAAAAATTGGTCTTTTAGTGATGCTAATCGTTTTACTCAGCTGGTTTATGCGTCTGCCTGTGATTGAGTTGGTTGCTGACCGAGAAGAAAATCACTAAGATTGTAGAGAATAGTGTGCCCGCTCTTCGAGTGGGCGTTTGTATTTTCAGCGCCTGTGACTTTTACGAAAATAAGCACATAGTGGTGAAAACCTATTGTTCGTTGCCCTCGTGATACTGCGATTAGAGAGGGCGATGAGCCAATCTAAGTAAATCGGTATTATGACTACAGAAACAATTTCACTGATCAAATCTAGCATCAAAAGCATCCAAGACTACCCAAAGCCAGGCATTCTATTTCGTGATGTGACGAGCCTTCTTGAAGACGCAAAAGCATACCAAGCGACGATCAACTTACTTGTTGAACGTTACAAAGATATGGGCTTTACCAAGGTTGTGGGTACGGAAGCTCGTGGCTTTCTATTTGGCGCGCCTTTAGCGCTTGAGCTAGGTGTTGGTTTTGTACCAGTGCGTAAACCAGGCAAGCTACCACGCCCTACTGTTGCTCAATCTTATGAGCTTGAATACGGCGTTGATACACTAGAAATCCATACAGATGCCATCGTTGAAGGCGACAAAGTACTGGTTGTCGACGATTTATTGGCAACGGGCGGTACTATTGAAGCGACGACTAAGCTGATTCGCCAACTGGGTGGTGAAGTTGAGCACGCTGCGTTCGTTATCAACCTACCAGAAATCGGTGGCGATAAACGTTTAGAAGCACTAGGTCTAAACGTGTACAGCATCTGCGATTTTGAAGGACATTAATACATTCAATGAGTTATTTAGCTTTAGCGCGAAAATGGCGTCCTAATCAGTTTGACCAAGTTGTCGGACAAAAACATGTCCTGACGGCGTTGGAAAACGCACTGGCGCAAAACCGTTTACACCATGCTTATCTGTTCAGCGGGACTCGTGGTGTGGGTAAAACGAGTATCGGTAGGCTGTTTGCCAAAGGCTTGAACTGCGAAACCGGCATTACCGCGACACCTTGTGGTAAGTGTGATACTTGTCGTGAAATTGATGAAGGTCGCTTTGTCGATCTTCTTGAAATCGACGCAGCATCACGTACTAAAGTTGAAGACACTCGTGAACTGTTAGACAACGTTCAATACAAACCTGCTCGTGGACGTTTTAAAGTGTACCTCATCGATGAGGTGCACATGCTATCGCGTCACTCTTTCAACGCGTTGTTGAAAACCCTGGAAGAGCCGCCAGAGTATGTGAAGTTCTTACTCGCAACAACTGATCCACAAAAGCTGCCTGTCACTATATTGTCGCGTTGTCTTCAGTTTCATCTGAAACCAATCAGCGTTGATGAGATTCACCAGCAACTTGATTACATCCTAGGTCAAGAGCAAGTTTCAGCAGAGCCAAAAGCGTTGGGTATGATCTCACATGCTGCAGATGGCAGTATGCGTGATGCTCTCAGCTTGACTGATCAAGCAATTGCATTAGGTAACGGTGCGGTGCAAACCGATATTGTCAGCCACATGTTGGGGACGATTGATACCGACCAAGCGATTCACTTACTAGAGTCAATCAGCAGCAAGCAACCTCAACAAGCCATGGATAAAATCCAGCAATTAGCAGCAAATGGTGTTGAGTGGGATGGTTTGTTGCAGCAAGTCGCAACACAGCTTCATCGAATTGCGATGTATCAAGCGCTGCCAGCGTCGCTAGACCGAGCGCAGCCAGATGCAGAAAAAATCGAGTTGTTGAGTAAAGCACTAAGTCCGCAAGACGTTCAGCTTTACTACCAAATTGCATTGAAAGGTCGTGAAGATTTGACTCTCTCGCCAAATGGGCGAGTCGGTCTGGAAATGATTGTGCTGCGTATGATGGCGTTCCGCCCATCAAGTAACAGTGGGGCAAATGTTGTTTCCAGTAACTGCGAATCAGCTTCAGCCCCAGTTCAAAGTGCCAGTCAATCAAAGGCTGCGCCAGTTCAGACCGCAGCTGCCCCTCGAGCTCAACAGCCGAGTCCAGCACAAAGCACACCACAAGTGGCGCCTCAACCTTCATCCAGTTCGCAACCTGAGTATCAAGCGAGTGGATATGAGACGGTTCCACCACAGTATGATATGGCGCCGCCGATGAGTGAAAACCCAGCGCCGCAGCATGAAACGCCACCTCAACAAATGCAAGAGAGCGTTTCAACACCAGCGCGCGGTGGTCTAAGCGGTTTACGTCACCAATTACGTTCTCAGCGTCAAGGCCTACAACAGAATACTCCTCAAAATGGTGGCTCAAAAAAGCCTAAAGCGGCATCTGCACAACCAGAATCGGTTATCGACCGAGTAGCGCAATTGCATGGCAATTCCGCGCAGGTGTCGCCAAACTTAGCTCCGAAGTCGACGGAGCCACAAGTTGAGGAAGCGTATCGCTGGCGTCCAAGCAAGCCTGTTGAGACAAAAGTAAATACAAAACTGACACCTACGCAGCTCAAGCAGGCACTTGAGCATGAGAAAACGCCTGAAATGGCACAAAAGCTCATCGATGAGTCATTAGAACATAATGAATGGGCGAAGCTAATCAGCTTAATGGAGATCCCTAAGCTGGTAGAGCAACTTGCGCTAAACTCTCATTATAGTAAGGAAGGAACAACCGTTTCGTTACTATTGAGAAGCAGCCAAGCTCATTTGAATACTGATAGAGCTCAAGCCGAATTGCTTAAAGCACTTAATACCGTGTTGGGTGAAGAGTGCCACATGAGCATCGAAATAGGGGAGAGTGGAGAAACACCACTTGAACTGAGAGATAGGCTCTACCAAGAGAAATTACAGCAAGCGCTGAACAGTTTAGAAAACGATCCAAATGTTCAATTTATTGAACGTCGTTTTGCTGCAGAGCTTGATAAAGATAGTGTGCGCCCTATCTAATAATCGAATGGAATGGGGTTGAAAACCCAAAGGTATAACCCCATTAATTGATGCAACACCTCATTAAACCAGAGAGATAAACATGTTTGGTAAAGGCGGTATGGGCAACCTAATGAAGCAAGCCCAGCAAATGCAAGATCGCATGCAAAAGCTTCAAGAAGAAATCGCGAATATGGAAGTAACTGGCGAGTCTGGTGCTGGCCTAGTTAAAGTTACTATCACTGGTAGTCACAGCGTACGTCGTGTTGACATCGATGAAAGTTTGATGGAAGACGACAAAGAAATGCTTGAAGATCTTATCGCTGCGGCGTTCAACGATGCAGCCCGTCGTGTTGAAGAAACTCAAAAAGAGAAAATGGCTTCTGTAACTGGCGGTATGCAACTACCACCAGGCATGAAAATGCCATTCTAATCTGCTGATATTTAATTAAGCGGACTTTTAATGCGTACCAGTCATATGCTGGAACAATTGATGGAGGCCTTACGTTGTCTACCTGGGGTTGGCCCCAAGTCAGCGCAGCGTATGGCCTTTCATTTGTTACAGCGCGATAGAAAAGGCGGTTTGCAGCTTGCAGATGCGCTTAGTCAGGCAATGACAGAAATAGGTCATTGTACTGAGTGTCGAACCTTCACCGAAGAAGAAGTCTGTCACATTTGTACCAACCCAAAACGCCAAGAAAATGGTCAAATTTGTGTGGTAGAAAGCCCGGCAGACATCGCAGCCGTTGAAGCAACAGGCCAATATTCTGGTCGGTATTTTGTTCTTATGGGGCATTTGTCGCCATTAGATGGTATTGGTCCAAGTGATATTGGGTTGGATGTCCTTGATTACCGCTTACGTCGCGGTGATGTTACCGAAGTGATTTTGGCGACAAACCCAACAGTTGAAGGTGAAGCCACTGCCCACTACATCGCAGAGCTATGTAAAGAGCACCAAGTTGATGCCAGCCGCATCGCGCATGGTGTGCCTGTCGGTGGGGAGCTAGAGCTTGTTGATGGCACGACGTTGTCACATTCGCTATTAGGTCGACACAGAATTTAATAAAAAGCCGCTGAATTCAGCGGCTTTTTTGATTTTGGGAGTTAGGAACGATTAATCGTTCGATTCTTTACCAAGAAGATTTTTGTAGATAACTGCACCAAGCACGCCACCCACAATAGGAGCAATCCAGAACAGCCATAGCTGAGAAACCGCCCAGTCACCCACATATACTGCGACTGCCGTGCTACGAGCAGGGTTTACTGACGTATTGGTGACAGGAATGCTGATCAGGTGAATGAGAGTCAAACACAGGCCAATTGCGATAGGTGCAAAGCCTTGTGGCGCACGTTTGTCTGTTGCACCCATAATGACAATCAGGAACATCATCGTCATGACAACTTCAGTCACAAGTGCAGCGATCATCGAGTATTGGCCTGGAGAGTGTTCACCATAACCATTGGCGGCAAAGCGAGAACCCACAACATCGAATCCTGCTTGTCCAGATGCAATAACGTAAAGCACGCCACCTGCGATAAGCCCGCCGATCACCTGTGAGATGATGTAGGGAGCAACGTCTTTTGTCTCAAAACGACCGCCAGCCCAAAGGCCAACTGTCACTGCAGGGTTCAAGTGACAACCTGAAATATGACCGATAGCAAATGCCATCGTCAGAACGGTTAAACCGAATGCCAAAGAAACGCCCAACAGACCAATACCCACTTCAGGGAAAACCGCAGCCAACACCGCGCTACCACAGCCGCCTAACACTAGCCAGAACGTGCCAAAAGCCTCAGCCAAATACTTATTCATGTTCTTTCCTGATCTTTAATTAAATGACCCGCTGAACATAGTCGAGAATTGTCAATAAATTGTGAGGGAGATCGCGCGAAAACCGCAAATGGGACGCTATGTGGCAAGAGTTCTCAAGGGTGAGATAAAAGGCTGAGGGGGGAGTGCTAAATCTTGAGTTGGCTTTGATTACTGCCTCGGAGAGAAACAACCGAGGTACTAACTTTAAACGTGTGGTCTAGAGTCGCATTACGTCAATTGTTCTAATTCAGTGATGTTGTCGAGTGCTTCTTGATTGGTGTTGCCGCATACAATCGGACACGGTTTAAAATCGTGACAGACTTTAGGGCGTTCAGGCTTACCAAATAGCTTGCACAAATTGTCGTCGTTGAGTTGCACACAACGAACACCTGCAGGTTTGCCCTTGGGCATTCCAGGTATTGGTGAAGAGATACTTGGCGCAATACAGCACGCTCCACATCCTAATCGACAATCCATAATGTAAACCTCTTAAAAATTAAGGGGGCAATTATGGTCATTTTGACGTGGATTGGAAGAGTGAAGAAAGAAAAAAATAAAAGGGCGCGCTTAACATTACGCTCCCTTTTTGGTTTTTTGCTTTTAAATCATCGTGATTATTTTAAGAAACGGTTATAAACAAACAACAGAATAAATGCGCCTAGTGTTGCGGTAATGATACTACCAATGTTGACGCCAGTTGCTCCGCCGAAACCGAGAATGCCGCCAAGGAAGCCACCTACAAATGCCCCTGCAATACCAAGTAACATTGTTGCAATCCAACCGCCCCCATCTTTTCCTGGCATGAGCCATTTAGCAAGTGCGCCGGCGATTAAGCCCAAAATAATCCAAGAAATAATACCCATGAAAACTCCTTAATGCCTTCTTGATCAATTGAGTAATGGAAACTTGTTTAAGGATAGAACAGTAAAACGAAAGTAGTTGAATATCTCCACCGTTATGTGGGAAGGATGCAAGATCTTCTCAAAACTTGAACTTTTGCGTTGAGAAGAGTATAAATCGCCCCCTAAATTCCCTTGGTGAGACCTGAAGTATGAGCACTCCATTTTGGCAAAGTAAATCGTTAGAGCAGATGACAGAAGAGGAATGGGAATCTCTCTGTGATGGTTGTGGCAAATGTTGTTTGCATAAGCTGATGGATGAAGATACCGATGAAATCTACTATACCAATGTGGCTTGTAGCTGGCTGAACAGTAAAACGTGTTCATGTAAGGATTACCCAAACCGTTTCACTTCGGGTGAAGAGTGCACCAAGCTGACCCGAGAAGACATCGACGATTTTACTTGGCTGCCACACACGTGCGCTTACCGTCTGTTGGCTGAAAAGCAGCCTTTACCAGAATGGCATCCGTTGATTACAGGCTCTAAGTCCGCAATGCATGCGGCAGGGGAAAGTGTCCGTAACAAAGTCGTTTACGAGATTGATGTGGTGGATTGGGAAGACCATATTTTAAATCATCCCAACCGTCCTTAGTCGAATAAAAACAAGCCTTTCATTGATTAAATGAAAGGCTTGTTTGCTATTGGGGCTCCCAACTTTGACGTCTCGCTAACGAAATGCTGCTCAGTTTATTATTTAGTGTTGTAAACTTAGGAGTATGATTTCAACGCTTTACACTTCTATTTCTGATTGTTTTGATCAGGATTGTTCCCTATGAGGTAAACATGACGTTTCATTTCCCCCAGAAACTGCGCCTGACATCTTGGGTGACATTATTCGCACTTGCCGTCATTATGTTCTCCCCAATGGCTGTTCATGCGACTGCTACTGACGACATCCAAGAGCCTTCTGCTGCCGAAATCTCGATTGACAACTTGAACCGAGAGATTGTGGATTTATCCCAAAGCCTCTCGCAAGCGAGTGGCGACGAGCGTGATGCCCTTCAACTGCAACTATTCCAAAAGAATGAAGAATTAAGAAGCCAGTTAGCGTCAGCGATTGAACGTGAAACTATCTCTCGCGACAAGCTGATCTTGCTAGTTAAAAAACAAGAACAATACTCTGAGGACGCGACGAACTATCTATCGGAAAAAATAAAGAAAGTCGTCGAGGATTTAAATAAGGCTAAGGATGAAGAGAAGCTTGCTCTTGTTAATGATTATCGAGAGCTACAGCGTTATCTTGATGTTAGCTTCGATTCGAGCTGGCAAAATCTCGCTTGGTTGAAGGAGCTAGGGGCCCAAAACGAGCGCGCAGAAGCGGAATTAAAAGATAAAATTGATAAACGTATGCGCTTACTGTCTGCTTCAATTGAGTACTTGAGTCAGCAAAGTGAGATCATTGGCTCCCAACTTTCGTCTAGCCCAGAGTCGGAAAAAGCGTCGTTGCAACTTAGTCAGCTCATTACTAAACAAAGGCTAAATATTGCGACAGAAAGCTTACGCAACCTGATTTCAATTGGTGATAAAGTCGGTTTAGAAACGTCTGAATACAAGCGCCAAATTTTTGAAGTGACGGGTAATATCACCCATGATTTACTGAATACCAAAGTTGTGTGGTCAATACTGAGTCACTGGTCCAACTCGGCACTGGATTGGTTTGCCGAGAATGCACCGCAGCATATCTTCCAGTTGTTTGTTTTTGCGCTGATTTTATTGATCGCTCGCGGACTGGCTAAGTTAACTCGCAAAGTCGTCCGTAAAGCAGTTGCATCGAAAAACTTAAAACTTTCCCACTTGATGCAGGACTTCTTTATCTCGATGTCCGGCAAATTCGTGTGGGTGATCGGTATCATGGTGGGCTTATCTCAGCTTGGTTTGAACCTAGCGCCAATCCTAACCGGTTTCGGTATTGCTGGTGTGATTATTGGTTTCGCGTTGCAAGACACGTTATCCAACTTCGCGGCGGGTATGATGCTGCTTATTTATCGCCCATTTGATGTTGGTGATTTTGTGTATGCTGGCGGTGTGGATGGCAAGGTAAGCCATATGAGTTTGGTGAACACCACAATCCGTACGTTTGATAACCAAATTATTATTGTTCCTAACAGCAAAATCTGGGGAGATGTTATTAAGAACGTCACGCATGAACGCATTCGCCGCGTGGATATGGTGTTTGGCATTGGCTATGCGGATGACCTCTTAAAAGCGGAGTCAGTATTGTCTGATATCATTACCTCTCACCCGTCGGTACTTCGCACTCCAGAGCCAATGATCAAAGTTCATACATTAAATACGTCTTCTGTAGATTTTATTGTGCGCCCTTGGGTAAAAACGGATGATTACTGGGATGTATATTGGGATGTGACTAAAGAAGTGAAACTACGCTTCGACCGAGAAGGTATTTCGATTCCTTTCCCACAACAAGATGTGCATTTGCATATGGTGGAGAAGCAAGACGCTTAATCACAGATCCCAACTAGTGAAAGGCACTCTAGATAGAGTGCCTTTTTTGATCTTCGGTTAGCGCTATAGTTACAGTTCGTCGAAGAACACCAGTTTCGGCTCGCATTCTAACAAGTTGTCGATCTGGCTAATCAAAAGAGCAAAGTGTTCTGTTTTACCATGAAGCTCAAATGCTTGTTGGTCTTTAAATTGCTCCTGAAAAACGAAGTGGCATGCATTGTCTTTATCTTGGAACAATTGATAACGAACACAACCTTCTTCATTGCGAGTAGGTTCAAGCGCTCGGGTAAGTACCTCTTTCAACTCTTGTTCTTTTCCCGGTTGTGCATGAAAGGTAGCCGTCAAGTGAATCATAATGTTTACTCTTTTTGTTATAGGTAACGCCCTTGGCGTTGCAGGAACTCAATTTTGTAACCATCAGGGTCGGTTACAAAAAAGAACGTTGCTAAATGCTTTTGTTGATGGTCAAAGGCTTTGATGTCACCAGTTTCAATGCCGAGAGATTTAATGCGTTTGTGGGCTTGTTCAATGTCCTCCACGCTGACGGCAAGGTGGCCGTAACCTGAGCCGTGAGTGTAGGGCTCACTTTGGTCGTGATTGTGCGTCAGTTCCAATTCAAAGCCAGTTTCTTGGTTGGCTAGATAGGTTAGAGAAAAGCCATCAAAGATGTATTGATCAGCGACTTCTAGTTCAAGTATGTCACAGTAAAATTGTAGAGAGCGGTCCAGATCACTTACTCGGATCATGGTGTGAATCATTTTTGTCATAGGTACTCCTTGATAGTCCGCACAGGTTAGCGATTTCAAAAGGAGTCTGGGTAGTACTCTAGTACGACAAATTAGAAGATGCTCAAGGGTTTATAATACGGATGCATAGCCTAGGATGGTTATTGGTCGGTTGGTTGCTATTAACTGTTAAGTTGCGCAAGTGCTTGACGAGTGGTCTCTTGAGGTTGGCGGGCGTAAGTGAGGCAAGCGCATCGAAGTAAGGAGGCAAAGTTGTTCACTTCACCATTGTATTCGAGTGCTTCTTGATAAACAGTGCTTATGAATTTAGGAACCGTCATGTTTTGAGCACTAGCGATTTCCTCAAGAATTGTCCAAAAGCTCGCTTCAAGTTTTACACTGGTCGCGTGACCATCAATACGGATAGAGCGGGTGATGAACTGATAGTTGTCTTGGGGTTGCTTAGCAAAGATTTCGCACATTTTCTTTATTCATATAATTAAAGACCCATAATTATTGTGGTGTACGATTTAAAACGTCAACTGTTTTCATGCATAAAAAAACGCTCCCTTGCGAGAGCGTTGAAACATCACGAGTTGTGAAGTAAGTGCAAGTTGATTATTTAATTTGTTGCTTCAAGTACTCGCCTAGTTGCGAGTGGTGCATGATTTTTGATACTGGAAGGATAGTTTCTGCAGGTCCCCAAGCAAATACGTTGACAGGAGTATGCGTATGAGTACCCGTCCCCCATACTGTGTTTTGCTTTGTTGCATGCTCACGCGCTAGCAAGTTGCTACGGTCGTTGTAAGGAAAGAAAGCATCAAAGTCATTGATTGTCGGTACGTTCTCTTCGCTTAAGTATTTGTGTCCAGCGAGTCGGTATGGATTTGGTTTACTTGCTAATACGCGTTCTGCTTGCTCAGGCGTAATCGAAAAATCGCTATTTGCGTTCACGACTTCCGCAAACTTCTCTGGAGTTTGCTCTTTCTTATCAAGCGCTTGGAATTCACTGATCATGCCGTAGTAACTTTTCTTTTGGTTGTATAAACCATCGAGGATCTCGAACTGACCAAAGTTGAAGTTTGGCGCGTAATCCTGATTTTTGAATGCTTCGCCGTCGCGTTTTTGTGGTTTAGGCAAGTTTGCTGATGAGTAGCTAAAGCCAAAAGAGCCGGTTTCGTGGTCAGCAGTAACAATGATCAGGGTGTCATCACGGCCTTTTGCCCACTCATAAACTGAGTTTACCGCTTCATCGAATTTAAGCATTTCATGCAGCATCGTACCTGCATCGTTACTGTGGCCAGCCCAGTCAATTTGGCCGCCTTCAACCATCAAGAAAAAACCGTCTTTGTCTTTTGAAAGAATGTCGATTGCTTTGGTGGTCATTTCTTTCAGCGATGGCTGCGTGCGTTTTGGATCGTTTTTGCTTTGACTGTAGGCAATACCATCGTTCATGCCCGAGTAAGCAAAAAGTCCAAGTAATTTGTCACCTTTAGCTTGTGTGAGCATATCGCGGCTGAAAGCCAGGTTGTAACCTTGGTCTTGCGCCTCAGTAAGCAAGTTGCGTTCGTCTTTGCGTTTCGATTTTAGGTAGACATTTCCTTCAGTGAGCTTTTCAAGCTGCTCGTATGTCTCTCCCTTGTCGTTTGTCGACTTTGGAATCCAATGACGAAGTCCACCAGACATCATCACGTCTACGCCTGTTTCGAGCATATCCGCCGCAATACTGTTTTCTAGGGAGCGATGTGGTTGATGAGCGGCAAATGCTGCTGGCGTTGCGTGGGTCATACGCGTATCAGAGACGAGCCCAGTTGCTTTACCTTTACTTTTGGCTTTTTCTAAAATAGTTTCGACATGGTTGCCTTGGCTATCAATGCCAATGACTTCAGAAGCGGTAGGGATTCCTGTCGCTAGCATCGTAGCTGAGCACGCAGAGTCGACGACAATTGCGTCTTCTGGATTGGTCAGTGATGATCCAATCACACCTTCTTGAGCGAGTTTGTATAACGCTGTGCTTTCGCCTTTGTAAACCGAGTTAGGTGCGTGTTTTGCGTAGGTCTCGAGTAAACCAACTTGTTGAGGACCCATGCCGTCGCCGATCATCAAAATGACGTTTTTGATTTCAGCTGAGAGTGCATTGAAAGAGAGGGTAGATGCAGCCACTGCCGTAACGATTGGAGATACTAAGCGCTTCATTATATTTTCCTTGTTTATTGAAAGCGCAGGCATTAAAGCAATGATTTATGAAGGTTTTGTGTCGGTAATAAAAGTTTAACCAAATTGTCGTTTTTGTTTGGTTTTGCAGAAAAAATGAGTCGCTCTCTAACGTTCGTTAGTTTGGAAAGAAGAAAGCCCACAAACGTGGGCTTGGATTACGCTTAGGAGTTGAAAGCATGGACTAAAGTTATCCATTCAGTGCCTTCACAAGAAACCTAGTTTAGGGAGCAATAAACGAGCATGTATTATCGGGCCACAAGAGCGGTCGAATTCACTTACGTTTGCATCATATCGTTCTTTGGCTTATTAAATTATGGGCTGCAGTAAGTGTTTGGTTCAAATAGGATTTGTTGTCGTGACGATTATCAGACTGGTTATCAGACTAATGCCAATATGATGCCACCAACGGTAAGTGCCGCAGACAGGTATTGACCCGCAGAATATGAGCCATCCTCTTCTTTCTCGATTTTATCAGGGTGATCCATGCCAAGCGCACCATGCGTGAAAGATTCGACCTTTTCACCAACAGATTTATCTTCTGCTTCTATTTTCTTGCTGTCGTGCTCGATTTGTTGCAGAGCGGCAAGTAGCGCTTTGCCCTCGGTCGAAAGCGTCACCTTATTGTGTTCGACTTTCAGAGGCGAAGCACTAGTTTCTTCTTGTGCAATACTTGCTTGTTTAGAGGCGACAGATTGTTTGGCATAGCTATTAACAGAAGTGCTTCCTACTGGATTCATCGAATACTCCTTGGAACATCGACACTCGGTCACTGAGTGCGGGCAAAAAGCAGTTATATTTTTATCGGCGGCAAAGTTTATTTCTGAAGCTATTTGGATAAAAACAGGTCTGCTTTTGCCGCTTCTAGTTTCTATTGGTGATCATTAGCAAAAAATAGACCAGCAGGAAGCAGACCGTTGTCACCCTATGAATTCGGAGCGGTGTGATGATGCAACGCAACGGCAAGGTAGTAACTTAAATTGAAGAGCAGCTACTTACATTGAAGATCGTTATTGCGTTTAGTTAGATGTTGATATGCCGCCATGCGGTGAGCATCTTGTACATACCGTACTGGTGGTGCGAGAACCTCTAACTGATAGTCAGTATTATCAGAAAGCACGTTATCTGTTGGGCTAATTACAACCACTTTTAAGCTCGGGTTGCGGCTTAAGATTGATGCTGCCGTACCCAACCCTTGCTCGGTGTGAAACTTGCCTGCAACATGGACAACCTGAGCGCCTGGGTTGTCGTCTAGGTAGCTAACGATAGATTCCGCCATAGTTTCATCCCAAGTAACTTGAGCTGCAAACTGTTTTTCCGTCTGCTCTGGCTTACCGTGATGCATGGATGCCATGAACTTTTCTTTGTACGGACTACTACCAGTGTTGATGGCTTGTGCAATGAACATCCGCTGATCATCATCGAGCTTGTTAATGTAATCTAGCCCTTGTCGACCAATGCATCGGACAATGTTCTTTGGTGCATTTGCTGCAATGACCGGGAGATTTTTCTGCTTAGCAAACTCCACGAGAGAGCGATAGTCGCTTTCATAATTGGGCCAAGCGTTGGCTTGTTTCATTAAGTACTGTTCGCCGATCTCCCCACGTAGGTAAGCGTCAACAACAGGTTGTTTGTCGCGGGTAAATTGTTCCATAGATAACGCGAGTGAGCGGTCGTAGGACGTAAGTTGTTTGAGCATATCGGTTTGAAAGCGATGAACGCCGGCGTGTGTGTGCCATTCACCAATAAGAATGACATCTGCTTGTTGCAGCTCAATTGGCAGTTTGCTTAGAGCGATGTGCTCGCCAGAAGGGGTGTATAGTTGGTAGTCGTAAAAACTAGTGACTTCCGCTGAGGTTGCGTGAGAGTCGGTGTGCGTATATGAAGAGCAACCAGTAAGTAAGCCTGCAAAGAGCAAGCTCAAAGTAGAAAAGCGCATTGAAAAGCCTCCAAAAATGTCCGGATGATATTAATGGAGGCTGAGCAATGAATCAATATAAATGATAACTATTTGCGTTTGTTGTTTTTTTGACTTATTAATTGAGTGTTTTTTTGCGATATACACGCAACATAAAATCAGCCTCACATTGGAAAAGTGTAGCGGATTTCAACTCTGCACGAAGAGCATCGGTTGCTTTCCATGCGAATGGCGTCATTTGCAATAAATCGATTGCGGCTCCGTTTTTCAAGTCCATAACATAGTTAAGATGCTGCTGGTGCTCTAATTCAAACCCTTCAATATGTTCTGGTTCTTCATTGTGAAGACGAACTTCTTGATAAATGCGCTCACGCAGTTGGTATAAGTGGCGGCTAGCAGGAGTAACCGTGACAACAACGCCGTCGTTTTTTACAACGCGCTGCAGCTCCTCAGCTTTACACGGGGCATAAATGCGCAAAATGGCATCTAAGGATTCATTTGCGAAGGGAAGTCGGTGACTAGAAGCCACACTAAAGTTGCAGTGCGTGTAACGCTTCGCCGCGTAACGAATGGCAACTTTGGAAATGTCTAAGCCATAAATCGTGGCATGGTTCGCTTGTGTTTCTATCGTCTTTTGTACTTGATCTGTGTAGTAACCTTCACCACAACCAATATCTAATAATTGATGGGTGCTCCCCTCAGTGTATGTTGCACACAGCTGCGCCACTTCTTGGCGCATTGGGTTGTAGTAATCTCCTTCAAGGAATCGACGACGAGCTTGCATCATCTCTTTGTTGTCACCAGGATCTTTAGAACGTTTGTGGTGCGCTGGCATCAAGTTAACGTAGCCTTCTTTTGCTAAGTCAAACTGATGATTGTTTTCGCACTTAAACGTTTTTTCATTTAACGCTAGAGCTTGGTGGCATAGAGGGCATTGATAGTTCATGACGATCTCGAACAGAAAGTAGGGCGGCAAATTCTATCAAAAAGCGTGGTATCAAGTGAAACAAAAAGAGCCGACTGGGTCGGCTCTTATTAAGTATTAGTGGAAGAAGTCGACTTGCTCTTTCAAGTTTCGTGCTTGTTGTTGAAGTTCAATCGCACTTTGCGAGGTTTTTGCGCTCGTGTTGCGGCTTTCTCGGTTAAGTTCACTGATAGAATGGGCATTTGCTGCAATTTCTTGTGAAACTTGAGCTTGTTCTTCTGAAGTCGCTGCAATGGCGTCGGCTTGAGAGGCTATCGACTGCACTTGTACTGCGATGGCTTCTAATGCTGTGCCCGCGTCTTGTGCTTTGTCCAAGACCTGGTTTGCACTGCGTTGGCTGTCTGTCATCATATTAACTGCATTATGAGTCGACCCTTTTAGTTTCTCGATAATTTCCACGACATCCTGAACTGAGCTTTGGGTTCGGTGCGCAAGTGTGCGCACTTCATCTGCTACAACTGCGAAGCCACGACCTTGTTCACCTGCTCGTGCTGCTTCAATGGCGGCATTCAAGGCAAGTAAATTGGTTTGCTCAGCAATTTCATCAATCATTTTAGTGACGGTTTGAATACTCTCGCTATCGCGATTTACTTGCTCGATAGCCGTTGCTGATTGATCCAATTGATCGTTAAGTTGAGCAACGTCGATACATACGCCTTCAACAATCGCGAGACCAGACTGGCTATCGGTATTTGCTGAGCGTACGTTTTCCGCAATGCTTTCGACTTGTTGTGCGACAGATTGAGCGGAAGAGGCCATTTCTTCAATCGCTGTCACAACTTGCTCGACTTCTTGTTGTTGTCGGTCGGCTTGGGTCAAATTGCTATGTGCATCGTTGGCAACGCTGGTGGAGTTGCTCTCCACTAAGTCGCTTGTTGAACGGATCTTACCGACAAGTTCATTGAGCTGACTTGCCATACTGGCGACACCCGAGCTCAGGTTCGTAATTTCATTCTTTGATGCTTTACGAGACGCTGGGATGCTCAAGCTGACTTCGCCGCCGGCTAAGCGAGTCATGTATGAGTTTAGAGTCGTGAGAGGTTGTAAGCTGTGATTCAAGAAAAGTGTCAGTACAACAAAAGTAATGATTGCCGCTACCGAAGAAATGATGGCAATGAGTGTGAGAAGCGTGTCGCTACCTTTTGTAACTTCTTTGATAAACGTACCGCCTAGCAGTTTCCAGTTCCAACCTGGAACCTCTGTGTAGACAAGATACTTTTCGCCTACGTTACCTTGGTACTCGAAAGGGTAGCGAATTAATCCACTAGATTGTTCGAAAATCTGGCCAAAAGGCTTGTGACCATTGTAGTCGGCGACTTCTAGTATTGACGAATCTGAGCCGCTTTTTGCTGGATGAAGTAGGTATTTACCAAGATTGTTTTCGTCGTTATCAACGATAATGGTGTAACCAGTGTCGCCCCATTTTATCTCTTCGAGTGCATCGAATAAGGTTTGTGTCGCTTGGTCTACTGGTAAGCCAATAAACGATAGGCCTGCTACCTTTCCTGTCGCATCTTTGATTGGGGCATAGTAGGTAATGTAGCGCTCGCCATACAATTTAATTTGAGCGTAATACGGTTGTCCTGCTTTAAGTTGCTGATAACCAGGATGGTTGATGCCTAGCGTGGTTCCGACCGCTCGCTGACCTTGTGGATCTTTTAGGGAGGTGGACACCCGAATAAAGTCGTCACCCAATGGTGCGAATAGCGTTGCTATAGCGCCGGTATCACGTGTGAAACTGTCGACCAACTTGGTGTCATTAATTAAGCTTTCACTGTATTGAGTGATGTTTGGTACTTCATGTCCCATGAAGTCAACCGTGTAATTTTCGACATAGACACCGGCAAGGTAGCCATTGCGAAAAGTAGATTCGAGGACTTTAGCGGTGTGCAGGTAAGCATCGAATTGGCCAGCAATGGTTTTTGCCATTGATTCTACTTTAGATTGGTGTTCTTTCAGTGTGCTTTCCAATAGAACATCGGAAGCGTTGCGGTAAACAAGCGCTGCAATACTGCTGAAAGCAATGAATAGACACAAAGTGATCACCAGTTTCAACTGGAATCCGACACTTTGATTTCGGTATCTCTCTAACATAGACTAATTCCTGATATTTTTATTATTTATGAGTTTTGTATCGGTATGCTATCGGTTTATATGATCAATTTTTTTGATATTTATTAATGAAACCGTCAAAAGTGACCAGTAACCAATAAGTTAGTAAAGATAGGACCATCTAAGCAGAGCTTTTATTACAAAAAAGCCGGGTATCCCCGGCCTTTATATGGTGATTCTTACTGCGCTGAAATGACAGTGACAAGTTCATGTGTCTCACCTGGTTGGAGCGTTTGACCTTGCTCAATACTTGGTGCATGAACAGCAGACTCCACACACAACATGGTTTGATAACCATCGTCAGCCATGTCACCCATGCTTTGCGCACCTTCTGCCCAAGGGTTCCATAATACTGCTGAGTTGTGGCCTTGGTTGTGTACGCTTAGCGTACGATCCAATACCGGGTCTTTTACCAAAATTTTCGCTTCTGGTTGCGTGTAAACGCGATCAATGGTGTCAGTTAGTTGTAGAACATTACCACCTTGACATACCGCATCAGCTTTCAAGCTATCAATGTACTCGGCCCCCATGCCTGTCGTTTGTGCTTGCTTAATGTCTCCAACGTTTAGGTAAGTATGTAATGCGCCAGAGAAGGTCCAAGCCTCGTCATCGATGTTCATGACTTTGAGCGTCACTTTTAGCTCATCGCCCACTTCAATCACCAAACGAGCGTCAAACATATGGGGCCAAATATCGTGGATTTCTTCTGTCGGGAACAGAGCAAGTTCAACAATCACACCGTTATGGTTCTCACGATGTTCAACCAACTCCCATTCTGCGGTGCGGGCAAAGCCGTGAGCTGGAGCAGCAATACGCCCAAACCAAGGCCAACAAACCGGAATACCACCGCGAAGAGCAGCTTTACCATCGAAGACAGCTTTTTCGCTCATCCAGATCAGATCTTCTTGACCTTCAGGCGTGAACGACACGACATGACCACCGTGTAGCGAGATGCCTGCCGTTGCTTTGTCATGAATCACGCGGACGATTTTTATCTGATCAACTTCAACGATAGTGACGTTATCAGATAGCACCGTTAGGGCTGGGAGAGTTTTTAAATCCATGTGTAGTTTCCTATCGTTGGGGGAGAGCTTTTAGACGCGCTTCGCACATTAAATGCAACATCGAGCCTGCATTCTCTCAAATTCCAGATACAAAAAAGGCGACTCTAGAGCCGCCTTTTCTTTAACGAAGTTATTCGCTAATTGCTAACTTTCTAATTACTTAGAGATGTGAGCGATTAGGTCTAGAACTTTGTTTGAGTAACCGATTTCGTTGTCGTACCAAGATACAACTTTAACGAATTTGTCAGTTAGTGCGATACCAGCTTTAGCATCGAATACTGAAGTGCAAACTTCGCCGATGAAGTCTTGAGATACAACTGCATCTTCAGTGTAGCCTAGAACGCCTTTTAGTTCGCCTTCAGAAGCTTCTTTCATCGCTTTACAGATGTCTTCGTAAGAAGCACCGTTAACTAGGTTAACAGTTAGGTCAACTACAGAAACGTTAGCAGTTGGTACGCGGAAAGCCATACCAGTTAGTTTGCCGTTTACCTCTGGAAGTACAACGCCTACAGCTTTAGCAGCACCAGTTGAAGATGGGATGATGTTTTGAGAAGCACCACGACCACCGCGCCAGTCTTTAGCAGAAGGACCATCTACAGTTTTTTGAGTTGCTGTAGTTGCGTGAACTGTAGTCATAAGACCAGATTCGATACCGAACTTGTCGTTAAGAACTTTAGCGATAGGCGCTAGACAGTTAGTAGTACAAGAAGCGTTAGAAACGATGTCTTGACCAGCGTAAGTGTCGAAGTTTACGCCGTTAACGAACATTGGGGTAGCGTCTTTAGAAGGACCAGTTAGTACAACTTTTTTCGCGCCAGCAGTGATGTGCTTACGTGCAGTCTCATCAGTTAGGAAAAGACCAGTTGCTTCAGCTACAACGTCAACACCGATTTCGTCCCATTTTAGGTCTTCAGGGTTGCGCTCTGCAGTAACACGTACAGTTTTACCGTTAACGATTAGGTTACCGCCTTCAACTTCAACAGTACCGTTGAAACGGCCGTGAGTTGAGTCATACTTAAGCATGTATGCCATGTAATCTACATCGATAAGGTCGTTAATACCTACTACTTCGATGTCGTTGCGCTCTTGCGCTGCACGGAATACGAAACGACCGATACGGCCAAAACCGTTAATACCTACTTTGATAGTCATTATAGTTGCTCCACAACTTAATTTCTGATTAAAGATAACTGGTAGTAAAATTACAGAATCCAGTAAACATCTGCAAGTGATAATCGGACTTAACTTGTTTAAAGTCAAAAAAAAGCGACGCTTTTTTTAACAATTCTTTGCAAATGTACGTTTTTTAAACTTTTAACTGATTCTTCTGTAGCCCAGTTGGCGTAATATAACTGGTGAGATAAGTGCTCTTATCAAATTAATTACGCATGGTGTCCTGGTGAGAAAGTATGTGCTACAACTGTTAAGAGAAGCAAGTTTTTTGCTAAAAAAGTCAATACCAAGAACAGTAAATAAGGAGCCGAAAGTCGTGGAACAAAGCGGGAAAAAAGTGACGAAGTCAGATGAACAGTGGCGTGAGCAACTGTCTGATGAAGAGTTCCGTGTTTGCCGAGAGCAAGGTACAGAGCCTCCTTTCAGCGGTAAGCTACTGCATAATAAGGAAACTGGTGTTTATGCTTGTACTTGTTGTAATGCCCCTCTCTTTGTCTCTGATAACAAGTATGACTCTGGCTGCGGATGGCCAAGTTTTGATGCGCCTATCAACGATCAAGCGGTGCGCTATTTAGAAGATCTAAGTCACGGAATGGTACGTACAGAGATTCGTTGTGCAACGTGTGATAGCCATCTAGGGCACGTTTTTGAAGATGGCCCACAGACCACAGGAGAGCGTTTTTGTGTTAATTCTGTGTCGTTAATTTTCAACAAATCAGAACAATAACGACAAAATTGTGCTCGATAGTGTTTTATCCTTTCAATACGATTTGTTGTAAGTAGAAAACAGAGTGTAGTTTGACCCAAAGAAAAACTCCCGCTCATTGCGGGAGTTTTTCGTTTATATCTCACTGGGTATCATTGCTGGGGAATAGATACCTTTCTCTATGGCTTTCGCCACCGATTCGGCTAATTCATCCAACTGCTTATATCGCTCTGGATGACTGAAATTGAACATACGTTGGAGCTGCTTTTCATCAGCAAGCGGTACGTCGAATCTTTTCGCGACCATTGCCCATAGATACGCTTGCTCTTTGTCTCCAAGCCCCTGATGAATACTTGCCATTGACTTGAGAATGACCGGATTGATGTTGTCTTCATCAGATAAAGACAACGCGTTATTAAGAAGCTCCAGGGTTTTCTTGGTATCTCGGTTGGTATAAAAAGTGGCTAATGCATATTGCATCTCAGCATTATTTAATTGGGGAGACCCTTCCATTTGTAAAAATGCGCGCCGAGCTTGAGTATCTCCCGTTTGAGACCATAAGAAATACAAAGTAGCCGGGTCTTCTGAGCCTTTTAACTCGTTTACAATGCGCTCTAGCTCATCAATACTGTGTACCAATGCATTAAAGCGTTGTCTTTTGAGAGCACTTTGATCAATAGGGGTGATCTGGGAGGCGAGTTCTAAGCATTTCCTATATTCAGCGACCAGACCGTATTCGATGATTTGGTTGGCCTCTGATGGGTTTTTCAATTGCTCAAACCGATGCCAAACCAAATTTGTTCTTGGAATTCGACATTGGCCGTCATCCATATTGAGCTGCTCGCAACGCAGCTCTGGTGTTTTTTGGCACAACTCTTCGGTTGTCACGTTACCTTCAAAACAGCCCGATAGCGCAAAACATGCGAGGCTGAGAAGTAACCAGTTTGTTCTTTTCATGGCTTTGCTTGTGATCCGTTACACCAATTCATTTTCGTATTCTTGACTCAGTTTCTTAACCCGTTATGTTCTGTAAATAGAATGTAATAAGAAGGTACACTATGGACGCAGAACAACTATTACAAGCGATGACTCCAGAAGTTTATGATCGCTTAGTCTATGCAGTAGAAACGGGAAGATGGCCTGAGGGTACAACACTTTCTAAAGAGCAGCGAGATTCGTGTATGCAAGCTGTGATGTTGTATCAATCAAAACATAATACTGATGCGCAGCATATGACGGTTGCAGCCGGTGGTGAAATCAGTTTTAAATCAAAACAAGAGCTTAAAAAACAATTCAGCGGAGAAGAGAGCGATATTGTTCGTGTCAATCCGAACATTGATTAATCCTTACGCCTTATTTCTCAAAATTTTATTATTTTGATTTTGAAAGAAAAAAGCCCAAATTGTATTGGGCTTTTTAGATCGTAGAAAGCTTGAACTTACAGGCTCATTTCACCACGCAGTACTTGTTGCATTCTCTCTTTTACTTCTTCGTAAGAAAGGTTTTGGCTTAGAAGGTAGTGTAGTTTTGCCAGCGCCGCTTCGGGCGTCATGTCAAAGCCACTGATAACACCAGAGTCTGCGAGAGCACAACCTGTGGCATATCCGCCCATATTCACTTTACCTGCCAAACACTGAGTTAGGTTTACGACAATAACGCCGCGCTCAGAGGCTTCTTTCAGGTGACCAAGCAGCTCAGGGTTCTGAGGAGCATTACCGACACCAAAAGTCAGAAGAATCATCGCATTCACGGGCTGACGAAGCGTGTTGCGGATAACTTCGTGTGAAATACCAGGGTACATGGTGATCACACCGATTGGTTGTGGCGTGATGTTGTGAACCTTAAACTCACCTTCTGGTTGTGCACCAACGGTTACGCTGTTGCTAACTTGAATATTGATCCCAGCTTCCAATAGTGGAGGAAGGTTTGGTGAAGTAAAGGCATTAAAACCGTCTGCATGAGATTTTGTACTGCGGTTACCACGCATCAATTGATTATTGAAGAACAAAGTTACTTCGTTGATCGGGTAGTTTGCCGCAATATGTAGCGCGTTTAATAGGTTTGCTTGGCCGTCAGAACGCAGCTCTGCGAGAGGGATTTGTGAACCCGTTACAATCACTGGCTTACCAAGGTTTTCAAGCATGAAAGACAATGCGGACGCTGTGTACGCCATGGTGTCAGTACCATGTAGGATAACGAAACCATCGTATTTGTCATAGTTGTCACGAATATCATTCGCAATCTGCTGCCAGTCAGCAGGTGTCATATCTGATGAGTCAATCAGAGGGTCGTATTCGTGGATGGTGTAATCCGGCATTTCAGGACGATGGAATTCGGGCATGCTTGCTAATTGCTTTTCCATAAAGCCAGCAACAGGCACATAGCCGTGGTCGGATTTTTGCATTCCGATGGTACCACCGGTGTAAGCGATGTAGATGTGTTTTCTAGTCATCGTTTTTTCTTTCGTGTAGGGGAACAGAGGCGGGGATTATATACCTAAATAACCTTGAGATGCGAGGCTATACGCACAGCATCAGAAAGTCATCTGAGGAGATGCAAAGCCTAATAAAAAGGGCACTTCAAGTAGAAGTGCCCTTTGTAATATTGATGGAAAAACTACTGCACTTGGCAGTTCAAACAAAATGCGTATTGACCTTTAGGATCGTTGAAGCTTTGGAGCAAGCTTGCGTCTTGTTCGAATTGTTGAGCTACGGGTTGAAGACTTTTTGGTAGCAAGCTTGTTGCATCAATACCTAGAGAGACTTTCACCTGTTTCATAAACTCTTGTAGAAATAGTTCAGTAGGTGAAAGAGGCTCTTCTACCCAGTAAATGCCATAATCGGTCACGTTCGCTAGTTTCGCCGCTAGCTCTACAGCATCATCAAAGTCACCCATTTGATCGACAAGACCAAAGGATAGTGCATCTTGGCCAGTCCAAACTCGACCTTGAGCAACTTTGTCAACTTCCTCTAGAGACATATCGCGATTCTCGCCAACTAGAGAAATAAAGCGCTTGTAACCGTGTTCGATACCTAATTGGAACACTTGAGACGCGCCCTCAGAAAGGCCAGTGGTAATACCGTCACCTGAGAACGGCGATGTGCCAACGCCATCAGTGTTAATACCTAACTTGCTAAAGCCTTTTTCAAACGTGGTGATGACACTAAATATACCAATGGAGCCCGTCAGGGTTGTTGGCTGAGCAACGATTTTGTCTGCGCTCATTGAAATCCAATAACCACCAGAAGCAGCCAAACTCGACATGGATACAACAACCGGCTTACCTGCTTGCTTCAGAGCTTCTACTTCGTTACGAATCACTTCAGAAGCAAAGGCACTGCCTCCTGGACTATCTACTCGTAATACGACCGCTTTCACTTTTTCATCATTGCGTGCTTGACGCAGCAAGCTTGCGACTGTGTCACCACCAACAGTTCCGCGAGGTTGTTGACCGTCCATAATCGCGCCACTTGCTAGAACAACGGCGATGTCGTGCTGAGGTAGTGTGTAATCGGGACGAATCGTTGCAAGGTAGTCGTAGTAACCAATCGCGTTGTAGCTGTCTTTGCCGTCACTGCCAAACTGTTTTGCAAATAGAGTGCGAATGTCTTGGCGTGTAGCAAGTTCATCCACTAGCCCCAATTTGACTGCGAGCTGAGCAATATCGCCATTTACAGACTTCATCTCGTTAATCAGCTCATCCATGGTTGGATTAAGCACTTTCGCATCAATGTTTCGGTTTGTTGTTACGTCATCAACAAAAGCACTCCACAATTGAGTAACCCAGCGTGTTGCTGACTCTTTCGCCGCATCGGACATGTCATCACGAATAAACGGTTCGATAGCGGATTTATAAGTACCTACGCGAAAAACATGAGTGGAAACGTCAAGCTTTTCAAGTAACGTTTTGTAGTACATTGAGTAAGCGCTGTAACCTTTAATCAATACACCACCATCAGGTGCCAGATAAACTTTGTCAGCGTAACTTGCCAAGTAATATTGGCTTTGGTTGTAGAAATCACCTACGGCGTAAACGGGTTTGCCTGACGCTTTAAATTCGTTCAACGCTTTCGCGATGTAACGTAGTTTCGTGAGATTTGTTTCTGGCATGTCTCGCAGTGCTAGCACTAATCCAGATACTTTAGGATCGTCTTTCGCGTAGCGAATAGTATCAACGATATCGAAAAGGACGTTTTCTTTCGGTAGCTCATTACCCAAAAGGGAACCAGCAAAAGAGTCCATTGGGTTTACATAACGTCTTTGTTCGACAATTGGGCCTGAAAGGTTCATCACCAATGCCGATTCTTTTTCGACGACAGGTTGACCGTCTCCGGTATAAGTAAAGGCAAAGTAGAAAACGGCAATCATCAGCAAGAAAATTAGGTTTGCCAGTGCGAGTCTGATGAAAGTGATACTTTTCCATATCCCTTTAAATATCAAACCAATAAATTTGAAGAGTTTTTTCATCTTGTCTCCATAACGAGATAGTTACGCCGAGTCTAACAAAGTATGGGTTCTTATCTCTAAGATCTCAAAAGATAACATTTTTTTAGCTTATCACGACCACTCAACAATTGGCATATTTTCACACGAGATTGATCGGTGTTACAAAAATGTAAACGCTTGTTTGATTTTTTGGTTGAGCAGGCTTAATCTGGTCAGACCATGATAATAACAATGGATGTTAAGTGATGTCTGCCATGTACCCAAACCTATTAAAGCCACTGGACCTCGGTTTCACACAATTACGAAACCGAGTTCTGATGGGATCAATGCACACGGGCTTAGAAGAGCACAAAGAAGGATTACAGAAGCTCGCGGCTTTTTATGAAGAACGCGCGAAAGGCGGTGTCGGACTGATTGTAACCGGAGGTTTTTCTCCTAACTTACGCGGTCGTTTACACCCGTTGAGTGCTGAATTCAGCAAGCCAAAACATGCTAAAGCCCATAAAGTTGTGACAGAAGCGGTGCACAAGCACGGTGGTAAAATTGCGTTGCAAATTCTCCATGCTGGGCGTTATGCAATGCATCCATTCTCGCAAAGTGCATCTGGCATTAAAGCGCCAATTGCAAAGTTTGCTCCGAGTGAAATGAGCGACCGCCAGATAAAGAAAACCATCGACGCGTTTGCTAATAGTGCGGAGTTAGCACAGCTTGCTGGTTATGATGGCGTCGAGTTAATGGGCTCGGAAGGTTACTTGATAAACCAATTCTTATGTAAACGTACTAATATGCGTTACGACGAATGGGGTGGCAGCTATAAAAAACGTATGCGTTTTCCGCTAGAAATTGTTAAAGCGGTACGCAAGGCGGTAGGTGACAAGTTCATCATCATCTTCCGTCTTTCTATGCTGGATCTTGTCGAGCAGGGCAGCACTTTTGAAGACGTTATCGAATTGGCGAAAGCACTTGAAGAGGCTGGCGTCACGATTATTAATACGGGTATCGGTTGGCATGAGGCTCGAATTCCGACAATTGCGACTCAAGTACCACGCGGTGCGTTTACATGGGTTACGGAAAAAGTTAAACCTCACGTTTCGGTTCCTATTATCACTTGCAACCGTATAAATACGCCAGATGAAGCAGAACGTATTTTATCTTCAGGTCATGCCGACATGGTTTCGATGGCGCGCCCATTCTTGGCCGATCCTTACTTTGTTGCTAAAGCCGAACAGGAAAAAGCGCAGCTTATTAATACGTGTATTGGTTGTAATCAGGCGTGTCTAGATAACGTGTTTAAAGGTAAGCGCGCCAGTTGCTTAGTGAACCCTCTAGCGTGCTATGAAACCGAAATTGTTGTTGAACCAGCCTTTAAAAAGAAAAACATTGCAGTTGTTGGTGCTGGACCTGCGGGCTTGGCTTGTGCGACCACACTGGCTGAACGTGGCCATAAGGTTGATTTGTTCGAAAAGAACGACCGCATCGGTGGTCAGTTCCGTCTTGCGATGCAGATCCCTGGTAAGGAAGAGTTTCGAGAGACGATACGATATTTCGCTAACCGTATTGATGAAACAGGCGTGAATCTGCACTTATCGACGGAAGCGAACTATGACTTACTCACAGAATACGATGAGATAGTGATGGCATCGGGTGTTGAGCCACGTAAAGTCAATATTGATGGAATTGATAACCCAGAGAAAGTCGTCGACTATCAAACTCTCATTCGAGACAAAACGCCAGTCGGTGAGAAAGTGGCTATCGTTGGTGCTGGTGGCATTGGCGTAGATGTCGCGACCATGCTCACTGAGCCAGTTGGACAAACGTTGGATGACTGGTTGCATGAATGGGGAATCGACAAGGAGATGTCTCAGCCGGGTGGTTTATACCCTTACCCTGATGCGGTCAGCGATAAAGAAGTCTGGGTACTTCAGCGTCGTAAAGGTCGTGTAGGTAAAGGCCCGGGTAAAACGACAGGTTGGATCCATAAACGTACCCTTGAAAAACGGGGCGTACATTTAGTCGGCGGCGTGTCTTACGATAAAATTGATGATCAAGGTTTGCACATTCATGTAGACGGAAGCGCGCAGGTACTTAATGCAGACAAAGTTATCATTTGTGCTGGGCAAGAGTCTGTACGTCCGTTTGAAGATAAATGGTCTGAACTTGGAGAGAAGATTCATATCATTGGCGGAGCTGACCATGCGGGTGAACTTGATGCTGTGCGTGCGATTCGTCAAGGTGTTAAATTGGCGGTAAAACTCTAGCCTTTTAATGTGTGTTTACCATAAAAGCTGCGCTTTGAGCGCAGCTTTTTTGTATAGAACTAGTCACTGATATCTGGCAGTTGTTTGGCCATTACCACGCCAGCAAAAGTAATAAAAGAGAACACTAACACCACAGCTGAAAGGCTCAAGAAGTTCGACATAACACCAAGAGAGCTCATTAGAAGCAGCATTATCCCAACCACTGTGTTACTCACGGCTACATAGCTCGTCCGTTTGTCACCTTCTGCGATATCAACTAAATAGGTTTTTCGTCCGACTCGTATTCCGTCGTGGGCAATACAAACACAAAAGTAAAGCAGAGGAATCACGAATAGGAAGCTTTGGCTAGCGGTGACCCATGTATCGTAAACAAATAACACAACACCAAGTAGCGCGCTCATCATTGCGCCTATGACCATCACACTGCGGCTAGAGCGATCGGACATTCTTCCCCAGAAAGGACCTGACACAAAGGAGGCTAAGCCACTCGCAAACATAAAGAGAGCTAGCACCCAGAGCTGTCCACCCAGAGATTGCTGTGCCAGCACAACGTAGTACGGTGCACTCAGCGCAGAACATAAAAATAGTGTCCGCGTGATAACGAATCGACGAAAGGTCACGTCTGTCTTAAGTAACGCGAGTTGTTTAAATGCTTCGAGGACGCCATTTCGACCACCGTCTACCTCACCGGCATACTCATTAATTCGCGCATAGACGAATGCCGCGATGAGCCATATGACGCCCGCTAAGCCTAAACTCAGACCGTAAAAGCGCTCTGTCGGCTCTACGTCCCATAACCAGGCTAGTGCCAGAAGGCTCGCGAAAAGCAGCGTAACCAGGCCAGCAGCACTTGAAGACCAGCCGTTGACTTGACCTCGTTGGTTTTTAGGGATGGTTTTGCCCAATACATCTTTTGATGCGACGGAATTTAAACCGCGTGAGAGGCTGAAGATCACAAGACATGCAATTACACCATAACCCGCAGCAGCTCCTGTCAGAGTTAATGCGACCACTCCGATTGCAAATATGGAAAGAGCCTGCAAGATGCTGCCAATTACCCAGACCCATTTTCTTACTGGAATGCGTCGGATGTAGTGCGCGATGCTAAGTTGTGGGATAAGGGAACCTGATTCACGAATAGGAACGAGCCAACCAATTAAGTAAACCGGTGCCCCGAGACTTTGTAGTATCCACGGCAACGTGACTTTAGGATTGATTAACGCATCGCCGACTTTCGTTAAAAACTGAGCGAGAATTATTTTAAGAAAGTTGCCGGGAACTTGATGACAAGCTGATTCAGGAATCGTCTTACAGGCACGGGCATCTTCGTCATTAACGATCTTTTCGTAAATGCTGTTTTGTTTGTCCTTGTTCATCAACCTGCCTATGTTCAACTTATTCATTTCGCGAATAAATTAACATTAAACCCAGATTGATGTTAAGTGAAGCACGTTATCAAGCCCACAGAAAACCGGTTGTTATTCGCAGGAGCAGATTGTGCTAAAGTGGCGTAAACAAAATAACAACGATATTCAATAAGGATTCTTTCATGGACGCTCTCGATCTTTTGCTCAATCGCCGATCTATCGCGAAGTTATCCGCGCCTGCTCCAGAAGGTAAAGCACTTGAGAACATCATTCGTGCTGGCCTTCGTGCGCCTGACCATGCGGGATTAACCCCTTGGCGTTTCGTTATCGCACAGGGCGATGGTTTGAAAAAACTGTCAGATATATTGGTAAAAGCGGCAGAAGCTGAAAATAGTGATGAAGCGGTGGTCGAAAAGGTAAAGAATGCCCCATTTCGCGCACCAATGGTGATCACGGTGATTGCTAAAGTAACAGAACATGAGAAAGTACCAGCACTAGAGCAACACTTATCTGCGGGATGCGCTGTACAAGCGATGCAAATGGCAGCTGTAGCGCAAGGCTTTCAAGGGTTTTGGCGCTCAGGTAAGTGGATGTTCCATCCAGAAGTTCATCAAGCATTTGGTTTAGAGGGTGACGATGAGATTGTTGGTTTCTTGTACTTAGGCACGCCTGGTTGTACACCGATGAAAGTTCCTGAGCGTGACCTTTCTCAGTTTGTTGAATTCCTATAACTAAAAACTTAAATAAACTGACTGTTTATTTATACAGTTTTTCTTGATTTATTAGGGCTACATTCGTTAATGTGGCCCTAATTATATTTATTTCCAAAACGTTATGTCTCGTCTGTTTATTGCTGAAAAACCAAGCTTAGGCCGTGCGATTGCCGCTGCACTGGCAAACCCTCAAAAGAAAGATCAAGGATTCATCCGCTGTGGGAACGGGGATATCGTTACTTGGTGTATCGGCCATTTGCTCGAACAAGTCGAACCTGACGCTTACGATGAGCGTTATAAAAAGTGGAATATGGCAGATTTACCAATTGTTCCGCAGCAATGGCAGCTCAGACCGAGGAAAAGCGCAAGTAAGCAATTAACAGTGATTCGTAAATTGCTCAAAGAAGCTAACGAAGTCATTCATGCAGGAGACCCAGATCGAGAGGGTCAGCTGTTAGTTGATGAAGTTCTGGACTATTGCAAGTTATCTAAAACCAAGAAGGAATCTACACAGCGTTTGTTGATTTCCGACTTGAACTTACCTGCGGTTAAACGTGCTCTCAGTTCTATGCGCAGTAATCGCGAGTTTATCCCACTTTCAGTTTCAGCATTGGCCCGCTCTCGGGCTGATTGGCTGTATGGTATGAACATGTCTCGTGCTTATACCTTGCTTGGTCAAAAAGCAGGGTATCAAGGTGTTCTCTCGGTAGGGCGAGTGCAAACGCCAGTTCTTGGCTTAGTGGTGCGTCGTGATGAAGAAATCGAAAACTTTGTCCCGAAGGACTATTTTACCCTACATGCTCTGATCCCATATCAAGATGCCAATGGTACTTTTGATATTCGTGCTCGTTGGAAGCCAAGTGAGGCATGTAAGCCTTGGCAGGACGAAGAAGGTCGAGTATTAAACCGTAAGTTGGTAGAAAATGTTGCAAACCGTATTGCAAATCAACCCGCAAAAGTGACAGAGTCGGAACAAAAGCAAACCAAGCAATCAGCACCATTACCTTATTCGTTATCTGCTTTACAGATCGATGCCGCGAAGCGCTATGGTATGAGTGCGCAACAAGTACTAGATACTTGTCAGGCATTGTATGAAAAGCACAAGCTGATCACTTACCCGCGTTCAGATTGTCGCTATTTACCGATGGAACACTACTCACAAGCAGGGACGGTGACAACTGCTATTGCGAATAACGCAAAAGAGTTGCAAGTTGCCGTTCAGGGAGCAGACTTAACATTAAAGTCCAAAGCCTGGAACGATAAAAAAGTGGATGCGCACCATGCGATTATCCCTACACCGAAGCAAGCTAATGTGAATGCGCTTTCCGGCAATGAGATGAAAGTGTATCAATTGATTGCGCGCCAGTACCTCATGCAGTTCTATCCGGCGGCGGTTTACGCAGAAGCGAAATTGGTTTTCGATATCGCTGGTGGTACGTTTGTCGCGAAAGGTCGTCAGTTAGTTTCGCCGGGTTGGAAAGCGCTAATGG
Source organism: Vibrio sp. OY15 (assembly GCF_000742455.1). Lineage (NCBI taxonomy): Bacteria > Pseudomonadati > Pseudomonadota > Gammaproteobacteria > Vibrionales > Vibrionaceae > Vibrio > Vibrio sp. OY15. Next base: position 54,059 of record NZ_JPIL01000028.1, on the reverse strand, counting down.
GCAAAACTGACAAGGAAGATGAAGGTATTGATGCCGTGCCACCGCTACCCGAAGGCACCGTGTTAACTTGTCGTGAAGGGGAAATAAAAGACCGAAAAACCGAGCCACCAAAGCATTTTACCGAAGCATCGCTGTTGCAAGCGATGACCGGGATCGCCCGTTACGTTGCGGATAAAGAACTGAAAAAAATCCTTCGTGACACTGATGGGCTAGGCACGGAAGCGACTCGCGCTGGTATTTTGGACACGCTGTTCAAACGCCAACTGCTTACGCGTCAAGGTAAGTCAATTCTCAGTTCTCCTGCGGGAAGAGGTCTCATTCATGCCTTGCCAGAAGATTCAACATACCCTGATATGACGGCTCATTGGGAGCACCAGTTACAAGGTATGGCAGAGAGAAATCAAGCATATCAGCCGTTCATGCAAGCACTGGAACAACGCATTGATAGCTTGATGGCACAAGTAAAAGCAGGCCCTATCCCTGATTCATTACGTCATTTACCCAAGGTGGAACGTCCTGCGTTTAAACGTAAAAAGCGCAGTTATTCAAAGAATGGTGGCGCGACTAAATCTCGTGCAACCAAAGGTAAGCAGGCATAGGACAAGCGCGGTGTAATTAAACACCGCGCATGCTTGAAAATAGATTACTCGAACAGGTCACCGTGGTTTTGGATCGCGCCTCTTACTTCACCTTGAGTTAACACGCGTTTGTCCAGTACCTCTTTCACCTGGTTGCCCAAGTCAACTAATGTATCTCGATTCGCTTGAGTTTGGCGTTTACCAGCACTTCTCAAGCAGTAATTTAGTTCGTGCTCTTCGCTAAAATTAACCAAATCCCTATCTGCTGCCATCGTGCTTTCTCCTTATTTGTTCTACTTTTTCCTAAGTCTGGATTGGATGTAGATAAATTCAAGTTAGATTGCGTGAATTATGCTGGTGGATCACTGATGAACATTATGTTTGCCAACCAAGTCACGATTATGAAGCCTGGCTTTGATGGTATTTGGTTTAGTGATGGTTGTGTCTTAATGCTGCTACCAAGGTAACTCAGTACCATCGTAGTTAATAAATCGACCTGAAAGCTGCGGTGTGCTCAGCTCTATCACGTTCGCTAGGCCTTGCGCGGAGGTTTGCGTATCTATCAAAGCATTTGGCCCGCCCATCGCCGTTTTTACCCAACCAGGGTGAAGCGCTAAAACGGTAAATCCTTCAGGTGTTAAATCATTACTTAAGCTTTTCACAACCGAGTTAAGCGCCGCTTTCGATGAGCGATAAATATAACCGCCACCGGACGTATTTTCGGTCATGCTCCCCACTTTTGATGAGATACAAGCAATCTTTTTTATCTTGCCTTGTTGTAAGCGAGGGTAACAGTGCTCAACCAGTTTTAACGGTGCAATGGTGTTTACTTCGAAGGCTTTACGCCATTCTTCTACGTCAGTGTTTCCAAAGCCATATCCCTTGGGGCCGTAATATCCTGCATTATTGATGAGTAAGTCGATGGCAGGGAGTTTATCGGCAAGCTTAGCGACTTGTTCGTAGTGAGTGACATCCAGTTCGTGCAAAACCAAATTACTGAATTGTGAGGCTAGAGTTTGTAGTTCTGAACTGTTCTCTAAGGAACGGCTAGTAGCATGTACTTGGTGGCCTTGCTTCAGGTACAGCTCAGTTAAGCTAAGGCCAATGCCGCGATTTGCTCCGGTAATAAAGACGGTTTGACTCATACAAACACCTATGTTTTTTTGATTTCAGTTGAAAGTCATTGTGTTAGTTAAGCACAATAAAATCAACCAACCACCACGCACCAACAACAAGAGATGAAAATAGGGACAGGGCACAAAGAGAGCCAAACAGTGCGCCGAGAATAGCAAAGAAAGTAGAATTCATATGTATATTAAATTTAATTGATATTGAAAATCATTATCAATTAAATTGCGTTTTATTCAACCCTTTAAGTTGATACTATTTCGTTACCATTGTTATTAAGAATTTCTCATGCTGCCATTTATCTACCACCCGATTTATTCTCAACTTGAGTTGCCAGAGGGGCATCGTTACCCAATTATGAAATACCAGTACCTCTATGAATCGGTATTGGTGCATATGGAGAAAGATAACTGGAAAGAGCACACGCAGTTTTTCCAGCCCGAAGCATTAACTGTTGGGGAAGTAAAACGTGTTCATGACGAGGAATACGTCGAGTTACTTGTTAGTGGAAACATGCCAGCTGCGAAGATGCGCCGAATAGGTTTTCCTTGGAGTGAGTCTCTCATTACCAGAACGCTAACTTCAGCAGCGGGCACGGCTCTGACCGCAAAAAAGGCACTTGAGTACGGTGTGGCCATTCATTTGAGTGGTGGGTATCACCACGCACACAAAGAGTTTGGCAGTGGTTTTTGTTTATTTAATGACTTAGTGATCGCGGCCAGGCAAGCGCTCGAAGTCGAGCATGTCGATAAAGTATTGATCATTGATAGTGATGTTCACCATGGGGATGGAACAGCAACTTTATGTGACGATGAGCCAGATATCATCACGCTTTCTTTCCACTGTGATAAAAACTTCCCAGCGAGGAAGCCTCAGTCTGACCTCGATGTGCCTTTGGTGCGAGGGACAGGTGATGAGGATTTTTTAATGGCGTTTAAAGAAGTGGTCGATATGGCACTTAATCTTCATCGCCCTGATTTAGTTATCTACGATGCTGGTGTCGATATACATCAAGACGATGAGCTTGGATATTTTGATGTGTCGACTCAAGGGATTTTAGAACGTGATAGATTTTTAATGCAAACAGTGAAATCTCGAGGTATCCCTGTCGCAGCTGTCGTTGGAGGTGGATATCGAACGAATCATGCTGACCTCGTCCCAATCCATTTGCAGCTTATCAATGCCGCTAAAGAAGTCTTTATTGATGAGTAGATACAACTAGATGTAAATATCAAATTGATTCAACACTGGAACGAACGAAAAGGGCATTAATTTTTTGTGGGTTCTTTAGGAGTGTGGCGGAGTGCTTAGTTGCGTTCAAGAAGTGATAAGTGATTTGTACAAATCTTTTAAGTCTGGAGATGCGAAAAATCCCGCTAATTTCTTAGCGGGATTTTTCTAAAAGTGGCGGAGAGATAGGGATTTGAACCCTAGATACGCTATTAACGTATGCCGGTTTTCAAGACCGGTGCTTTCAACCACTCAGCCATCTCTCCGTTGTTGAGGCGCATAATATAAGGCTTTGAAAATGTTGTAAACCCCTAGTTGAACTGATTGGATGTTTACTGCGCAAATTTGTGGTTTGTGTTGTTTAAATAAACAAAAACTCCCCCAAAAAGGGGAGTTTGAATAGTATATGGATTGCTAGGTATTAATCGTTTTTAGAATAAAAACGCTGTAACTCAGTTAAACCTTGCATCAAAACTGGCAACTTCGGTGCATCATCTCGAAGTCGTTTGTAGTTTTTGTCATACAGCTTGTAGTTGCCAAACTTATCGATCACTGTGGTTTGTGAGCTAGTAATTAAGGCAAGCTCGCGAGTATCGCCCGCCAAGATCCAGCGACGACGGCTTTCATCGAATAGGTTGCGACCACTACTGTAATCATATGGGTTGGAAGATACGCCGAGCATATCTTGCAACAGTGTAACCGAGAGGTCCAAGTGGCTTGTGCTGTGATTAAACTCGCCAGCCAGCATTCCAGGCCAATGGATCACCATCGGAACTTGTAATTGATAACGGCTGTAGTTGCTGTTTGCTCCCCAGCTGTTCGTATTGGTTTCGTTAAATTCACTACCGTGATTAGAAGTGATGATTACGATGGTGTTTGTCAGTTGTCCCGTCGTTTCTAGTTCATCAATAATACCGGCGATAGTTCTATCCGCCGACTTCACTGCATATTCATAAGCTTTTTTGAATCGCTCACTTGCGGGCATTTCTTCGTCATTATTTGAAGGAATCGATTCAAAATTATCAACGGTGGTGACTTCGATGTAACTAAACCATGGCTGACTTGCTTTCTCTACTAACCATGTATTCCAGTTTGCGATAGATTGTTTATCGGTATGAGCTTGCGTGCCATCTAGGTCTTCCGCTAAGTTCAAGTCGCGGAAAATAATTTCTGAGTAGAGATCATCTTCAAACCCACTGCCACTGAATAAACCAAAGTTGTAGCCCTGATCTTTCAGTACATCGAGCAATACTGGGGAAGCACCTTGCGCCTTGATGCTTGATGCATAACTGGTCGGTAAGCCATAGAACAAACCAAAGGCCCCGTATGTATCATTACTTGAGCTGTAATGATTACGGAAGTTCTGATTGTTTTCAGCAAACTCATAGAGGTTAGGCATCTCTTCTTGGTTAAGCGCATCCGCTCGTAAATTGTTTATGCTGATCATCAACACATTGAGCTTATTAACTCGGCGGTTAAACTCAAGCTTTTCAAGAGGATAGTTGACTAACTCTACGTTGCCTTCGTTTTCTGCTAAACGTTTTAGGTATTCCTCACGGTCAAGTAGACCATGTTTTTCCATAAAACTCTTCGCCGTCATCGGGTAAGACAACGGGAAGTTTGAACGCTGGCTAGTAATTGGGTTGTAAAAATACGCATCTGCCCAAATGTAAACCAAATGGCTGGTCATAAAGCTGAGGAAAAAGACGGCCGCGAGAGGGCGTCCTACGTGCTTATGAGATAGTTTGCGCTGTTTTCGCCATACCCATTCGGATAGTGCGAGTTGAATAAGGAAGATCAGCGGCATCACAACAAATAAATGTTGTAGGTCAGTGCTGAGTGCACTTTTGTCTTCGCTGAATAGTAACTCCCAGACAACGGGAGTTAAGTGCAAATTGATCGACTGATACGCTTGGGTATCAATTAATAATATGGTTTGCCCAACGGTTGCGAAAATCACTGCCACCAAACGGAACAATTTCCGCGATGGCAGGATAAACGTCAACGGGAATAGAACAAGCAAGTAAAGTGCGAAAACTAGAAAGCCAAAGTGACCAACCCAAGAAACCGCCAGATAAAACTGACCAAGTAACGTCTCGGGCCAAGGAGACTGAACAATGTAGCGTGTGCCTATCAACATCGATGCAACGATATTGAAGAATGCAAACCAGTGACCCCAACCAACTAGTCGAGATACACGTTCGCTGTATGAGTTTCCGCTGTCTACCATGTATGTGTTCTATTGTCCGTGATTAGTGTGTTTTTGGTGTTTCTAAAGAAGACATCAGCGCCTGAGCAAATTTTTCAGCAATCGCTTTGCGTTGTGAAGCAGCAACACGTTGATTTAAGACATTGGTTGCGATATTTCCGGCAATCATTAGCGTCAACTCAGGAGAAGCAGCGTGTTTTTCAAGAACTGTTGCTACTTCAGCAAGAATTTTTTCTACTTGCTCGTCAGTATATTTAGATGTAATCGGCATAAAGACTCTAATAATGATAGTAAAAGCGGCTTATGATAACCTACAATGCCCATCAACTAAAACCTTGTAGCAAGATAAAATCACTATGAGTCTTCATCTTTCAAACGTTATTCTGCATCAACTGTGCAAAAACGATCAGGACGAGCTGGTTGTAAACTTTCGTCCAGCATCATTAGAGAACGATGCATCTACAGAAAACTTAGTCGCTGAGCTTCACCGAGTATTCCATTCTAAAGCTGGTAAAGGTTTTGGCGCTTTCCAGTCAGACAGCGAATTTCAATTTTGGCTTCAAGAAATGCGCAAAGGAGAGCGAGATTTTTACGACTTCTCACAAATTAGTGCAAATCGCTTGAAAGAAGAGTTGATTAAGTACCCATTTGCGGATGAAGGTATCTTGGTTTTCGCTGAGTATCAGAGTTTAGCAACGGACTACTTGTTCATCGGTATCTTACCAATGAATCAGAGTTTAAAAGTGACCGAAGGTTTGGACATCAGTGCGACAGATTACTTAGATATCACCAAAATGGATATTGCCGCACGCATCGACCTGTCGAGCTACGAGACCGACAAGGAATCCAATCGTTATCTGCAATACATTAAAGGACGCGTTGGCCGTAAAGTGGCGGACTTCTTCCTAGATTTTCTGCAAGCGGATATTGGCTTAGATACTAAACAACAAAACTTAGTGTTGATGCAGGCGGTGGATGATTTTTGTGCTGACTCGAAGCTAGAAAAGCAAGAAGTGAACGAGTACAAGAAACAAGTTTACGACTACTGCAATGAGCAAATTAAATCCGGTGATGAGGTTCAAATCTCAGAGCTTTCCGGAGAGCTTCCTCAAAGCCAAGATGGCACGAGCTTTATGGATTTCACCAAAGAGCAAGGGTACGAGCTTGAAGAGTCTTTCCCAGGTGATCGTGCGACGGTTCGCAAACTGACTAAATTTGTTGGAGCTGGTGGTGGTTTGAATATTAGCTTCGATAGTCTCTTACTTGGCGAGCGTATTTTTTATGATCCAGAGACGGATACCTTAACGATTAAAGGGACGCCTCCAAATCTAAAAGATCAGTTAAGTCGCAATTAAAATCATATCGTTAAATAAAGAGAGCAAACGGCTCTCTTTTTTTATGTGAATAAGAAACATCCATAGTATATGCTTGTAATTAATGGAGATATGCGAGGGGCAAGTGTTGCTGAAGCTAAAAGAAGGAATACGGCGGTTTGTTTGGTTCTGGTTCGTTTTGTGGTGTGTTTTAGCACTTGGCATTTGGCTGCAAGCCAAACAAACGATTCAAACGATTTCGACTGTAAATGAGTTAGGAAGTAAAGTTGAAGAAGTCAGGCACTTTTTTAACTTCGATCTGCCTTACCGTGTTAAACACGTCGACCAAATTTCACTGAAACTTCAGTTGGCTTATGCAGTTCGCTTACAGCTTGAAAGTGAGTTTTCTGAAGGGAAAATCACACCAGACATCACTCAATTGCTTTATACGACCGACCGATTTTTAGAAAGTGCTCGAGCTTTTGTAAGAAGTGACAGTGAATTGGTTTCGTTAGCAGAACAGTTACGAAGCAGCCGTGCTCGAACAGAAAACTCTGAGAAAATTCAGGCAATGTACTATCGCTTAGGTGCGCTTGTTTTTGAGTCTGTCTTTAGTGACTCTGCAACGAATAGCGATACTTACCGTGACTTAGACCGACTTTTTATTGAATCAGAGACGCTCTCTCCCGAAGAGCGAAGCGCTCTTCAGCGCCAGCTTGCTCAAACCTCAAGCGCACTATCTGCTCAGGCACAGGGCAGTTATTTATCTAATCAACTGCTTAATCCAGATTTCCCGAACCAGTTAACTTCGATAAATGATCAGTTGGAACAGAAGCTAATGACTTTTATTGTTTGGTTGTCTGTAATCAGTGGTTTGCTCCTTTTCCTCATTTCATGGGGAGCCTTCTCCCCAAAAACGATTCAACCGATACCACTACCCAGAACCGATGATAAAAAGTCAGAGCAAGTTGGCGATGATGAAAATGGAGCTAACACTGTTCCCTCAGCTCAGTCAGAAAATTTTCAAAACGTCCAAATGAACGAAAAAAGTTGTAATGAGGTGAATTCATCACAAGTGGAAGTAGTGGAACGTGAGCCGTACATAGATATCAATAAAATGTTAGATTCTCTGTCTGGTGACGAGGGCGCTGTGCGGATGTTACTGGAGGTCTTTATTCAGGATCACTCTGGCGATGGCACTAAAATGTATCAGCTGTTAGAAGAGGATAAAGAGCAAGCGCAAAGAGCCGCACACAGTCTTAAAGGGGTCTCAGGGAGTTTAGGTGCAATGCCATTGCACTGTATTTCGGGTGATATTGAACTGTTGATTAAACAAGGGCAAAAAGTGCCGGAAGAGAAGTTGGCATGTTTAGATGATGTCCTAAAACAAACCATACTTTTTGCTAATAATGTTCTCAATAGTGAAAAGATAACAGAAGCGCTAACAGATTGATATTGCTCTGACTTAATGTCATAAGAGTTGAGGTAATAAAGGCTCGAACTATATGACTTAGTTCGCTTTATTCCTGTTCTATACAATTTGTTAAAGGTGTTTTCATGTCCGTTCGCCGAATGTCTTCAATGATGTTGATAGGGCTGGTTATGATGCTTTCAGGGTGCTCCCTGCTCGAAGTCAAGATCGAGAGTCAAACCGTCCCTCTTACCAAACAAGAGCTCAATATGCGTCTTTTGACTCGTGAGTATGCGCAGCAGTTTTTTGCTCAGGTTGAGCAAGCAGCAGACGCACTACACGAACAATATGAGCCTCATGATAAAGTTCATCAATCTTATATTTTACTTTGGAAGATAAATGCTGAAGAAGGCATCCAAGCTTCTGCATACCAAGTGTCCCCAATGGCTGCACTGATTGATACATGGACTTTCACGCTACAAATGGAACAGTTCTTTACTACCGCTTCTGGTAATGAGCTCTTTGCGTCTGATGAGGCCAAGTTAGTTTCCGTTTATTTAGCGAAAGAGGTAGATAAACTGGCTCAATCTTTATTGAAGAAAGAAGCATACATCAAGACACAAACGTTTGTTGCAGAGTTCGCCAAGCAGCATCCATTCGCTGATTTAAGCATGATTAGGACTCCGGCTTACCGTAGGTGGTTAGATGCAAACCAAATTAGCGAAGAGGAAGCCGTTACAACGCTAGGCACGATGCCAGAAGCACTTGGGGATGTCTCTGATCGTCTAAGTCTGGTATCAGAGCAGACACCAAAAATTATGACGTGGAAAGCGCAGTTGTTGGCCTTGAATAGCTCTGCCAGTATCGAAAAAGTCAATGCGGCGCTCAATAGTTTGCAAGTTACCGCTGATTCGATGAGGGATTTTATCGATAACAACCCAGAGTACATGCGTTATTTGGCAGAACAAATGGCGCTGGAGTTACAACCTTTGGTTGACGATATCGATCAAAGGACGGAGGCGCGTTTATCTCAGTTGGGTGAAGAACGCCAAGCTATAGAGCTGATGGTTGCCAGAGAGCGCCAAGAAATCGCACAGATCATTACCCATGAGCGCGAGAAGTTTGCTCAAGATATGGATCGAGTGTCGCAAGAGGTTGTGAATCTCGCAATGACTAAGCTGATTGAACTTGTCAAAAGTACCATCATCTACTTTATTCTGTTCATTGCCGTTATATTCTTTGCACCGCTTAGCTTGGGCTATTGGTTTGGGAAGCGTACAGCCGTGAAAACGTCAGTCAAACAAAGCTAACGATTTGTTTTGGAAATAAAAAAGAGCGCTTTAAAGCGCTCTTTTTTAGTATTGAATTCGGAAGGGAGGTTCTTTCTATCTCTGCGAAGTTAAGCGGTTTGCTGCTTTAATTCGCCTTCAGCTTCTTCAACTGCTTCTGCTGTTGGTTCGCACTTATCAACAAACCAACCCATGTAAGAAGTGAAGATCGTTACGATGATACATACAAAACTCAGCCACATGAACGGGGCATAAGACAGTGTAGCAACACCCAAAATACTGGCCATGTAGATACCGTTGTCACTCCAAGGGACCATACCTGAGGTTAGCGTGCCGCCAAATTCTGCGTTACGAGACAAATTCTTACGTTTGTAGCCTAGACGGTCATAGTTCTTCGCACAGATTTTTGGGGTCAGAATAAGTGAAACGTACATCGCTGAACCAAATACGTTGCCCATAAAGGCCGTACCAATTGTGCTTGTTGCCAATGAACCTGCACTTTGAACGCGTTTTTCAAACAGCTTCGCGATAGTCTCTAGCACGCCTACTTTATCTAGTAGACCGCCAAAACCAAGGCCGAATACGATAACCGCTACCGACCCAAGCATTGAAGACATGCCGCCACGGTTAAGGATTGAGTCAATGAAATCTACGCCAGATGAGATTGCAAATGGAGCCCAAGCCGTGTTGAACGCGGTTAGGAAATCGACATCTTGGATCATCACTGCCCAAATAATACCTAGCAGAGAACCAAAACTGATCACTGGGAATGAAGGCATACGCATCGCTAGAAGTGACAATACGATGATCACAGGAACAAATGAGTAAGGGGTGATGTAGAACTGCTGTTCCATCGCTTTAATGACAGAGTCTACCTGGCTCATGTCAACTTGACCTGCGTAGTGGAAGCCAAATGCAGTAAACATAATGCCTGTAATAATGTAGCTAATGAGTGCTATCGGCAACATGCCTTTAATATGTTCCATCACTTCAACGTTAGACATAGATGAAGCAAGGATTACTGAATCCGATAGAGGCGACATTTTGTCACCAAAGTAACAGCCTGAAAGTACGGCACCTGCAGTGATTGGCGCAGGAACACCAAGACCTTGACCGATACCCATCATTGCAATACCTGCCGTGCCAGCCGCCCCCCAAGATGTGCCAGTCGCTAGCGCAGTCAATGAACAGATGATCATGGTCGCGAGCAAAAAGATGGAAGGGTGGATGGCTTTAAGGCCGTAGTAAATAATGGTTGGAACAATACCACCAGAGATCCAAGTACCTACAAGCGCGCCAACGGCCAAAAGGATTAAAACGGCTCCAAGTCCATTGGAAATGCCATTTAGTGCTGCTTTTTCCAGATCTTTATACTGGTGGCCAAGCTTTATGCCCAATATCATGACAATGAACCAACCGATGTATAGCGCTAGCTGAATCGGTAGGTCTAGCTTGGCTGTGAACGAAAATGCCAGCAGGAGAAATAAACCGAGCGAGATAAATACCTGTATCAAGCTTGGTAGGCGTGGTGTAACTTGCTTCATATGTGCCTCTGTCAATCTTGGAGCAATAGAGGAAGGCGCTCCTTGTTGTAATCGCGCATAACATACATTAACAAAAATTATATTTCGAACATTTGGTGTTTTATCTTGATGTTCGTCGGTAAAAACGTTTGCTTGTGAAATTAACTGTTAGTTTATTTTAACTTTTTTGGTTTTAAATGTTGTGTGATGTGAAATTATTGTGCTTCATGTGTTATTTTCTCATTGAGTGGTAAGACCAATTAGGGGGCTAAAGTGCTTTCCCTACTTGAAAAATGGTTAAAACCGCAAACCAAACACTAAAAATCTCGTGTAACCCTGTTTTTCAGAGGAAAAGGTTAAAAAACGCGCTTATTTACAAAATAGGGGTTGAGATTTTGCTGTGAAAAATTAACTATGGGGTAGGTTTTTTAATACATGGAGAGTTAATACGATGAGAGTTGGTTTAGTTGGTTGGCGCGGTATGGTTGGTTCAGTCCTTATGCAGCGTATGGTTGAAGAGAAAGACTTCGACCTAATCGAACCAGTATTCTACAGTACTTCTCAAGTTGGTATTCCTGCTCCTAACTTAGGAAAAGACGCAGGCTTACTGCAAGACGCATATGATATTGAAAGCTTAAAACAGCTTGATGCGGTAATCACCTGTCAAGGTGGTAGCTACACAGAAAAAGTTTTCCCTGCACTTCGTCAGGCTGGTTGGAAAGGCTACTGGATTGACGCGGCCTCTACGCTACGTATGGCTGAAGATTCGATCATCACACTTGATCCAGTGAACTTAAAGCAAATCCAACAAGGCATCCACGGTGGCACGAACACATTTGTCGGTGGTAACTGTACGGTTAGTTTAATGCTAATGGGGCTAGGTGGTCTATTTGAGAAAGGTCTTGTTGAGTGGACAAGCGCAATGACTTACCAAGCCGCATCTGGTGCTGGTGCGCAAAATATGCGTGAATTGATCTCGCAAATGGGCGTTATCAATGACTCTGTTAGCTCTGAACTTGCAAACCCATCAAGCTCTATCCTAGATATCGATAAGAAAGTCGCGGATACAATGCGCAGCGGCTCTTTCCCTACCGATAAATTCGGTGTGCCACTAGCTGGTTCGTTGATCCCATGGATCGATGTGAAGCGCGATAATGGTCAGAGTAAAGAAGAGTGGAAAGCGGGCGCCGAGGCGAATAAAATTTTGGGTTCTCAAAGTTCACCTGTCCCAATTGACGGTACTTGTGTGCGTATTGGCGCGATGCGTTGTCACTCTCAAGCACTTACTATCAAGCTTAAACAAAATGTACCAATGGACGAAATCGAAGAAATCATCGCCACTCATAACGATTGGGTGAAAGTGATTCCTAACGACCGTGACATCACTGCTCAAGAGCTAACACCGGCAAAAGTTACGGGCACAATGTCTGTACCAGTGGGTCGTCTACGTAAGATGGCGATGGGTGATGATTTCCTAAATGCTTTCACTGTTGGTGACCAACTGCTTTGGGGTGCTGCGGAGCCATTGCGTCGTACTCTGAGAATTATTCTGTCTGAGAAAGCATAATCACATCAATCCTTTATTTGATGACAAAATAAAAGAGCTCCGTAGGGAGCTCTTTTTTCATGCGTCGTCTTCCGTTCGAACGACTCTTTTGTCTGGATCGGCCAGTTCACTACCACAATGTTTACAGTAAATTGCGTCAGAGTCGTGCCCTGCGTGGGAGCAGTTTGGGCATTTCACCAATACTTTGTGCGATTGCATCTCTTGGTGCAGTTCGGCAGTGAAAATACCTGTAGGTACCGCCAAAATGGAATAACCCAGTAACATGGTGAGTGATGCAAGCCCTTTACCTAGGTCTGTTTGAGGGACCAAGTCACCATACCCAACCGTTGTGATGGTCACGATCGCCCAATAAATACTCTTAGGAATGCTAGTAAATCCGTTTTCAGGTCCTTCAATGATAAAAATCAACGAGCCGAAAATCGTTACCATAATGGCGACGGAACTAAAGAAGATAAAAATCTTTCTGCGCGCCATAAGCAGTGAACGTAAGAGGATATTGGACTCTTGGAGGTATCGGACTAACTTGAGTATGCGGAATATTCGCATCACTCGCAGCGCCCTGATCACACCCATAAACGAAGCGGATGGGAAGAAGAGTGCTAAATAGGTGGGCAAAATCGCAAGTAAATCGACGACACCATAAAAACTCTTTGCGTAGGCGGCAGGTTTAGGAGAGCAATAAAGCCTTAGAAGGTATTCAATCGTGAATAGGCCAGTAAATGTGTATTCAATAAACTTCAGCTCTTTTTCCCACTCGGCCCGAACGGAGGGTATCGAATCTAACACCAGTACGATTAACGAACTGATGATCGCGATAATGAGAGCAATATCGAACGTTTTTCCAGCTTTGGTATGAGTACCAAAAATGGTGACATATAGAGTATGTTTAAGAGAGTCAGTCGTCATGACAAAGCGATCCATTGTTGAATCGCTCTATCATACAATTTTATAGAAACTCAGGCTAATCCTGGAAATAAGTTGCGTAAGCCATTCGCAATGAACTCTATGCCAAGCGCGCCCAATATCAAACCCATGATACGAGTAATGACGTTGATTCCAGTTTGACCTAAAAATCGTACGATCAATGGGGCAGAGCGGAACAATAGCCATGAACAAAGGCAGAACAAACCAATCGTAATACTAATGCCCACGGTATCGAACATGCTTGGGTAGCGTGCACCATAAACAATAGTCGAACTGATTGCACCAGGACCTGCCATTAAAGGCATTGCAAGAGGGACCACACCAATCTGTTCACGACTGACGTATTCCGTTTTCTCTTGTTTGTTCTGCTTATCTTCCCCCAGTTTACCGCTCATCATCGAGAATGCGATGCTAAGTAATAGCAACCCGCCAGCGACACGAAACGAATCCAGAGAAATACTGAACATGTCTAACAGTAACTGACCAGCAAAAAGCGAAATGATCAGGATGATCGCAACAGCCACATTTGCTGTTGTTGCCGTATTGCGCTTTTCGTCTGGAGTCATATGCCCGGTTAGTGACACAAACACAGGCATGATACCAACAGGGTTTACTGCGGCGACCAAACCGAGAAAAAACTGCAAGAAGATAGCAAGTTCAAAAGTTTGCATGTTGCGTACTCATCAAAGTTCACATTAGTGAAAAGGAGAAGGGGTAATTTGGGCGTAATGTAAGGCAAAAGTTAGGTTGTAAGAAATGAAAAAAACTAACGCATTCCCTGCCATTTAAGTGAGAAAAACTAATTCTTTAATAAACTGTATCTAATCTGGAAAGGAAATGTTACGTATAAAGTTGCTGATAAATTGCGCTGTTTTACATAAACGTTAACATTCGCACATTTTTGATAAAAACCAAGGTGGTTTGTAGAGAGATGTATTCGGTTCGATATACTCTCAGTAGCACAAAGAATTGGGCCTACATGTAATTTTGTTGGTCAAAAATGAAACTTTTTTACAGGTTGTTGTAGTTTCTTTTATTTATTTGTCCATTTGCTTCTTTTTTACTCAATAAAAAATGAAAGTTAATTTATTTGTTTATCAGTGATTTATGTCATTTTGGTGTGATGAGGCACCACTTTGGTAGTATTTAGGTGGTGAGAACTGATCCAAGTCAATTTTTTTCACACTATGAAATATTATACTCAGTCCTGAAAGCAATTTACTAAGACGTTTGTTTTCTAAGTGACTGATAAACAGTAAAAACGATAAGTAATAGCCTTAGTAAAAAGTTTTTAATATTTGTTAATTTTAGGAGATTCCCTATGCCTGTAACTAATATGGCTGAACTAGATGCAATGGTTGCTCGCGTTAAGAAAGCGCAAGAAGAGTTCGCTACTTACTCTCAAGAGCAAGTAGATAAAATCTTTCGTGCAGCTTCTCTAGCAGCTAACCAGGCCCGTATCCCGCTAGCTCAACAAGCGGTAGAAGAATCTGGTATGGGTATTGTTGAAGATAAAGTAATCAAGAACCACTTTGCTTCTGAGTTTATCTACAACAAATACAAAGACGAACAAACGTGTGGCATCTTAGAAGAGGATGACAACCTAGGTACTATGACTATCGCTGAGCCTGTAGGCATCATCTGCGGTATCGTACCAACGACTAACCCAACTTCTACAGCGATCTTCAAATCTCTAATCTCTTTGAAGACTCGTAACGGTATCATCTTCTCACCACACCCACGTGCGAAAAACTCAACTAACGATGCAGCTAAACTCGTTCTAGATGCAGCAGTAGCAGCAGGCGCACCAAAAGACATCATCGGTTGGATCGACCAGCCTTCTGTTGAGCTTTCAAACGCTCTAATGAAACACGATGACATCGCTCTTATCCTTGCAACTGGTGGTCCAGGCATGGTTAAAGCCGCTTACTCTTCTGGTAAGCCAGCAATCGGTGTAGGTGCAGGTAACGTTCCTGTTGTTATCGATGAAACAGCAGACATCAAACGTGCTGTTGCTTCTATCCTTATGTCTAAGACTTTCGACAACGGTGTAGTATGTGCTTCTGAGCAGGCTGCAATCGTAGTTGACGAAGTATACGACGAAGTGAAAGAGCGTTTTGCTTCTCACAAAGCGTATGTCCTAAGCAAAGCAGAAGCTGATAAAGTTCGTAAAGTTCTTCTTATCGATGGCGCGCTAAACGCGAAAATCGTAGGTCAGCCAGCAGCAGCAATCGCTGAAATGGCAGGCGTTAAAGTTCCAGCAGACACTAAAGTTCTTGTTGGTGAAGGTCTGGGTAAAGTATCTCACGATGACGCATTCGCTCACGAGAAACTATCTCCAACTCTAGGTCTATTCCGTGCTGACAACTTCGAAGACGCGGTTGCTCAAGCGGTAACTATGGTTGAGATTGGTGGTATCGGCCACACATCTGGTCTTTACACTAACCAAGATACTAACGCTGATCGTATCCGTTACTTCGGTGACAAGATGAAGACAGCTCGTATCCTAATCAACATCCCGACTACTCACGGTGGTATCGGTGACTTGTACAACTTCAACGTTGCGCCATCTCTAACGCTAGGTTGTGGTTCTTGGGGTGGTAACTCTATCTCTGAGAACGTAGGTCCTAAACACCTAATCAACAAGAAAACTGTAGCGAAGCGAGCTGAAAACATGTTGTGGCATAAACTACCTAAGTCAATCTACTTCCGTCGTGGTAGCCTTCCAATCGCGCTTGGCGACCTAGAAGGTAAGAAACGTGCATTCCTAGTAACTGACCGTTTCCTATTCAACAACGGTTATGCAGATGACGTAGTAAGCCTACTGAAAGCTCAAGGCATGGAAGTTCAAACATTCTTCGATGTTGAAGCTGACCCAACACTGTCTGTAGTAGAAAAAGGTGCGGCTCAAATGGCTAGCTACCAACCTGACGTTATCCTAGCGCTAGGCGGTGGTTCACCAATGGATGCAGCGAAAATCATGTGGGTAATGTACGAACACCCAGAAACTCACTTTGAAGAACTAGCAATGCGCTTTATGGACATCCGTAAACGTATCTACAAGTTCCCTAAAATGGGTAAAAAAGCTGAGCTTGTATGTATCACTACAACTTCAGGTACTGGCTCAGAAGTTACTCCATTCGCGGTTGTTACTGACGACAAGACTGGTGCGAAATACCCACTAGCTGACTACGAAATCACGCCAAACATGGCAATCGTTGATGCGAACCTAGTAATGAACATGCCTAAGTCTCTAACAGCATTTGGTGGTTACGATGCAGTAACTCACGCTCTAGAAGCTTACGTATCAGTTCTTGCTAACGAATACTCAGATGGCCAAGCTCTTCAAGCACTTAAGATGCTAAAAGAGTACCTACCATCAAGCTATGCGAACGGTGCAAATGACCCAATCGCTCGTGAGAAAGTACACAACGCAGCTACTATCGCTGGTGTTGCATTTGCGAACGCATTCCTAGGTGTTTGTCACTCAATGGCTCACAAACTGGGTGCTGAGTTCCACTTGCCACACGGCCTAGCTAACGCACTACTTATCTCTAACGTGGTACGTTACAACGCGAACGACAATCCAACTAAACAAACTGCGTTCTCTCAATACGACCGTCCACAAGCACGTCGTCGTTACGCTGAAGTTGCTGACCACCTAGGCCTAAGCCAAGAAGGTGACCGTACTGCTCAGAAGATTGAACGTCTACTAGCATGGTTGGATGAACTAAAAGTTAACCTAGACATCCCAATGTCTATCCAAGCGGCAGGTGTTGCTGAATCAGATTTCGTAGCGAAACTGGATGAGCTAGCGGTAGAAGCGTTCGATGACCAATGTACTGGTGCGAACCCACGTTACCCTCTAATCAGCGAACTTAAAGATGTGTTGATGGCTTCTTACTACGGTAAAGCATTTGTTGAAGGCGAAACTTTCGAAGGTACAACTGTTATCAAGAAGAAAGCAGACCAAGAAGCAGCAAAAGCAGCACCTAAAGCAAAGAAAGAAAAAGCTGACGCGTAATTAAAAAATCGAGTGAGCAAGGTTTTCGCTAGCACGGAACCTTAATCGGGAAAAGGTTAAAGCCCCAGTCAAATGACTGGGGCTTTTTTTATTTTGGTGCAGGAGTTACATCTGGCTTGGGAAAACAGAGTTGCTGTGTATGCTTACACTTCGGTCGCAACTACTCGGCCACTGAAGTATTCATTCGCGACGATGTATGCTGTGTTGCGGACTAGTTCGTCTTGGATCTCAGCCCAGTGCCTCTCGTTGAGCTCTTCTTTTGTATGATTTACCGAGGGAATAACGCCGCCCACTCGAATGTTGAATGGTGTGAGTTCTTTTGCCCAGCTGTGAGTAAAACCTGACACCAACGCCGCCATGCTTTCAACTCCCGTAAAGTCTTCATGGTTGTCATGAGAAATGACGTTAACAATGACGCCTTTCTTGTTTCTGGCTCGAAAGCGCTCTGCTCCTACTTGGCCGTAGGTATAAAGGAAGCGTGCCGCAGACGACAAGTGATCAATGTAAGTACTCATTGGTTCTGGCGCCATTAAGCCAGGCATAGGGGAGCTGGTCCAGCAATTAACAATCACATCTGGTGTCGCACGTAGCTGTGATTCTATCTGGTCAAACAATAAGTTAATGGACGTTGTGTTATCACTACACACATTCATAGCATACACTTTGTCAGTGAAAGCGCTGATTTGCTCATAGCTCGCTCTCAAAGCGCTAGAATTTTGGTCACAAAGAATCAACGTTGCTCCAAGGTGAGCAAAGTGATTTGCACAGGTTCTTCCTATAACCGAACCTGCAGACGTGACGAGAATAATTGATTCTTTGATATCCATAGCACCTTCACTGTATCCATATGTGAAAAACAATACACCAGTGGTTTGTGCTAATAGCATGGTTGAAATTCGTTGGGTTCAGTGTGAAAGGCTTCAAACTAACGCTTTCGAGTGAGGACTATTGTGCGGTAATTTGTAAGATGTCACATTTCTGACGTGTAGGTATTGCAAGCTATTGGATAAAAAGCGGATCTCTATGCTTTAGCTTGAATTTGATGCTGACGTTGAGCCGTCACTAGCTGATTATATAGCCCAGCATCTGGGATCAGTTGTTTGTTGCGTTCGCCCAATCTGCGTCGCTCATGACCAGATAGGTTGTGATAAACCTCCTCTGGTAGGTTGAATGTGTCTTCAGGCAGGTAAGTCAGCGCATCTGGTTTTAGGTAATGGCTCAGCTTTGCGGAAGGCAATCCTGCATCGTGAAACTGTTTCGCTTGTTCAGCTGCGAGTTCATAGCTGCTGCTATCAGAACGAAGAGCTTGAGGTTGCGATAAACCCAATTGTTGGCGAAGAATACTGTCACTGGTGATGACTTCCTGGACCTCTTCAACTGGGACCACATCGCGAACATCATTAGAGAACATAGACAGAATCAGCGAGAAATCCGCACGACGACCTTCGTGTACGGCATGGTTAATACCATTACCGAACTGAAGTTCGTTGATAATTGCAGCTTTGTCTAACGTATGAATTTGCATGATGTTCCTCGCTCGATGCTCTTTTAACGGCGTGAATAAGAAGAACTTTAGTAAAAGAGGGAATTATTTAAAGGTGCTAGGGAAGGCGAAACAAAAAAGCCCGCTAAATAGCGAGCTTTTGAATAAGACTAAATTGAACTTAGGGGGAAGTATATTACTTCGCTAGGTTCTCAGCTACGAAGTCCCAGTTTACTAGAGCCCAGAAGCCGTTCATGTAATCAGGACGTACGTTGCGGTAATCGATGTAGTACGCGTGTTCCCATAGGTCAACAGTTAGAAGTGGTGTTGTACCTTCTTCTGTTAGAGGAGTAGCAGCGTTAGAAGTGTTAACGATCTCTAGAGAGCCATCAGCTTTCTTAACAAGCCAAGTCCATGAAGAACCGAAGTTGTTGATTGCTGAATCAGTAAACTTCGCTTTGAATTCTTCAAAAGAACCGAATGCTGCGTTGATTGCGTCTGCAACTGCGCCAGTTGGCTCGCCGCCCGCATTTGGAGCAAGACAGTGCCAGTAGAACGTGTGGTTCCAGATTTGCGCTGCGTTGTTGAATACGCCACCAGTAGAAGTCTTGATGATCTCTTCTAGAGTTTTGCCTTCGAACTCAGTACCAGGGATAAGACCGTTAAGCTTAACAACGTAAGTGTTGTGGTGCTTACCGTGGTGGTAGTCTAGAGTCTCTGCTGAGATGTGTGGTTCTAGTGCGTCTTTCGCGTAAGGAAGAGCTGGTAGTTCAAATGCCATTACTCGATTCTCCATTGATTTGAAAGGATGACCTTTCGATTGCTTCTAGTGTTTTTTTATAGCTATGTCGCCTTTAAGGCTGACTTGCTAAGTATTTTAGCAAGTTTTTACTTTATTAAAACCCCGATATGAAAATATTTTAAGAGGTTAGCAGTGGTGAAGTGCTGCATTGCTCGCCAATGAGCAACCTAAAATTAAGCCTTATTAATTATATGGTTTTTATTCTGTCGTTATTGAGTAGAATGTGGCAAATAAATAAAGTTCAAACCCATGAATGAGGAAGCGATGGAAACTATCGACAAAATCAAACAGCAGATCTCTGAAAACTCAATCCTGCTGTACATGAAAGGATCACCGAAACTACCTAGCTGTGGTTTCTCTTCTCAAGCGTCACAGGCACTAATGGCATGTGGTGAGAAGTTCGCTTACGTAGACATTCTGCAAAACCCAGATATCCGTGCTGAGTTACCAAAGTACGCGCAATGGCCAACTTTCCCTCAACTATGGGTTGAAGGTGAGCTTATCGGCGGTTGTGACATTATTCTAGAAATGTTCCAAAAAGGTGAACTGCAGCCTCTAATCAAAGAAGCAGCAGCGCGCGCTGAAGATCAAGCTGAGTAATTCGTAAATACTCACATTTAGCGATAGAATACGAAGGAGCCGTACTGGCTCCTTTTTCTTTTTAGGTTAGTGGAATGAACATAAAGCTTTGTTCTAACTGCCTATCTCGTAAACCTCGCGAAGCCATGTTAATCCCGCCTAGTGTATACAAAAATTCCAGTATGAATTTTGATGTATATTGGCGTGTAATTACGATGTATGCTGCCATCTATTTCGTAAAGTCGTTTTCAAACATCATTGCTTACACGTCTTTGATAAGGGAGTTGCTACAAATGGTATTTGGTTAAGGAATTACACTAAAGGCAATTTAACTCCCCAGAATTTTTAGGCCAACTTATTTCGGCACAAAATGCACTCGAAGAGTAAGCCCCATCATAAATCAGCATTGGACGCTAAGAACCAAGTTTTGGGAGAATTATGACAGTTTACAAGATAATAGATAATTTAAGAGAATTTCAAACGGTCTGCTCTGGTCCCGATGAAATCGCTAGCCAGTTAGGTGACTTCGACTATTTTGAGAGGATCTTATTACAGGCTATTAAAAACCAATCTCTGCAAGATATTTGGAAGCCTGTGGAGGTAAAGTTTCAAGATGTATTTAAGTACAATTCTCTATTGCCTGATATTAGTTTATGGGCGCGAACATACCTTGTTTTATCTCCGAGGGCATATGAAATATTGAATGCTTATCTAAGTGAACACGGGGAGTTTTTACCTGCTAACTACCAAGGTGGGCAATGGTATTTATATGCATCACTGACTTTTGGACAGGAAAACAAGAGAAAGTGTGTAGAAAAAATCGCATATGGGAGCCGAGATGGGTTAGATACCCTTGTTTTTATTGACGATGATGTTAAAGACAAAATGGTTTTCAAGTCTCGGTTAGAAGGAGCGGGCACCTTGTACTGTACAGATAAGTTTAAGGCTTTGTGTGAACAAAATCAGCTCAATGGCATCATGTTTTCTTCTAATTTGACAGATCCATTTAATTAGTGATTTTTATTAATATGAAAATACTATTTCTCTGATTTTGAGGTTTGTAAGCACTGTAATGGTCGACGAGAAAATTAGCTTTCTCCTCTAAAACGCAGCTTTTTTAGGCCTGTTTCCTTCATGAAAAATGATTTGAAAAGTAACTTACCCATAGGTAGCACTTGGTAGTAAAACATGAGGAGTTGATAGATTAATGACGGTTTATAAAATTTTCGACTGTCACAATGAATATAAAATCGTGAGCACTACGCCTAGTTCTGTAGCTAGGCAGTTAGGTGACATGGATTTAATAGAAAAAATCTTTGTGCAGCCATTAGAAAACTTTTCTTTCAAAAGTATATGGGGTGAGGTAGATATTGAGTTTGAAGATGTTCTCAAGAAAGACTCATTACTTCCTGATATCAGTTTATGGTTACGGGTTTTCTTAGTGCTTTGCCCTAAAGCTTATGCATCTTTAAAAGAGCCATTGAGCAAAGTAGGCGAGTTCTTATCGATTCGCTATAAAGAAGAGGAATGGTACCTGTATACACCGTTGGAGTTTGGGCAAGAAGATGAAGATAAGTGCGTCCAAAAAATTGAATATGGCAGCTTAGCAGGTGTAGAGGTGTTAGTATTTAATGAAAGCGACGTTGCAGAAAAGGTTGTTTTCAAGTCAAAGATGCTAGGAGCGAGCTTTCTGTATTGTACTGAACATTTTAAGAGTTTGTGCGAACAAAATGAGCTAGGTGGGCTAGAGTTCTCAGCTGACAGACTTGTTTATCTAACCTAAGATCTACAATGAAACTTAACACGCCTCGTATAGACTGGCTTTAGAGCGAATTATTAAGATAAAGCAGTTTTTCAACTTATGAGACTGTATAATTACTCTGAGATTTTGAGATGATTTTAAAGGTTTAATTATTAAAGTGGATATAAAGCTTTACTACGTGCATGACCCAATGTGCAGTTGGTGTTGGGGTTACAAACCAACGCTGGATAAACTAAAACAGCAACTGCCAGGTGTGATTCAGTTTGAGTATGTGGTTGGTGGTCTTGCGCCAGATACTAATTTACCGATGCCGCCCGAGATGCAACAAAAACTCGAAGGTATTTGGAAGCAGATTGAGCGCCAGTTAGGCACTAAGTTTAACTACGATTTCTGGAAGCTTTGTACGCCAGTTAGAAGCACTTACCAATCTTGTCGTGCGGTTATTGCAGCGGGCTTTCAAGACTCTTATGAGCAGATGCTAGAAGCGATTCAGCATGCGTATTACTTACGTGCGATGCCTCCTCATGAAGAAGCCACTCACTTGCAACTAGCGAGAGAAATTGGCTTGAATGTTCAGCAATTCAAGAATGACATGGATGGCTCTTTCTTAGAAGGTGTGTTCGAAGATCAATTGAGCCTTGCAAAGAGCCTAGGTGTGAGCTCTTACCCTAGCTTGGTTCTTAAAATTAACGACGCTTATTTTCCGATTGCCATCGATTACCTGTCGACAGAACCAACCTTGAAGCTGATTCGTGAGCGTATTATTGACAATATGCCAGCGCAATAACCACAGTTATGAATAACAAAAAGCCGCTCATTGAGCGGCTTTTTCGTAACTAAATGTATATCCATCCAAACAATAGTATTAAAGCACCATTGCTGCAATCCAACCAAAGATGATTAGAGGGATATTGTAATGGATAAAGGTTGGAACGACTGTTTCCCAAATGTGCTCATGTTGACCGTCGGCATTTAGACCAGATGTAGGGCCTAATGTAGAGTCAGAAGCTGGAGAGCCTGCATCACCTAACGCCGCCGCAGTACCTACCAGTGCAATCGTTGCCATCGGCGAGAAGCCAAATGCTAGCGCAAGAGGCACATAGATAGTTGCAAGGATTGGAATCGTAGAGAACGATGAACCAATGCCCATTGTTACCAACAGACCAACGATCAGCATCAGTAGTGCAGCTAAAGGCTTATTGTCACCGATGCTGGTTGATAGCGATTGTACTAGTGTTTCAACACCGCCAGTTTGCTTCATTACTGCTGCAAAACCTGCTGCTGCAATCATGATGAAGCCAATCATTGCCATCATGTGTACACCTTTAGTGAACACGTCGTGCGTCTCTTTCCATGCAATAACGCCGCCGAAAGTAAACACCATAAAGCCAGCTAGAGCACCGATAATCATTGAACCCGTGTAAAGCTGAACACCCAATGCAGCGACAATACCAAGTGCCGCAACCAAGATGTGCTTTTTATTGATGACATGATCGGTTTCGTCAACGACAGTCAACTCAGTTTCTTTGTAGACACGCGGTTTACGATAGCTAACAAAGATAGCCAGTAATAGACCAAACAGCATACCTGCACCAGGCAGTAACATGGCGGTTGGGACTTGGCTTGCAACCACATTCTCCAAACCGTTGTCATGTAGGTTCTTTAACAGAATGTTGTTTAAGAAAATACCGCCGAAACCAACAGGCAAGATCATGTAAGGTGTGATCAAACCGAAGGTAAGAACACACGCGACCAAACGTCGATCGAGCTTAAGTTTCGCAAATACGCCCAAAAGAGGTGGAATCAAAATTGGAATAAAGGCGATATGGACCGGAATTACGTTCTGAGACGACATCGTAACAAGCACTAATGCCACCAACACGGCGTACTTTAAGCCAGTAGTGGAGGCGGAGTTTTCTTTGCCATTTAAGCGCTTGATAACACTTTTGGCCAGTAGATCCGTGATGCCTGATTTCGAGATGGCAACAGCGAAAGTACCTAACATGGCGTAGCTTAGCGCGATAGTTGCACCGCCACCTAGACCACTTTCAAATGCGGCAACCGTATCCCCAAGGCTCATGCCTGCGACTAGGCCGCCTACGATGGCACTAAACGTGAGGGCAACCACCACGTTTACGCGCATCAATGCTAACACGAGCATGACGCACACTGATATAACGACAGGATTCATACTTTTCCTAATATGTTGTGTTTACTTATTATTCTTCGTCGACAAGCGGCCAACCGCCGAGGGCCTTCCATTTGTTGACAATACCGCAGAATAATTCTGCTGTTTTTTGTGTATCGTAAAGCGCAGAGTGTGCTTCACGGTTATCAAATTCCATCCCGGCTGTTTTGCAAGCTTTAGCGAGAACTGTTTGGCCATAAGCAAGGCCACTTAATGTAGCCGTATCAAAAGTAGCAAAGGGATGAAAAGGGACTCTTTTTAGTTTACAGCGTTCATTTGCTGCATTTACAAAACCCAAGTCGAATGCTGCGTTATGAGCAACCATAATTGCACGTGAGCAATCTGCGGCTTTTTGTTCTTTGCGAATAAGCTTATAAATTTCCTTTAGCGCCTCTTGCTCAGAAACAGCACCACGAAGAGGGCTGAAAGGGTCACGAATACCATTGAATTCAAGCGCTTCTTTTTCTAAGTTAGCGCCTTCAAATGGTTCCACATGAAAATGAATGGTGGAGGCCGGATGCAACACGCCATGTTCGTCCATTTTCAACGTAACGGCACAGATTTCTAAAAGTGCATCAGTTTGAGCATTGAAACCAGCGGTCTCAACGTCTACTACCACAGGGAAATAACCACGAAAGCGTTTTTTCAAGGTTAGAGCTTCATTTTCTAGTGTCATGTTGGCTTATTTTTGTGTGACGAAGGCTGCATTATTGCAGATTATACCGATGAGAAAAACCGCAATTTAAGAGAAAACCGGAATTCTATTTTGCATCCAATCAATAAGTTTGTATTGCATATTATGTAGACGTTTATTCGCCATACTTTGCATCATGTAAACCGATAAAACATGAGGAAGTAAAACGCTAAGTGGCGGTTAAGGTGATTGGAACACGGTGGCTCACATTAATGGCAGTGTGACATATAACCCTATATTGGCGAGATTTTTGCATGCCGGTTGAAGTGGTTTTATTGATGCAAATTGACGGCAACAGACTGCCGTTTAAGAGACAGTATTAGATGAAGAAATGGCTGATTACCAGTGGTGTTGTATTTTCGTTGTTTAGCACAAGCAGCTTCGCTTTGATGGGCAAACGTTATGCTGCAACTCCACAGCAATCTCAATGGGAAATGGTGGTCAATACACCATTAGAATGTCAGCTTGTACACCCCATTCCAAGCTTTGGAGATGCGGTATTTTCATCTCGTGCGAACAAAAAAATCAATTTAGACTTTGAGTTAAAAATGCGTCGCCCGATGGGAGAAACACGTAACGTCAGTCTCATTTCTATGCCGCCACCTTGGCGACCAGGTGAACACGCCGATCGAATTACAAACCTAAAGTTTTTTAAACAGTTTGATGGTTATGTCGGAGGGCAAACAGCATGGGGCATTTTGTCTGAGCTGGAAAAAGGCCGTTATCCGACTTTTAGTTACCAAGATTGGCAGAGCCGAGATCAGAGAATTGAAGTCGCATTGTCATCAGTACTATTTCAAAACAAGTACAACGCGTTTAGCGACTGTATTTCCAACTTATTGAAATACAGTTTTGAGGACATTGCTTTTACGATTTTGCACTACGAAAGACAAGGTGATCAGTTAACCAAGGCCTCTAAAAAGCGTTTATCACAAATTGCAGATTATATCCGACATAATCAAGATATCGATCTCGTGCTGGTGGCGACTTACACAGATTCAACCGATGGTAAAAGTGCGAGTCAAAGTTTATCAGAGCGACGTGCAGAGTCACTTCGTGACTATTTTCAGTCTCTAGGGCTACCGGAAGATCGAATTCAAGTGCAAGGGTACGGCAAGCGTCGTCCTATTGCAGATAACGGTTCGCCAATAGGAAAAGACAAAAACCGCCGAGTCGTGATATCTCTAGGGCGAACCCAAGTGTGATGCATATAAAAACGCCGAAGCTGAAAGCTTCGGCATTTTTGATTTACTGACGTTGTTAATAATATTTTAGTGGTATTTTGCCAAGCACGTTTCGGTGATTCCTGCTGTATAATTTGAATGTTAGTTTAAGCGGAATTTGGCAATGACTTCGCAATTGGTGGCGGTATCGATTTTTTCAACCTGTTTGGCAATAGCCGGATTAGGGTGACGCTTCATAAAGTCTATCAACGCCTTAGTACAGCATCCTATCGAGTCGATAAAGCTTGCACACTCTTTATTTGGGCATTGTGGGATAAGTGTTAAGACCTTCTCAGAGGCCAGTTGAAGGTATTTGAGTTCATAGTCAGTATCTCCAGCCCAACGCCAGAACTGAGCTAAGTTATGACAAGAAATCACAGAAATTAATAATCGCTCGTCCGCCTCAATTTCCACACATTCGCTGATATCTTCACTCAGGCTTAGGGCTTGCTGGTAATGAAGAATGCTGCGAACAGGGTCATCTAGTTGAAGTGCCGTATCGGCTAGAAGTGTGTGTTTTTCCCATTCACTGATCATTATCGTAATCCCGCATATCGAAGTTGCGGATAAATCTAAACGATAACTATTATCAAGTAAAGGGTTTTGTTTATAAAAGGACAGGCAGATCGCAGACCTGCCTGTAATCGGAGTTCAACTTGCAGTACAAGTGATTATTAGAAGTGCCGCTTAGCCTTCAAGACCTGATGAAGCTTGCTTGTTTTGAATAAGCTCAATCATATAACCATCTGGGTCTTTTACGAATGCAATGTGCGTGCTTCCGCCTTTTACTGGACCTGGCTCACGCGTCACATTACCGCCCGCCGCTTTGATAGCGTCGCAAGTTGTGTAGATATCATCAACACCAATGGCGATATGACCAAAAGCAGTACCTAGGTCATACTCAGTTTTATCCCAGTTGTAAGTCAGTTCGATCACTGCACCTTGGGATTCGTCACCATAACCAAGAAACGCTAGCGTGTATTCGTACTCTTTATTTTCGTTAGTACGAAGCAGCTGCATGCCCATAACTTCAGTGTAAAACTTGATGGATTTGTCTAGATCACCTACGCGAAGCATAGTGTGGAGAATTCGACCGTTTGACATTTTTTGCTCCTAGCTTTGATTTACAAATAGCATTAGCTATCTGGGTATACTTTCTCTTTATATTCGCACAAATCTTCGATAATACAGCTACCGCAGCGAGGCTTTCTTGCTACGCACGTATAACGACCATGAAGAATGAGCCAGTGGTGCACATCGAGTTTGAACTCTTTTGGCACAACTTTTAATAGCTTCTGCTCGACATCATCAACCGTTTTTCCCATCGCAAATTTAGTGCGATTCGACACGCGATAAATGTGCGTATCGACGGCAATAGTTGGCCAACCAAAAGCGGTGTTGAGCACGACGTTTGCGGTCTTGCGACCTACGCCTGGCAGCGCTTCTAACGCTGCACGATCTTCAGGAACTTCACCATTGTGTTTTTCCAACAAGATCTTACAAGTCTTGATTGTGTTTTCTGCCTTTGAGTTAAACAAACCGATGGTCTTTATGTGTTCTTTTAAGCCATCGACTCCCAAATCAAGAATGCTTTGAGGTGTATTCGCTACAGGGAAAAGCTTGTCGGTGGCTTTATTGACGCTTACATCGGTTGCTTGAGCTGATAGTAATACAGCGATTAGCAGCTCAAAAGGGGAGCTCCAGTTAAGCTCAGTTTGAGGATTCGGATTGTTTTCTCGTAATCGCTCAAGAATTTCGATTCTTTTTATTTTGTTCATTGCTGACTTCCAATACCGTCTCTGCGGTTTATGAAAAAGGCTCCTATGACAGAGCCTTATCTTGTTATGCGTTAGTGACGCGAGCACGTTCTATGGTTGGTTTTTCTTCTTTTGGTTGACGTGCCTGAATTGAATTATCTATGACATTTTTGAGCGCTATCAACAGCCCAACACCGATAAATGCACCAGGTGGGAGAAGCGCTAACAGGAAGCTATTGTCAAATTGGAAAACTTGGATCCGTAGAGCTGAAGCCCAGTCTCCTAGGAGAAGGTCTGCTCCGTCGAATAGTGTGCCATTACCAATTAATTCGCGCATGGCACCTAAAACAACCAAGACGCTCGTCATACCAAGGCCCATCCACAAACCATCTAGCGCAGCGGGTGCAACATCATTTTTTGACGCGTAAGCTTCTGCTCGGCCAATAATAATGCAGTTCGTTACAATCAGAGGAATAAAGATACCAAGAGATAGGTATAAACCATACGCATAGGCATTCATCAATAACTGAACACAGGTAACGAGAGAGGCAATGATCATCACGAACACAGGAATGCGGATCTCTTTTGGTACGTAATTACGAATAAGAGAAACCGTGACGTTGGAGCCGACCAGCACTAATAAGGTTGCAATACCAAGACCTAAGGCATTGGTTATCGTGGAAGAAACCGCTAGTAGTGGACACAGACCCAGCAGCTGTACGAGAGCAGGGTTATTGCTCCACATACCGTTTTTCATCAGCAATTTATTTTCACTCATTACTGCTCTCCTTCACAGCCCAAAGGCTGGCTAAGAATGTCTTCACGAGATTGGTTTACGTAGTTAACTGTATTTCGCACCACTTTTACGACGGCTCTAGGCGTGATCGTTGCACCAGTAAATTGATCGAAATCACCACCATCTTTACGAACTTTCCATGAGTTCCAGTTACTTTCCGTGACTTGTTTGCCCGTAAAGCTCAGGATCCAGTCGGTGACACGAAGATCGATTTTATCGCCCAGACCAGGGGTTTCTTGGTGGTTTAGGACGCGTGTCCCCAAAATATTGCCCTGATTATCAATCCCAGTAATCACTTTTATCTCACCATTGTAGCCATCTGGCGCGATAGATTCTATTGCGATTGCTGTTGGTTCACCATTCTTCGTGGCGAGGTAGGCTGGCATCGCACGTAATGTCCCCAGATCTGGAGACGTGACCATTGTACAAGCTTGCGTGAGTGCGTTGTCATGCATGTTTTCTGGAATGACTTGATTCAAAACAGAAAGTAATTGTTTTTGCTCTTGTACCTTAATTTGGTCTTTTGTTAGGTACTGAGTAAGGGCGACTAATCCGGTTGTTGCACAGGCAAATATCGCGAGTGTCAGACCATTTTTTCTAATAGCGGTTAACATGTTTACCTCAGTGACCGTAAGTTCTAGGTTTGGTGTAGTAATCGATCAGTGGCACACACATATTTGCAAGCAACACTGCAAATGCAACACCATCTGGGAAACCGCCCCAACTGCGAATGATAAAGACCAAAGCACCAATAAGCGCACCGAAGATTAAACGTCCTTTGACGGTGGTAGACGCCGAAACGGGATCGGTTGCAATAAAGAATGCGCCAAGCATGGTTGCACCAGATAACAAGTGTAAAATTGGCGACGCAGTTTCCCCTGGCGTCAGCAACGTGAACACTAGGCTAAACAGAGTCAGACTCGCAAGGAAACCTGCTGGAATATACCATTGGATGATACGCTTTTTGATCATGACTATGCCGCCAAGAAGGTAAGCAAGGTTTACCCATTGCCAACCAATACCACCTAAGCCATCAAATATCGGCTGCGACATTACTTCGCTTGGAGTGGCACCTGTAAGAATGCCAGTCTTAAATGCATCAAGTGGTGTCGCCATTGTCACACCGTCAACACCTGAGCGAACTTGCTGAAGTGATAAGCCGTCGTAATCATAGCCCGTAAAAATTAAAGAGAGTGTATCTGCAAAATTTACATGATCAGGTATGAGTGATGTCGGTGCACTCCAACTCGTCATTTGTACTGGGAAAGAGATCAACAAGACCACATAAGCGACCATTGCAGGGTTGAATAAGTTTTGTCCAAGGCCACCATAGAGGTGTTTAGCGATTACTATCGCAAAAATAAGCCCGATCACCATAATCCACCACGGAGACCATGGTGGTATAGCAACGGCTAACAACCAAGCGGTAACTATTGCACTGTTATCACGTAGCGCTCTCATTGGTGAGCGTTTACGACAGATCATGACTAAGGCTTCAAGGGATACAGCGACTGCAATGGCAAAAATCAGCTGAATCAGCGTACCCCAGCCAAAGAAGTAGGTTTGAGCTACTAAACCTGGAAGTGCGCAAAGTGCCACCCATTTCATTAAGTCTGGCGTATTACGACGACTGTGGGTATGCGGTGAACTGGCAATAAAAAACGACACTACTCGTTCTCCTCAGTATTATTTTTATTAGCTTCTTGTTGCGCTTTGCGTGCCTTCGCGCGCGCAATTGCTGCGGCAACCGCGGCTTTCTTCGGATCCACTTCTGGTTCTTCGGAGGTTGCTTCTTCAACAGGCTCTGTTTGCGTTTCTTGCTTCGCTTTGCGCGCTTTGGCTCGAGCGATGGCAGCTGCCACGGCGGCTT
>NZ_JPIL01000028.1:0-23693 GCF_000742455.1 Vibrio sp. OY15 | reverse complement strand
TTGCTCGGCAGGTGCTTCAGCTTCTTCCGCTTCAGCTGAGTCTGCTTGCTTCGCTTTGCGCGCTTTGGCTCGAGCAATTGCAGCGGCAACTGCGGCTTTTTTCGGATCGTCGGTTTGCTCGGCAGGTGCGTCAGCTTCTTCCGCTTCAGTTGAGTCTGCTTGCTTCGCTTTTCGCGCTTTGGCACGTGCAATCGCAGCAGCCACGGCGGCTTTTTTCGGATCGTCGGTTTGCTCAGTAGGTGCTTCAGCTTCTTCCGCTTCAGTTGAGTCTGCTTGCTTCGCTTTACGTGCTTTGGCACGTGCAATCGCAGCAGCCACGGCGGCTTTTTTCGGATCTTCGGTTTGCTCGGCAGGTGCGTCAGCTTCTTCCGCTTCGGTTGAGTCTGCTTGCTTCGCTTTGCGCGCTTTGGCTCGAGCAATTGCAGCGGCAACTGCGGCTTTTTTCGGATCGTCGGTTTGCTCGGCAGGTGCGTCAGCTTCTTCCGCTTCAGTTGAGTCTGCTTGCTTCGCTTTTCGTGCTTTGGCACGTGCAATCGCAGCAGCCACGGCGGCTTTTTTCGGATCGTCGGTTTGCTCAGTAGGTGCTTCAGCTTCTTCCGCTTCAGTTGAGTCTGCTTGCTTCGCTTTACGTGCTTTGGCACGTGCAATGGCAGCAGCAACCGCGGCTTTCTTCGGATCGCTGTCTTGCTGTGCAGACGTTTCCGATTCTACAGATTCAGTTGAATCTTCTTGTTGTGCTTTTTTCGCTTTAGCTCGGGCGATGGCGGCCGCAACTGCCGATTTTTTATCATCAGCGTTATTGTCTGGCGTTTCGCCTTGTTCTTTTTGCGCTTTACGTTCGCGAGCAAGACGTTTGCGTTCTTCGCGCAGTTTTGCCATTTCTGAGTTATCAGGTTCACTAGAGCCTGCTTTAGCTGCTGCAGCTTGTTTCGCCTTCGCTTTGGCAATGGCTGCCGCTACGGCGGGTTTTACTGCTGGCTCTGCTTTTTCTGTGGTTTCTGTCTTTTGAGCTTTCACTCGTGCGATCGCTGCTGCTATCGCATCATCGCTACCAGAAGACTTCATCTCTTTTCGGCGTTGATCGGCAGCTTTCTTGAAGCGATTTTCACGTTCTGCTTTTTCGCGTTCCATACGCGCTTTTTTCTCTTCAAAACGCAGTTTTGCTCGCTCTGCAGCTTCCGCTTCTTGTGTTCTAGTTCTAATTTCTGCTTTCGCTTGGCGGTAGTACTGTACGAGCGGAATTTCACTTGGACATACAAACGCACAAGCGCCGCACTCGATACAATCCTTTAAGTTTAATTCTTCGAGTTTGTCATACTCTTCAGCTTTTGCATGCCATTGCAGTTGTTGAGGCAGCAGCGAAGCAGGGCACGCTTCTGCACATTGGCTACAGCGAATACATTCCATCTCATACTGGTGCGGAGAGATCTCACGACGAGTCGGAGCAAGGATACAGTTTGCTGTCTTGGTAATCGGCACTTGGGAGTGAGGAAGGGTAAAGCCCATCATTGGCCCACCCATAATTAAACGCTGTAACTTCTTATCTGCTTTATAGCCAAACTCATCCAACAGTGCTTGTACTGGTGTCCCTAACAATGCCCAAACGTTGCGTGGTTGTTTGAAGGTTTTACCAGTGAGAGTCACGATGCGCTTTATCATCGGTTCACCGTCGATGACTGCGCGTTTTATAGCGTAAAGAGAACCAACATTCTGAACCAAAATACCAATATCGGCTGGAATCGCGCCACTTGGTACTTCTTTATTGGTTAAAATTTTGATCAGCTGTTTTTCACCGCCAGAAGGGTATTTAGTCGGGATAACGCGAATAACGATATCTTTGTTTATAGCCGCAGCTTCTAGCGCTTTGATTGCTTCTGGCTTGTTGTCTTCAATGCCAATAATCGTGAGCTTTGGTGTCAGGATATGTTCGACAATTTCGATACCTTGAATAAGCTCTTCGGCATGTTCTTGCATGAGCTTGTCATCAGACGTGATGTATGGCTCGCACTCTGCTGCATTAACGATAAGAATCTCGGTACGAGCAAAACCTGATTGGATTTTTTTTGCAGTAGGGAAGCCTGCGCCACCCATACCAGAAATACCAGCGAGACGAATAATATCAATCAGTGCGTCAGGGGTTTCTTGTTGGTAATCTGCGACGGGGTTTCTTTCACACCATGCATCTTTCCCATCAGGCGTGATGACTGCGCACAACTCACTTAACCCAGAAGGGTGCGCGACAGTTCGTGGCTCAATCGCGGTGAGCGTACCTGATGTTGGAGCATGCACTGGAACCGTAAAGCCGGTCTCCGATTGCGTTAATGGCTGACCTTTTAATACGTAGTCACCTTCGGCAACCAGTAGGTTACCCGCTTTACCAATGTGCTGTTTTAGCGGCAATACAATTTCTGACGGGATAGCCGCATGAGCGAGTTCAGTTTTGTTGGACTGCTTTTTATTTTCTGCCGGATGCACACCACCTGGGAAATCCCAAAGCGCGCCTGTACGAATTTGTTCAATCAAAGACAACATGTGAAACCTTACTTAATTGAATCTTTCACGTTCGCTGCATTGTCGGCAGCATCCGTAATGTTAAGTACCGGAATGGAGTGAAGTTGCCACTTCCAGCTTTCTGTGGTCGTTGCCACAGGAATCATTTCAATACAATCAGTCGGACATGGGGCAACACACAAGTCACAGCCCGTACATTCATCTTTGATTACGGTATGGACCGCCTTTGTTCCGCCTACAATTGCATCCACCGGACACGCCTGAATACACTTAGTGCAGCCAATACACATGTCTTCATGAATAAACGCAACGGTTGGAATTTTGCTGTCGAGATCGTGCGCAGATTCTTCTGGCTCAACACCCATTAAGTCGGCGAGCTTTTCGATTGTTGCCTGACCACCAGGGGGACATTTGTTTATGTGGTCGCCATTTGCAATTGCTTCAGCATAAGGGCGGCAACCAGGGTAGCCACATTGACCGCATTGAGTTTGCGGTAAAATGGCGTCGATTTGATCCACAATAGGGTCCGCTTCAACTTTAAAGCGAATAGAAGCAAAACCAAGTATCGCGCCGAAAATCGCAGCCAGAACCGCTAACGCGATAATCGCAATTAAAATCGTACTCATCGCTTACTTCACCAAACCTGTAAAGCCCATAAAGGCGAGTGACATTAAACCTGCTGTAATCATTGCTATTGATGCACCTTTAAAAGGTACAGGAACGTCGGCGGCGGCTATGCGCTCTCGCATGGATGCAAAAAGTATCAACACCAATGAGAAACCAACAGCGGCGCCGAAGCCGTAGATGATCGATTCAATAAAGTTATGGTTTTCATTAATGTTAAGAAGTGCCACGCCCAATACTGCGCAGTTTGTTGTGATCAGCGGTAAGAAAATGCCAAGCAAGCGATAAAGCGTCGGGCTGGTTTTGTGCACAACCATTTCGGTGAACTGCACCACAACGGCTATCACCAAAATAAAACTCATGGTTCGAAGGTACTCAATACCCAGTGGACGAAGGATGTAGCTTTCCACTAAATACGCACACACTGACGCGAGCGTTAGCACAAAAGTTGTCGCTAAGCCCATACCTATTGCTGTTTCCAGTTTTTTGGACACACCCATGAAAGGACATAGGCCCAAAAACTTCACCAGTACAAAGTTGTTCACCAGCACAGTGCCGACCAACAACAAAACATATTCGGTCATAGTTATTACGTTCTTAAAATCCGATCTTGATATTATCGTGTTTTGTGACACCAATAACAACCAGTGAACGATGTGGTTTTACATACACGATGGAAAAATAGTCGTCTAATTGATGTATTTTGATGAATCAATAAGAAATTGAATCGTTTGCTGAATGTATTGTTAGCGAGAGGATACTACCTATTAATTTTCATCTAATGTGTGATTTTAAAAAAAGCCCGCCTCTCCCAGGTAGAAAAGAGAGGCGGGCAACGCATATTTACAAGCTAATTATTTAAACTTTCTGAGTGCTTGATGGACTGTGTTTATATCTTACTTGTGAAGGTACGAGTGATGACGTCTTGCTGTTGCTCTGTCGTTAGAGAGTTAAAACGTACCGCATAACCAGACACTCGAATCGTCAACTGAGGGTATTTCTCTGGATGTTCAACCGCATCCAATAACATCTCTCGGTCCAGAACGTTGACGTTAAGGTGTTGACCACCTTCAATCGCAATGCCCTCGTTGCTTGCTTCGTGATGGAAGTAACCATCCATTAGCGCGGCTAGGTTTTTCTTCTGACTTAATTCATCTTTACCCAGTGCGTTAGGCACAATTGAGAAGGTGTAAGAAATACCATCTTTCGCGTAAGCAAACGGCAGTTTAGATACCGATGCCAAAGACGCAACCGCCCCTTTTTCATCACGACCGTGCATTGGGTTTGCACCCGGGCCAAAAGGCATACCTGCGCGACGGCCATCTGGTGTATTACCCGTTTTTTTGCCGTAAACCACGTTAGATGTGATCGTTAGGATCGATTGAGTTGGCACTGCTTCGCGGTAGGTGTGCATCTTCTGAATTTTCTTCATGAAGCGCTCAACCAGATCACAAGCGATGTCATCAACACGGGCATCATTGTTACCAAATTTTGGATAATCACCTTCGATTTCAAAATCAACGGCGATGCCATCTTCATCACGAACAGGTTTCACGGTCGCGTATTTAATTGCCGCCAAAGAGTCAGCGACAACAGACAGACCTGCAATACCACACGCCATGGTGCGGTGCACGTCGCGATCCATCAATGCCATCAGTGATGCTTCGTAGCTGTAACGGTCATGTGAGTAATGGATGATGTTCAACGCTGTGACGTATTGCGTTGCTAGCCACTCCAACATATTGTCGAAACGAGGCATCAAAGCGTCAAAGTCGAGAATTTCATCTTGAACTTTGTCCACTACCGGACCCACTTGCGCTTTCGATTTTTCATCGATACCACCATTGATGGTGTAAAGCAGCGCTTTTGCAAGGTTGGCACGTGCACCAAAGAATTGCATGTGCTGACCAACAATTTGCGGGCTCACACAACATGCAATCGCGTAGTCGTCATTGTTGAAATCAGGACGCATTAGATCGTCGTTTTCGTATTGAACAGAAGAGGTATCAATCGACACTTTTGCAGCGTATTGCTTGAACGCTTCAGGTAATTGCTCTGACCAAAGAATCGTCATGTTTGGCTCAGGAGCAGGGCCCATAGTATGTAGTGTATGTAAGTACCGGAATGTCGTTTTAGATACTAGCGTACGGCCATCAACGCCCATACCAGCCATGGCTTCGGTTGCCCAGATTGGGTCGCCAGAGAACAATGAATCGTATTCTGGTGTGCGTAGGAAGCGAACCATGCGTAGCTTCATGATGAAGTGGTCAATCATTTCTTGCGCTTGTGATTCATCAATCAAACCGTTTGCGATATCGCGTTCTAGATAGACGTCTAGGAAAGTCGAAGTACGGCCCAGTGACATTGCTGCGCCGTTTTGCGATTTAACCGCCGCTAGGTAGCCAAAGTAGGTAAATTGGATCGCTTCTTGTGCTGTTTTTGCAGGTAGCGACATATCAATACCGTATTTCAGACCCATTTGACGAATGTCTTCAAGTGCTTGAACTTGATCGGCTATTTCTTCGCGAAGACGAAGTGTTTTCTCAAGATCGTTGCCTTGCTCTAAGAACGTTTGTGTTGAGTTGTATTGTTCTTTTTTGTCTGCTTTTAAGAAGTCGATACCGTATAGGGCGAGACGGCGATAGTCACCAATGATACGACCACGGCCATAGGCATCAGGAAGGCCTGTGATGATGCCGGATTTACGACAGGCTAGAATTTCTTTGGTGTAAAGGTCGAAACACGCTTTGTTGTGAGTTTTACGGTATTCAGTGAAGATTTTTTCAACCGTTGGATCCAATTCGCGGCCATAAACTTCGCACGAGTTTTTTACCATGCGAATCCCGCCATTGGCGATGATTGCACGTTTTAGCGGTTGATCAGTTTGTAAGCCAACGATCTTTTCCAGATCTTTGTTGATGTAGCCTGCATCGTGGGAAGTGATTGTTGAGGGCAAGTCTGTGTCAAAATCAATAGGGGCGTGTGTGCGGCTTTCTTGTTTTATGCCTTCAAGCACTTGGTTCCATAATGCTGAAGTGGATTCGCTAACCTCGGCTAAGAAAGACTCGTCTCCCTCATAGGGTGTATAGTTTTTTTGGATGAAGTCACGAGTGTTGACAGAGTTTTGCCATTCACCAGCAGTAAATCCAGCCCATGCATCTAGCATGTCAGTTGTCGGAATAGTCATAAGTAAATCCCTAAGTTATTGATAATTAGAATGGAGGCGACGAGTAGGACGGAACCATTCTTAACCCTTTTAATCGTATGGATTTATTTGGTATGAGTAAAATGAATGCTTTTCATTTTTTCAATGATTAAATTGCATTAATAATACATTCAATTGGTTATGATTATTTTTTGCTAGAAAAGAGACAGAATTAAATGTGTGGTGCTGTGAGAACACTATCTATGACAATGTTATGAGTTCTGTAATTTGAACTTATTTCGGTGTGATTTTATGACGCCTAGATTGGCTTAGATTTCATGGCGATTAAGATACAAAAAAAGCCGTGTCTTGCGACACGGCTTTTCTATAATCTGGCTCCTCCTGCTGGGCTCGAACCAGCGACCTGCGGATTAACAGTCCGTCGCTCTACCAACTGAGCTAAGGAGGAATTGCTTTGCTTGAAAGCGGGACGAATCTTACCGAGCACTCAAACTACTGTCAACAGTAAAAAAATACATTTTTAGCAAAAAATATTGAGTTAAGGGCTTTACTTTTCTGTATGGCTTGTCAGTAAAGGCTCGAGGTTAGTTATCCACTAAATTTGTGGATAAGTATGTTGATGAGATCTGGGTAAAGAAAATTGATATGCAACTAAGTTTTTATTTAATGAATTTTTAGTAGGAATTATGCGTAAAATAAGCAAATAAAACAAAGATTTATCGATGTTAATCAAAAGGTATTCAAAGTGGATAAAAATCAATCTTTTGGGGATAAGAAAGTTTTAAGCTAATTTTTGGGGAAAAGTTGTGGAAACTATAATGTGAAGAATGTGTGTAGCTCTTCAACTAGGGCGAAGTACTATATCAGAGTCACTTTTGTATGGCTATAGCATTCTAGACAAACAAGAAAATTTATTAACAATGATGGTTAAATTCTCGATAGACGTAGATTTCATTAGCTAAGGTGTATATATATACAGCCAAAGCGCAGTAAAATTGAGGAAGGGTATGAGTAAAGTCTATGAATTGGTCTCCGATTATCAGCCGTCGGGCGATCAACCAGGAGCGATCAATCAGTTGCTTGAGGGGCTCGATGCTGGGCTAGCACATCAAACCTTGTTGGGGGTCACAGGCTCAGGTAAAACCTTCACACTAGCGAATGTGATTGCTCAAGCCCAACGACCTGCAATATTACTTGCGCCAAACAAAACGCTTGCTGCTCAGTTATATGGTGAGATGAAGTCATTCTTTCCTAATAATGCGGTTGAGTATTTTGTTTCTTACTACGATTACTACCAACCTGAAGCGTACGTTCCGACCACGGATACCTTTATAGAGAAAGACGCTTCAGTTAACGCGCATATAGAACAAATGCGTTTGTCTGCTACAAAAGCACTACTAGAACGTAAAGATGCCATTATTGTTGCATCGGTTTCAGCTATCTATGGTTTGGGTGATCCGGAATCCTACTTACAAATGATGCTTCATTTGCGACGTGGAGATGTGATTGATCAGCGTGATATGCTTCGTCGCCTAGCGGAGCTCCAATACTCGCGCAATGATGTTGCTTTTGAGCGAGGGCAGTTCCGTGTCCGTGGCGAGGTGATTGATATATTCCCTGCTGAATCAGACCAAGACGCTGTGCGCGTTGAGATGTTTGACGATGAGGTGGATTGCATCAGTGTGTTCGACCCATTGACAGGCATGGTCAAACAACGAGACTTGCCGCGCTATACCATCTATCCCAAGACGCACTATGTGACGCCAAGAGATCGCATTCTTGAAGCGATTGAAAATATTAAAGTCGAACTAGAAGTGCGCAAAAAGCAGCTTCTAGATAACAACAAGCTACTGGAAGAGCAGCGAATTAGCCAGCGCACTCAATTCGATATCGAAATGATGAATGAGTTGGGCTTTTGCTCCGGTATCGAAAACTATTCTCGTTATCTCAGTGGACGCTCGGAAGGTGAGCCGCCACCAACCCTGTTTGACTACTTACCTCATGATGGCTTGTTGATCATCGATGAATCTCACGTGACAGTACCGCAGATAGGTGCCATGTATAAAGGTGACCGTTCGCGTAAAGAAACGCTGGTGGAGTTTGGTTTCCGGTTACCTTCAGCTTTGGATAATCGTCCACTGAAGTTTGAGGAGTTTGAAGCACTAGCGCCACAAACGATTTTCGTCTCTGCTACGCCCGGAAATTACGAACTAGAAAAATCGGCGGGTGATGTGGCGGATCAAGTCGTTCGTCCAACAGGCTTGCTTGACCCTGAGTTGGAAGTTCGCCCAGTAGCGACCCAAGTCGACGACCTATTGTCTGAGATCCGTATTCGCGCTGCTAAAGATGAACGAGTTCTGGTTACAACACTGACCAAACGAATGGCTGAAGATCTCACCGAATACCTTCACGAACATGATGTTAAGGTACGTTATTTACACTCAGACATTGATACTGTTGAGCGTGTGGAAATTATCCGTGACCTTCGTCTTGGGGAATTTGACGTGCTGGTGGGAATAAACTTATTGAGAGAGGGCCTGGATATGCCAGAGGTCTCGTTAGTTGCAATTTTGGATGCGGATAAAGAGGGCTTCTTGCGGTCTGAACGCTCACTCATTCAGACCATTGGTCGTGCTGCACGAAACATCGAAGGTAAGGCGATTTTATACGCTGACCGAATCACCAACTCAATGAAAAAGGCGATGGATGAAACTAACCGTCGTCGCGAGAAGCAGGAAGCGTACAACGAAGAAATGGGTATTTCGCCACAAGCGCTCAAACGAAATATCAAAGACATCATGGAACTTGGCGATATCACTAAGTCTAAACGCCAGCGTAACACTAAACAGGTACCATTATCGAAAGTGGCGGAGCCTTCGCAAACTTACGAGGCACTGTCCCCTCAGCAGCTAGAAAAAGAAATCAGTCGACTGGAGGCGGCGATGTATCAGCATGCGCAAGATTTAGAATTTGAGTTAGCGGCACAAAAGCGTGACGAGATTGAAAAACTACGAGCGCAGTTCATCGCAAATAGTTGAACAAACTTACCGATTTAGCTATCCAAGCATTTTAGGTCGCTTGTAAAAAAAAGAAGCCAATAGGCAGTCGGGTCTATTGGCTTGTTTTGTGAACATATCGTTCACTAACAACGTCAGTTGGCTAGGTGACCCGAGGGGTCACTATCGTTACAGCATGGTTTGTGCCACTTTTTAAATAATTGATATTATTTTTGAATTTTTTCCTTTGCCCATAATTTAGCTAATGTTATTTGCAAAATGCAAAGCGTAATGCGATTATTGTTTAAAACACAACAAAATAATAGCTAGGTTATGCAACAAAAACCCGAAGGCCCAAAGTCTCGTTACCTTTTAATGGTCGAGGACACCGCATCTGTTGCGGCTCTGTACCGCTCATACCTGACACCGCTTGGCATAGATATCAATATCGTCGGCACAGGTAGGGATGCCATTGAGAGCCTAAATCATCGAATTCCAGATCTTATTTTACTCGATCTCCGTCTGCCAGATATGACGGGGATGGACGTTTTACATGCCGTTAAAAAGAGTCATCCCGACGTACCTATAATCTTTATGACCGCTCACGGTTCTATCGATACCGCTGTCGAGGCCATGCGTCATGGCTCACAAGACTTTTTAATCAAACCGTGTGAAGCAGACCGTTTACGTGTCACGGTTAACAATGCCATTCGTAAAGCGACCAAGCTAAAAAATGAAGCCGATAATCCAGGTAATCAGAGCTATCAGGGGTTTATCGGCAGTAGCCAAACCATGCAGCAGGTTTACCGTACGATAGATTCAGCGGCGAGCAGTAAAGCGAGTATTTTTATCACAGGTGAAAGTGGTACTGGTAAAGAGGTATGTGCCGAGGCTATTCACGCAGCAAGTAAACGTGGTGACAAACCTTTTATTGCAATTAACTGTGCTGCAATTCCAAAAGATTTGATTGAGAGTGAACTGTTTGGTCACGTAAAAGGGGCCTTTACTGGCGCTGCGAATGATCGTCAAGGGGCAGCTGAGTTAGCGGATGGCGGCACACTTTTTCTAGATGAGCTTTGTGAGATGGACTTGGATTTACAAACCAAGTTGCTACGATTTATTCAAACGGGCACATTCCAAAAAGTGGGTTCCTCAAAAATGAAGAGCGTGGATGTGCGCTTTGTGTGTGCCACTAACCGTGATCCCTGGAAAGAGGTACAAGAAGGTCGATTCCGTGAAGATTTGTACTATCGTTTGTATGTCATTCCTTTGCATTTACCGCCTTTACGCGAACGAGGCGAAGATGTTATTGAAATTGCATACTCACTGCTAGGTTACATGTCACACGAAGAAGGAAAAAGCTTCATACGTTTTGCGCCTGATGTCATCGAGCGATTCAACAGCTATGAGTGGCCGGGTAACGTTCGTCAGTTACAAAACGTGCTACGCAACATCGTTGTTCTAAACAACGGTAAAGAGATTACGTTGGACATGTTACCGCCACCGTTGAATCAACCGCTTGACCGTCCGTCGTCTGTGGCTAAATTAATTGAGCCGAAAGCGATGACCGCATCTGAGATTATGCCATTATGGATGACGGAAAAAATGGCAATCGAGCAAGCGATTGAAGCATGTGATGGCAATATTCCTCGAGCGGCGGGATATCTTGATGTCAGTCCGTCGACGATTTACCGCAAGTTACAGGCATGGAACGGCAAGGAAGAGCGGCAAAAAGTATGAGTGTAAATGTATTAAATCAGCAAAAAATAGATGAACTGTCGATGGAAATTGGCAGTGACAACGTACCTGTACTGTTCGATATCTTCCTAGGAGAAATGGATACCTATATCGAGAACTTATCCCAACTGCAGGGGGCAGAGCGATTAGCTTACTCAAAAGAAATCAGCCACGCGTTGAAAAGTAGTGCTGCGAGCTTTGGGGCAGATCGCCTTTGTGAACTGGCTATGTCCATAGACAAAAAAGCGAAAGCCGGTGAGTTAACTGCGGAGTCTGAGGAATTAGAGGCGATGTTCGATCTTTTGCACGAAACTCGAGATGCTTATCGCTCTTGGCGACAGTAGCTATTTATTCCTATTAACCATTTTTTCTTAGTAAACATCTGTTCTTACTGGATGCCTGAACTAAAACCCTTCGATGACAGAAGGGTTTTCATTATCAATAAACAACTTAAAAGAGGGCGCTAGTCAGGTGACGTGCTCCTAGATAGAAAGTTGTAGCTGATTTTCAATCGCTAGTTTGAGCTTGTTTCTATCGTGACGCCAGTCTCGGTTAGAGGAGGCGAGTGACTCCGTCACTACATTCCATTGACTTAAGACGTCTTGCTCGGTTTTCTCTGCTAGAACCACGTCTATTTTTCTTCCTTGACAGGCACGTTCACACCATTCTAATTTTTGAGCCATCGTCATTCGTCCCGCTGGGCCGTATTCTGGACTCAGGTTAGCAACAAAAATGACTTTTGCTTTTGTGTTTGCTGCAATCGCTTTGCCGAGTTCAGGCAGCAATAAAGGAGGCATGATACTAGTTAAAAAACTGCCAGGGCCAAGAATAATCGCGTCCGCTTCCGCCAAAGCTGTGATGGCTTCTTTGGTAGCAGGCACTTCTGGTGAAAGATCCAAACGTCGCAAGTCTGCTTTCATTTCGTCGACATTTGTTTCTCCCGTAACCCACTTCCCATCTACGGATAACGCGGAAAGATCCGAAGGGTGTTCGGACATAGGAAGGATGTTAACGTCGACTTTTAACATATTGCGAATCAGATTAATGGCATCTAAAGGTCTGACCGATAAGTTATCGAGTGCAGTAAGCATCAAATTACCAAGATTATGACCATCAAGTTCGCCAGTGCCTTTGAAGCGATATTCAAACATCATAGAACTGATCGAAGGCTCTGTAATGAGCTGATTAATACAGTTACGTGTGTCTCCCCAAGCGATTCCTCCTTGGCAGTGACGAATTCTTCCTGTTGAACCACCATTGTCAGTCGTGGCAACAATCCCAGTTGCATTGCTGCCAAAATCTCGTAATGCGG
The DNA here is from genome assembly GCF_000742455.1 of Vibrio sp. OY15. Taxonomy (NCBI): domain Bacteria; kingdom Pseudomonadati; phylum Pseudomonadota; class Gammaproteobacteria; order Vibrionales; family Vibrionaceae; genus Vibrio; species Vibrio sp. OY15. Next base: position 11,347 of record NZ_JPIL01000028.1, on the reverse strand, counting down.
CCAGCATTCGACCTAAGCCATGACCACCGCCAACAGCGACCACTTTTTTATCTGTGTAGATATTCATTATGTTCTTCTAATAATCTAATAAAAAACGGCTACAATTTATCTTAAGGAGTGTCTTAAAGGTACTCACTTAGCGGTAAATTGTGTCTCTAGAGAGTTTTTTATCACTCAAGTCTGGATTCCATTACAAATATTAAGTATTTTACACCGCAAAGCTATCAGAGATTTCATATCTCTGGTTGCCATAACTCCGAGCTCACTATTGCTAAGTCCTTGGATAAGCGTTTTGAGCCAGTGGCATACTGTCACAAGGGCATGATTGGAAATGGCCATGCCTCCCGTGTTTGGAAAGGTGTTCCGTGGCGCAACAATTCGAAGACAAATTTCATCGTAAGTTTTATTACTTGCGTCTGTCTGTGACCGACGTATGTAATTTCAAATGTACCTATTGCCTTCCTGATGGCTATAAGCCTTCGGGCAATAAAAACTCGTCTTTTTTATCTCTCCCTGAAATCAAACGGGTCGTAAAAGCATTCGCTGATTGTGGCACGTCAAAAGTGCGCATCACTGGTGGTGAGCCTAGCTTACGCAAAGATTTTACCGACATTATCCATTCAGTAGCGGCGACGCCTGGCATTCAAAAAGTTGCAACGACAACCAATGGCTATCGCATGGCAAAACAAGTCGCAGATTGGCGTGAAGCGGGTTTAACCCACATTAATGTCAGTGTGGATAGCCTTGACCCGCGTATGTTTCATCAAATCACAGGTGAAAATAAGTTTACTGAAGTCATGAATGGTATCGAACGTGCGTTCGAGGTCGGTTATGAGCAAGTAAAAGTTAATGTGGTGTTGATGAAAGATCTGAACCATCACGAGCTGCCAGCGTTTCTTAACTGGATAAAAGATCGTCCAATCCAACTGCGTTTCATTGAGTTGATGCAAACGGGTGAGATGGATGAGCTATTTAATAAGCACCATGTATCCGGAGTGGCAATTCGTAACCAGCTAATTGCAAATGGTTGGTTGCTGAAAGTGCGCTCGCATAATGATGGTCCTGCGCAAGTATTTGTTCATCCTGATTACAAGGGTGAAATAGGTCTTATCATGCCTTATGAAAAAGACTTTTGTGAAAGCTGCAACCGACTGCGCGTTTCGGCGATGGGTAAGCTGCACCTATGTCTGTTTGGAGACCACGGTGTAGAATTGCGTGATCTTTTGGAACGTGATGAGCAAGAGAGTGAGCTTATTGAACGTATCCAGGCGCAGTTACAAACCAAGTCGGTAAGCCATTTCTTGCATGATGGCAATACTGGTATGACGCCACACCTCGCGTCTATCGGCGGCTAACTTCATTCAATTTTTAGAGCGAGTTCACTGATAAGCTGGCTCTAACTTTTTCCGAATCGATACCAAGCGTATCAAAGCTAATTAAGAGAATAGGTGAACAAATGGGTCACGCTGAAAGCAAATTCCAACCTGCAAATATTGCCGTTCTAACGGTATCTGACACTCGTACTGAAGAAAACGATACCTCTGGTCGTTACCTTGCTGAACATGCTCAAGAAGCGGGTCACAACGTAGTAGACAAGCAAATTGTTATTGATGACATGTACAAGATCCGCGCGATTGTTTCTCAATGGATTGCTGATGAAAGCGTACAAGCGATCATGATTACTGGCGGTACAGGTTTCACCTCACGTGATAGCACGCCAGAAGCACTTAAGCCTCTATTTGATAAAGAAGTTGAAGGTTTTGGTGAGTTGTTCCGTATGGTGTCGTACGAAGAGATCGGTACGTCTACGATTCAGTCTCGTGCGATTGCTGGTTTTGCTAACCACACCGTGATCTTCGCAATGCCAGGTTCAACTGGTGCGTGCCGCACAGGCTGGACAAAAATTATTAAACAGCAGTTGGATGCAAGTCATCGCCCTTGTAACTTCATGCCACACCTATCTGTATAACCTTTCCTAAAAGCGAAGGAAAAACAATGACCCAATTTACACATATCAATGCTTCTGGCGAAGCAAACATGGTTGACGTGTCAGCAAAAACGGAGACGGTTCGTGAAGCTCGTGCTGAAGCATTTGTTCACATGGCCCCAGAAACACTTCAACTGATTGTCTCTGGCCAGCACCATAAAGGTGATGTATTTGCGACGGCTCGTATTGCTGGTATTCAAGCTGCGAAGAAAACCTGGGATTTGATTCCACTTTGTCATCCGCTACTACTCTCTAAAGTTGAAGTTCAACTGGAAGCTATCGAAACAGAAAACAAAGTTCGCATCGAATCAGTATGTAAACTTGCGGGTAAAACTGGTGTGGAAATGGAAGCGCTCACGGCAGCTTCCGTTGCTGCTCTAACGATTTACGATATGTGTAAAGCAGTACAAAAAGACATGGTCATTGGTCAAGTTCGTCTACTAGAGAAAACGGGTGGTAAATCTGGTCACTTTAAGGTGGAATCATGATTAAAGTACTTTTCTTTGCTCAAACTCGCGAGCTGATTGGCATCGACAGTGTCGAGTTAGACGGGCCGTTTGAAACGGTTGAATCAATTCGTGCACATCTAGTGGAAGAAGGCACTAAGAAAGATGGCAAGTGGGATTTAGCGCTCGAGCCAGGAAAGCTACTTGCTGCAGTGAACCAATCCATCGTCCCTTTGGATACACAAGTAAAAGCAGGTGACGAAGTTGCGTTTTTCCCGCCGGTAACTGGGGGTTAAGATGGATTCTCGTGTATCTGTACAAATTGAAGACTTTTCGGTTGAGCAAGAATATCAACGTCTATCTGAAGGGACGGCTGCCGGCGCTGTCGTTACATTCGTTGGTAAAGTTCGAGATATGAACCTTGGGGATAATGTCATTGGTTTACATCTAGAGCACTATCCGGGGATGACAGAGAAGAGCTTGAGCGACATTTGTGATCAAGCTGAGTCTCGCTGGCCACTATTAGGTGTACGCGTGATTCATCGCGTCGGAGACATGGATAGCGGTGATCAAATTGTATTTGTGGGCGTTTCCAGTGCGCACCGCGGCGCGGCATTTGATGCGTGCGAGTTCATCATGGATTATCTGAAAACCCAAGCTCCATTTTGGAAAAAAGAGCGTACGACGAATGAAGATCGTTGGGTTGAGTCGCGCGACACCGATCATCAAGCTGCACAGCGTTGGGAAAAATAGAACTAACCCGCATTCTAGTGAAAAAAGCTAAGTGCTAATGGTACTTAGCTTTTTTTGTATTTATCTTCATTGTATTGCTCACTTTGTTTCAATATTTCCTATCTTTTGTCTGGTGATATTCTTCACAATAAAAGTTTTTTGCCCAATATATAAACAATTATTTGTTAGACTTGATTTGTCATAAATGTTAAATGATGTGTAAATATCTAGCATAAGATGCTAGTAAATGGTTTAAACTCAGATTAATCGAAAGTTTCGCCTGTTAAATGTCGCTTCTGGTCTTTATTTGGCTGGTGAATGCTTTGGGGTTAGAGTTTACTGCTAGATATGTGTGGTTTAGTCAGCATTATTGGTTTTTTTGCTACATTTTTATGGCAAATTACTTCAATGATTGCTAATGTGTGCCGCAGTCTTTGTAAGGTTTTAGACTTTTGTGCTCAGAAAGTGCACTAAAAAAATCTAAAACTCTGACCGTTCCAGGCCCTTACAAAGAAGTCATGGATGCTAACGAAAAAATTTGGAGTTTTACGCATGTATAAGAATAAAATCACGCGCGCTTTATTTATTGGTGCTGGTCTTTCTCTCGCTCTAGCTGGTTGTGGTGAAAAGCCTGCGGAGAAACAAGCTGCTGAGCCTGCTCCGGCTCCAGCCCCTGAAGCTAAATCTGATTCTAAAGAGCCAAAACTTGCTGCTGTTCAAGAATTGGTGCGTGGTAACGGTACAGAAGTTGCGACAATAGACCCTCATAAATCTCAAGGTGTTCCAGAATCCCACGTGATTCGCGATCTTCTTGAAGGCCTTGTAAACCAAGATGCGGACGGTAACACTATCCCTGGTGTTGCAGAATCTTGGGAAACTGAAGACAACAAAACATACACTTTCCACTTACGTGAAGACGCAAAATGGTCAAACGGTGATCCTGTCACTGCAGGTGATTTCGTTTACAGCTTCCAACGCGCAGTCGATCCAGCAACCGCCTCTCCATATGCTTGGTACATGGAATACACCAAGATGAAGAACGCAAAAGACATTGTTGCGGGTAAAAAAGATAAGAGCGAGTTAGGTGTTAAAGCGGTTGACGATCACACGTTAGTGGTTGAGTTAGATACTGCAGTACCATATTTTGTAATGATGATGGGCCACACGACAGTGAAACCTGTTCATCAAGCAACTGTTGAAAAGTTCGGCGATCAATGGACGAAGCCAGAGAACTTTGTAGGTAACGGTGCTTATGTTGTTGACAACTGGGTTGTAAACGAGCGTTTGGTTCTAAAACGTAACGAACAGTACTGGGACAACGAAAACACGACGCTTGACCAGGTTACTTTCCTACCAATCGAGAACCAAGTAGCGGAAATGAACCGCTTCCTAGCGGGTGAAATCGACTTCACGAACGAGCTGCCTACAGAGCACTTCAAGCGTCTGAAGAAAGAGCACCCACAAGAAGTGTCGGTAACCGGTAACTTATGTACTTACTACTACATCTTCAATACGAAGAAAAAGCCGTTTGATGATGTTCGTGTGCGTAAAGCGATTTCTTATGCGATTGACCGTAACATTGTGACCGATGCGATTTTAGGTCAAGGTCAAAAGCCAGCTTACTTCCTAACACCTGAAATTACGGCAGGTTTCAACCCAGAAATTCCTGCATACGGCAAAATGACGCAAGAAGAGCGTAACGCAGAAGCTGCGCGTCTATTGGAAGAAGCGGGTTACGGCGCAGACAACCCTCTTGAATTTAACCTTCTATACAATACATCAGAGAACCACAAGAAACTTGCGGTTGCACTGGGTTCAATGTGGAAGAAGACACTTGGTCTAGACGTTACGCTAGAAAACCAAGAGTGGAAAACTTACCTATCTACCAAAGATTCTGGCAACTTTGAGGTTGCTCGTGCAGGTTGGTGTGGCGACTACAACGAAGCTTCATCTTTCCTAACGCTGATGATGAGTAATAACACTACTGGTGGTATTCACTACGACAGCAAAGAGTACGATGCGATCATGAACAAAGCATTTGCTTCAACTTCTGACGAAGAGCGCCAAGCACTTTACCTAGAAGCAGAGAAGTTGATGGCAAAAGATATGCCAATCGCACCTATCTACCAGTACGTGAAATCACGTCTACTATCACCGAAAGTTGGTGGCTTCCCAGTAAATAACGCGGAAGACAAGATTTACTCTAAAGATCTCTACATCACAGAGTAATTCGTAACTCGATAGAACTATAAAAATGAGGCCCTACATGTGAGAAATTGCATGTAGCGCCTATCTTTAGTCCAAAAGAATTGGACGACTTCTTTAATTTAACTGTCACAGACTGAAAGAGTGAGTTTATGCTTAAATTCATCGCAAAAAGGATATTTGAGGCGATCCCAACAATGTTGGTTTTGATCACCGTATCTTTCTTTCTTATGCGCTTTGCACCGGGAAACCCTTTCTCGACAGAGCGTCCATTGCCACCCGAAGTAATGGCAAATATCGAAGCTAAATATGGCTTGGATAAACCTGTATTTGAACAATACACCACGTATTTGACCAATGTTATCCAAGGCGATTTCGGACCGTCATTTAAATACCTTGATTACTCAGTAAACGAGCTGATCGCGGTTGCCTTACCTGTTTCGGCTAAAGTGGGCTTCATCGCCTTTATCTTTACTTTGATAATGGGGGTTACCGTCGGTACCATTGCTGCGCTCAAGCAAAATACTTGGATTGATTACACCATTATGTCGACTGCGATGCTTGGTGTCGTAATGCCATCCTTCGTATTAGCGCCTGCGCTTATCTACATATTCTCGCTTCACTGGAATATCTTCCCTGCGGGCGGTTGGCAAGATGGTAGCTGGCAGTATTTAGTGCTTCCTGTTATTGGTATGTCGCTACTGTATGTTGCTACCTTTGCTCGTATTACGCGTGGTTCGATGATCGAAACCCTAAACAGTAACTTTATTCGTACGGCACGTGCTAAAGGTCTAAGTTACCGTTATATCATTATCAAACACGCTCTTAAGCCGGCACTTCTCCCTGTTGTTTCTTACATGGGTCCAGCTTTCGTAGGTATCATCACCGGTTCCGTTGTTATCGAAACCATTTTTGGTCTGCCTGGTATTGGTAAACTATTCGTTAACGCTGCGTTTAACCGTGACTACTCGCTAGTAATGGGGGTAACCATTCTGATTGGTTTCCTATTCATTCTATTCAACGCGATTGTAGATATTTTACTTGCAATGATTGACCCGAAAATTCGCTACTAACAGGGACGTTTGGTTATGTTAACGAAAAAAGAAAACCTAGAAGCGATTGAGAAATTCTCCGAAAACTTGGAGATTGAAGGTCGCAGTCTTTGGCAAGATGCTCGTATCCGTTTCATGCGCAACAAAGCGGCGATGGTGAGCTTATTCCTTCTTGTTATAATGACGTTGGCCGTTATTATCCTGCCAATGATCGCACCGTACACATTTGATGATACTGACTGGTACGCGATGCACGTTGCACCGAATGCTGACCATTGGTTTGGTACTGACAGCTTAGGCCGTGATTTATACGTGCGTACGCTAATTGGAGGTCGTATTTCGTTGATGGTAGGTGTTATGGGTGCATTTGTAGCGGTACTGATTGGTACGCTCTACGGCGCAGCATCTGGTTTCATCGGCGGTAAAGTTGACCGCGTAATGATGCGTATTCTAGAAATTTTATACGCGGTACCGTTTATGTTCCTGGTGATTGTACTGGTAACATTCTTCGGTCGTAACATCATGCTGATCTTCGTTGCGATTGGTGCTATCGCATGGCTAGATATGGCGCGTATCGTACGTGGTCAGACTCTTAGTCTACGTAGCAAGGAGTTTATCGAAGCGGCACATGTGTGTGGTGTAAGCAACTGGAAAATCATTACTCGTCATATCGTACCTAACGTACTGGGTATTGTAGCGGTATACTCTACGCTGCTTATCCCAAGTATGATTCTAACGGAATCATTCCTATCATTCCTTGGTCTTGGTGTTCAGGAACCAATGACAAGTTGGGGCGCTCTTCTACAAGAAGGTGCACAGACAATGGAAGTAGCAATCTGGCAGCTGGCATTCCCAGCAGTGTTCATGGTTGTGACGCTATTCTGCTTCAACTACGTTGGTGACGGCCTGCGCGATGCGCTGGATCCAAAAGACAGATAATTAAAAGATAAGATTAAGGAAGCAATGATGAGCTTATTAGATGTCAAAGATCTGCGCGTCGAATTCACCACGCAAGATGGTATCGTAACCGCAGTAAACGATTTGAACTTCTCTCTCAACCAAGGCGAAACCTTAGGTATCGTTGGAGAGTCGGGATCAGGTAAATCTCAAACCGTATTCGCAATCATGGGCCTTTTGGCTAAGAACGGTATTATTTCTGGTAGCGCAAAGTTTGAAGGCAAAGAAATCCTAAACTTACCAGAAAAAGAACTGAACAAAGTGCGTGCGGAACAGATCGCAATGATCTTCCAAGACCCAATGACATCACTGAACCCTTACATGAAAGTTAGTGATCAGTTGATGGAAGTGCTTATGCTGCACAAAGGCATGGGCAAAGCGGAAGCATTTGAAGAATCAGTACGCATGCTGGAAGCGGTAAAAATCCCTGAAGCGCGTAAGCGTATCACGATGTACCCGCATGAGTTTTCAGGCGGTATGCGTCAGCGTGTAATGATCGCGATGGCGTTGTTATGTCGTCCTAAACTGCTTATTGCCGATGAGCCAACAACAGCACTTGATGTGACGGTACAAGCACAGATCATGGACTTGTTGAATGAGCTGAAATCTGAGTTCAACACAGCGATCATCATGATCACGCACGACCTTGGTGTGGTTGCAGGTTCGTGTGACAAGGTGCTGGTGATGTATGCAGGCCGTACTATGGAGTACGGCAACGTAAACGAAATTTTCTACAATCCAAGCCATCCTTATGCGGAGGGGCTGCTGAAGGCGATTCCTCGCCTCGATACTGAGGGTGAAATTCTGCCGACCATTCCTGGTAATCCACCAAACTTGCTTCGTCTACCGCCGGGCTGCCCTTATCAAGAGCGCTGTCACCGTGTGATGGATCGTTGTAAGCGCGAGGCGCCAATTCTGACACCATTTGGTGATGGTCGTCAGCGTGCATGTTTTTCTGAATGGGAGGCTTGGAACAAATGAACGCAGTAGACAAAAAACTAATTCTGGACATTTCTGAGCTGAAAGTTCACTTCAGCATTGCCTCAAAGTCGGCATGGCCGTGGTCAAAGCCTTCGAGCCTGAAAGCGGTAGATGGCGTGAACGTTCGACTATACGAAGGGGAAACGCTTGGTGTAGTAGGTGAATCAGGTTGTGGTAAATCGACGTTTGCTCGTGCCATCATTGGTCTGGTTGAAGCTACTGACGGCCAAGTAGTTTGGTTGGGTCAAGACCTTACTAAAATGAAAAGCGTTCAGCGCCGTGAGACGCGTAAAGAAATTCAGATGATTTTCCAAGACCCATTGGCATCGCTGAATCCGCGTATGACTGTTGGTGATATCATTGCTGAACCTCTTGAGACATTCTATCCAGAACTGTCTAAGCAGGAAGTGAAAGATCGCGTTAAAGAGATGATGGCGAAAGTTGGCCTATTACCTAACGTGATTAACCGTTACCCACACGAGTTCTCGGGTGGTCAGTGTCAGCGTATCGGGATAGCGCGTGCGCTTATCCTTAAGCCTAAGATGATCATTTGTGACGAGCCAGTATCGGCGCTTGATGTATCTATTCAAGCTCAGGTGGTTAACCTACTTAAAGAGATTCAAAAAGAGTTAGGGCTTTCTCTGGTATTCATTGCGCATGACTTGTCTGTCGTTAAACACATTTCAGATCGCGTTTTAGTTATGTATTTAGGTAATGCCGTGGAACTTGGCGAGGCCGAGGCTCTGTTTGCTGATCCTAAGCACCCATATACGCGTGCGCTGATGTCTGCGGTTCCGATCCCGGACCCGGATATTGAGCGCAATAAGAAAATCCAAATGCTAGAGGGTGATCTTCCTTCACCTATCAACCCACCGTCGGGTTGTGTATTCCGCACTCGTTGCCCACAAGCAACCGAAGAGTGTGCGAAGACAAAGCCAACCATTTTAGGTAATGACGTTCACGCGGTATCTTGTTTACACGTTAGTGTATAAATTCAGCCTGTGACGGGCTTAAGCGCGACACCTTCATCGGGTCGCGCTTTTTTTATGTGTCTGATTTATACATTCGAATTTCTTGAACATGATGTCCTAAGTTCGATGATTCTCTGTTTGATAGGAAACGCTAATATAGACACAAACAGAACGAGAGGAGAGCAATCATGGGTAAGTTGGTTGAAGGTGTTTGGCAAGATGTCTGGTATGACACAAAATCAAATGGTGGCAAATTTGTGCGCGAAGATGCCGGATTCCGTAACTGGGTTAAAAACGACCCTGATGCGGAGTTTACACCAGAGTCCGGTCGATACCATTTGTATGTCTCTCTTGCTTGTCCGTGGGCACATCGAACCCTCATTTTCCGCAAGCTGAAAGGTTTAGAACCACATATTGATGTCACGGTCGTTTGCCCTGATATGCTCAGCCAAGGTTGGCAAATGGGGCTTCCTGAGCCATTGTTTGGTCACACGCGCATGTATCAAATTTACACGCAGGCCAAACCCGATTACACGGGCCGCGTAACCGTGCCTGTACTTTGGGATAAAAAGACCAATACTATTGTGTCAAACGAGTCGTCAGAGATCATTCGCATGTTCAATTCGGAATTCAATGCGTTAACAGGGAATCACGACGACTACTATCCAGATCATCTAAAACACGTTATTGATGAGTGGAACGATTTTGTTTATCCGAATGTCAACAACGGAGTGTATCGTTGTGGCTTCGCGACTACACAAGAGGCGTATGAAGAAGCGTTTGATTCTTTGTTTAATGCGTTAGATAAAATCGATGCTCACTTAGCGACGCATCGTTACTTAGCAGGGAACACAATTACTGAGGCTGATTGGCGTTTGTTTACGACTCTTATTCGTTTTGATGCGGTGTATGTGGGGCATTTCAAGTGTAACAAGCAGCGCATCGCAGACTACGAAAATATACAAGGCTACTTAAAAGAGTTATATCAAGTCGAAGGCGTCGAAGAAACGACGGATTTCTATCACATTAAACGCCACTACTACTTCAGCCACACTGGGATTAATCCGACGCAAGTTGTACCAAAAGGGCCTGATTTAGACCTAAATACTCCTCATGGAAGAGAAAGGATTGGCTAGTTTGCTGCTTCCATCGCAAATGAAAAAGTACTTAACGGTTAGCAATGCCGTTAAGTACTTTTGTGTCATCTAAATACCGGGAGTAGGAAGTTTACTTTTTCATTCATCGCCACCTTACTTAGCGCGTACGATGTCCATCACTAGCTTTCCGTCCACTTTTACAGGACCGTCCTCTTTAGCGCCGAGCGTATACTCAAACACACCAGTCTTCATGCCACCTTTCTCTCCGTGGACCATTAACATCAGCATATCGCCTGATTCTACTGGTTCCATCAAAATTGCATTTACGTTTTCATTCTTTCCCATTTTTAACGGAGCGTAGCCGATAACAGGACCAGGCTTCATTGATTCGTCTGTTCGGTGGACAACCATCCACCCATTGTCATCAGCATGAGCCATTTCAGCGGTCACCGTTCCTCCGGACATATCTTGATCGACGCCTTTAATACTCGGGGCGGAAAAGCTGAATGAAGAAAAACTAATCAGAAACGCAGCTAAACCAAACTTTATCAGTGATGTATTGATGAAATCCTTCATATATATTCCTTAGCAGTCAATGAGTTTGTGCATTGCAGTAGCTTTTACGTATTTCCTAGCAAAAAAGTTTAGCTAAAACGTAAATAATGTCGATAAATTGAACAGGGACCGTGCTGCTTTGGAGCCAATGCATTTTTGGGAGTGGGTCAATCGGTGTAATAACAAGCACGAGCAATGTCGATTAGGTATGGGGGGCGATAGGAAGAAAAGCTTTGTGCACCAGTAATTATAGATTGTGCAGTGATTGGTATAAAAAACAAATAAGTGTTCTGGCCAGCAATAGAAAAAGCCCTCGACGAATCGAGGGCTTTGTATCTATATCCTGTGCCGTCCTAAATAAGGT
>NZ_JPIL01000027.1:0-38503 GCF_000742455.1 Vibrio sp. OY15 | reverse complement strand
GATACCGCTGCGGAGTGGTAGTTCAGTTGGTTAAAATCCCGGCCTTTCACGCCGGGGGTCGCGGGTTCAAGTCCCGTCCCCCCCGCCCCTTAATATCGACAACCTCGCTTATGCGAGGTTTTGTCAAATCTAGAATATGAAAATTCTATAGGGGTGTAGCTCCAATTGGCAGAGCAGCGGATTCCAAATCCGCGTGTTGGGAGTTCGAATCTCTCCACCCCTGCCACATATCAGGCTCTGGCTTAGGTCAGAGCCTTTTTTGTATCTGGTTTCTTCTCATTATTACAGCTTATTTCTACTCTTATCCCGTAAGTATGGCTTTCTGCTGTACTTTGGCAGCATTTAATCTACTGAACGAACGAAACTACAGTTAGCTGTAATGATCAGTGGCCCGAAATTTTAATAATAAAGGGGAATCACTATTTATATTTAGTTACACTCAACCGATCTGGATTAATGAGTAACTATGTATGGATATATCTCGTCGACGCTTTCTTCAATCATCCTTAGCAATCTCCGCGCTTGCCGTTCTACCTGCATGTTCTCTATCTAGGAGCACTAATAAGCAGGGGCAATATATATACGATATCACTGCAGAGCCTTCTACTGCAGAATTGGTCCCTGGGTTTAACACAGACGTACTCGCATTTAATGGTTCGATTCCAGCGCCTGTGATTCGTTGTCGCCAAGGCGAGAAAGTTATAATTCGGTTTACTAACAAGCTTTCAGAGCCGACTACAATCCACTGGCATGGCTTGCGAATCCCTATTGAAATGGATGGTGTCCCTTTCTTGAGCCAGCAGCCTATCATGCCAGGTGAAACATTCGTTTATGAATTTACACCACCAGATGCGGGCACATTTTGGTATCACCCACATATGAATAGTGTGAAGCAGCTTGGTATGGGCTTAGTCGGGCTAATTGTCGTTGAAGAGGCAGAGCCGGTTCAGTTTGATGAAGAGCATGAGGTCGTCCTCAAGCATTGGCATTTAGACAAACTAGGTCAGTGGAAGAACCTTATGGTGCCGCGCTTGAGCGCTCGTATGGGGACTCCCGGAGAGTGGAGTAGCGTCAATGGTGTGCATGAACCTGTTTATACGCTGAAGCAGAATGCCACTACGCGATTAAGAATTGCTAATGTCGATAATACCATTACTTACCCGATCGCTATTGAAGGTGCAGAGGCTTGGGTTATTGCTATTGATGGTAATCCTGTTAAAACGCCTTATAAGCTCACTCAGCACAAAATTGGTCCAGGAATGAGGTTAGATATCGGATTGATTGCTCCGAAGGTTGGAAAACGTGTTTATGTGCGTCAAATGAAAGGACGCTTCCCATTCCCTTTGTGCGAGTTTGACGTTGTTGAGTCTGACCTGTCGAACAACCAGAAACTGCCTTTATTACCTCTCAACCCTGTGCCAGCTCTCGATTTGAAAAATGCAGAGCAAATCGATTATGTGTTTGAGTGGGAGGGGGCGATCACTCCTGCTGATAAATCGGGCAAAGCGATACCTAAATTCTGGCTGATGAACAAACGGGCTTGGGAGGGAATGAGCAAAGATAATATTCCAGCGCCCCTTTCAACATTGGAGATGGGAAAAACCTATATCTTCAACCTAAAGAACGTCACCCAATATCATCATCCTATTCACCTTCATGGACACACATTTACGGTTCTTGAGTTAGATGGAAAAAAACTCGACGAACCGTTTCATACCGATACGGTCTTGCTTGGAAAAAACGGCAGTGCGAAAGCGGCATTTGTTGCAGATAACCCTGGACGTTGGATGTACCATTGTCATGTGATCGAACACATGAAGACGGGGTTGATGGGTTATATTGAAGTAAAGTGACTCCTGTAACTTTTTAAATCTTGATAAGTTTTAAGCGCTATAATTTGCTGAATTCTAAGATTGTATAATCACTATTGCCGTAAATTTGATTACAATGTCGCCATTAACTTTTCTGGGGGAATTATGGGACAACTATCCGTTTTGGGTTTTATTGCATTGGGTGGTGCATTTGGTGCATGTTCTCGTTACTTAATTTCTGAACTTTGTGTCATTTTATTGGGGCGTGGTTTTCCATATGGTACGTTAACCGTTAACGTTGTTGGCTCATTTATGATGGGCTTATTGATAGCAGCTTTCGATAATGAACTTTTGGCAACGGAACCTTGGCGACAAGTGATTGGCTTGGGTTTTTTAGGCGCACTAACGACGTTTTCCACCTTCTCGATGGATAATGTTTTGCTTATGCAGCAGGGCGCTTTCTTTAAGATGGGGTTGAACGTATTGTTGAATGTCGTGTTAAGTATTTCAGCGGCGTGGATAGGCTTTCAATTATTGATGCGCAGCTAGCAAAGTAGTTAAAAATTGAACAGGTCGGCTTGGTTTCACCAAGCCGTTTTTATATACTGACATCACTTGTCGGAGTGCCATAAGGCTGAGACCGTTAATTCGGGATCCGTTGAACCTGATCAGATTAGAATCTGCGAAGGGAACAAGAGAAGATATTCACACCGGAGTTCTTTCTGGTTGATCTATCAAAAGTCGAATGTTGTTACAGGCAAATATCGTAAGCTTTAACTAGCCTTAATTTGACTCCTCTTGTCGCATCTATCCGCCAAGCATTTTTATCCAATTACTTTTTATCTAGTATAACAAAGCAAGGAAAAATGCTATGTCGAGTCGCAAACAAGCGAGACTGGAAGCAAAACAGTTCATTGATACACTCTCGGTACAACCGTACCCCAATTCAAGCAAAGTCTACGTAGAAGGCTCACGTCCAGATATTCGTGTGCCAATGCGTGAAATATCACTCGCTGATAGCCTTATTGGAGGCACAAAAGAAGCGCCTATATTCGAACCTAATGAGCCAGTACGCGTTTACGATACGTCGGGTGTATACACAGATCCAGAGCACACCATAGACCTCTATAACGGCTTACCTAAGCTGAGAGAAGGGTGGATTGAAGAGCGCGCCGATACTGAGCTACTTGATGAAGTAAGCTCGGTGTACACCAAAGAACGCTTAGAAGACGAAACACTAGACGGTCTTCGTTACGGTAATCTACCACGTATTCGACGTGCCAAAGATGGCCATTGTGTGACTCAATTGCACTATGCTCGCAAAGGTATTATTACCCCAGAAATGGAATATATCGCGCTGCGTGAAAACATGGGGCGTGCCAAGTATCGCGATGAAGTGCTGAATCAACAGCATCCGGGTCAAAGCTTCGGAGCGAACCTACCAAAAGATATTACCGCCGAATTCGTGCGTAAAGAAGTCGCCGAAGGTCGCGCTATTATCCCTTCAAATATTAACCACCCAGAATCCGAACCAATGATCATTGGACGTAACTTTTTGGTCAAAGTGAACGCCAACATCGGTAACTCATCGGTCACTTCTTCGATTGAGGAAGAAGTAGAAAAGTTAGTATGGGCAACGCGCTGGGGTGGCGATACCGTTATGGATCTCTCTACTGGACGTAACATCCACGAAACTCGCGAGTGGATTCTACGTAACAGTCCGGTTCCGATCGGTACCGTACCAATGTATCAAGCGCTTGAGAAAGTGAATGGTGTTGCGGAAAACCTTAACTGGGAAGTGATGCGCGATACCCTGATTGAGCAAGCAGAGCAGGGCGTTGACTACTTTACTATCCATGCCGGTTTACTACTTCGTTATGTGCCAATGACTGCAAAACGCGTTACTGGCATCGTCTCTCGTGGTGGTTCTATCATCGCGAAATGGTGTTTAGCGCATCACCAAGAAAGCTTCTTATATACCCACTTCCGAGAGATCTGTGAAATCTGTGCTAAGTATGATGTGGCACTTTCTCTCGGTGATGGTCTGCGTCCTGGCTCGGTTGCTGATGCTAACGACGAAGCGCAATTTTCAGAGCTTCGTACCCTTGGTGAGTTAACCAAGATTGCGTGGGAATATGACGTACAGGTGATTATCGAAGGTCCTGGTCATGTTCCAATGCACATGATCAAAGAGAATATGGAAGAGCAGTTGGAGCACTGCCATGAAGCACCATTCTACACGCTTGGCCCACTGACGACAGACGTCGCTCCTGGTTACGACCATATTACTTCAGGCATCGGCGCTGCCATGATTGGTTGGTATGGCTGTGCGATGCTTTGCTACGTCACTCCTAAAGAGCATCTTGGCTTACCAAACAAAGAAGATGTGAAAGTAGGCATGATCACTTATAAGCTTGCTGCGCACGCCGCTGATTTAGCGAAAGGGCACCCAGGTGCTCAAGTTCGTGATAATGCGCTTTCTAAAGCTCGCTTCGAGTTCCGCTGGGAAGATCAATTCAACTTGTCACTCGACCCAGATACCGCGCGCGCTTTCCATGATGAAACCTTACCTCAAGAGTCCGGCAAAGTTGCTCACTTCTGTTCGATGTGCGGACCAAAGTTCTGCTCGATGAAGATTTCGCAAGAGGTACGAGAGTACGCGAAAGACACTGAGCAAGTTGCTGCGGACCAAGCTATCTCGATTAAAATGCTAGATGATCCTCTTGAAGGGATGCGTCAGAAATCGCAAGAATTTAGAGAGTCAGGTTCCGAGCTATACCACCCAGCAGCACATGCCGAGGTAAGTGACTAATGAGCAAAATCCTTATTCCGTCATCGTTGATTGAACTGACAGGTTTAGTTCAGCAATGTTTGTTGTTGGCGAAAGAACAGGGTTTTAGCATAGAAGACATTGAGTTGGGTGTGAGCCCAACTCAATCTATTCAGCTTGTTCGCGGCCAACAGACCACACACATAACGACTGATCTCATTGATGATTATGACTCTGAGCATGAGAGTTCATTTGTGCTCTATTACCGTTCTGCTTTGTCGGTAGAAGCGTGTGCTAAGCAACCGTCGAAAGCGATTTATATTGGTATTGCTGATACTCAGGTATCCGATGAAAAGGAGAAAGTGCTTCAGCTTGATATCTGGCGTCACCCAATTAACAACGAAGTGAGAGCGCTTTCCGTTAAGTCCAAATTCAACGCAATGTTCGATCCTGAACATCACCTTGCTTGGATAGTAACGCTGACAGTACTCGATTTTCCTATCGAAGATGCGTTAACACTTGCTCGAGGAATCCTAACTCAACAAGCGAATGTTTCACGTGAAACACTGTTGAATGACAACCTTGATGAGGGACGATCTACTCAGTGGGCTGACCAATTTGATGATTTCCCCACACCTGTACTGGAGGATAACCGACTCGATATTCAAGTTGGTTGGTCTGCACAAGGTGAGAGCGTTAGCTTTCCAACTCTAACTAAGCAAAGTCTAGGGCTCTATCCAGTCGTTGATGATGTTGCTTGGATTGAGCGTCTACTGCCACTAGGCATCAACACTATTCAACTGCGAATAAAGAACCCACAACAAGCCGATTTAGAACAACAGATCATTCGAGCAATTGAGCTAGGTCGTCAGTATCAAGCACAAGTGTTCATAAATGACTACTGGCAGTTGGCAATCAAGCATGGCGCTTATGGCGTTCACCTGGGACAAGAAGACATAGAAGAATCGAATTTGGCTCAGCTAACTAAAGCCGGCATTCGTCTTGGTCTTTCTACGCATGGTTATTACGAACTACTGCGCATCGTACAAATTCATCCTAGTTACATCGCGCTAGGGCATATTTTCCCAACCACCACTAAACAGATGCCATCGAAACCACAAGGTTTGGTGCGCTTAGCTTTGTATCAAAAGTTGATTGATAGCATTCCTTATACAAATACAGAGGCTGCTTTCCGTCCTTCAGAAGACAAAGTAGGTAGTGACTATGTGCTTGGCTTTCCGACGGTTGCGATTGGTGGTATTGACCAATCTAATGCAGCCCAAGTTTGGCAAACAGGTGTTTCTAGTTTGGCAGTTGTGCGAGCTATTACGTTGGCAGAATCACCTCAGTCCGTCATCGAGTTCTTCGCACAACTGATGAAGCAAAGACAGCTAACGTTTACTGATCAGAATAGTGAATTAGCGGATACCAAGAGAGGCGAACATGCTCACGGATAAGCAGTTCCTTCGCTATCAGCGCCAAGTCGCTCTGCCTGAAATTGCCGAAATTGGGCAAGAGCGTTTGAACAAATCGCATGTGCTGATCATCGGTTGTGGTGGTTTAGGGAGCGCAGCGAGTTTGTACTTGGCATCCGCGGGCGTTGGTAAATTGGTTGTGGTTGATGACGATGAAGTTGATAGCAGTAACCTACAGCGTCAGATCATTTATCGTGAACAAGACCTCCAAGTTGCGAAAACAGAAGCGACTGTAAAGCAACTTACTGAACTTAATTCTATGGTTCAAATTCGTGCTCTCAATAAGCGATTGGACAAAGCACAGCTGCAGCTTGAGGTGATGCTAGCGGATGTGGTGCTCGACTGCACCGATAACATGCCAACGCGCCAGCTAATTAACCAAGTTTGTTTCGAGCAAAATACGCCGCTCATCTCGGCGGCGGCAATTGGTTGGCAAGGCCAATTCGCTGTCTTTGATTACCAAACACCAAGTGAACAAGAAGCGCAGAGTAAAGCCTGTTACCGCTGTTTGTATCCGTTCGACGAATTACCGCAAACGCAAAAGTGCAGTGAGAGCGGTGTCGTCGGTCCGGTGGTGGGTACACTTGGCAACTACCAAGCGATAGCGGCAATTCAAAAACTGGCGACGGGAAAGTTTCATGTCGAGACTGCCAAGTTACACCTGTTCGATGGATTGAAGCTGCAATGGCAAACCATGGCGATAAGTAAAGATAAACAGTGCCAAGTGTGTGCTCAGATTTAGTTTACGAGTAATGGGCAGAATTAAGAGAGTTGGAAGCAATGACGTTATCAGAACAACAAACAATACAAATGACAGCAGCTGACTTAGATGTGATCACTATTGTCATCAATGACCAGTCACATCAAGTTGCCAGTGAGTCGAATCTACAGCAAATCATTAGTCAATTTGCGCTGCCCGAAATGGGCTGTGTTTTTGCAATTAACAACAATGTTGTGCCGCGCAGTGAGTGGGCTAGCACAGTTCTTTCACAGGGAGATAGCATCTCTTTGTTTCAAGCGATCGCAGGGGGTTAAAGTCGATGCTTAAAATTGGTGATAAACAATTCGAATCAAGACTGTTCACGGGAACAGGGAAGTTTGCTAACAGCCGATTAATGGCAGAAGCGATTCAAGTATCGGGTTCTCAACTTGCGACCATGGCGTTGAAGCGTGTGGATGTTAACGACCAACAAGACGATATTTTGCTGCCGCTAGTACAAGCGGGCGTGAACTTATTGCCGAATACCTCAGGTGCAAAGAATGCTAAAGATGCTGTGTTTGCAGCACAATTGGCGAGAGAAGCGTTAGGTACAAACTGGCTAAAGCTTGAAATTCACCCAGACCCGAAGTACTTGATGCCCGATCCAATTGAGACACTTGCGGCCGCTGAACAACTGGTTCGTGAAGGCTTCATTGTGCTTCCTTATTGTCATGCTGACCCAGTTCTGTGTAAACGATTGGAGGAAGTGGGCTGTGCTGCGGTCATGCCATTAGGTGCACCGATCGGTTCCAACAAAGGGATAGTTTCTCACGATTTCCTAGAGATCATTATCGACCAAGCTAATGTTCCTGTGGTTGTCGATGCGGGTATCGGTGCTCCTTCACATGCCGCGCGTGCGATGGAAATGGGCGCGGATGCCGTTCTCGTTAATACTGCTATTGCAGCTTCGAGCGATCCTGTTGCGATGGCGAAGGCATTTAAGTTGGCGGTAGAGTCGGGGCGTATGGCTTATGAAGCCGGACTTGCTGGTAAGGTTTCTCATGCGGTTGCGTCGAGTCCACTGACGTCATTCCTAGATGAGCTTTAGCCCTAGATTGATTTAGCTAATAAGCGAGGAAAACATGAGCTTCGTTGAACAATTTAAGCAGCTTAATTGGGATGACATTTCGATGTCGATCTATGCGAAAACGGCAAAAGACGTCGAGCGAGCATTGAATAAACCCAAGCGTGATTTGGAAGACTTTAAAGCGCTAATTTCACCAGCGGCTGAAGCGTACTTAGAGCAAATGGCGCAGTTGTCATACTCGGCAACTCGCAAGCGTTTTGGCAATACCATGTCGCTTTATATTCCATTGTACCTTTCTAACTTGTGCGCCAATGTTTGTACTTATTGTGGCTTCTCGATGGAGAACAGAATCAAACGTCGTACCTTGAATCGGGACGAAGTGGTTGCAGAGGTTGAAGCCATTAAACGCATGAAGTTTGATAGCGTATTGCTGGTGACTGGCGAGCACGAAACTAAAGTGGGTATGAAATACTTCCGCGAAATGGTGCCTATGATTAAGAAGCGCTTTAACTATTTGGCGATGGAAGTACAGCCACTTGATCAAGACGAATACGCTGAGCTCAAGACATTGGGTTTGGATGCGGTGATGGTCTATCAAGAAACGTATCATCCTTCGACTTACGCCGAGCACCATTTGCGTGGCAACAAGATGGATTTCGAATACCGATTGGATACACCCGATCGTCTTGCAAAGGCGGGCATCGATAAGATCGGTATTGGTGCTTTAATAGGGTTGGAAGAGTGGCGTACCGACTGTTTTTATGTGGCAGCGCACTTGGACTATCTTGAGCGCACGTATTGGCAGACTCGTTACTCGATTTCTTTCCCGCGTTTGCGTCCTTGTGAGGGTGCGCTCCAACCCAAATCAGTCATGACGGATAAGCAACTTGTTCAGCTGATTTGCGCTTATCGTTTGTTGAATCCAGAAGTGGAGTTGTCATTATCGACTCGTGAGTCACCGAAGTTTAGAGATAACGCATTGCCTTTAGGCATTACCAGTATGTCTGCTGCATCGAAAACTCAGCCGGGTGGTTATGCGATGGATGATGTTGAACTCGAGCAGTTTGAGATCAGTGATGAGCGAAGCGCAGGTTCTGTGGAAGATATGATTCGAGCCAAAGGGTTTGACCCTGTATGGCGAGATTGGCACTCGGCGTATTCTGGTTAATCAGCAAATAAAGACACTGGTCATCGTTATGTTTCACGTGAAACATAAGTAAAGAAAAGAGGGTTGATGCAAAACATCAACCCTCTACTTTTTTCTAGCTTCTAGCTTCTAGCTTCTAGCTTCTAGCTTCTAGCTGTGTGCTACTGGTAGCGTTGCTTGACGAAGCCACTCTTTCACATCACCCTCAACAAGTGGGCTGATCTCATCCCATACCTTCTGATGGTAATCATTCAACCAAGCAAGCTCTGGACGAGTTAGCATATCAACATTGATGTTGCGCTTGTCGATTGGACAGCGTGTTAGCGACTCGAATGACAGAACAGGGAAGTCACCGTTAGTTGGGGTTTCAACAACAAGCTCTAGGTTCTCGATACGGATACCAAACGCATCCGCACGGTAGTAACCTGGCTCGTTGGACAGCACCATGCCTTCTGTTAGAGGCACGTCGATTTGCTTCTTCGAAATGCTTGCTGGACCTTCATGAACACTTAGGAAGTGACCAACACCGTGACCAGTACCGTGATCGTAATCGTAGCCCTCCGCCCACAGGTGCTGACGAGCTAGCGTATCGATTTGGTAACCACGTGTGCCTTTCGGGAAACGTGCACGTGCAACACCGATGTGGCCTTTTAGCGCGAGAGTGAATTGTTTAATCATCTCTTGTGAAGGCTGACCGATCGCGATGGTACGCGTGATGTCTGTCGTGCCATCTAGGTACTGACCGCCTGAATCCACTAGGTAAAGTGTGTTCAGTTCTAGCTTGCCAGGTTCAGGTTGGTTCTCGTGATTATAGTGACACATCGCCGCGTTGCCACCTGCTGCCGAGATAGTATCGAAGCTAAGATCCATAAGTGTCGGGTCTTCGCTGCGGAACGCTTCCAGTTTGTCTGCCAGCGTCGCTTCATCATGCAGGTTACCCGCAACGACTTCAGCATCTAACCAAGAAAGGAACTTACTCATCGCTACGCCATCACGGATATGACATGCTTTCATGCCTGCGATTTCAACAGCGTTCTTTGCTGCTTTTGGCATTAGGCATGGATCAGCTTTACTCACCACAGATGCGCCAGCGTTTTGTAGAACCAGCTTAAACCACGCGTTACTTGTCGCAGGGTCAACCAGTACATTCTTGCCAGTTAGGTTTTCTAGTCGTGCTTGCAATGCTTCTGGGTGATGAACCGTCACGCCGGCACCAACATGAGCGTCAAACTCAGCAGGTAGGCGAGCAGGATCTAGGAAGTATTCCACGCTTGAGTCTGAGTGCAGAATCGCGTGAGAAAGAAGAACTGGTAGACGTGAGACATCTAGACCACGAACGTTGAGCAACCAACAGATAGAATCAAGTGCTGTGATCACTGCGCTGTCTGCACCGGCTTTTTTCACGAGCTCTGCGATTTCTTGGCGTTTGCTTTCACTTGATTGTCCAACTGTTTCTGTTGCCATTAGGCGAACATCAGAAACCACAGGAGCAGGGCGGTCGTGCCACAGTTCATCAATTGGGTTGCTATCGAGAATCTTAAGCTCAAGGGTACCTGCAAGTTTTGCTTGTGCCATGTCTAGCCAAGCAGAGTTGTGCATGCGAGGGTCGATTGCCACAGACGCGTCATTTGCAAGATGGTCTTTAATCCAATCTAGTGCAGGCTCTTCAATCAAGTGACGGTATTCGAATAGATCAGCAGGAACCTGCTTTGTTACTTGTACTGTGTAGCGACCATCAACAAAGATAGCGGCTTTGTCTTTGGTGATTACCGCAGCACCAGCAGAACCAGTAAAGCCAGTTAGCCAATGTAAACGCTCGTTGTGCGCTGGTACGTATTCGCCCAAGTACTCGTCTTCATGTGGGACAAGTAGGGCATCAATATTATGTTGTGCTAGCCATTCGCGAATTGCATTCACGCGGCTTTGGGTATCGTTGTGCATCTGTGTTATTCCTTCAAATTACCGCTCCTTCATGCTCAGGTGTGGGAGCTGTTTCCATCTGCTTCATGCAGTTTACGATTCCATTGAGGTTCGCAATCACTTCAATAGAGTCGGAGTACAACTAGGCCATAGATGAGCCAAAAAGGACTACGACAGTTAAGCTACTCATTTTAGCCGCTAAGCGCAAATTGAGTGCGGTGTTTTTATCTAAGGTGATCGGTTTTTTGTGTGATCATCGTACGTAGCCAGCCTAATGCAGGGTCGTTTTCTCTATCTCGGTGCCAGAATAAAGTGTAAGCCATAGGTGGGAATTCTAACGGTAGTGGCAGCACGACCAAATCAAGCTGTTTGGCCGCAAGTTGCACAAAATGACTTGGCGCAGTAAAGATAAAGTCGGTGTATGAACATAAACTTGCGGCACTGTTAAAGTCGGGCACGGTGACGGCAATATCGCGGTCGGCGCCAATATCTGCAAGGCGATAATCCAGCAACCAACGGTCGTTGCCATCACAGCGTACTTGTACATGGCGTAGGGCGAGATAGGCTTCCAGATTCCAAGGTTGTTTTAGCGCAGGATGGTTTTTGCGAATGATGCACATTTGGTAATCACGATAAATTTCCAACTCGCAAATGTCATCGGGTGGTTGAAGAGTCAGCTTGGCATCGTTTATATCGATATCTTTTCCAGTTAAGCCTAAATCCAGTTCGCCGCGTTGAAGCATTTTAAATGTATTATCCGACCACGGGTGTGTGCTAATTGTCACGCCAGGTGCTTGTTGAAAAATCGCCGGTAAGAAATGGGGTAGAATGAGAGGGTAGACACTCTCTACCGCTGCTATTTGAAAACGGTATTCGCTGCTTTGCGGAGAAAACTCTTCGGGTTGAGTCAGCACTTCTAACTGATTTATCAACAGATCCAGTTTCGGTTTAAGAAACAATGCGCGCGGCGTAGGTGTTAATCCATGTGAGTTTCGAGTGAAAAGAGGGTCATCAAATTGAATGCGCAGTTTAGCCAGTGATTTACTGACGGCAGATTGGCTTAAGCACAATCGGTGGGCCGCACGAGTAACATTTAACTCTTCAATCAGCACTTTAAAGCAGACCAATAGATTTAAATCGATACGAGCCAGTTTTTCGACGTTCACAGTGAATTTCCTCTGAGGAATAATGCTCATGATTATACATCATTTCCATTCATATCATCAGATGATTAAGCTTTACCCAAAGTTCTTTATCCAATTCGGAGTGTTGTGTGTCTAGCCAGTTTTCTAATAGTAAAAAACAGATGGCGTTATTGACCCTTTTGGTTCTTTTCAGTCCTTTAGCGATTGATATTTATCTACCTGCTTTACCTCTTATTGCTTCCACTTTTCAGGTCGATAATGCGCTAGCACAAGACACGATCACTTGGTTCTTATTTGCTATGGGTGTTGGTCAGCTATTCGCAGGTCCCTTAGCAGATAAACTCGGACGTCGAACTGTTGCATTGGGCGGTATCACCATTTACGCGATGAGCGCTTTATTGGCGTGGAGTGCTCAAAATATTGAGTGGATGTTGGTTTCCCGACTGCTACAAGGCTTAGGTGCGTGTGCGACATCGGTAGCAGCCTTTGCAACAGTTCGCGATATCTTTGGCCCGGAAAAAAGCGGCAAAATGATCAGCTACCTTAACGGTGCGATTTGTTTCATTCCGGCTTTAGCTCCAATTCTAGGTAGCTGGTTAACTCAGCAATTTGACTGGCGTGCTAACTTTAGCTTTATGGCGGGTTTTGCTGTGGTGTCTGGATCATTGATGTTTTTCATGATGAAAGAGACTAACCCGTCAACAGAAAAGCAAGCCGTGTTTAAGCTTAGTCGGTATTGGGCAGTGCTTAGCACACCATCTTTTGTTTTCCATGCGTCATTATGCTTGATGGCGATGGCGGTTATTCTTGCTTACGTTACCTCAGCACCGTCGGTATTGATGACGGGGATGGGGCTGTCGATGAATGAATTCACTTTCTGGTTTGGTGTAAATGCGGTGATAAACATTGCGGCATGTATGCTGGCGCCTAAGTTTATGGAGCGCGTTGGAACTCACAACACCTTGGTCACCGGGATCTCAACTCTGGGTCTCGCAGGTGTGATCATGCTAGTGATGAATGGTCAGAATACCGCGCTTTCTTTCATGCTACCTATCTTCATGTCTTCTGTAGGTTTTGCATTCATTCTGGGTGCAGC
Organism: Vibrio sp. OY15; assembly: GCF_000742455.1. Lineage (NCBI taxonomy): Bacteria > Pseudomonadati > Pseudomonadota > Gammaproteobacteria > Vibrionales > Vibrionaceae > Vibrio > Vibrio sp. OY15. The sequence continues at coordinate 25,352 of NZ_JPIL01000027.1, read as the reverse complement.
GGCAGGGAAAGCGTTAGAACCGTTTGGTGATAAGGCGGGCACGGCAGCTGCACTGCTTGGATTGTTCCAAATGAGTGGCTCTGGTTTGTTGGTGGGTACACTGCAACGCTTATCTCTGGATCCACAAACCTTGATCGCAATTCATATGTGGGTCCTATTACCTGCGTTGGTCGTTCTGTTTACAAAAGCAGGGAAGAACTGGCACTCGAGCTTTGCGAAAGCGTAAATCAGTGTAATTTAGTATTTTCCAATGTAAGTAAGGCGTGTATATTTGTCACTCAGACTTTTCCTGACACCATAACGGAACTCAAAAAGTAATGTCGTTAACCACGTATGAAATGGCTCGTATTCTAGAGCAAATGGAAGATTCACCAGAAAAGGTGATGTTTGGCAAGTTGCTTAATGAGCTGGGTAATCAAAGCTCCGAGCGTATTCGTAGTGCGGCTAAACAAGTACCTCTGCCAATTTTGCGTGATATCGTGTACCAATTTCAGCAAGTGATTGAGTCACGCAAAGATGAACAAGTCGAGCAGATGGCAAAAGACCTCGCTCAGCAAGGTATCTCAGCAGAAGAGCTACTGGCTTACTTGAATAAATAATAAAAAATCCCCGCATGATGCGGGGATTTTTTTAGCTCGTCATTTTCTTTTTCAGGATGTGGTCCAAAGACAGCGGTCCTGGCCCCCATACGATTACGATAAGAATCATCAATCCCCAAAGTTGGTGATCATAAAAACCTTTCTCCCACAACAGTGGGTAAGAGATCACTGCGATGATGTTGAACACAAACAGCATTGCTGCCATCGGGCGGGTAATCAATCCTAGTGCCAAGAACACCGGTAGAACCAACTCCGCAGCCGTACCTAAATAAGCCGCCAATTCCCATGGCAAGATTGGCACTTGGTATTCCAGCTCAAATAAGTACAACGTGCTATCCCAAGACGAGATTTTGATTAGTCCTGAATTGAAGAACACCCAAGCAACCCAAAAGCGACAAAAGAGAAGTAGTAAAGGGACAAAGCCTGCTTGTAAGGCACTGATTAAATCATCGTACCGATTCACTAAGTTTTTAACCGTATCCGTCATAGAGTGCTCCTTAGATTGATTGCAATGTAAAGCCGTCAACAATATCGAGTGCCATGATGCGATTGAGATGAGCGAGTAAAACTTCAGGTATTTCGCTCAAACTCTGCTTCTGCTCTAAACATTGCAGCAGTTGGAACACATCGGCATCGAGTGCGTGACACAAGGCTTCTCCATTGGCTTGAATCGATATGACACCTTGCTGTAATTGGTTGATATTAAGTTGTTCGAATTGCCCAGTTTGAATCGCGCTAAATAGATCGAATACTGCGTAGTTGGAGTCAAAGCTGCGGCAGCCCTTTTTAAGGTGTAAGACTAAAGTGGGTTGTCGCTCTTCACTCACTTCGCCAAGTAACGCAAGCGGTTTTAATTCCGCTGCATTGGATTGCTCATACTGTGCTTGACGAGCTAGGTCGATATGCCACTCGAAGCGTGTGACTTCAGGGCTGTAAGGTGCTTGTGCGATCACCTGACTGAACTGCATGATGGTGTCTTGAAAGCCTTCGCCATAATGCACCACATTTCCTTCTTCTAATGGGTAAGAAAGAACATGCTGGCGAGCTATCTGTTCAAAGCATTCTTCACCAAGCAGCGCTTCAACCATCGGGTAGGTCGCGGATAACACCTCGCTTAAGCTGACGATAAAGTTATTGCGGTAAATCTGCATGCGTTCATCAGCGGTAAACGTATCACTGGCAATATCGCAATCTTCGCCGAGTGCTTGATAGTGTAGGGCTTTAGCAAACTGGCTTTGTAAGGTGGCTAGATTCATGATGCCTTCCTTGGTTCGCTTTGTTCACTTGGAAGTGTGCCTTGCAACAGCAGTTGCGATGCTTTCTGTGCTTCTCCTAATAAGACTTCTGGCGCGGGGATATCCAAATCCCATTCAATCAACGTATGACGTGGACCGTGTTTTTTTGTCCACTGTGAAAACAACTGCCAAACTTCATCGCTAACTGGGCGGCTATGGGTATCAATCCATATCTCACCTTTGTCGAGTTGTTTGATGGTAAAACCTGCCAAGTGAATCTCATCCACTTTGTCGGCTGGAATCGCATCTAGGTATGTGTCGCAATCAAAACCGTGGTTGAACGCCGAAACATAAACATTGTTTAGATCGAGCAATAAACGACAGTCAGTGCGCTTTTGCACTTCGGTAAGAAACTCCCATTCGCTGATGGTCGAATGTTGAAACTTCACATAACTAGATGGGTTCTCTATCAAGATCTCGCGTTGCAAATATTCCTGCACTTCATTCACGTTACGAGTGAACACGTTGAGCGCTTCTTCCGTATACGGAAGTGGAAGCAGGTCATTAAAGTAGTGACCGCCGTTTTCACTCCAACTTAAATGGTCAGAAACAAGAATTGGGTCGATTGAGTCAATCAGTGATTTAAGTTGCGCAAGATGCTTTTGACTAACACGTTCCACCGAACCTAGCGACAAACCAATACCGTGGCAGCTAATTTGATATTGCTCGCGAAGCGTTTGTAGCTGATGGCGCTCTGTTGCATTGGGTTGGAAATAGTTTTCACTGTGGATTTCTAACCAAGACAACTCAGGCTGGGATTGGCTAAAGTAATCGAGGTGAGGGGTTCTTAATCCAACTCCAACAAGGTCGTGGAAGGTGTGGTGTTTCACGTGAAACTCCTTTTCAAATCGTGCGGGAAGAGAAGGATGCGTCTTGGCTTTGCGTTGGTTGAGCGTCAACGCATCCTCACAATAGCTAGCGATAAAAGATTATGAAGAAGAAGTGCTACCGCCAGCGAGTTTGTCACAAAGACCTTTTGGTACGACTACGAATGCGTCTTTTTGGTTATCTTCTTTAGAAGTACCAGCGCATGAGCTGCTTTTTGTTGCACAGTCGTTTTTACCTGCTTTAGAAACGCCATAGCACTTTTCTTTTTCAGCAGCGACAGCTGGAGCTGCAGTTAGCATTGTGCCACCAAGAGCTAGAAGACCAGTAACAGCAGCAGTAACAGCTAGATTCGACTTTTTCATAATAAATTCCTCTGAATGATTTCCTTTACTTTAAGTTGGCAAGATGAATCGCCTGTTTTGGCGTTTTTGTTATCAACTTGCTTAACTTAAAAGATAGGAAACTGGCTAAAAAACTTTCAGAAAAATTTCTGAAGCAAATGGGTTTGTAGGGTTAAATAGGTATAACTAATTGATGTGTTGGGTAAAAAAACATCGATTTTTTTATCAAGTTTTGTCTAAACAGCACCCGGTTGTTTAGGTTATAATCGGTTTTTATGTATAAATAACCAGTAGCTCTCATCATGATGGATCCATCTCTATTACTCGACGGTTTGAACGATAAACAACGTGAAGCCGTTGCAGCACCTCTAGAAAACTTGCTCGTTCTTGCTGGCGCAGGAAGTGGTAAGACACGCGTTCTTGTTCACCGTATCGCTTGGCTGATGTCGGTCGAGCAAGCTTCTCCGTTTTCAATTATGTCGGTAACCTTTACCAATAAGGCGGCGGCAGAGATGCGTGGACGTATCGAAGAGCTAATGATGGGCAGTGCAGGCGGTATGTGGAATGGTACTTTCCACGGCATTTGTCACCGTATTCTGCGTGCACACTATCTTGATGCGAAGCTACCGGAAGATTTCCAAATCATTGACAGTGACGACCAACAGCGTCTACTAAAGCGTTTGATTAAAGCGCAAAACCTCGATGAGAAGCAGTGGCCGGCACGCCAAGTGGCATGGTGGATTAACGGCAAGAAAGACGAAGGTCTGCGCCCGTCGCACATTGATGCGTACCATGATCCAGTAACCAAGACATATCTACAGTTGTACACCGCTTACCAAGAAGCGTGTGATCGTGCTGGTTTAGTCGATTTTGCGGAAATCTTGCTGCGCGCACATGAGCTACTGCGTGATAACAAGTTCGTCCGTGAACACTACCAAGCACGCTTTAAGCATATCTTGGTGGATGAGTTCCAAGATACCAACAACATTCAATATGCTTGGCTACGTATGATGGCGGGTCCTGAGTGTCACGTGATGATCGTAGGTGATGACGACCAGTCGATTTATGGCTGGCGTGGTGCAAAAGTCGAGAACATTGAGAAGTTTACGCTCGAATTCCCAAGCGTGAATACCATTCGTCTTGAGCAAAACTACCGTTCCACTAAGACCATTCTGGAAGCATCTAACACCCTGATTGCGAATAACACCGAGCGTATGGGTAAAGAGTTGTGGACGGATGGCGTGGTCGGTGAGCCTATCTCGGTTTACAGCGCTTACAACGAATTAGATGAAGCCCGTTTTGCGGTGAACAAAATCAAAGAGTGGCAAGACAAGGGCGGTGCTCTGAATGACGCTGCGATGCTTTACCGTAACAACGCCCAGTCGCGTGTTCTGGAAGAAGCGTTAATTCAAGCCGGTCTGCCTTACCGTATCTACGGCGGCATGCGATTCTTCGAACGTCAGGAAATCAAAGATGCCTTGAGCTACATGCGTCTGATTGCCAACCGTAACGATGATGCGGCGTTTGAACGTGTGGTGAATACGCCAACGCGTGGTTTGGGTGATAAGACGCTTGAAACCATCCGTTTTGCGGCTCGTGACCGTGGTTGCACTATGTGGGAAGCGAGTGTGGCAATGTTGGACGAGAAGGTGCTTGCTGGTCGCGCTGCTGGTGCTCTGAGCCGTTTTATCGAGCTTGTCACCGCGCTAGAAGACGACACCTTAGAGATGCCGCTGCATCACCAAACTGACCATGTAATTAAATACTCGGGCTTGTTCGCGATGTACGAGCAAGAGAAGGGCGAAAAGTCTAAGGCACGTATTGAGAACTTGGAGGAATTGGTGACCGCAACTCGCCAATTCGAGAAACCAGAAGAAGCCGAAGACATGTCACTGCTGACGGCATTCCTAACCCACGCAGCACTAGAAGCGGGCGAAGGACAAGCGGACGAATTTGAAGATGCGGTTCAGCTCATGACATTACACAGTGCGAAAGGTCTAGAGTTCCCATTGGTGTTTATGGTCGGTGTGGAAGAAGGCATGTTCCCAAGCCAAATGTCGGCAGAAGAAGCAGGGCGCTTAGAAGAAGAACGCCGTCTGTGTTACGTAGGCATGACCCGTGCAATGCAGAAACTGTACATCACTTATGCTGAAATGCGTCGTTTGTACGGTCAGGATAAATACCATAAACCGTCTCGCTTTATCCGTGAACTGCCAGAAACTTGTTTAGATGAAGTACGAATGAAGGCGCAAGTTAGCCGTCCTTCAAGCAGTGGTCGATTTAGCCAAACTGTTGTGAAAGAGAGCTTTAATGAAACCGGCTTTACGCTAGGTTCTCGTGTGATGCATCCAAAATTTGGTGAAGGCACCATCATCAACTTCGAAGGCAGTGGTCCACAGAGCCGTGTACAGATTGCCTTTAACGGTGAAGGCATCAAATGGTTGGTAACTGCTTACGCACGACTAGAGAAACTGTAAGGCTTGACCAAAACTCATACCAATCGTAGTGAATAACTGGTCATTCTAGCTTGTTAAAATACTCGATAACTGCGTTGCAATTTTTGATTGTAGAATAACTACTTATCGAAAAATTGCGCCTTGTTCTCAAGCATTTTCCCTACGCTATTTCTGATCACTTATTTACTGTGATTGGTATCATCAACTTAAGAGCTGCTTCGGCGGCTCTTTTTGTTTGTGCAGTTTTGGTGTCGCTAACGCAGGAAAAAATGGAATGATAAATGGAGTTCGAAAGCGCGATTTAACGGTGCAGATGAGAAAAACTTTAGGCAAAGAAAAACCCCGAGGGCTTGCGCCCATCGGGGTTATAGTCTTACTCGCAGCAATCCGGCTACTAAGAGTGCTCCATGCATCTAATCCATGATAGTGTGCTGAATCCGTCAGCTTAATCCTTACGTCGCCTTCCTAGCGGTGTCCTTAATGACCTTATCCTGGTCTGCTAACTATCCTCGTTAGCTCTCATCACTTGTTCCCTGAGCGGTGTCCCTGACATCATCCTGATGTTCAAATCCTTGCCTCGTCCAGAGGTGTCCATTTCCCGTCCTTAGTAGCAACCATCCTAGTCACTATTGATTCCGTTCAATGTCCAATTTTGCAATCCATGCCCGACTATTCATCCTGAATAACCGTTTCTTCTTCCTGAAGTTCACCAAGTCCGTGGTGTTTCCTGTTCCGTGTCAGCATCCTTCCGACAGGTTTAATATTACGTGTTTAACGATTTCCAACAACGGGCTAATCTCACATTTTTTTACTCTCTTAGCGTTCAAAAAAGATACATGAGTATTAAATTCAATGATTTACGCTCTTTTCTGTACGGTTTTACCATTAAAAAAGAGAGGTTTGCTCAACCCTTTGTGAGAGATCTCGCACAAGGGGTCGAGCGAAAGACTCTTACTGCCCGATAGCGGCACCTTCACGTCTTGGATCCGCAGCGCCTTCAAGACCGTCTTTTGTTATTCGTATCGCATGCAGACCAGAGTTCAAATCCCGAACATCGGTTTTAAAGCCCATCTTCTCCAGAGCAGGCTGTAAGCCCTCTGCGGCGGTACCTTGCTCAATATCTAAGGTGCCAAAACGGTTCAGCAATCGTGGCTGATTAATCGCGCTTTGGATGTCCATATCCCATTGCGTGTGGGCGATAATGGCTTGTGCGACGTAACCAATAATGCGGCTGCCACCCGGTGAGCCAATTGCCATGTAAGGTTTGTCATCCTTCATCATAATGGTTGGTGCCATGGATGAACGTGGGCGTTTTCCCGGTTCTAAGCGGTTCGCGATTGGCACACCATCTTGATGCGTGCGGAAAGAGAAATCGGTCAGTTCGTTATTGAGCAAGAAGCCGCGTACCATCAAGCGTGAGCCAAAGGCGTTCTCGATGGTTGTTGTCATTGAAACCACATTGCCTTGCTTATCGACGATATTGAAATGGCTGGTGGAAGGCAGCTCGATCGATTGGTCCATGCTTAAGTTCATGGCGTGCGACCAAGGAGGATTACCGGCTTCAGCCTTACTCAAGGCTTTACCGACTTGAATGAGCTCAGCACGTTGTTTGAGATAATCTTTATCAAGCAAGCCTTCGGTTGGCATTGGCACATAATCTTGGTCAGCCATGTATTTACCACGATCCGCGAACGCAAGGCGCGATGCATCGGCGATCACTTGCCATGATTTCGCGCTTTCGGCTCCCCAACCTTTAAGATCGTATTGCTCGGTGATCGCGAGAATCTGTCCAACCGTCAATGCGCCAGAGCTAGGTGGTCCCATGCCGCAGATGTCATAGCTTTGGTAAGCCGCACAAACCGGTTCACGTTGCTTGATTTGGAACGCATCAAAGTCAGGTTGTGCCAATACGCCAGGGTTGCCCGGCGCATTTTGTACTGTCTTGATGATGTCTGTGGCGATATCGCCTTGATAGAAAGCTTTTGCCCCTTGCTCTGCAATTGCCGTCAGAGTTTTCGCGTATTCAGGGTTCTTCAACAACGTGCCTTCGGCTTTTGGTGAGCCATCTGGATTGAAGAAGTAAGCCTTAGTCGCAGGGAAGCGAGATAGGCGCTTGGCATCTTTTTCAATCAGACTCGCGAGGCGAGGACTGACTTCGAAACCTTGCTCAGCCAAGGTAATCACGGGTTGGATTATCTTCTTCCATTCCAACTTGCCGTATTTCTGGTGCGTGTCCCACAGCAGTTTCACTGTACCAGGAGTGGCAACGGAACGCCCACCGACAACCGCATCGTAAAATTGCAGTGGTTGTCCTTTGTCATCTAGGAAGAGTTTCGGCGTTGCGGCGAGCGGTGCGGTTTCGCGTCCATCATACGTAGTCAGTTTTTGTTTCTCACTGTCCCAATACACTAAGAAGGCGCCACCACCAATGCCTGAAGATTGGGGTTCTACTAAGCCCAGCATCAGCTGCACGGCAACCATAGCATCAATAGCATTACCACCTTGTGCAAGAACGTCTGCCCCAGCTTGGGTGGCAAGTGGGTTGGCTGCGGTAACCATATAATCTTTCGCTTTGATCAATTGTTTTTGCTCGAAGCCAGTGCTGTGCTCCGGCGCAACTGCATCTGCTGCTTGGTTAGCAAAGACTGAGGTAGATAAGATTAGTGGGGAAGTAAGAAAAAGACCCGTGGTCACGAGTCGGTTGAACGTCCAATGCATGATGACTCTCCATGTTGCCAGTTTTGTGCTTTGAGCTTGGCAGTTATGGAGAGTCACGTCGAGTCAGCAATCTTAGAAATGTCGATTGTGCTACGCTTTTAAATCAGTACTTTATCCGATAAAAGTATTGATAGTTTGGTATAGAATACTGCCGCCCACTAGAGTAAATACCACGCCGCATAGACCGTCGATGTAGATACCCGCTTGTTGCAATTTACGCTGTAAGCGCTGTGTCGACAGCATCCATGCAAGGCTAGAGAACCAGAATAGCGACAAGCCAAACAGGATGACCAGTGCAATACCTTTGCCAGTAATCGACATACCTGCTGGGACTAAACTCGACATCAAACTGACAAAGAACACCAGGGCTTTTGGGTTAAGAATGTTGGTCGCAAACCCTTTAGCAAACGCTTGACGCTTATTGCTGATCACTAGGTTATTTTGCTTCTTAGGTTGATCCGTCAGTGGGTTTTGGATCATCGAGATCACGGCACGCAATGCGCCAATTCCTAAGTAGAGCAGGTAACTACCACCGAGCAGTTGTACCACGGAATACAGCACTGGGTGCTGGTGGACGACAAAACTCACACCTGTCAGGCTGAACAAAGAGTGCAGCAAAATACCGACGGACAATCCCAACGCAATGTACAAGCCAGTTTGACGACCATGACGCGTCGCATTTTGTACGACCAGCGCAAAGTCCGGACCTGGACTCATTAGGGCAATAAAGTGAATGCTGGCGAGTGTCAGCAATATGGTGGATTCATTCATAACACATCTCAAATTTAACCAATGCGGCTATTGTCGTGGTAAGTCACCTGTGGCGCTTGTAAAAAACTGACAGCTTTCTCGGTAAATGAAATTAACGAGCCACTTGAGAAGGGGAAACGCCGTAGGTCTGTTTAAACGCTTTGCTGAAATGCGCTTGATCATAGAAACCGATTTGATGAGCGACGTCGGTACCACATTGACCAGCTTGCAGTAACTTCATGCCTTGTTCAAGGCGCAGGCGTGCGAACCATGCATAAGGCGTCATGCCAGTTTGCGCTTTAAAGTGGCGCTGGAACTGAGTTGGGCTCAGTTGGCACAGCTCTGAAAGTGAATCCAAACGCACCGCTTGGTCAAGGTTAGCCATTAGATAATCTTTTAACGTCCCAAGCGATTGGTTTCCTAGCGGCACCACTTTTTGTCGCTCAAGCGATCCGTAGCGATCAAAAAGTTGGTTAAATCCTTCAAAAGGAAGGCAATCTTTGGTGAGTTGGCTGAGGTTTTCACGACGAAGCAGCCCGTGTAAGTTACTAAGTTGTGAAAATATCTGCGGATCCGAGATGATCAGTTCGTTGAAGTGTATTATTTGACCGTTTTGCTTAAGATCAGCCAGATCGCTCAATAGATGAGGTTCGATCGCAAACACATTTACTTCGTAGCCACTCTCGAGCTTAGATTGCCCGTCGTGCAGCTCATCCGGCGGCATAATCACAATTTGCCCGTGACCAACTTGGTGGCTGTTACCTTGGTATTGGAACTTCTGCGCACCATGCGTGATCAGGCCGAGATGAAAATCTAGATGGTAATGCCTTTGAAAAGCAAATTTCTGGTATTTCGCCTCTATTAGACTCAAGTTGTCATGGTCGGTTGCGTAGTACTGAATATGTTCCATTAAATAAAAAAGCTTGGTCACATTATGACCAAGCTTATCTGGCAATTTCTAACTTGTCTTGTAAAAAACGATCACTGTGGCTGAACGATTCGGCGTGAGCGACGGTTATTACGTAATCCATCAAAGCTAAACACGACTAGTGCTCCCCAAATAAAGACGAAAGTGATCGCTTTATCCATGGTAAAGGGTTCGCCATACATCAATACTGCAAGTAAAAACATTAAGCTTGGGCCTATATATTGGAAAAAGCCCAAAGTCGATAATTTGAGTCTTGTTGCTGCACCCGTAAAGCACAGCAGTGGCAGGGTTGTTATAACCCCAGCCGCGATCAACAAACTATTTAACGTAAGTGGATTCGTAAGCATATTTGAGGTTGGTGTATCGGCAATAAAAAGCAAATAAACAGCGGCCACTGGCAGTAGAAGTAATGTCTCGATAAACAAGCCAGTTTTTGCATCGACACTGACTTTCTTTCTTAATAAGCCATAAAAGCCGAAGCTCATTGCTAACGCCATCGCAACAACAGGTACGGAGCCAAATACAATCAGTTGAACGAGTACGCCACAACCTGCCAATACAACCGCGAACCACTGTAATTTACGCAGTCGCTCACCAAGGAAGACCATCCCGAGTAAGACGTTGATCAGTGGGTTAATGTAATAACCTAAGCTGGCGTCGAGCATATGATTCGAGTTTACCGCCCAAATGAAAATCAACCAATTACCGCCAATTAGCATGGAACTTGCGATCAGGTAAGCGATTTTCGTTTTGTCTTTCGCGATGTGGTAAGCCGAGCGCCAGTGACGGCCAAAATGGAGGAGTGCAGCAAGCAAAAAGAAAGACCATATCACTCGGTGGCTTAGAATTTCCAAAGGAGATACTTGTGCGATGGACTTAAAGTACATCGGCGCAATGCCCCACATGGTATACGCACCAATCGCTAGCAAGATACCTTGCCGCGCGCGTTGTTGTTCGTCTTCTGGTGTCATGAAGTGTCACCTAATTGTGTGTTTTATAGAGCAGAAAATCAGTATACGAGTCGTGATGCGAAACACCTAACAATTTGCGGTTTTATTCACCATGAAACCCCATTACAATGTGCCCTCACTTTGTGTGCCAGTGGTATGCATAAGCACCTCTTTTTTAAGACCCAATCTGAGACTTTTCATGACCTCGACCTTGTTAGCCGAACAATCTGATTCGCCTGTAACGCCTCAACGTGTGTTGGAGGATGTGTTTGGTTACCAAGAGTTCCGTGATGGTCAGCAGTTGGTGATTGATGCTGCGGTAGAAGGTCGCGACAGCTTAGTTATCCTGCCTACTGGTGGCGGTAAGTCGCTGTGTTATCAAATCCCTGCTTTGGTTCGCTCTGGTATTACTTTGGTGATTTCTCCGCTTATTTCGCTGATGAAAGACCAAGTGGACCAGCTTAAAGCCAACGGTGTAGCGGCTGAATGCATTAACTCGACCATGCCTCGTGAAGAACTGCTCAGCGTGTATAACCGCATGCACACTGGTCATCTTAAGTTGGTGTACGTCTCGCCAGAACGCGTATTGATGCGTGATTTCATTGAGCGCTTGGAAAACTTGCCGCTATCGATGATTGCCGTCGATGAAGCGCACTGTATTTCCCAGTGGGGACACGACTTCCGTCCAGAATATGCCGCGCTTGGTCAGCTTAAGCAGCAGTTTTCCCATGTGCCATTTATGGCGCTGACGGCGACCGCAGATGACGCAACGCGCCGAGATATTCTTGAACGCCTGCAACTGAATAATCCAGAGGTTTACCTAGGCAGCTTCGACCGTCCCAACATTCGCTACAACTTAGTTGAGAAGCACAAGCCGGTTTCGCAAATCGTTCGTTATCTTGAAACCCAAAAGGGTAACTGCGGCATCATCTATTGTGGTAGCCGTAAGAAAGTTGAGATGGTGACCGAGAAGCTGTGCAACAACCACATTCGTGCTGCTGGTTATCACGCCGGTATGGACGCTGATGAGCGCGCTTACGTTCAAGAAGCTTTCCAACGTGATGACATCCAAATTGTAGTGGCGACCGTGGCATTCGGTATGGGCATCAACAAACCAAACGTGCGTTTTGTGGTTCACTTTGATATCCCGCGCAACATCGAGTCTTACTATCAGGAAACGGGTCGTGCAGGGCGTGATGGTCTACCTGCCGAAGCGATGATGTTGTATGACCCAGCGGACATCAGTTGGCTGCGTCGTATGTTGGATGAGAAAGACGATGGTCCACAGAAGCAGGTGGAAACCCACAAACTGAATGCGATGAGTGCCTTTGCTGAGGCGCAAACTTGTCGTCGTCAGGTGCTATTAAATTACTTTGGTGAGTATCGTGAGAAGCCATGTGGCAACTGTGATATTTGCTTAGATCCACCGAAACACTTTGATGCCACGGAAGAAGCGCGTAAGGCGTTGTCTTGTGTGTACCGAGTGAATCAGAGCTTTGGTATGGGCTACGTGGTGGAAGTGCTACGTGGCATGCAAAACATTCGTGTACGTGAAAACGGCCACGATAAGATTTCTACCTACGCGATAGGGCGCGACCACAGCCACGATTACTGGGTGAGTATCTTCCGTCAGTTAATCCACAAAGGGCTGTTGTTTCAAAACATCACGCGTAACTCAACGCTGCAATTAACCGAAGAGGCACGTCCGCTTTTGCGTGGCGATGTGACCCTAGAGTTAGCGGTTCCACGTTTAGACACCGCAGCACGTGCGGCTAAATCAGATAAACTGACCAGCAAGAACTACGACAAAAAGCTGTTTGCTAAGTTACGTAAGCTGCGTAAGTCGATTGCTGATGAAGATGGTTTGCCACCATACGTGGTCTTCAGTGACGCAACTTTGATTGATATGGCGGAAATTCTGCCAACGTCTTACGGCGAAATGCTGGCAGTCAGCGGTGTTGGTCAGCGCAAACTAGAGAAGTACGCCGACCCATTCCTCGATTTGATTCAAGAACACATTACTCACCACGGATAAGGAACCAAGATGCAAAAGGAATTTGGCTTAGCGGACTACATGGCACAAGAAGGGCGCTTAATCATTACCGCGCCGAGCTTTGACCTTGATAGCTTTCCTGCTTTAGGTGAGCGTTTAGTTAGTTTGCTTTCTGCTACTGTGGTGGAAAAGCAGTGGGATGCGGACATTCACTCTTGGCTGATCGACTTTGAAGGTTGCCGACTGTTTATGAAAGCAGAGCATTACAGCGAAGCGATTTGGTTTGAAGCGTTAGCGATTGAAGAGAGCAGGGAAGAGTTGGATTATCTCGCAGGATTGTTTCAACGCGGCTTCTAAAAATAGAACTTTCTTGAAAGGGTGTTTCACATGAAACACCCTTTTTTATGCTCAAACGTTTGCGTAAAACAGACGACTTGCGGCGAAAAGTGGTTAATGTATAATCGCCCACCGCTTCGCTCAGAAAGAGCCAAGCCAGTTTATTTTTCATTTTACATTGTTGGTAAGAGCCACTTTATTCAGTGACTCGATTTGGGTTCCCTCACCCCCAAACCAAACTAAAAAGGTATCGCATGAGTAACTTTACCCCTGCGCAGCAGCGCAACGCCCTTATCTATCTGGTTCTATTCCACCTAGTCATTATTGCATCTAGCAATTACCTAGTTCAGCTACCGTTTACTATTTTCGGTTTCCATACCACTTGGGGCGCATTCACTTTCCCATTTATATTCCTAGCGACTGACTTAACTGTGCGTATTTTCGGTGCTCAGTTGGCGCGTAAGATCATCTTCTTAGTGATGTTGCCTGCTTTGGCAGTGTCTTACTTCTTATCGGTGGTGTTCTTCGAAGGTCAATTCCAAGGTTTTGGTCACCTAGGGGAATTTAACTTATTCGTTGCTCGTATCGCGATTGCTAGCTTCATGGCGTACCTACTTGGTCAGATCATGGATGTGCACGTGTTCAACCGCCTACGTCAAATGAAGCAATGGTGGGTGGCACCAACGTGTTCAACGCTTTTCGGTAATGCACTTGATACCATCGCTTTCTTCGCCATTGCGTTCTATCAAAGCCCAGATCCATTTATGGCAGAGCATTGGACGGAAATCGCGCTGGTGGATTACGGCTTCAAACTGATTATCAGTCTTGGTTTGTTCGTTCCGATGTACGGCGTATTACTGAATTACCTAATTAAGAAGCTGACTGAGGTGAACCCTGACTTTAAGGTGACGACAAGCGTTCAGTCTTAATATCAGTGGGAACCCCGAAAGCCGCTTGCTCAAATCAAGCGGCTTTTTTGTGCCTGTTTACTTGGGTTTAGAGCGTTTTGTACAGCGTGGGGAGTAATTAGATCATGGGTGTCCAAAAGCTCCCTGAGCTGTACGAAGGTAAAAATGAGCAGTAAAAAAGGTCCCGAGTGAGACCTTTTAATCGAAGGTACGGCACGTAGAGGAAGCTCGCTGGTGAAATGGCTAACAGAGCATCTTCTCAATCAAAATGGCTTTTTGCGCATCGAAGGCGCCAAGTTGCAGGCCGTTATCCCAGCTGATGCTTTGATTGAACATCGCCAACATCAAACCGACACTGCGTTGATTGGCGTCCTGCCAGCAATCAGACTCGCTGTACTCTCCATCATTTATCGCGTTGCCATTAACGAGAATGGGCTCGAAACGCCATTTTTCTCCGACACGGTAGTAGCCTTTGCTGGTTAAGGTCTGGTTGGATTGAATCGTTAGATTGTGCTCGATGCCCGGTTCACCTGTTAGTTCAAATACAAACCTTAGCTGGTGGTCGTCACATTGCAGATCAACGATCAGTTGGCCGTTTTCCTCAACCAGTGTCGATTGATAATAGTCTCCAAAGCAGTGCAGCAACCAAGATATAGGGTGACTGGCAGTTTCAAGAAACCACTCTTTGAGCGTGAAGGTGCCCGGTAGGTTAACTTGGGTGACTAGATTGACCACACAAGGTTGGGTTTGCGAAGTGAGCCACTTCTCTATCGTCTTGGCGGTATTAAGCTGAGCAAAGGCGTAATTAACCAATAGGTTGGCGTTCGGTTGCTGCCAGTGAGTTATGTCAGAATTCAATCCCACCAATGGCTTTTCACAAATTAGCTTGGTTGAACCTAACTTCTTAATTATCTCTGCATGAGTATGCGCAGGTGTCGCGATGGTCACTACATCAAGTTGCTTGAGTGCGCTGATGTTCGTTTCTGCCTTTGGGATTGCTTCTTCACTGCACGCTTGCTGAAGCGGTTCTATTTGGTTGGCGCATAACGTTGTGACCGATACACCATTGTTTCGATAGTGGGGAATGTGCGTGCGTCCCCAGTTGATTCCTATGATGCCAGCTTGTTTGATTTGCTCTGGCTTGTTGAAACGTTCACTCAATGGCGGCAAGGCAATTCGTTCATCTGTTAGACGTTGGTCATGGTGATAATCATTGCTTGGCAGCACTTGCCATGGCTTGTTGTAATGCTGCTTGAGTGCACAAACGAGTTCGTAGAAATTCCACTTATCCTTTAAGTTGCTATCAAGATGGTATAAACCTGCTTCGTTCCGCTCAATAAGCTGCAAAAAGGCGAGTGCAGTATCGTCCATATGAGAAGTCGCGGGATACCAAACTGTACTAGCGGTAATAACGCCGTTCTCTTCATATTGGCGGTCGAGATGCGCCAACATGTTATTGCCTTCTGCTTGGTGATGGAGCTGCCAACCAATTCGAGCAATCATCGCATCTGGATTTGCTTGCCAGATTGCATCTTCACAACGAACTTTGTATTTGCCGTATTCATCTTGGGTGTTTCTTTCTTCAAAGATGCCATAAGGCCCATTTTTTGTGGCATCAAATACCATTGCTGTACTGACAAAAAGATAAGGAATGTTGCGCTGTTTGCAGTGCTCACCAAGCCACGCTGCCCACGCTTCACTCCCCATCGCCATGTGGCACACCGCATCAATGTGGTGCTGTTGCCAAAATTGCTCACTTTGCTGTGGATCATCTGGTGGGATTTGGTGGTGATTCCATTCCAATACGTTCCAGCCACGGAGGTGGAACTGATGAGCAACTTTAGGGGCGAGGGTGCCAGTTAAGCCAGTCATTAAAACGGTTTTCATTATGGTGCATCTTGGTTGGCTAAATCGTGCTTATCAATAAAGCATGGCTGTTTTTCGATGTAGAGCGGAGAAGCTGAGATTTTTGCTGGGCAGCACGTTTTGTAGGGGAAGTAGAAGCAAAAAAACCCAAGCGAACGCCTGGGCTTTAGTATTGTAAGGCAGTGATATTCGCTTATTTTGCTACGATATTTAATGGCCAGCCGATGTCTGTCTGACGGTTGGATTCAATTTCCAACTCAGCCGCAGTCAGTGGGTTTTTCTCTAGCCATTGCGCATCAATGTGTAACGTTAGATTGTCGCCTTCAACCGTTAGAGTCACATTTGGCTCTAGATCAGGATTGCGACGATGGCTGAGTAGAACCGCAAGACGCAACAGTCTCAATACTCGTTTGGCACTTGAGCCTGATAATGCATGCTGCTCAGGTAAAGAAGTGAGCTGTTCGCGATAGCGACGAGCCACTTCACCAATAAAGAACTTCTGCGCGCGCGTGTAACCAGGCAGATCCAAATTCTGCAGCAAGTAAGCACTATGCTCTCCGCCTTTTTTGAAATCGATAGTTAAACCAATTTCATGCAGTTTTGCGGCGGTCTCGAGTAATATCTTGCCCTGAGGCTCTGTAATCCACTCATCGCCCCCAGCTTGCTGTAAAAGCGTGTGTGCCAGAGTAGCGACTTGTTCGCCGTATTGGTGATCGAGCTGATAGCGATTTTGTACGCTAGCGATAGTGCGGGCACGAATGTCTTCTTGGCGAAGCTCTTCAACCATCTCATACACTAAGCCTTCGCGTAGTGCGCCGCCAGCGAGTGTCATAGCATCGATTTCAAGCAATTCAAAAACGGCAATCAAAATAGAGAGGCCACTAGGGAACACTAATGCCCGCTCAAGTGTTAAGCCTTCAATATCGAGCTCTTCTAAATGGTCGGCCAACATGGCTTGCTTCTGTAGACGCTTGAGTTTGGAGTGAGTGATTACTTCGTCCATGCCTTGCGCCAGCATTATCTCTTGCAATGCCTGAACAGTGCCTGATGCACCAACACACACATCCCAACCAATTTCTGTATAACGTTCTAAAATCGGCTGAATGGTCTGTTTCGCTCCTTCAATTGCCGCGTCAAAGTTACGAGCATTCAATTGGCGATCTTTAAAGAAGTTTTCAAGCCAAGTCACGCAGCCCATTTTTAAGCTGGTCAGTGCTTTGGCTTCGAAACCTTCACCGATAATCAGTTCGGTACTTGCTCCACCGATATCGACTACAAGGCGACGACCACTACCGCCAGAGGTGTGAGCGACACCTTTATAGATAGTGGCAGCTTCTTCTTCACCAGTAATCACTTCGATAGGCTGGCCTAGAATTTGGTTAGCCTTTTCTAAAAACACATCTACATTGGTCGCGGTACGTAATGTTGCAGTACCGACGATGCGAATGTTTTGTTTAGGAATGTCCTGCAAGCGTTCCGCAAATAGACTTAAGCAGTCCCATCCTCGCTGCATAGCTTCCATACTAAGAGAATTATGTTCATCTAAGCCCGCTGCTAGACGAACTTTGCGCTTAATTTTAGCCATTGTTTGAACGCTGCCATCGATGTGACGCACAACGAGCATGTGAAAACTGTTCGACCCGAGGTCGATGGCGGCATATAGCGGTGATGATCCTGCTTGACTCATAAACGAACTCAGTTTCCTATTACGATTGTTTTGGTGCCGATTGACGCGGTTGGCGTGGACGACGTCCCTGCGGCTTACGGTTACCAGAACCAGAACGGGTACCGCCAGTATTCGTGCGGCGCTGTTGGTTGCGTGGTGCACGCATACGAATCGGAGCCGGTAGATCTTGAATCAGTGCCGACGAATCGTACTCTGAAACTGGGATTGTATGCTCAATGTATTCTTCGATTGCTGGTAGGTTAACCGCGTACTCTTCACAAGCAAAACTGATCGAATGGCCGCTCGCACCAGCGCGACCAGTACGGCCAATACGGTGAACATAATCTTCACAGTCGTCAGGAAGGTCGTAGTTGAAAACGTGCGTTACCTGAGGAATATGCAGGCCACGCGCTGCAACGTCAGTTGCAACTAAGATGTCGACATCACCTTTGGTGAATTGCTCAAGAATCTTCTCACGCTTCTTCTGCGGTACATCGCCAGTAAGAAGGCCTACACGGTGTCCATCGGCAGCCAAATGTCCCCAAACCGATTCACACTTATGCTTGGTATTGGCAAAAATGATAGCGCGATCTGGCCACTCTTCTTCAATTAGTGTTTGAAGCAGCGCCATTTTGTCTTCATTCGAAGGATAGAAAAGCTCTTCCTGGATACGGTGGCCAGTTTTTTGTTCTGGTTCGACAACGACATGCTCAGGAGTATTCATGTGTTCGAATGCCAGTTCTTGAACGCGGTAAGACAGCGTTGCTGAGAACAGCATGTTCAAACGCTCTTTTGGCTCAGGCATACGACGGAACAAGAAGCGAATGTCTTTAATAAAGCCAAGATCGAACATGCGGTCGGCTTCGTCCAGAACAACAGCTTGAATGTTGTTGAGGTTAAATACGCGCTGTTTGTAGAAATCGATGATACGGCCTGTTGTTCCGATCAGAATATCTACGCCGTCTTGCAGTTTCGCAAGTTGCTTGTCGTAGCTTTCACCACCGTAAGCTAGAGCGGTTTTTAGACCTGTGCTTTCAGTTAATGATTCTGCATCATTGTAAATCTGAATAGCGAGCTCACGTGTAGGCGCCATAATAATTGCGCGTGGCTGTGTAGGCTTACGACCTTCATGTTCCGGAGTCGTCAGAAGGTGGTTGAACGTAGCAGTAAGAAACGCGAGCGTTTTACCAGTACCCGTTTGGGCCTGGCCTGCGATGTCTTGGCCGGTGAGCAGGACCGGCAACGCCAAGGCTTGGATAGGGGTACAAAATTCGAACCCTTTTTTGTCCAATCCTTCAATAACTTGGGGCTTTAAGCCCAAATCGGCGAACTTTTGCTCTGTGATATGCGTCTTTTTCATGGCTATAGAATATCAGCTAAAGCTTGCAATACGAAAGTAAATACATTCCAATAGGGCATCTAATTACTGGTTATCATCCAACCAGTTTCGAAAAACACATTGGAGTGGAAGATGAGTGATAAGATTTTGCAGCTAACTGATGACGGTTTTGAAAACGATGTAATCAACGCTGCAGGCCCGGTTCTAGTGGATTTTTGGGCAGAATGGTGTGGTCCTTGTAAAATGATCGCTCCTATTTTGGACGAAATCGCAGACGAGTACGAAGGCAAACTCACTATCGGTAAACTAAACATCGACCATAACGCAGGTACACCACCTAAGTTTGGTATTCGCGGCATTCCAACGCTATTACTATTTAAAGATGGTAACGTAGCGGCAACGAAAGTAGGTGCTCTGTCTAAAACTCAACTAAAAGAGTTCCTAGACGCAAACTTATAATCACCAAGTGATTACAGATAAAACCGTGCAAAGTTACAATGCACGGTTTTGTTTTTCTAACTCTGGACTAGAATACTAATTAGTGCTAACTTATCGCGCGTTAATTGAACAAATTTCTCTTCTTGGTCGATCCTGAGACCAAATCCATCTTAACTAGAAAACAGATCTTATTTTGACTAAACAAGAATCCACCACCATGAACCTTACCGAACTGAAGAACAGACCTGTGTCTGACCTTGTAAAACTGGGCGAAAGCTTAGGATTAGAGAACCTAGCTCGCTTAAGAAAACAAGACATCATCTTCGCGATTTTAAAAGCGCACGCTAAAGGCGGCGAAGACATCTTTGGCGATGGGGTTCTGGAAATTCTGCAAGACGGCTTTGGTTTCCTACGCAGTGCAGATAGTTCATACCTTGCGGGTCCGGACGATATCTACGTATCACCAAGTCAGATTCGTCGCTTTAACCTACGTACTGGTGACTCTATCGCTGGTAAAATTCGTCCACCAAAAGACGGTGAACGTTACTTTGCCCTTCTAAAAGTCAATACCGTTAACGACGATAAACCAGACAACGCCCGTAACAAGATCCTATTTGAAAACCTTACCCCTCTACATGCGAATGAGCGCATGGTTATGGAGCGTGGTAACGGTTCAACAGAAGACATTACAGCACGTGTTTTAGACTTGGCATCGCCAATCGGTAAAGGTCAACGTGGTCTGATTGTTGCTCCGCCTAAAGCGGGTAAAACAATGCTTCTGCAAAACATCGCGCAAAGCATCGCGTACAACCACCCAGAGTGTGAGTTGATGGTTCTTCTTATCGACGAACGTCCAGAAGAAGTAACTGAGATGCAACGCCTAGTTAAAGGTGAAGTGGTTGCGTCGACTTTCGATGAGCCAGCATCTCGTCACGTACAAGTAGCGGAAATGGTGATCGAGAAGGCAAAACGTCTTGTTGAACATAAGAAAGACGTGGTTATCTTGCTTGACTCTATCACTCGCCTAGCTCGTGCTTACAACACCGTAGTGCCTTCATCAGGTAAAGTACTAACAGGTGGTGTGGATGCAAACGCATTACATCGTCCTAAGCGTTTCTTCGGTGCTGCACGTAACGTAGAAGAAGGCGGCAGCCTAACTATCATCGCAACGGCACTAGTAGATACTGGTTCTAAAATGGATGAAGTTATCTACGAAGAGTTCAAGGGTACAGGTAACATGGAACTGCACTTGAACCGTAAGATTGCTGAGAAGCGTGTATTCCCTGCGATTGACTTTAACCGCTCAGGTACACGTCGTGAAGAGCTACTGACGAAGACTGACGAACTACAGAAGATGTGGATTCTGCGTAAGATCGTTCACCCAATGGGCGAAATCGACGCAATGGAATTCCTAATCGACAAGCTAGCGATGACGAAGACCAACGATGAGTTCTTCGATGCGATGCGTCGTCAATAGTCTCAAATAGTCATTCTGCGAAAAGCCACCGTATATCGGTGGCTTTTTTATTGCTTTCTCCCGATAGAAGTATCAGAATGAAGGAAATGTTATCGGGAGGTTAACATGCAACAAGGAATGTTGTCGTCATTACTCCTGAGCTTGTCACTTATCACTCTACCTGCGACATTATCTGCCAAGGAAATGCATGAGTCTGTAGTAGAACAGTGGCTTCAGGATACTCAAATACATACTAAAGTCTCTGAACTGCTTGATTACGCTGTCAGAGATGAAGTCGACTCGCTTAAATTTGCCCTTGATAGACTTGCTTTGCCTCAACAAGAGGTGGTGCGCTTTCAATTATTGGAAAAGCTTGAAAAGCAAGATGTGATTCTCACGCCTCGAATGGCTCTGTTTGTTGAGTCCCAGATCCGTATGACCCCGACTTATCAAGTGTTAGAGCGAGGTGATGGGTATGAATTTAGTGTACCCGCTTTTAACTTTCCCGTTATTGCGAGTCGCTTGATTAAGCGTTGGAAACAAGACCAAAGTACCTTGGACTTTGTCTTACAAGCTGAACGAAGAGAGCTTAACTTAAAGCAATGGCTTACAGGGCCATCTCAACAAGCTCAAGCGCGTGAAGCGCTTTTGATTCGAGAGTTAGACAGCTTATCACCCAATGCGCTTGCTGCATTAACGGCCCAGTTAACCAAAGCAAATGTGACCAGTTGGTTACCATCGACGGCCGTGATAGTCAGGTTGGCACAAGTTAGTCAGGATGAGGAAGTGTACAACTTACTCTGGCGGATGAAAGCTGATTACAACAGCCAGTCCGAACTTGAGCGTTTAGCTGCGGTTGGAGACGTTTTTTCCATTCAGCAATTGATGAATGCCACAGTTAACCCATCACTCAAGCCAGAAGCTATTAGTCTACTTACAAAATCTAACCCTCTATCTCCGCAAGTAAAGCAGTTTCTAGTTAGAAAAATGGCGTTATCAGAAGAAGCAACCATGGTTGCTCGAGAGCTTGCTCAACAAGGGCATCAAACCTGGTTGGAAGAGTTAGTATCTTCGAACCATCAGATAAAGACTCGGCAGATTGAACAAGTATTAAAGTAATCTGGCTCACATACCCACACAAAATAGGAGGATCTTAGCGTCCTCCTATTTGTTATACTGCGGACAGTTTAATCAGCCAGCATGAAGGCCTATGAGTTTTAAGGATTTACGCGAATTTATCGACCACCTAGAACAGAAAGGTCGACTTAAACGCATCACTCACCCTGTCGATCCCGCTTATGAAATGACAGAAATCAGCGACCGCACCTTGCGTGCTGGTGGACCTGCGCTGTTGTTTGAGAACCCAATCGGCTACGACGTACCTGTTTTGACGAACCTGTTTGGTACACCAGAGCGTGTCGCAATCGGCATGGGACGTGAAGACGTTAAAGAATTAAGAGAAGTCGGTAAGCTGCTGGCTTATTTAAAAGAACCTGAGCCACCAAAAGGCTTCAAAGACGCTTTAGAAAAACTGCCTGTGTTCAAACAAGTATTGAACATGCCGGCTAAGCGTTTACGTAAAGCACCATGCCAAGACATTGTTTGGCAAGGTGATGAAGTCGACTTGGATAAAATTCCGGTAATGAGCTGCTGGGCAGAAGATGTAGCGCCGCTGCTTACTTGGGGCTTAACCGTAACCAAAGGTCCAAATAAGAAACGTCAGAACCTAGGCATTTACCGTCAGCAGAAAATTGCCAAGAACAAAATCATCATGCGTTGGTTAGCCCATCGTGGTGGTGCGCTTGATCTGCGCGATTGGATGGAAACCAACCCAGGTAAACCTTTCCCAGTTTCGGTCGCGTTTGGTGCAGACCCAGCAACCATTCTTGGCGCAGTAACACCAGTGCCAGATACGCTATCGGAATACGCATTTGCAGGTTTGCTACGTGGAAGCAAAACGGAAGTCGTGAAGTCAGTCAGCAACGATTTGGAAGTGCCAGCGAGCGCGGAAATCGTGATGGAAGGCTATATCGACCCGAACGAGTTTGCTGATGAAGGTCCTTACGGTGACCACACTGGCTACTATAACGAAAAAGAAAAGCACCACGTATTTACTATTACGCACATTACTATGCGTAAAGACCCTATTTATCACAGCACCTACACAGGTCGTCCGCCAGATGAACCAGCTGTATTGGGTGTGGCATTAAACGAAGTGTTTGTACCTATTCTGCAAAAGCAATTCCCAGAGATTGAAGACTTCTATCTACCGCCAGAAGGTTGTTCGTACCGAATGGCCGTCGTCACCATGAAGAAGCAGTACCCAGGACATGCCAAGCGCGTAATGATGGGCGTGTGGTCTTTCTTACGTCAATTCATGTATACCAAGTTTGTTATTGTGTGCGATGAATCGGTAAACGCACGAGATTGGAATGATGTCGTGAAAGCCATGTCAGAGCATATGGATCCTGTACGTGATACCTTGATGATAGATAACACGCCAATCGACTCGCTCGACTTTGCTTCACCAGTGGTTGGGCTTGGCTCCAAAATGGGCTTGGATGCGACCATTAAATGGGATGCCGAGCTGGCGACGCGAACCGAGGTCACTGAGCGAGACAGCAAAGCGATTACCGAAGCAGAACTAAATGAGTTGAAACAGCAACGCCCTGAGATTGTTGACGTCTATCTTCCAGTTACAGCAAACAACCAATTTGCTGTCGTGACTATGAAGAAAGACCAAGCTGGTCAATCCCAAGAATTGATGGAACATCTATGGGGCTTCTTTGCTCAGTACACGGATAACAAATTCATCATTTTGTGCGACGATGACGTTAATGCACGAGATTGGAATGACATCATTTGGGCGGTGACAACTCGAATGGACCCAGATAGAGACACGATTCAAGTGCTTGGTAAGACTGAGAGTTCATCCAAATTAGGACTGGATGCGACCAACAAGTTCGAATCTGAAGTCACGCGCGAGTGGGGTACGCCTATCAAAAAAGATCCTAAACTTGTGGCTAAAGTCGATGAGATTTGGGACCAGTTAGGTATTCTATGAGTCATCAAGTCCACCTTCTACCAATGGACGTTACATTCCAAGTAAAAGAAGGGGAGACGGTGTTAGAAGCTGCGCTCAACAACAATATTCGCTTCCCACACCGTTGCCAAGTTGGCGCTTGCGCCATGTGCATGTGTAAAAAGCTAACGGGCGAGGTGAGCTATCACCTCGAACCTATGCTAACCGAAAAAGAGCAACAGCAAGGTTGGATATTCCCTTGCCAAGCCTATACAGAAAGTAATTTAGTGCTTACTTTTGACGAGTAAGCGAGAGGAACACCATGACCATCCAATGTAAAGTAAAGTCTATTCAGCCGTTAGCTTGTAATACTTACCAAATCCTTCTTCATCCAGAATCACCAGTGCCTTTTAAAGCGGGTCAGTACCTAATGGTGGTGATGGGTGAAAAAGACAAACGTCCTTTCTCTATCGCAAGCAGTCCTTGTCGTCATGAAGGTGAACTTGAACTGCACATCGGTGCGGCGGAACACAACGCTTATGCACAAGAAGTTGTCGAAGCAATGCAAGCGGCGCTTGAAACTGATGGTCAGATTGAAATTGATGCGCCACATGGCGATGCTTGGGTTCAAGAAGATAGTGAACGCCCGCTGTTATTGATCGCTGGTGGTACAGGTTTTAGTTACGTACGTTCGATTCTGGATCATTGCGTAGCGCAGAATAAAACCAATCCTATCTATTTATATTGGGGGGCGCGCGATAACTGCCAGCTTTATGCTAAAGACGAACTGGTCGAGATTGCCGACAAGTTTGCCAATGTTCATTTTGTGCCAGTAGTAGAAGAAGCTCCTGCAGACTGGCAAGGTAAAGTTGGTAACGTGCTACAAGCTGTAGCTGAAGATTTCGAAAGCTTAGAAAACTACGATATCTATATTGCAGGTCGTTTTGAAATGGCTGGCGCAGCACGTGAACAGTTCACTCAGAACAAGAAAGCGAAGAGCGAACGTATGTTCGCAGACGCGTACGCATTCATTTAAATACGGCTTTTAAGGCAGAAAAAGAGGGTTTTTTACCCTCTTTTTTGCTTTTTTGATGAAATAGTCATCGAACAGTCATTTTTTTCCATTTTTTTTCAAAAAAGGGTTGCGAACGGATCTGAGTTCCCTATAATGCGCATCCACCGACACGGCAGACGCGATAAGGCTTCAGCAGGGTCGGAGAGGTGAAAGCTTCTACGAAAAATAAAATTGAAAAAAAGTGTTTGACACTCTCAATTATCTCGTTAGAATGCACCTCCGCTTTGAGAGAAAAACTTCTCGCAAAGCAAGCTCTTTAACAATATAGACCTATCAATCTGTGTGGGCACTCGTTGATGATAATCCAATTCGATACCTCGGTATCAAATTAGGTTTCAATGAAACGAAGTGACCATTGAATCTTCGGATTCAGCACAGTCAATTCAAA
>NZ_JPIL01000026.1:0-51853 GCF_000742455.1 Vibrio sp. OY15 | reverse complement strand
ACTCTTCAATTTAAGATTTTGTCGGCTCAATGAATACTGAACATTACATAAAGCAATGTTTGAATTGACTGTGCTGAGTCCGAAGACTCAATGGTCACTTCGTTTCATTGAAACCTAATTTGATACCGAAGTATCGAATTGGATTATCATCAACGAGTGCCCACACAGATTGATAGGTCTATATTGTTAAAGAGCAACTCTTCTTTGTGATTGACATCACTTCGGAAGAGGCGGCCATTCTAGCGAGATAATTTATTGTGTCAAACACTTTCTTCAAATTATTTCGTTTTTCTTTTCAGCCTTATCAACTTCGCTTAACCCCTTGTGAGGCCTTGCCCTGTCGACGAGGAGGCATTATAGAGATCGCGCTCACATTGGCAAGTGTTATTTTTCAAAAATTGCAAAAATAATGGTTAAACGATGAGTTTTCGATCAAACCTTTATTTATTCAACTTTACCCCAAACTCTCACACAACTTATCCACAGAGTTGTTCTTTGAGGCGTGTTTTTTCAAGTACCATAAATAAAGAAAGCTGCTTTATTGCAGCTATCTTTATTAAACTTAACCTAAACTCTATTTAAAGAGCATTATGGCTATATGCCAGACCCATCTTGTTCAGAGCCATCATCTTCGTGTAGGCCACATTCTCGCTTTAAGCCAAAGAATCGAGTTTCTTCCTCTGACATTCCCGGCTCCCATTTACGAGTGGTATGTGTATCACCAACTGAAAGGTAACCTTCATCCCACAATGGGTGGTATTTAAGGCCGTGTTGTTCTAAGTAGTAATGAACGTCTTTATTAGTCCAATCAATTACTGGTAGAAATTTAAACACACCGTTCTGAATTGATAGAATCGGTAAACCTGCACGAGATTTACTTTGCTCTCGACGCAGTCCAGAGAACCACGTTCCAACATTAAGCTCTTTTAACGCTCGACGCATCGGCTCAACTTTATTGAGCTTGTTGTATTTTTCAATTCCCTCTACGCCTTGCTCCCATAATTTTCCATATCGAGCTTCTTGCCAATTCGCACTTTCCTTGGCTCGATAAACTTTTAAATTTAGGTTGAGAGCATCTGTCAGCTCATCGATAAATCGGTACGTCTCAGCAAACAGGTAACCAGTATCGGTTAGAATGACGGGGATGTCCGCTTTGGCGCGAGTAACTAAATGAAGCATAACCGCGGCTTGAATACCAAAACTAGAAGAAACCGCGAACTCGCCTTCTAGATTATCTAAAGCCCACGCTACTCTCTCTTGTGCTGAAAGCTTTTCGAGCTCGACATTAATTTGAGCAAGACGGAGGATTTGCTCCGTCTTTGTTAATGTCAGTAACTCTGTGAGCTCCAGCTTGGATGCTACAGAATCAAGCATGAAAGTCCCTCTTTGATACGAGCACTTCTTGGATAATGCCAGCACGAATAGTGAAATCGCCAAAGGCTTCGCCTTCTTCACGCTCTTTCGACCATCGAGCCACCAGCAGATCAATCTCTTCTAAGATTTGCTTATCCGTGATGTTCTCTTTATACATTTTAGGTACTCGAGTACCAGCACGGTTACCACCTAGGTGCAAGTTGTAACGACCCGGCGCTTTGCCAACTAGACCAATTTCAGCCAACATTGCGCGACCACAACCATTTGGACACCCAGTTACACGCAAAATGATGTTGTCATTTTCTGGTAGGTTGTGCTTCTCCAGAATCCCCTCCACATCAGTAACAAACTGAGGAAGGAAACGTTCAGCTTCTGCCATCGCTAGCGGACAAGTTGGAAAAGCAACACACGCCATTGAGTTCTTACGCTGTTCACTTACGCCGTCGTCCATTAAGCCATGTTCACGAGCGATCTTTTCAATTTTCGCTTTTTCGTTTTTAGGTACACCCGCAACAATTAGGTTTTGGTTCGCTGTCATGCGGAAATCGCCTTTGTGGATTTTGGCAATTTCAGCAACACCCGTCTTAAGTGGTTTACCTGGAAAGTCTAATAAGCGACCGTTTTCGATGAAAAGCGCTAAATGATATTTACCATCAATTCCTTCTACCCAGCCAATACGGTCACCACGTTCTGTGAATTCATATGGACGGCTTTGCTCAAACTTAACACCAGCACGTTTCTCGACTTCCGCTTTAAAGACATCGCTACCTACACGATCCAATGTGTATTTGGTTTTTGCGTTCTTACGGTTTGAACGGTTACCCCAGTCGCGCTGAGTTGTTACTACAGCTTCGGCAACATCAAGTGTCTTGTCCAGCGGAATAAAGCCAAAGTCGTCAGCGCGGCGCGGATAAGTTGATGTATCGCCATGCGTCATCGCTAAGCCGCCGCCGACCAGGACGTTAAAACCAACCAGCTTGCCGTTATCTGCAATCGCTACGAAGTTGAGATCGTTAGCGTGTACATCTACGTCATTTTGCGGTGGGATAACCACTGTGGTTTTAAACTTACGTGGTAAGTAGTTCTTGCCTAGAATCGGTTCGTCTTCTTCCGTGCTTTCTACTTTTTCACCGTCTAGCCAAATCTCTGCATAAGCGCGTGTTTTCGGAAGCAGGTGTTCACTGATTCTCTTCGCCCATTCGTAAGCTTCTTGGTGTAACTCTGACTCCACTGGATTAGTGGTACACAACACGTTACGGTTTACATCACCCGCGGTTGCAATCGAATCAATACCAATACTGTTGAGCGTTTGATGCATCAACTTAATATTCGGTTTTAATACCCCATGAAACTGGAACGTTTGGCGAGTCGTCAGACGAATACTTCCATATAAAGAGTGCTCCGTTGCGAACTTGTCGATCGCTAACCATTGCGTTGGCGTGATGATGCCTCCAGGCATACGAGCACGAAGCATCACATTATGTAATGGTTCCAGTTTTTGCTTTGTGCGTTCATTACGGATATCACGATCGTCTTGTTGATACATACCGTGGAAACGAATTAACTGGAAGTTGTCGGCAGTAAAGCCACCAGTAATACGGTCCTGTAAATCTTGCTCAATGGTGCCACGTAATAAGTTGCTTTCTCGCTTCAGGCGCTCGTTATCAGATAGCGGCCCTAACTCTTCACCTAATACAACCTGCTTATTATTGTCCGTAGAAAAAGTCATTAGTACACATCCCTCTGATAACGTTTCGCTTTACGTAGGTCATTAATAAATTGTTCTGCATCGTCACGCGGCATCTTGCCTTCTTGTTCAGCAACGATAACCAATGCGTCGTGCACATCTTTTGCCATACGCGTTGCATCACCGCAGACATAGATATAAGCGCCTTCTTGGATCCACTGCCACACTTGAGCTGCGTTTTCTAAGATGCGATGTTGTACGTAAACCTTTTCTACTTGGTCACGACTAAAGGCAACATCCAATCGGCTTAGTACTCCTGACTTGAGATACTTTTGCCATTCCACTTGGTACAAGAAGTCTTGAGTGAACGTGCGATCACCAAAGAACAACCAGTTTTTGCCTTCAGCATCGCGGTTTTCACGCTCCTGAATAAAGCTACGGAATGGTGCGATCCCTGTGCCAGGACCAACCATGATAATTGGAGTGCTATCATCTTCCGGCAGTTTGAAGTTGTTGTTATGCTCAACAAATACTTTAACTTCACCCCCCTCTTCGAGACGCTGTGCTAAGAAACTAGACGCACCACCATATCGTTTTTCGTCGTTTTGTTCGTACTCAACCAAAGCAACCGTTAGGTGTACTTCTTCATCGACCTCTTCTTGGCTTGATGCAATAGAGTAAAGGCGTGGAGTAAGGCGACGAAGCAAACCAATCAATTCATCTGCGGTTAACTTGGTTTTCTTTTCTGCCAGTACATCAACGATTTGAGTATTTGCAGAGTACTCGCGAAGCTTATCTTTATCTTCAACTAACTTTTGTAGCTTCTTGCTACCGGATAACTCGGCAAACTTTGTGATGAGCTGCGGGTTAGATGTTGTGATTTCATATTTACTCACAAGAGCACTATGGATTGACAAGCTTTCACCATCAACGTCAACAGTCTCAACCCCAGACAAACCGACCTTACCAAGAATGGCATTTGCAAGTTCCGAGCTATTTTCAAACCACACACCTAGTGCATCACCAGGCTGATACGTTAAGCCCGAGCCTTCTAAGTCGATTTCTATATGACGAACGTCTTTTCCAGAGTCACGGCCCGTGATTTTTTGACTGGTCAGTAACGTCGCAGTGTACGGATTTTGTTTATTGTAAGGAGAGTGCGCAGTCGCAGCTTGACCCACAGGAAGTTGAACCACATCCGCTTCAGAGCCAGAAGACAGTGTATCTTTTACCTTGTCTAACGCATTCTTACGCCATTCAGTTGCAGGGGCTTCATAATCCACATCGCAATCAAGACGCTCGATAAATGGAGTCGCGCCTAGCTTTGATAGGTAAGTGTCGAAGTCTTTACCGGTCTGACAGAAGAACTCGTAGCTAGAATCTCCCAATGCAATAACACCATATTGCAGGTTTGGCAGCTTTGGAGCCTTCTTCGATTGCAAAAACTCATGTAGCTCAATGGCATTGTCTGGCGCTTCGCCTTCGCCGTTAGTCGATGCCACAATAATGACATGCGTTTCTTTGGCTAAGTTTTTACCTTTGTAATCGCTTGCATCAAAAAGTTCGACTGCAATTCCTTCTGCTTTTGCTTCCTGTTCCAGAGCTTCAGCAACACCTTTAGCATTGCCCGTTTGGGAAGCAAAAATAATACTCAACTTACCTGCTGGCTTCGCTGATACGGCTGCAGTTGCTTGTGCAATTGGCGTTACCGCTGTGTTTGGTTGATTTTGAGCTAATCCCCAAAAATACCCACTGACCCAAGCAAGTTGCTGTGGAGACAACTCAGAGACAGTTTGTTGGAGTGAGCTAATTTGTTGGTCATTCAGAGGGCTTGCGATTGGAGGATTTCCTCCTTGCCCATTATTATCTTCAGACACATTCTTGTGAGAATACTCATTCTTTTGAAAAGACATTATCACGACATCCCTATTCATTGCGTGACGATAGAGTACCCACTCTCCTTAATAACAAGAAAGAATAGAAGTGAATGTTTTATAACTTTTTGGAAGTAAGAACGGCTTACTTTTTGCTCATCGATCTTCAATGCGGACTTGTTGAAAGCCTACTGCCATTGCCGATTTTGACGCAGTATCCAAATCTTCATAAAGACATTCTTCGCCGTGACTGTCCGTTAGAAAAACAAAACCACCGCGCGCATGTCTGAACTCTACAACCCAACCACCCTCTTGGATTGCAGGCTCAATAATCGCTTCGATAAGCTGATTTTCACGGAATAGATGTCTTAGTTCATTTATTGTCATCGCTATCCCTGCTTTAACTTTCACATTGCTCCTGGGTAAGCATGGTCTAAGTCAGCCAAATAGGGAGAAATTTCGATTAGATATAATGAAGTGATATAAAAAAACGCCGCTTATAAAGCGACGTTTTAAGTAAATCGAGTATCTAACATGGCTGAATTTAGAACGCGTATTCCGCACTCACAAAGAAGCCGTTAGCAAAAATAAACTCTTTCCCTAGATCCGACATGAATTTATCGGACTCTAAATCAATCACACGGTAACCTCCACGAAAAGCCAGTCGAGCTTTTTCGAGCGGTACATTGTATTGTACACCTGCCATGAAATCGGTGCTTTTGATACCTTTGTTGTCACCAAAGTTTATCTCACCAATCACATCAAAGTTTGTATCCGGAACTTGAATTTCTGCGTAACCATACCAAGCCCAAATCAGCTCATCAAATTCTTCTACACGCCTGCTTGAGCCAGCATCAATGTATTTAGTGTCACTTAAATTACTTAACGTGAGACCCGCATCAAAGTGCAATAAATCATGCTCTAGAACGTGGTAATACAAGGTTAAATCGAGCTTATCGAACCCCATGTAATCCGCATCAACACTTGAGTAACGAAGGCGCGCATTAGGGACGTATTTAACATCATGTTCAATCGCCGCGTAAAAAGTGCCCGCGGTACTGCTATCTCGTCTCACTTCATTAACTTTAGTGTCGGCAGCCCATACCTCTGCGCCGACTTTTGTCGATACAGAGTACTCTGCAAAAACAGGAAAAGATACTGCCAACGATAATGCCGTTAAAGCGATGTTCGCTTTATTTGTCATGTAGTATTTACTCCGAGATAGCTGATATTCACGTAGAGGACGTGGGAGGAAATATACCATATTCTCACGCCTCTCCATCAACTAAATGATGTTACTCATTATTTATAGCGGGGCTGAGCGACGTAATTCTTGAAGAACCAAATACCCAATGCAATCACGATTAACCATGGTAATAGTTTGAGTACCGCTCCAACCATTCCCAGTAAAAACATCACAACTAACGCAATACCAGTTGCTGCGAATACGGTCATCATTGTGATACCCGTAACCAACAAGGTCGCCGCAAAGACTAAAATAAAGATTAGCTCCAACATAATCACTTCTCCATTTGTTTTCAATAAACAGAGCAGTTTCCATACCAACTTATAGAGAAGAATTTAAGATTATGATTTTTAATAAAAAAACAAAACCAGAGGCATTTCTGCACTCTGGCTTTATCATTCTTTAGTTGGTAATTTTAGCCATTCACTGGCGAATTTTACACATTCAATTCTTTTGGAATCTTAGCTAGCGCGTCTTGCAATACTTCTAGACCAGAACCTGGTTTGTGCGCATTTTCACTGATATGACGACGCCATTGACGAGCACCGGGCATGCTTTGGAACAAACCTAACATGTGGCGGGTAATATGACCAAGGTACGCACCTTTCGCTAATTGCGCTTCAATGTATGGGTACATCTCTTCAACAATTTCGCTGCGTTTCTTCACTGGAGCATTAGAGCCAAACAACTCTTGATCTACCGATGCCAGTAAATATGGGCTTTGGTATGCTTCACGACCAATCATCACACCGTCAAGATGCTGAAGATGTGCTTTTGCTTCTTCTAATGATTTCACGCCACCGTTAATCGCAATCGTTAGGTGTGAGAAGTCTTGCTTCAATTGGTAAGCGCGTGGGTAATCCAATGGTGGGATCTCACGGTTTTCTTTTGGGCTTAAACCACTTAACCAAGCTTTACGAGCATGGATAGTGAACTGCTCACAGCCACCCTTTTCTGAAACAATAGAAACGAAATCCGTTAAGAACTCGTAAGAATCTTGATCATCAATACCAATGCGAGTCTTGACTGTTACAGGGATATCGACCACGTCTTTCATTGCTGCGACACAATCCGCAACTAACTGCGGTTCAGCCATTAGGCAAGCACCAAATCGACCGTTTTGTACGCGGTCAGATGGACACCCCACATTTAGGTTAATCTCATCGTAGCCACGCTCTTGCGCTAGCTTGGCACACGTAGCCAAATCTGCTGGGTTTGAACCACCAAGTTGAAGGGCTAACGGATGCTCTTCTTCGTTATAAGCCAGGAAATCTCCTTTTCCATGAATGATCGCACCTGTCGTCACCATTTCAGTGTACAACAGGGTTTCTTTGGTCATTAAGCGATGGAAGTAGCGACAATGACGATCAGTCCAATCTAACATTGGTGCTACGGAGAGCCTGCAAGAATGAGTCATGATATAAACACCCGTTTTTATGTTGCCAAGGTCGAGCGCAGCAGTACGCTCAAAAAATAAGTCGGGTATTGTATACCCAAGCACCTCTGGGTGCTAGTTTCAGCGAGAATGATTTGGTTGGCTGACTAGCCAAGTGCTTAGGAATACGCAGAAGTAATACGAATCTGTCATTCGTTGATTCATTCTGTGATGATTATTCCGCCTTCACACCACCACCGACTTGCTTTAATTCATGATTTTCGTTCTGATAGTGGGTAAAATGAAGCATTTCTAAACGAACTTCGTATAGAAATGATTTATCATAGAGCACGTCCGATAGTTATGGTGAAAGGTTTGAACCCAACAATCATTGAACAAATTGAAAGTATCTGCGCAGAGCGTGGAGTACGACTGACTCCGCAACGCCGACGCGTATTTGAACTCATTTGTTCTAATCGCCGCGCCTCAAGTGCGTATGAGCTATTGGAGCAACTAAAAGAGAGTGAGCCTCAGGCTAAGCCGCCCACTGTTTATCGAGCATTAGATTTTCTCCTAGAGCAAGGCTTCATCCACCGAGTGGAATCGACAAATAGCTTTATTACTTGTTGTTCTTTCAATACTCAGCAGCACTTTTTCCAATTACTAATTTGCGATAAATGTGGTGATGTCGTTGAACTCGAAGATGAGACGCTGATATCCTTGTTAGCCGAAAACGCCGAGAAGCATGGATTCAAACTGACCAACCAAGTTATTGAAACTCATGGTGAATGCCAGGCCTGTTCCTCCGAGACGAAAGAAAAAGTATAGAAGAACGTTATGCGCGCTGAATTTGTAAACCCGTTTTTAGCTTCTTTAATGAACGTGCTAAAAACTATGGCTTCTCTTGAGCTGAAGCCACAAAAACCGCGAATCAAAAAAGATGAGATCGCACGAGGTGACGTTTCTGGTCTGATTGGTATGGTAGGCCCACAAACTCGTGGTTCAATGTCGATCACCTTTGATGAAGCACTCGCCCTAGAAATCATGCAGAACATGCTTGGTGAACGTCCAAATGGGCTCAATGAAGAAGTGACCGATATGGTGGGTGAGATCACCAACATGGTTACTGGTGGTGCGAAACGCATTCTGGCGGAAAGTGGTTTTGACTTTGATATGGCAACACCGGTTGTGGTTTCGGGCCGAGGTCATACGATTCGCCACAAGTGTGAAGGCTCAATTATTATCATGCCTTTCTCTTCCCAATGGGGAAATGCCTTTATCGAAATTTGCTTCGAATAAAAGAGAAAAAATAGGTTGGCACTGGCCAACCTATTTTGTTTTTGCCTCAGGCAATAAAAAGGTCAGCATTTGCTGACCTTTTCTTTATCTATTCAAACATTAAGCTTTGAACGCTTTAAATGCGTTGATTAGACCGTTTGTTGAGCTGTCATGCGAGCTGATTTGAGACTCGTCTGCAAGCTCAGGTAGGATTTGGTTAGCCAGTTGTTTACCTAGCTCCACGCCCCACTGGTCAAAGCTGAAGATATTCCAGATAACACCTTGTACGAAAATTTTGTGTTCGTACATTGCGATCAAGTTACCTAGCGTACGAGGCGTGATTTGCTTCACTAGAATAGAGTTTGTTGGACGGTTACCTTCAAACACTTTGAATGGCGCAATCGCTGCCACTTCTTCAGCATTC
Source organism: Vibrio sp. OY15 (assembly GCF_000742455.1). NCBI lineage: Bacteria > Pseudomonadati > Pseudomonadota > Gammaproteobacteria > Vibrionales > Vibrionaceae > Vibrio > Vibrio sp. OY15. The sequence goes on along the minus strand of NZ_JPIL01000026.1, from coordinate 42,595 downwards.
TTACCTACTTTCACCAACTCTTCTTTCACGGTTTCTTCATTTTTACCAAACGCTAGAGCTTCAGTTTGCGCGAAGAAGTTAGACATCAGTTTTTGGTGATGATCGCTAGCTGGGTTGTGGCTAATTGCAGGTGCAATGAAGTCACATGGGATAAGCTTAGTACCTTGGTGAATTAGCTGGTAGAACGCGTGCTGACCGTTGGTACCTGGTTCACCCCAAATGATTGGGCCAGTTTGGTAAGTTACAGCATTGCCGTCACGGTCAACGTATTTACCGTTTGATTCCATGTTACCTTGCTGGAAGTACGCCGCGAAACGGTGCATGTACTGATCGTAAGGCAGAATAGCTTCTGATTCCGCACCGTGGAAGTTGTTGTACCAAATACCGATAAGCGCAAGGATCACAGGGATGTTGCTTTCTAGATCTGTTGATACAAAGTGCTTGTCCATCTCGTGAGCGCCATCAAGCAGCTCAACGAAGTTGTCGAAACCTACTGCTAGTGCAATTGATAGACCGATCGCAGACCATAGTGAGTAACGGCCACCAACCCAGTCCCAGAATTCAAACATGTTCGCTGTATCGATACCAAATTCAGACACGGCTGTCGCGTTTGTTGAAAGCGCAGCAAAGTGTTTAGCCACATGAGCCTGATCACCCGCAGATTCTAGGAACCAATCACGAGCAGTGTGCGCGTTAGTCATGGTTTCTTGCGTTGTAAACGTCTTAGACGCGATCAAGAATAACGTCGTTTCTGGGTTAACTTTCTTCAACGTTTCAACGATGTGTGTACCATCAACGTTAGATACGAAGTGAAGGTTTAGATGATTTTTGTATGGCGCTAGAGCTTCCGTCACCATGTAAGGGCCAAGGTCAGAACCGCCGATACCGATGTTCACAATATCAGTAATTGCTTTGCCTGTGTAACCTTTCCATTCACCGCCGATAACGCGCTCAGTGAATGATTTCATTTTTTCTAGAACCGCGTTCACTGCTGGCATTACGTCTTCGCCGTCTACCATAACTGGAGTATTAGCGCGGTTACGTAGTGCAGTGTGAAGAACAGCGCGACCTTCTGTTTGGTTGATCGCTTCACCACTGAACATCGCTTCAATTGCAGATTTCAGCTCGGTCTCTTTCGCAAGAGCAAACAGGTGCTTCAGAGTTTCCTCATTGATGAGGTTCTTTGAGTAATCGACTAGGATGTCTGAGCCGAAACGTGCAGAGTATTTGTCGAAACGCGCTGCGTCTTGAGCAAACAGCTCTTTAAGATCCATATCTTGTGCAGATTCGAAATGCGCCGTTAGCGCTTTCCAAGCTTGTGTTTGCGTTGGATTGATATTTTTCAACATGGTCTTTATCCCGATGTTACAGTAGGTTCCATTCCTTACAGTCTAGCGAAAACTGTGGAATCCCCGATTTAGCAAATAGAATATAAATTAGATGTTTGGGCAAATTGCCACAAAACAAGTCTTTGTAATTTTTTTTCAGGCGCCAATTATGACCGAGAGCTTTTACACTCACATTGAGTTAGGTCACGTTCCCTGCCCTGAAATTGAACAATTCATTTACGATGACAAGAATCATATCATTTACTAATGACAGGCTCTAATTGGAATAGGATAGACGCCAATTTATAAATTTCCAAAGGAACACGTATGTGGGCACAAAAAACACTGCAATTAAAAGCGAGAAGCCGCGGTTTTCACCTGATAACTGATGAAATTGAACAACAATTACCACAAATAAACGAACTTTCAGTAGGTTTATTACACTTATTTATTCAGCACACCTCCGCCAGTTTGACCTTAAATGAGAATGCTGATCCAACCGTGCGTATGGACATGGAAGCGCACTTCAATAAGTTTGTGCCAGAGCGTGCTCCTTATTATCAGCACACCTATGAAGGTGACGACGACATGCCGGCACATATTAAAGCATCACTGCTTGGCAGTAGTGTGACGGTACCAATCCAAAATGGTCGATTAGCTTTAGGAACATGGCAAGGTATTTACTTGGGTGAGCATCGAGACTTTGGTGGCGGCCGCCGCGTTATTGCTACGATTAACGGTGAGTAGATAAAACAAAGGCTAACCTTGGGTTAGCCTTTCGTTGTTTATTTTGAGTATTCCATCTCGACGCGAGGCGTTAGCTTAGTCACGAGTTCATACGCAATCGTACCAATGTGACCCGCTACTTCTTCTACTGGGAGCTCTTTCCCCCAAAGAATCGCTTCGTCGCTGACTTTATCCGTTGCGTCTGGTCCCAAATCGACCGTCAGCATATCCATGGAAACTCGACCTGCAATAGGTACTTTACGGCCATTAACCCACACCGGCGTACCGTTTGGAGCACTTCTTGGGTAACCGTCGCCATACCCTACAGCAATGACACCAACTTTTGTATCTCGCTCACTGGTCCAAATACCACCGTAGCCAACACTTTCACCTTTCTTCACTTCACGTACCGCAATAAGGTGGGATTTAAGTGTCATGACAGGCTGATACCCAAGATCTTGCGCCGTTTTGTCATCGAATGGCGACACACCATACATGATAATACCCGGACGAACCCAATCTAAATGGCTTTGAGGCCATGCCAATAACCCCGCAGATGCCGCCAGTGAACGTTCCCCTTGGCAACCAGAAGTCAACGATTTAAACAGCTCAATCTGTTGTGGGGTAATATCGCTATCCAGCTCATCTGCACAGCCAAAGTGGCTCATGTAACGCAACGGTTTCGCTACATTTGGACACTCCTTCAGCCGCGTTACAAACTCGTCATATTGTTCAGGACGAACCCCAAGGCGGTGCATGCCACTGTCAATCTTCAGCCACACGACAACCGGAGTTTCAAGGTCTGCTTGCTCCAAGGCGATAAGCTGCTCTTCACAGTGCACCACAGTTTGGATGTTGTTCGTCACAAGAACAGGTAAGTCACCAGGAGAGTAAAAACCTTCTAGCAATAGAATCGGCTTTACTACTCCACAAGCGCGCAGTTGCAATGCTTCTTCAATACGAGCCACACCAAACGCATCCGCATGGTTAGCATGTTTTGCGACATGACGTAATCCGTGACCATAACCATTGGCCTTGACGACAGCCATCACTTTACTTTGTGGCGCTTGAGCTTTTACGCGCTGTAAGTTGTGCTGCAACGCAGACAAATCAATGCACGCCTTGGCCGCTTTCATATAGCTCATGGGATTACTCATCATCAATATCGAATGCAGGACCCGCGTAGTTGTCGAAACGCGAATGTTGACCTTGGAAAGTGAGGCGAACAGAGCCGATAGGACCATTACGCTGTTTACCAATAATGATTTCGGCCGTACCTTTGTACGGACTATCTGGGTGATAAACCTCATCACGGTAGATGAACATGATCAAGTCGGCATCCTGCTCGATGGAACCGGATTCACGCAAGTCCGAGTTTACTGGTCGTTTATCCGCACGTTGCTCTAGGGAACGGTTTAGCTGCGACAGTGCCACAACAGGCACATTTAGCTCTTTTGCCAGCGCCTTAAGAGAGCGAGAGATCTCAGCAATCTCAAGAGTACGGTTATCGGTTAACGAAGGCACGCGCATCAACTGAAGGTAGTCAACCATGATCATCGACAGACCGCCATGTTCACGAGCGATACGGCGAGCGCGCGAACGCACTTCGGTCGGAGTTAGACCAGAGCTATCATCAATGTACATATTCTTCTTCTGCATCAGGATACCCATAGTAGAAGAAATACGCGCCCAATCTTCGTCATCTAGCTGACCCGTACGGATCTTGGTTTGGTCAACACGAGACAAAGAGGCCAACATACGCATCATCAACTGTTCAGCTGGCATCTCTAACGAGAAAATAAGTACGGGCTTTTCTTGTTGCATGGCCGCATTTTCACACAAGTTCATCGCAAAGGTCGTTTTACCCATCGATGGACGCGCTGCGACAATCACCAAATCAGAGCCTTGCAAACCTGCGGTTTTCTTATTGAGATCGGTGAAACCGGTATCGACCCCCGTAACACCATCTTGTGGCGTTTTATACAACAACTCGATACGTTCTAACGTCTTTTCGAGGATGTTGTCGACGTTTTGTGGTCCTTCGTTTTCACTAGTTCGAGACTCGGCGATAGCAAAAACTTTACTCTCCGCCATGTCTATTAAATCTTCAGAACTGCGACCTTGAGGGTCATAGCCCGCGTCCGCAATTTCATTCGCGACACCAATAAGGCCACGAACAATCGCACGCTCAGCGACAATATCAGCATACGCATTGATGTTAGCTGCACTTGGCGTATTCTTCGCCAAGTCAGCGAGGTAAGCAAAACCGCCTACATCTTCTAACAACTCGTGACGCTCTAGATATTCCGATAAAGTAATAAGATCGAGAGGTTTACCCGCTTCAAGAATGGTTTTTACACCTTCAAAAATCAGGCGGTGTGGACGACTATAGAAATCACTGCTCACAACACGTTCGGCAACGGTGTCCCAACGTTCATTATCCAGTAAAAGACCACCAATTACTGATTGCTCGGCTTCTAGTGAGTGAGGTGGCACTTTGATTGCGTCGACCTGACTGTCTGAAGGTTTGCGATTTCTGTTTTCCGCCATGACTTTGCTCGATAACTACTATTGACCCACGATTATAACCTTAACCTAACTGAGATGCTTCCCCGAAGCGACAATTACTTGTTAAGAAATCATCATGTGAACCACCCAGGTAATAGCCTGGTTCTTCCGCCTAGCTCTAATAAAAATTAACCTACCATTGACCCAACCAAATATCTGTATCAGTATCATGCCCCTCCTTTTTGATTACGTTCGAGGTTGATGTGTCCCGATACTGGTTACTTAGCTTTAGCCTACTGTGCGCTAGTGCATCGTATGCTGACGAATCAGTACAGCCAGAGCAAAATATTGATGTACCCGACCCACTAAAAACCGAGGTGGAGTTCGGCTATCAAGCTCACACAGGTAACACGGACTCTCGTTCCCTGAATGCTCGTTTGAGTGCTGAATATACGTCAGGTCGACACCGTTCTAATGGTGAATGGAAGTACTACAACTTGTACAAAGACGGTGAAGAAGACAAACGCTCATCCACCTACTCCCTACAGAGTGACTACAAGTTAGGCCCTAAGACATATTTGTATGGCAGCTTTAAAGGGGTGGATTCTCGCTACAGTGCTTATTTTAAAGACTATACGTTGTCAGGTGGTTTGGGTTACCAGTTCTCCTACACTGAGAACTTCATTTTAGAGGTAGAAGTAGGCCCTGGTTTTCGCTATCAAGAGCCAAACTTAGACGAAATAGATGATGACGATATTGTCTTTCCCGATATCGTTAGAGAAGGCATTTTTCGAGGAAATATCAACACAACTTGGCATGCGTTGGATAATTTAAGTTTCGCAGCTGATATTACGTTGGTAACAGGTAGAAGTAACACACGTACTGATAGTGAACTCAGTGTAACCAATGATATTACTGAAGATATCGCACTGAAACTGGCGCACTCTCGTCAGTATCACGATAAAGTGCCTGAAGGCTTAAGCAAAGCGGACAGCGTATTTTCCGTTAATTTACTTTTCGCTTTTTAACCCTTTTTCTCTCAGTTTTAGAAATAAAAAAAGCACCTCCGAGGAGGTGCTTTTTAGTATTTCGTCTTGATACTGAATTACTCAGCAGCAACAACTTGTAGGTTAACTGTCGCGAAAACTTCAGAGTGAAGTTGAACGCTGATCTCGAACTCACCAGTGTTACGTAGAGCACCTTCAGGAAGGCGAACTTCGCTCTTAGCAACTTCAACGCCTGCAGCTGTGATAGCGTCAGCGATGTCACGAGTACCGATAGAACCGAATAGTTTGCCTTCGTCACCAGCTTTAGAAGCGATAACTACCGCTTCTAGAGCGTTAACTTTCTCTGCGCGAGCTTCTGCAGCAGCTAGTTGCTCAGCAACTTTAGCTTCTAGTTCAGCACGACGAGCTTCAAACATTTCAACGTTAGCTTTAGTTGCCATAACTGCTTTACCTTGTGGGATAAGGAAGTTACGAGCGTAGCCAGATTTAACGTTTGCAGTATCGCCAAGACCACCTAGGTTACCAATTTTATCAAGTAGAATAACTTGCATTGCTTAATCCTCTTTCTTAATAAAATGAACCGATTACTGATGCTTGTCAGTGTACGGTAGTAGAGCTAGGTAGCGTGAACGCTTGATAGCACGTGCTAGTTGACGCTGGTACTTAGCGCTTGTACCAGTGATACGGCTAGGTACGATTTTACCAGCTTCAGTGATGTAGTTTTTAAGAGTTGCTACGTCTTTGTAATCAATCTCTTGTACGCCTTCTGCAGTGAAACGGCAGAATTTACGACGACGGAAGAAACGAGCCATGGGCTATCTCCTGATCTTAAATTTGAGTAATGTTGTCGGCGTGTAACACTAATTTTCCCACGCCATTTCGGCCGGTTTGATAAGTGACAAAACCACTTACCTTAATGTTACTGCCTTGAACTAAATTCTGAGTTAGTGCTTGTGACCCAAGCCCGCTGACGACTACCGGCATACGACAATAAACTTGTCGAGGTAAGTCAGCTTCGATAATAGTAGAGCGATGCTCCAGCCAAAACCGACAGTGTTCAATGCCACCAGGGCTTTTACTACGAATGGGCGGTTTGGCAATGGTGCCGCTCAGCTCCATTCGATTGGCCATAAGAAAACTTACTCAGCAGCTTCTGACTTAGCTTCAGGCTTAGCTTCAGAACGCTCTTCACGACGTGGAGCACGCTCTTCTTTTTGCTTAAGCATGATAGATTGCTCAGTGATCGCTGCTTTAGTACGCATGATCATGTTACGTAGAACTGCATCGTTGAAACGGAAAGCAGTTTCTAGCTCATCAATTACAGCTTGGTCAGCTTCAACGTTCATAAGAACGTAGTGAGCTTTGTGAAGCTTGTTGATTGGGTAAGCCAGTTGACGACGGCCCCAGTCTTCTAGACGGTGGATTTTACCGCCAGCTTCAGTGATTGAACCAGTGTAACGCTCGATCATGCCAGCAACTTGCTCGCTTTGATCTGGGTGCACCATGAATACGATTTCGTAATGACGCATTGGTTGCTCCTTACGGATTATTCAGCTTCCACAAATGGCTCAGTCGTCCAGAGGAAGCAAGGAACTAAAGATAATTGACTGAGTTTAAGGAGCACGAATAGTACAGAAAGGGCGTAAAATAGGCAAGTGATTATTTGCTCAGCGCAGTGGATATTTAATTTCTTCTAATACTAGAAAACACAAAGGCTGCCAACAAGCTGGCAGCCTTTAAAATCAGCGTGTTATTGCGCTGGCTTATCGGTGCTTATTTAACTTCAGCCAGTTCAGCGCGCATTTGATCGATCACTTGTTTGTAATCTGGCTCACCGAAAATCGCCGAGCCTGCAACAAACATGTCTGCGCCCGCTTCTGCAATTTCACGAATGTTGTCAACCTTCACACCGCCATCGATTTCTAAGCGGATATCACGACCAGACTCGTCAATCATCTTACGAACGGCACGCAGTTTATCTAGTGTATGAGGAATGAATGATTGACCACCAAAACCAGGGTTTACCGACATCAGTAGAATCATGTCGACTTTATCCATAATAAATTCAAGACTTGCAAGTGGCGTTGCTGGGTTTAGTACCACACCAGCCTGACAGCCGTGCTCTTTAATTAACTGCAGTGTACGGTCTACATGATCAGAAGCTTCTACATGGAACGTAATCATCGACGCACCCGCTTTTGCGAAATCAGGAATAATACGGTCAACGGGTTTCACCATTAGGTGAACATCGATTGGCGCTGTGATGCCATAATCGCGTAGTGCTTTACACACAGGCGCACCAAAAGTCAGGTTTGGTACATAGTGGTTATCCATAACGTCGAAATGCACCACATCCGCACCCGCTGCGAGTACTTTTTCTACATCTTCACCGAGACGAGCAAAATCTGCCGATAAAATGGATGGAGCAATAAGAAAATCTTTCATACCTGACCTCAGTAGTAATGAGCAAACAATCTGCGCGCAATTCTACCGAAGCCAGTGGGGAGATCCACTATTTAGATATAATAGTGTGAGAATTAAGAGTTTGATTTATCCATGTCTGGGGCATGAAAAAGCGCAAGTAGCTCATCAACTTTATTACGACCGTTACCATTACGGCTAATGGTACGCTTTACTTTTACCACATTAAGATCCGCACCGTGATACAACCGACGTGTCAAGGTAGTGTCGTGGTTAGAAATCAACACAGGAATGCCACGTTCAGTCGCTGTTCTTTCAGCAATGTCGGCTAATGCAGCTTGGTCGTCCAACGTGAAACCATTACCTGCGTATGAGGTGAAATTTGCCGTATTTGAAAGCGGCGCATAAGGTGGATCGCAATACACGACGCTCCCTTTGCGCGCACGACGAAATGTTTCAGGATAACCTTCACAAACGAACGTAGCTTTTTTGGCTTTTTCTGCAAAAAACTCCAGTTCCGCCTCAGGGAAATACGGTTTTTTGTAAGAGCCAAACGGTACATTGAAGCCACCTTTTTTGTTGTAACGGCATAGGCCATTAAAACCAAAGCGGTTCATGTACAAAAACGCTAAAGAGCGGTACATCACGTCATCGGTTTTATTAAATTCAGCGCGAATGTGTAGGTAGGCTTCTTTGCGGTTGTTCTCAGCGACAAACCAACGCTTCGCTTCAGAGATATACTCTTCAGGGCGTTCTTTCAGCAGGTTGTACAGATTGATCAAATCTGGATTGATATCTGCAAGTAGATAATGGTCATAATCGGTATTCAGGAACACTGAGCCCGCACCAACAAAAGGTTCAACTAGCTTTCGAGCCGGCGGCAAATGACGTTGGATGTCTTCAACCAGTCCGTATTTTCCTCCTGCCCATTTAAGAAAGGCTCGTTGCTTTTTCATCTACTGCTCTATCTATCGACCAAAAATTAAGGCTGCGGAATGTAACATATTTTTCAGGGAAGCTCAGGTTTATTTCACTCGTTCAATTTCACGGTGAACCTGACGGAGTGATTTTGCCCAAGGACTCACCGACTTAACCGAATCTGGCAAGCTTGCGACGGCATCACGAGCCATTTGAATTGTCGGATAATCTTGATATGTGATGATATACCACTCGGTGTCATTACGAACGGTAGGATAAATTCGCACTTGATTATTCAGTTGATGCTCATTGAGAAAGGATTGTACATCTTCCATTGAGGTCATAGCTGCGAGTTGTAAAGTATAAGCTCTTGGCGATAGCGCTTTTAGTTCTTCACGAGCAAATGAAAACTTCACAACAGGTTGGTTTGCCTCACCCTCTTCTGACTGAGCAGGTGCTTGCGTCATATCTTGATTCGGTTTTACGACTTTAATCAAAGGGGAGCTAGTTTCATCGGCGGTTTCTGTCTTCTCAGTACCTACGACATCATCAATCGCTTTTGTGTCTGCTGAATCAGCTTTACCTTCAAGCAATGCATCGACCACATTCGACTCAATCACCACTCTTTGTTGATTGTCATCACTGCCTACGCTCGCTACTTCTTCTGTCACAGCTGGCGGTAATGAATCAGAATCATCAACCGCACCAGACTTATCAAGACTGCTAGAGCCATCGGTTACAGGTTGCAGTGAAGACTGCGCTGCACTGACTCCTGACTCTTCAAAAGTTGGAATAGCCGTTTGCTCTAAACTGCCAGCAATTTGCTGCGCTTTATCATCAGGACTTGGTTGACTAAGCATCCACCAATAGCCACCAGCAGCAAGCAACAGTAAGACTAATACCACCAACGCAATATTCAGGGGTGAACCGACAATCGAGCGGATAATGATCCTTTTTTCCACTTTCATCTCTCCTAACGCCATGATGTCACCCGGTACTGGGTCGACTTTTTTAAATGCATCTCGAACCCGTTTCTCAGACTCATCATCGACGTAGCGCGCAACAAGTGACTCAAAGAAACGACGAGCTTCCACTTCGGACAACATATCAATATCAAGCTCAACAGGCTTTATCTCTTGTCCATAACTGAGACGTGCTAGCAAACCGTCTAAACGTCCAGACTGTGTAAACAGTAAGACATTGATGGTCCAATTTGGCTTATGGTGCGCCTCTAAGACCAGCATCCAAAGCTCAGAGATAAGTGTCTCACTCAATAAATGCGCATCATCTACAACAATTGCAATGTCACACGCCTCATCACCTAAAAGCCTTTCAAGGCTATCAAGTAAAGGCTCTTGCTGATTAAACAATGCGTCTGAAACCAGTTGACTCAAAATAAGGACGCGATGCTGCACATCGTCTTGATTAGAATGACAAAGTAACAAACATTGATTCTTGTTACTGGCACCCACTTCAAGGTATCGCTGCGCTAACCAAGATTTCCCGTACCCATCATGACCATTAATCGCAATTAGATTGGAACCAAAGTTAGTCAGTAGACCTAATCTATCAAGCAACTCGATTTGAGAATCTAATTCCAGTACGTGAGCAACACTCATCTAATAACCTTAATACACTACAAGAATGACGCCCAAAGGCGCCATTACAAGGTTAAATATCGCGACCGAAGTCTATTGCCTGTTTGAGTACGTCTTGTGTCGTATCAGCAATTACCTCGGCAGTGCCAATGCCTGTAGGCAAAACCAATCGTAATTGACCAGAGAGGACTTTCTTATCTCGCATCATGTGCTTGATGAAGTCATCGAAATTCATACTGTCTGGAGTATGCACAGGCAGTTTTGCACGACGCAAAATCGCAACAATACGCTCAAATTGCTCTTCCGAGATCAGACCGCGTAGATGCGACGTTTTGGCCGCCATAACAGTGCCGGAAGATACCGCTTCACCATGCAGCCAATTGCCATAGCCAAGTTCCGCTTCAATCGCATGACCAAAGGTGTGACCTAAGTTAAGCAAAGCACGGATGCCCGACTCTTTCTCATCCTGAGCCACCACTTCCGCTTTTATTTCACAGCAACGTGCGATCGCATAAGTTAGTGCTTCTTCATCCAACGCATACAAGCGCTCAAGATTGTCTTCTAACCATACAAAAAAATCTGCATCGTAAATAATGCCGTACTTAATGACTTCGGCGATACCCGCAGCGAACTCACGTTCAGGCAACGTCGACAGGCAGTTGGTATCAATGATCACTGCTTTAGGTTGGTAAAACGCGCCTATCATGTTCTTACCCAACGGATGGTTAACCGCGGTTTTTCCACCAACCGAAGAGTCCACTTGGGATAGTAATGTGGTCGGTATTTGAATAAAGTCGACCCCACGCTGGTAACAGGCAGACGCAAAACCCACAAGATCGCCAATAACACCACCACCTAACGCGATGATCACAACATCACGAGCATAACTCCCTTCCAGTAAGAAGTTCATTACTTGATTAAATACATCCAAGTTTTTGTACTGTTCACCGTCAGGCAATTCTAACAAGGATGCACTACAACCGAGCTGCTCGAGTTGCTTTAAAATTTTGTCTGCATACAAAGGTGCCACTGTGACATTACTGATCACAACAACTTTTTGTTTTGCATTTTTGTTTGAGAGAACTTGAGAGAGGTACGCCGGGTCCTCAAATAACCCGGCGCCAATAGAGATTGGGTAGCTACGCTCAGCTAGGTTGACCGTAATCCGTTCCATCGGTTTGCTCCAATTAAAAAAAAGATAAAGACTTATCTCTCTTCTAGCATTTTTACGATCTGGTTGGCTACCACTTTTGCACTTTGATCGTCAGTGCGAACAGTGTAATCCGCTACTTCTTCATATAAAGGATTACGTTCTTCAGCTAATTGCTCCAGTACTTCGCGAGGGTTATCCGTTTGAAGTAAAGGACGCTTCTTGTCGCGGTTTGTACGCGCAAGTTGCTTTTCAATCGTCGTTTCTAAGTAAACAACAACACCACGTGCCGAAAGACGATTGCGGTTTTCTTTGCTCTTAACAGAGCCACCGCCAGTCGCAAGCACGATGCCTTGCTCTTGTGTTAGGTCTTCAAGTACCGCTTCTTCACGCTTGCGGAAGCCTTCTTCACCTTCTACATCAAAAACCCAAGAGATGTCTGCACCAGTGCGTTCTTCGATCACTGTATCGGAGTCAACAAACTCCATATGCAGTTGCTGTGCTAGATGTCTACCAATTGTACTTTTGCCGGCGCCCATTGGGCCAACAAGGAAAATATTACGTTTCTCAGCCATGTTTAGCAGTAATTTACAACATTGATTCAATAAGATCGCCACAAGAAAACACAGCTAAACTGCTGTTCTACAAGGCTTGTGGCACCAGTTCCTCACAGATAATTCGTGATAAGACCCGAAATTATCCAAGCATGGTGCCACTATTGCAACTTTATTTTTGATTTAATCAGTTTTTCCCGAGACAGAACTACTGAATCACCACCTTAGGCGTGACGAAAATTAACAGCTCACTTTTGCCAACATTTTCATAGCTTCGACGAAAAAGCGCACCTAATAGCGGCAGATCGCCCAACAAAGGCACTTTGTCCACCGAGTTAGTAATGCTGTGCTGAAAAATACCACCAAGAACGACCGTTTCACCATTATTCACTAACACTTGCGTCCCGATACGTTGAGTATCAATCGCAACAGCTTCACCAGTGCCTGTCTTCACGACTTGTCCAGGTCTATCTTGCGTGACACTTAAATCCAACACTAAGCGGTTATCCGGTGTGATTTGCGGGGTCACCTTCAAACTTAATACCGCCTTTTTGAACGTCACCGTCGTTGCACCACTTGATGATGACTCTAGGTAAGGAATCTCTGTACCTTGTTCGATATAGGCTGGTTTCTTATTGGTAGTGATCAAACGTGGGCTCGAGATAATCTCAGCTTTAGACTCTTGTTGCAGCGCAGAAAGTTCCAAATCAAGTAGTGTGTCTGATCCTAACTTCGCAACTTGGAAAGCAAGACTGGTCGCATTCGGGCTGGTTGCAGCTAAGTTTACATTTAGGAAGTCATCGATCCCCACTCCATCACCGTCACCACCGTCGTCGCCCCCTTCTCCATTATAAAGACCGATCGTGGCGAGGTTGTTCTCAATAGAACCGCCCACTGTATTACTGCCATTAATAGATGTAAAACCCCAACGAATCCCTAACTCGTCCATGTTACCTTCATTGATGGTCACAATACGCGCCTCAATTTGAACCTGTTTAACTGGAATATCCAAAGACTCAATAATTTCTCGAATCACCTCGATGTTTTCAGGTAACTCTCTAATCAATAACGAGTTAGTTCGCTCATCAATGGTCATACTGCCGCGCTCTGACAGCATGCTGATATTTCCTTCTCCATTGATCATCTCCGCAATATCTGATGCTTTAGCAAAATTAACTTTGATGATTTCAGATGAAAGCTCTCCCATTTCTTCCGTCAATTTTTGTTTTTCTAACTGCTGCTTCTCACGCAAGTCCAACTCATCAGTCGGAGCAACTAAAATCACGTTGCCATCAACACGCTTATCTAACCCCTTAACTTGCAAAATAATATCCAGCACTTGCTGCCAAGGGACACCATCAAGACGAAGCGTGAGGTTGCCTTCTACAGAGTCGGAGACAACCAAATTGAATTGGTTGTAATCAGCAATAAGCTGCAAGACGTTTCGCACAGGAATATCTTGGAAGTTAATCGAAATAAGCTTACCTTCTCTTTCTAAAATGCTTTTATCTGGGGCTTTCTCATTGGGTTTGATCTTCGCTACTTTGATTTCCAAAAAACGCCCCGTTAAACGGTAATCATGCATGTATTCTTCATTGATGTGCGCAACCAAGCGCGTAGTTGAGGTATAGCGAAACACTTCTACGCTCTCAACCACAGTCGAAAAGTCTTTCACGTCTAGGAGATACAATTGCTCGTCTTTTACTGAAGTGTTAAGCAAATCGATACTTAACCCTTCCTGTACACGCTTGATATCTACAATCGCGGCCGGTGACGCCAATTCGACGACAATCACGGCGTCTTTATCTTTATTAGTTCGAAAGTCGATACTTTTTAGGGCATTGGACGAAACTTCTTCAGCTGCCGCTAAAGGGGCTAAAAATACAAACAACCATAAGGAGAAGAGCCCAGTAAGTATCCTTGGTGTACGTGTTAATCCTTGTCTCATTTTCATTACTCAATATCAAAAATAAATGGGGCTATCTCAAAGCCAACTTAACTTTACGTTTTTGCCAACATCCTAAGCCGTCGGGCAACGTTTCATTAATCAACAAGTAGGAGTGGCTGACATGGGTCACTTTGCCATTATTGCGTCCGAGGTATTGACCCGGCTTAACTTTATAGACGGTGCCATTGGGAGCCTGAACAAGGCCAGAAACCGTGTTATCCATGCCCATGACACCTTTCAAACGTAATTGGCTTAATGGGAATTTTTCTAATTTACCAGTTCGCCTTCTTGAGGGCGGTTGCCAACAATCTTTTCTTGCAACTGGCTGAGTCGCGATAGTGGCTTCTTTGGGTAATTCAAAGGGTGCACGCTGTACTTCCGGTGCGTACGTGACTGCAACATATTTGTCTGCGGGCTTAAGCTTCTCGACCTCTCGACGCGCCTGTGTTTCCACTCCTCGAATAAAATCCGTCAATGATTCATCATTCGCCTGGCAACCCATCAATAGAGAACCCATCAGTACCAGCAACAAAGACTTACTTGTCATTTTTCGTCTCCTCCGGCTTAAACTGATAGGTGTTAGCGCGCACCCGAAAGTGCAGGGTTTCACTCTCTTGGCTGACACGTTGCCAAGTCACATCTTTAAACGTGATGATTCGAGGTAGCGTCGCTATCGCCTGAGAAAAATGGCCGATGTCATGAAAGTCGCCCGTTAACTCTATGTTTAAAGGAAGACGATAAAGGAAGTGCTCTGATTGTTTTTCGCCCCAGTCGATTCGGGTGAAAGTCAGCTTATTGTCGATGCCAAGCTCATTCACTGAAGCGAGCATTGTAGCCAGCTCTTTTTGCGCAGGCAGTTGTTGCAGTAATAACTCGTAACGAGTGGTAAGTTCATCCAATTGAGATTGAAGCTGAGGCAACGCTGCCACTTTGTTCGCTTTGATCTTCAATGCCACCTTGAGTGTCTGCTCCTGCTGGATCAAGTGATTCAACTGTTCTTCTTTCGGTTTAAGGTAAAACCAATAACCTAAGCCTTGAATCGCCATGATCAGAAGCGCGATTACTACAATCTGGGGCAACAATGGCCACTCGGCCATTTCATCTATTTCGAGATCCTGCCAATCAACCACGTTGAGCCTCCAATTTCTTCTCCGTTACTTTGAACATGAAAGACACTTTGAATGTTTGAAACTCTTTCCCAAAACGGGCTTTGCCGTGAACGATGGAATGCATTTCTACGTCGTTCAACTTGGCCGAGCGCTCCATGTTGTCCAGCATCGTGGCAAGTTTTGGAGTGCTATCTGAGATCCCAGAGATCTCAATTTCCAGATCATTCATTTTGATCTTGTCGACATATACACCTTCAGGGATAACGGCAGGCATTAAGTTCATGAACTCGGTCGTTTTGTTTCGTCCGTTTTGTAAACCTTCAACGACCTTTAGACGTTCGAGGATTTTGCTGTGCTCTTGCTCTGCAATTTTCATTGCTTCAATACGCTGGTCGAGTTCGGCAATGTAGTGAGTGAGGTAATCGAGCCGCTCCTGTTGTTGATCTTGTTGGTACTCAAAAAACTTTCCAATACCCCACTGGATGCCAACAGCGACCAACATGCCTAATGCGACCAAACTGATGAAACGACGTCGGTGCTCTTCTCTTTGATTCTCTCGCCAAGGAAGTAAATTAATGCGATAAAGCACGGGCACCTCCTAGCCAATGAATGCCACGAACGGCCAGTCCGGCTGCTGTTGAGAAATGCTGCCAATCCACAGCGCGACGCTTACGCTTAGACACCTTCATCTCAAATAGCCCTAGCGGATTTAGCAATTCACACTCTAACGACAATTGTTGAGACAACTCCTCTGCGAGCATGGGAGTGGAGGCCCCTTCCCCTGATAACCAGATACCCTTGATGTTTTGTGAGCCATTGATTGAGGTATAGAGCTGCATCTGGCGCTTTACTCGCTCTACGATTTGACGGTTAAACAGCTCTGTTTTCTCCTGAGCATCATCGGACAGAAAATCGACTGGAGAAGCGCTGTTTGCTCCGCGTGTGCCGTAAGCAAACTCTTTGTGAAACAGTTCACCTTGTTCGGTAAACATGGTGAAGGAGCTCGATAAGGTGCCAATATCGAGTAAGCAGTATTTGTTTTTGTCAGGAAAGCGATCGGCGGTGAGCTTCCAGATATGACCAAGGCTTTGCGAATGCACGTCCACTAAAACAGGTTTTAGTCCGGACTTTTGTAATGCATCGACTCGGCCTTCTACCACATCTTTTCTTGTCGCAAACACTTGATAGCTATCACTGCCACTCTGCCCGCCCTCCGCGAGAAGACGAACGAAGTCTAAACTCAGCTCTTCGACAGGGAATGGCGATTGATGAGAAAAGGCTTGTATCACTGCAAACTCAACT
This sequence comes from Vibrio sp. OY15, assembly GCF_000742455.1. Lineage (NCBI taxonomy): Bacteria > Pseudomonadati > Pseudomonadota > Gammaproteobacteria > Vibrionales > Vibrionaceae > Vibrio > Vibrio sp. OY15. Next base: position 26,026 of record NZ_JPIL01000026.1, on the reverse strand, counting down.
TCACTCTCTTCAAGATTTTGTTCTATTTGCAGTTTCTTGCTAATTACCGAGTTATCAGGAACTGAAATCGCAACTTTTTTAGCGCCAAAAGGCAGTTCTTTTTTTATCTGCTTGAGGGTCTTTACAATTTCTTGATGATTTATGGTGTTATTTTCAGCGACAATACCTTCCTTTAGTAATATTTCTTTGTAACCCAACAGAGCGTAATTGTTGCCTGTGGGTTTAAGTACTACGGCTTTGAGGCTGTTATGGCCTATATCGATGCCGGTAACGATTAGCTTATCCATCTCTTACTCTCGCTCCGAAATTTCTTCGTGCAAAGGTTGTTATTAGCATCCAAATAAGAGTTAATATCTCTTATGTGCTAAATTTTTGACCTAAGAGTACAAGGGTTTGCCGTTACACAGCCTCAACCAATCAGGGATTCTCCGGTGAAGTTCATAAAGCGTTTATTATTTTTAACATTGATTTGCATAATTCTTGGAGTCACCACAATATTTGGCTTCTATCAGTACGTGAAGCCTGAATTGCCAGATGTTGCAACTCTAAAAGACGTTGAATTACAAACACCTATGAAGGTGTTTAGTCAAGACGGGAAGCTGATCGCACAGTTCGGTGAAAAGCGTCGTATTCCTGTTACTTATGACGAAATTCCTCAAGACTTAATTCACGCGCTCATCGCAACCGAAGATAGTCGTTTCTATGAGCATCCTGGTATCGACCCTATCGGCATCACTCGTGCAGCGGTTGTTGTTGCGGTTTCAGGCTCGGCTAAACAGGGTGCAAGTACGATTACGCAACAGCTAGCTCGTAACTTCTTCTTATCTAATGAGAAGAAGATCATGCGTAAGATTAAAGAGATTTTTATTGCTATCCATATTGAGCAGCTTTTAAGTAAGCAAGAAATCATGGAGCTTTATGTCAATAAAATCTTCCTTGGTTACCGCTCATATGGCTTTGGTGCTGCCGCTCAAGTGTATTTTGGCAAGAGCCTTGATGAATTGACGTTAAGTGAGATTGCAACACTCGCTGGTATGCCAAAAGCGCCATCAACCATGAACCCAATTTACTCTCTTGAGCGCGCAACAAAACGCCGTAACGTTGTATTAATGCGAATGCTTGATGAGAAATACATTACACAAGAGCAGTATGACGAAGCACGCAATGAGCCTATTGTGGCGCGTTATCATAGCGCTGAGATTGAGCTTTCCGCACCTTACGTAGCAGAGTTGGCTCGTGCATGGGCAGTAAAAGAATACGGTGAAGAGGAAGCTTATACCTCTGGCTTGAATATCTACATGACTGTGGATTCTAAACTGCAAGATGCTGCAAATACGTCTGCGGTAAATAACCTCTTGTCATACGATGAACGTCATGGCTACCGTGGTGCAGAAAGTGTGCTTTGGAAAGAAGGGGAAGCGACCTGGGACAATGAGCAAATAGAAAAGCACCTGAAGAAACAGCCAACTTATGGTGACCTTTACCCTGCGGTTGTGACGAAAGTCGATGATAAGACGGCACAAGTATGGGTTAAGAACCATGAAGAGCAAACCATCCCTTGGACTGGAATGCACTGGGCGCGTAAGTACATTACTGATAACCGCCAAGGCTCAACACCAAAGTCAGCGCATGATGTGCTAGCGACAGGTCAACAAGTTTGGGTTCGCGAAGTAAGTGAAACCGATGAAGATGACAACACAACACTGAGCTGGAAACTGAGCCAAGTGCCGACAGCAAACACCGCGTTTGTTGCGATGAACCCAGAAAATGGCGCGATATTGTCGCTGGTTGGTGGTTTCAACTTTGTTCACAGCAAGTTTAACCGTGCAACCATGTCAGTGCGTCAGGTTGGTTCAAGTATCAAGCCTTTCATCTACTCGGCAGCAATTGACAAAGGGCTGACTCTAGCGACTTTGATTAACGATGCGCCAATTAACAAGTGGGATGCAGGTTCTGGTTCAGCTTGGCGACCAAAAAACTCACCACCAACTTATGGTGGCCCAACGCGTCTTCGCCTCGGCTTAGCTCAATCAAAAAACGTCATGGCAGTGCGTACACTCCGTGAAGTTGGCCTCGAGGAGACACGTCAGTACCTTACTCGTTTCGGTTTTGATATTAACCAAGTACCGCGTTCAGAGACCATCGCACTCGGAGCTGGCAGCTTAACACCAATGAAAGTGGCACAAGGTTACTCTGTGTTTGCGAACGGTGGTTATTACGTTGAACCATTCTATGTAGAACGCGTGGAAGATGCATTCGGTGAAGTACTGTTTAAAGCCAATCCAAAGAGTGTTTGTCATAAGGATTGTCCGCAAATGAGCGAGCAGCCAGAAAATCGCTACGCTGATGAATTTGGCGAACAAGACGTCGCAATTGATGGCCTTGCAACAGACAATGCCCTTGAAAATGATGAACCTCAATATGCACCACAAGTTATCTCTGAACAGAATGCATTCTTAATGCGTGAGATGATGTACAGCAACATTTGGGGTGGCGGTAACTGGCGTGAAGGCACAGGTTGGAATGGTACAGGCTGGCGCGCGCAAAAACTTGGTCGTCGTGATATCGGGGGTAAAACGGGTACAACGAATGATTCCAAGGATGCTTGGTACAATGGCTATGGACCTGGTGTCGTTGCCATAGCTTGGGTTGGCTTTGATGATCACTCACGTGCACTTGGCCGCACCACCGTTAACAGCAACCTAGGGCAAGGCCAAATTTCTGGTGCCGAGTCGGGTGCGAAAACCGCAGAGCCTGCTTGGATTGACTTCATGCGTGTTGCGCTAGAAGGGACGCCGGAGCAAGGTAAAAATATTCCAGAGGATATTATTCGAGTTCGTATTGATCGCAACAGCGGTATGCTAACGCACAAAGTAGATAGCACATCAATGTTCGAATACTTTGAAAAAGGCACGGAGCCTACCGAATACGCTGGCGACCGTTTAGAAGATAGTATTTATTCTTCAGGCTCTGGCGCAGAAGAACTGTTCTAAATAACAAAAGCACAAGGGAGAGCATCAAGCTCTCCCTTTTTTATTTCTGCTTTTTATGCTGCAGCATTCAATGATGGATAAGAAGCCAAAACCTCTTTAATCTTCGCTGCTAAAGCTTCAAACCTAGCTCGTAATGGTGAGCCCGGACGGTATACGAGAACGATATTACGCGAGGGGGTTGGGTTAACAGCTGGTACGTAGCATACGCCATCTTTTTGCTTCTCATTAGGGATAGAAAGCTGAGGCAATAACGTAATCCCCGCACCGGCAGCAACCATGTTGCGTAACGTCTCCAAGCTGGTGGCTTTAAAACGCTCATCGTCTTTTGCACCAGCGGCAAAACAAAAACCTAACGCTTGATCTCGCAGACAGTGGCCGTCTCCCAACGCTAAAACGGTTTTACCATTCAGCTCCAACATATCAACATGGTCGAGAGAGGCCCACTCATGGTCACATGGCACTGCGACACTTAATGGCTCTTGATACACTTCGATCTCTTTAAATGGCGCAGTTTCATCAACCGAAGCTAAAACTAAGCAATCTAGTTTGCCTTCTTCCAATTGACGCACTAATTGATGTGTTTGAGCTTCGTGAAGAAATAGCTCCAGCTCAGGAAATGCTTCTTTTATCTGCGGCAGAATTTTGGGTAGTAGATAAGGCCCAACCGTCGGGATGAAACCAATATGCATCGGTCCAGTCATGGCTCCGCTTTGACCGCTTGCCATATCTCTGAAGGTTTTCACTTCACTTAAGATGCGTTTAGCCTGCTCCACCAGCTGTAACCCTGAATCGGTAAACAAAACACGTCGGCTGCTTCGCTCTAAAAGCGTGGTCCCGAGTTCATCCTCTAGTTTACGAATTTGCCCACTCAATGTTGGCTGGCTAACAAAACATGCCTCTGCCGCTTTGCGAAAGTGCTTATGTTCCGCAAGTGCAACTAAGTACTCAAAATCTCGAATATTCATAATTCACGCTTCGCTTCTTTAACAATAGCTAATACCTATCAAAACCATAACACCAAACGATTAGAGCTATCAAAGGATTTTTACAATAATGGGCTCAACAAAACGAAACAGAGCGACGAAAAACGCTAAGCTCTATACGCATAATTTAAAATAGTTAAAGGAAATCATTATGTTTGTATCTAAAGAAGGTCAACAAGTCCCTCAAGTTACTTTTCCAGTTCGTCAAGGTGACTCTTGGGTGAATGTAACGACCGATGAGCTATTTAAAGGTAAGACCGTTATCGTATTTAGCTTACCGGGTGCATTTACTCCAACATGTTCATCAAGCCATCTACCTCGTTACAACGAATTGTTCCCTGTATTTAAAGAGCACGGAGTGGATGAGATTATTTGTGTCTCGGTCAATGATACGTTCGTGATGAATGCATGGAAACAAGACCAAGAAGCAGAAAACATTACCTTCATCCCGGATGGTAATGGTGAATTCACCGATGGCATGGGTATGTTAGTGGATAAAAACGACATCGGCTTTGGCAAACGTTCATGGCGTTACAGCATGCTAGTAAAAGATGGCGTAGTGGAAAAAATGTTCATTGAGCCAAACGAACCAGGCGACCCATTCAAGGTGTCAGACGCAGATACGATGCTGAACTACATAGCGCCTGACTACAAAACGCAAGAATCCATCACGGTGTTCACTAAACCAGGCTGCCCTTTCTGTATGAAAGCGAAACAAAATCTGATTGACCACGGTCTTCAATATGAAGAAGTGATTCTGGGTAAAGACGCAACAACAGTTAGTCTACGAGCTATATCTGGTCGCACGACTGTTCCACAAGTCTTTATCGGTGGCAAGCACATCGGCGGTAGCGAAGAGCTAGAAGCGTATCTAGGCTAAGCTGTCCATAGCCTACACCCTCGGTCTCCGGTGCCTTTTGGCTCGGAGGCCAACCCTAAACCACTTCTTCTACTAGTCTAGATAAGTAGTCATCTGCCAATAAGGTGACTACTTATCCAGATTCAACTATCCAATTTACTCTCCAAGCTCAATGTAGCTAGCTTGGCTTAAAACAAAAGCGAGAGTTCACGATGAAACAAGTTAATGTCGACGTAGCGATTATTGGTGGCGGGACGGCTGGTCTTGGTGCTTATCGAGCAGCAAAAGCTCATACCAACAGCGTGGTAATGATTGAGGGCGGTCCCTACGGAACAACCTGTGCTCGTGTCGGATGCATGCCGTCTAAGCTGTTAATTGCGGCAGCAGAAAGTGTTCATCAAATCGAAAAAGCACCTGGATTTGGGATACACCCGCAAGGTGAAGTACGAATTAACGGACGAGAAGTTATGGATCGTGTAAAGCGCGAACGCGATCGTTTTGTTGGCTTTGTGCTTGAAAGTGTCGATGATATTCCCGCTGAAGACAAACCATCGGGCTACGCGAAGTTTGCCGATGACCACACTCTCATCATAGATGATCATACTCAGGTCACCGCACAGCGCATTGTTATTGCGACAGGATCTCGTCCGGCATATCCGGCAGCTTGGAATGAACTGGGTGATCGCCTAGTGATTAACGATGATGTATTTGACTGGGATGACTTACCAGAGTCCGTGGCAGTATTTGGCCCAGGAGTCATCGGCCTTGAATTGGGTCAGGCTTTACACCGCCTAGGAGTGAACGTGAAGCTCTTTGGCCTTGGAGGACAAGTGGGCCCACTGACAGACCCAGAGGTGATGGCGTATGCAGATAAAGCCTTTAAGGAAGAGTTCTACCTTGATGCAAATGTAAAAGTCGAAAGCATGAAACGCATTGCTTCGTCAGACAATGACGGCGAAGACAAGGTCGAAATCCAATTCATCAACCATGATGGCGAATTAGAAACTTTCGTTGTCGATTACGTATTGGCCGCAACGGGTCGTCGTCCAAACGTCGATAAGCTGGCGATCGAGAACACCAATGTGGCTCTCGATGAACGTGGCGTACCAACGGCGGATCACTATACATTGCAAACTTCGGTAGAGAGCATCTTCATTGCAGGTGATGCAAGTAACCAAATTCCACTGTTGCACGAAGCCGCTGACCAAGGCCGTATTGCTGGAGACAACGCAGGCCGTTTCCCAGATATTCGTGCGGGTCTGCGTCGTTCACCAATTTCAGCCGTGTTCTCCGACCCTCAAATTGCTATGGTTGGAGAAACATATAAGCAACTAGAAACACGTCTAGGCACATGTGGATGTTTCGCAACCGGTGAAGTCTCGTTTGAAAATCAAGGACGTTCGCGCGTCATGCTTCGTAATAAAGGCATTCTGCATGTCTACGGAGAGCAAGGCACTGGACGTTTTTTAGGTGCAGAAATGATGGGCCCGAATGCAGAGCATCTTGCTCACCTTTTAGCGTGGGCGCACCAAAATAGGATGACGATTTCTGAGATGTTAGATATGCCCTTCTATCACCCAGTGATTGAAGAAGGCGTCCGCACCGCTCTACGTGATTTGAATTCAAAACTACACTTAGGGCCAGAAATGGTGAAACATTGTCTTGACTGCGGCCCAGGCTGCTAACGCTTTCAGGCTTCTATCTAAATATAAAGCAAAGCCTCGTCATCAACGAGGCTTTGCTTTACTACTTTGGCGCAATGAAATCTCTCTTACGCTGCCATCATTGCATAGCGGCTGACCATACAAATCGCGACAACACCGATCATAAAGAACCCACCAGCGATACTTAGCGCAAGTTTCAACTCTGTCGACATCATTATATTTCCTGTTAAAGACTGACAGCGCACCATACATCAATTACGTGCCACAAAGCTTTTACAAAGCTAACTTTCCATTTTTGGTTGTGTCATAGCGCTCTAAGTCCGGTACAAGAAACGCTTTCCACCATTTAGTTAGATATATAATCTGAAGCAACACTAATGGTTTGGAAAACACTATGACTTGTCGCCGCTGCGAGGAACATTGGTTTTGGAAAAAACTTGGACGTTGCCAACGATGCTTGGATCAATTGACGGTGCTTTCTGTACTGTGTTGGATTGTGTGGTGGTTTACGCTCAAAGATGATCCACAAAGCATCGAGTCGATCGCTTTGATCTTTGCCGGCTTCGCTTTCAACGTTTTGTTGTTTCTACACTTATGGATGCGTTTTTTCATCTTGCCTTGGCAGCGTCGAAAGGGACAAAAAAAGGCGAATAAAAAAGAGAAAAGTGACAGATAGAAAAAAGCCCCAAAACCAATGTCAGTTCTGGGGCTCTCTTAGATTCTTCTAAGAAAAAGCAGTGGTACTTTAATAGACCGGGCTTCCTCTCAAAGGTTCCAAATTTTTTCGATTTTTTTAGCGAATACTGATGTAAGTAAACAGGAAAATAACTATGTCATTGAATGCTAATAAAATCACTCCACAACTTCAGTTCATGCCACATGCGTTTTTTGGATCACTTGCTCCATTAAATTGATCTCAAGCGCTACCTCATCACATGCATGTTGACGTGGGCACTGATCGCAATCTTTCAGAACTTTCTCCGGCAGTAATGACTTCGATGTCGGTAAAAAGCTTTGCTTCATAAAGAACTCAGGCGTTCGCGTTAGAACAAAGACTTTCTTGATCGCCATCTGGCGCGCTTTCTCAACCAAATAATTCACAATCGCACTGCCCTGCCCTTGGCCTTGCCAGCCCGCTTCGATACCAAGAGAGCGTATTTCTGCCAACCCTGAGTCATACACATATAGAGAAGCGCAACCCGTCACTTCACCATGATGCTCAGCCACCGCAAAAGAGCCAATATCTCTCACGAGCTCATTACGAGAGCGCGGAAGATTCTCACCAAGGTTCGCCCAGTAAGCAACCATACCTTCCAACGTTTCAATGTCCGTCAAACGTGCAGGACGCACTTTCACCGCCGAGCTGTCACGCTGGCTCAGGCGCTTATCCGCTTGTTCTACCGCGTAAGCGACCTGGTGAGGCGAAACACCCCCCAAAGCACAACGCTTTTCCAAACACGAATCGATAGTCAGAATGTCATACACATCCGCTTCAATGACTTCTGAGAAGGCTTTTAACTCTTCGATAGACAGCTCTTCTAGCGCACAACCTTTAGCAATAGCACCAACGACCGCGACACCGACGATGTGGTGAGCTTCACGGAATGGGATGCCTTTCGCCACTAGGTAATCAGCTAACTCCGTCGAGTTTGCGTAACCTTGTTTCGCCGCTTCTAGTGTGCGCTCGCCATTCACTTTAATACCGTCAAAACACAGAGCTGCCATTTCCATGCAGTCGTTCCATGTATCTAAAGCGTCAAACAACCCTTCTTTATCTTCCTGCATGTCTTTGTTGTACGCCAATGGCAAAGCTTTAACTGTCATCATCATGCTCGATAATGCGCCATAGACACGTCCTGTCTTACCACGGATCAACTCAAGTGCATCTGGGTTTTTCTTCTGTGGCATTAATGACGAACCAGATGTCACCGTATCCGCTAACTCAATGAAGTTTGACTCGCCTGAATTGTAGAAGATCATATCTTCTGCGAGACGAGAAAGGTGCAGCATAGAAATCGAAGCCACCGACATCAGCTCCATAACATGATCACGATCTGAAACCGAATCGAGTGAATTACGCGTAGCACGGTGGAAACCGAGATTATGTGCTAATTGTTCGCGATCAATCGGATAAGCCGTTCCCGCTAACGCACCCGAGCCAAGTGGACAAGTGTCGAGACGCTGTAAGGCATCATTCAGACGAGAGTAGTCACGCTCGAACATTTCAACATAAGCCAAGCACCAGTGAGCAAAGGTTACAGGTTGAGCACGCTGAAGATGAGTATAGCCTGGCAATACGGTGCCTTGGTGCTGTTTAGCAACGTGGACCATTTGTGCTTGTAGGCGATCTAAAGCAATCAACAATTGCTGACCTTGCTGACGACACCAAAGTTTCAAGTCTGTGGCGACTTGGTCATTGCGAGAACGCCCAGTGTGGAGTTTTTTACCTAAATCACCCACTTTACTGATTAGCTGCTGTTCAACCCAAGAGTGGATATCTTCTGCATCAGAGCGAAGAATTTGGTGAGGGTCTTCCATCACTTCTAACTTCAGCTCATTTAAAGCAAGTTCCAGTTTTTGCTGTTCTTCTGCCGATAGCACATCAACAGAAAGCAGAGCTTTAGACCATGCGATTGAACCTACGATGTCTTGCTCAGCCAATCGGTAGTCAAAACGCAACGAATCATTGAACTCTTTAAATCTGGTGTCTGCCGCTTGGGTAAATCTTCCGCCCCATAATGCCATTGCGTCTCTCCTGATGACTATTGCTTACTCTAACGTTCTCGAATGAGTAGTAACCAATTTGATGGTCATTTGCTCACTTTTTCTTATGGGTCAACGTTACGGCAATTTCGATAAAAAATAAAGTATAAATTCAATATTTTTACATATATATTCAAACCAACTTTAGATACCCGCTTTTAGAAACCAAAAGACCCGCCTATAAATGGCGGGTCTTTATTCAATCCAAGATGGATGTTAAGGGATTATTTCTTCTGGCTGTTCAATGCACGAATACGGCTTGATAGCGAGTAAAGACGGATAAACCCACCTGCATGGCTTTGGTCGTAAACTTCATCTTCACCAAAAGTCGCGAACTCTTCTGAATACAAGCTGTTGTCAGAACGTTTTTGCGTCACTGTCGCTTGACCTTTGTAGAGCTTAACAACCACTTCACCGTTAACGTCTTGCGCTAGCTCTTCTGAAGCAGCAAGGATCGATTTACATAGTGGCGTAAACCAACGGCCATCGTATACAAGGTGAGACGCTTTTAGACCTAGCTCCTCACGGAATTCGAATGATGATTTGTCTAGCACAAGCTGCTCTACAGCACGCAGCGCTTCCATCATGATGGTGCCTCCCGGTGTTTCATAACAACCACGAGACTTCATCCCAACAAGACGGTTTTCCACGATATCGATACGGCCAACACCGTGCTTAGCGCCCTTCTCGTTTAGGTAAACCAGTGCGTTGTATGGTGTCATCGCTTCACCATCAACTTCGACCACTTCACCTTTTTCTACTTTCAGCGTGACGTATTCCGCTTCATTTGGCGCTTGCTCTGGGTCGACAGTCCACACCCAGCAGTCTTCGTTTGGTGCGTTCCACGTATCTTCTAAAACGCCGCCTTCCGTCGAAATGTGCCATGCGTTTGCATCACGTGAATAGATCTTAGTAAGAGACGCAGAACAAGGAATATTACGCTCAGCGAGGTAATCCAAACACTCTTCACGGCTCACTAGGTCCCACTCACGCCAAGGTGCAATCACTTGTAAGTCCGGTGCTAGTGCTGCAAATGCACCTTCGAAACGCACTTGGTCGTTACCTTTACCTGTACAGCCATGACACAGTGCGTCCGCGCCCACTTTACGTGCCACTTCAACCTGCGCTTTAGCAATGATTGGACGCGCCATTGATGTACCTAGCAGGTACTTACCTTCGTAGTACGCGCCGGTTTTTAGTGTCGGGTAAATGTAGTCTGCGACCATTTCTTCTTTCAGGTCAGCGATGTAGCATTCAGAAGCACCAGAGGCTTTTGCTTTCGCTTCAATGCCTTCTAGCTCTTCGGCACCTTGACCAACATCGGCAACGAAAGCCACTACTTCACAGTCGTAGTTCTCTTTTAGCCACGGGATGATTACTGAAGTATCTAGACCGCCTGAGTATGCGACTACCACTTTATTTACGTTCACTTTGCTCATGTTTTTTCTCCAAACTTAACTGGCGCTGCGCTCGGCGGTCAGTGCCAACTACGACTTCCTAATATTGAATTCTTTTGCTGATGCTTATTGAGGCAAGAATTGAGTACCAATACTTTCACCAGCGAATAACTGTGCTAATTTTTCTGGGTAACGCCAGGTCGCGACTTCAATTGGACGGCCAAGATCATTGGCGGCCTCCAAAGCGGCTTTAACTTTGACGATCATGCCATCGGTGATCACATGTCCATCGATCAACGAGTTAGCTTGCTGCTCTGACAGGGTTTTGATCAAATGGCCTTTTCCATCTAATACACCACTCACGTCTGATAACAGGACTAACTCCGCATCTAATGCGCCCGCAACCGCGACTGCTGCTTGATCAGCATTCACATTCATCATCTGGCCATCTTTGGTTAAACCAATTGAACTGATGATCGGCAGTGCACCTGTGTTTAGCACCGCTTGTAATAGTGCTGAGTCACCCGGTGATGCTTTGCCTACCGCGCCGAGTTCTGGGTCAAGTTCTTCAACAAGACACAAACCACCATCCGCAAGGCTAAGGCCCACAGCGTTAAGACCGTCCGCAATCGCTTGACCTTGAAGTAACTTATTCGCAGTGCCTGCAAGCGCGCCTGCAATCACAGGAATTTGATCGTAAGGCGTTACGCGTAAACCGTTTTTCTTTACGGTTTCAAGCTGAAGCTTTGCCATCAACTCATCAACTAGGTAGCCACCGCCATGAACGATGGCGATTTGTCGCTGTGCCGATTTTTGGTAAGCCGCAATGGCACCAAACAGTTGGCTTAAGGTTTGAGTGCATGATAGAGCTGCACCACCTAGCTTAATGACTAAAGGAGCTTGATTGGTTTGCGTCATCGCATTTCCCTCTTTCAACGACTACAGCAACGCTGTCAGTTCTGGGTAACCGTAATGAATATTGAGACATTGCATCGCTTGACTCGATGCACCTTTAAGTAGGTTGTCGATAGCTGAAATCACAATGATGTGTTCGCCTTGTACCTTCCAGCCGATATCGCAGAAAGGGGTATTTTCGACATCCTGAATACGTGGAATACCGTCGCCTTTAAGACGCACCGCAGGCTTGCCTTGATAAGCTTGTTCAAACGCCTGTGCCACTTGTGCTTCTGTCACACCTTGCGCAAGCTTCATGGTGATAGTGGCAAGAATGCCGCGTTTAAAGTTGCCGAGGTGCGGAGTAAAAATCACATCGCAACCCAAGTGCTGAGCAATCTCTGGCTGGTGACGATGGTTAAATACACCATAAGGTTGCAAGCTCACTTCACAGAAGCTGTTAACCATGGAGGCTTTACGCCCTGCACCAGATACACCACTGGTTGCGTTGATCACTGGCCATTGGTTGGTATCAAGCAACGCATGTTCTAATAAAGGTTTGATTGCAAGCTGTGAAGCGGTTGGGTAGCAACCTGCTACTGCAATCAAAGGAGTGGTTTTTATTGATTCTTGGTTCCACTCTGCTAAGCCGTACGCTGCTTTATCTAGCCAGTTGTTATGTTGATGTGCGAAGCCATAAAAAGTGTCGTAAAAGCCTTCACTTTTCACACGGAATGCACCCGATAAATCGAATACCTGACAGCCTGCCTCCAAGAAAGTTGGGGCTAAATCATGGCTGACTTCGTGAGCCGTTGCCAAAAACACCACGTCCGATTCTTGAGCGATTTGCAGTGGATCCGTTAGTGGTAAAACTGGCATATCAATGATGCCCGCTAGCTTACCGTGCAGCTGCGCGATGCTCTTTCCCGCATCAACACTGTTGGCGGAAACGTATAAACCTGATAGCGTGAGTTGTGGGTGTTTATTAACCATTAACGCTAACTCTGCGCCGGTGTAACCGCTGGCTCCAATAATCGTGGTTTTTAGCATTGTGTGACATCCATATACTTAAAGGCTCAAATGACTATTCATATTTAATTTTTGCTTTATTTTGATTTTTTATTCATTAAATATGATTTAATATGTGTTTTACATTTTTGTGGTCTGTCTGTCAACAGGAGATTTGAAGAATCCATGCAATTACCAACTTTTCTAGAGGTCTATGAAGGACTCATCAGCACCTCTTCTATCAGCTCCACGGATCCGAGCTGGGATCAGGGCAATGCAAAAGTCATCGAAAAACTCGCATCTTGGTTTAAAGATCTGGGTTTTAGCGTTGAAGTGATCGAAGTCGAGCCAGGCAAGCACAATATGATCGCACGTATGGGTGAGGGTGAAGGTGGCCTTTTACTTGCTGGCCATAGTGATACCGTGCCATTCGATCAAGGGCGATGGAATTTTGATCCGCATAAACTGACGGAAAAAGGCAACCGCTTCTACGGTTTAGGCACAGCAGACATGAAAGGCTTTTTCGCCTTTATTTATGAAGCAGTGAAGAAAGTCGATTGGAGCAAGCAGAGCAAACCACTTTACGTATTAGCCACTTGTGACGAAGAGACCACCATGTTGGGCGCGCGACATTTCACAGCAAACGCCCCATTTAAGCCGGATTACTGCATCATTGGTGAACCCACCAGCCTTGTACCAATTCGAGGTCATAAAGGGCATGTGGCAAATGCCATTCGCGTAACAGGCAAGTCCGGTCACTCATCGGACCCAGCGCTTGGCGTTAACGCTATTGAGATCATGCATGAAGTCATGTTCGCCATGATGCAACTGCGTGACAAATTGATTAAAGAATATCACCATCCGGGTTTTGCCATTCCAAGCCCAACCCTAAACCTTGGACACATTCACGGTGGTGACAGCGCTAACCGTATTTGTGGTTGCTGTGAGCTGCATTACGACGTGCGTCCTCTTCCTGGCATTAGCCTTGATGGTTTAGAGAACATGTTGCGCGGAGCATTAAAAGAAGTCGAAGCGAAATGGCCAGGGAGACTGGAGATTATTCCATTGCATGAGCCTATTCCGGGTTACGAATGCCAACATGACCACCCATTTATTGGTGGTGTTGAAGAGATTTGCCAAACTAGTTCAGAAACCGTGAACTACTGTACTGAAGCACCATTTCTACAGCAGTTGTGTCCAACCTTGGTGCTCGGCCCTGGGTCAATCGACCAAGCCCATCAACCGGATGAGTTTCTATCCTTCGACTTTATCGACCCCACAATTGATGTGCTTTCAAAGGCGATGGTCAAGTACTGCTGTTAATACGCGTTTAAGCTCGAAAGTCTGTGCAGCTCGATTGAGCTGCATCTTTTTATCTTCACAATTTAGCGCTAGTCTTAACACTTATTTAACTTGTTATTTTGTAATTAATTTTCACTTCTTACTCTATGGCTGCCGTAAATTTGCTCTAAATCAGGAGACAGCGGAATAATTGCAAACTTAGTCTGCTTTATTTGACTATAACTGGTGCTTTTCGCTAGATTGGAGTCTTAACAAGGACAATGGATGTAGTTTTTTTACGAGGCAGGACGACAATGAACGAGAAATACGCCGCACTCAAAAGTAATGTGCGCATGTTAGGCCACTTATTGGGTAACACCATTCGCGATGCCCATGGCGAAGAAATCTTCGAGAAAGTGGAAACCATTCGTAAATTATCCAAATCAGCTCAAGCAGGGAATCAAGCAGACAGGGACAGCTTGATCGAAGAAATCAAACATCTACCTGATGAGCAGCTAACGCCCGTTACTCGCGCGTTTAACCAATTTCTAAACCTCACCAATATCGCTGAGCAATACCACACGATTTCACGCCATTGTGAAGAGCACATTTGCGAACCAGACGCGATTAACTCGCTGTTTTCTAAACTGGTACAAAACGATGTGAGCAAACTGGACACTGCCCAAGCGGTTCGTGATCTAAATATTGAATTGGTATTGACGGCTCACCCAACAGAAATTACGCGCCGCACGATGATCAACAAACTGGTCAAGATAAACGAGTGCTTATCAAAGTTGGAGCTAAGCGATCTTTCTTCTAAAGAGCGCAGAAAAACCGAACGCCGCCTAGAGCAACTGATTGCCCAAGGCTGGCATTCAGACGTGATTCGACAACAACGCCCAACTCCGTTGGATGAAGCAAAGTGGGGCTTTGCGGTCGTTGAAAACTCGCTATGGGAAGCCGTACCGGACTTCCTACGTGAGATGAATGACCGTCTAAAATCTTACCTTGGAGAAGGTTTACCCATTGATGCTCGCCCAGTGCACTTCTCCTCTTGGATGGGCGGTGACCGTGACGGTAACCCGTTTGTTACTCACAACGTTACGCGTGAAGTCTTACTTTTGTCTCGTTGGAAAGCCGCCGATCTTTATCTCAATGACATCAACGAGTTGATCAGCGAGCTGTCTATGACAGTTTCAAACGATCAAGTCCGTGAGCTTGCTGGCGAAGATCAGCACGAACCATACCGTGCGATCCTGAAGCAATTACGCACTCTGCTCAATGAAACCAAAGATATTCTCGATGCTAAGATCCACGGTCAAAAACTGGCCGTTAAAGCACCACTGCAAAAAGTCGAGCAACTTTGGGAACCGTTGTATGCCTGCTACCAGTCACTAAACGAATGTGGCATGGGTGTAATAGCCAACGGCTCACTACTGGATACACTACGCCGCGTAAAAGCATTTGGTATCCATCTTGTACGTCTTGATATCCGCCAAGAGAGCACGCGTCACTCAGATGTCTTGTCTGAACTAACTCGCTACTTAGGTATTGGTGATTACGAACAATGGAGTGAGCAAGATAAGATTGCTTTTCTAACTAACGAGCTGGCATCTAAACGTCCGCTTCTCCCTCGTGATTGGGAACCGTCTGAACCCGTCAAAGAGGTTTTGGATACCTGTAAGATTGTTGCAGCACAACCGCGTGAAGCGTTTGGCGCTTACGTTATTTCAATGGCACGTACCGCCTCTGACGTACTCGCCGTTCATCTACTGCTACAAGAAGCAGGTTGCCCTTACCGCATGGATGTGTGTCCTCTGTTCGAAACGCTAGACGATTTGAACAACGCAGAATCGGTCATCAAGCAGCTTATGGGGATTGACCTTTACCGTGGTTTTATCCAAAACCACCAGATGGTCATGATTGGTTACTCTGACTCAGCGAAAGATGCAGGTGTTATGTCTGCAGGTTGGGCTCAGTATCATGCAATGGAATCGTTAGTTAAAGTGGCTGAAGAAGAAGGCGTTGAGCTAACTCTATTCCATGGTCGTGGGGGCACAGTCGGTCGCGGTGGCGCACCTGCGCATGCTGCGCTTTTGTCGCAACCACCAAAAAGCTTGAAAGGCGGTTTACGTGTAACAGAGCAAGGCGAGATGATCCGCTTTAAACTGGGTCTCCCAGATGTCGCAGTAAACAGCTTTAACCTATACGCAAGTGCGATTCTGGAAGCCAACTTGTTACCGCCACCGGAGCCAAAACAAGAATGGCGCGACTTGATGGAAGTGCTATCAGAAGTAAGCTGTGAGTCTTACCGAAATGTGGTTCGTGGCGAGCCAGATTTCGTGCCTTACTTCCGCCAAGCAACACCAGAACTCGAACTCGGCAAGTTGCCACTTGGTTCTCGTCCTGCAAAACGCAACCCTAAGGGCGGAGTAGAAAGCTTACGTGCAATCCCGTGGATCTTCTCATGGAGTCAAAACCGTTTGGTACTTCCTGCATGGCTAGGCGCAGGTGAAGCGATTCAATACTCGATCGATAAAGGCCACCAAGCATTGCTCGAAGAGATGTGCCGCGAATGGCCATTTTTCTCAACTCGTCTCGGCATGCTGGAAATGGTGTACTCGAAGTGTAATATTGATATCTCTCGCTACTACGATGAGCGATTGGTGGATGAGTCGCTCCGTCCACTCGGTGAAAAACTTCGTGCTCAGCTTCAAGAAGACATCAAAGCGGTACTGAATGTAGAGAACAATGAAAACTTGATGCAGCATGACCCTTGGGGACTCGAGTCTATTCGCTTACGCAATATCTACGTTGAGCCATTGAATATGCTACAAGCAGAGCTGCTATACCGCACGCGTCAAACCGAAGAAGCTTCTGCAAACTTGGAAGAAGCGTTGATGGTGACGATTGCTGGTATTGCTGCAGGTATGCGCAACACAGGCTAATCGTTTCATTTTTAATAGAAAGCTGGGCAAATGCTCAGCTTTTTTTTATCACAGGATAATCGCACCAAAACAAAGGCAGTTAAATATACCACTGGAGACCCAAAAAATACCAAAATAAAAGAATAAAAAACCACAAGTTAACACTATTGATTATTATGTTAGTTTTTTAGGGTAATTTTGTCCTACTATTCCACTTCATGCTTATTATTTATATACTACTTGCCTGCTGAGAGCTCATAAATCCAATCATACCTGCTCCAGCCTTGATGGGACTCCCCATCTCTCTAGGTGATAAACGGCTTTAAGGTGACAGGACCAACATTGTTGGTGCTACTTATACATTAAAAAACTCAAGTGCCAGTAAGAGCGCAGCTGAAAGTATAAGTAGCTTGTTTACAAGTTTATTGACCATTTGGATTGAAGACATGTCATTACCACACGTAATCTTAACTGTTCTTAGCACTCGCGACGCAACCGGTTACGATATCACTAAAGAATTCTCTGCTAGCATCGGTTACTTCTGGAAAGCAAGCCACCAACAGGTGTACCGTGAACTCAACAAAATGGCTGAGAAAGAACTGGTTACTTGCGTATTAGAACCCCAAGAAGGCAAACCAGACCGCAAGGTTTACTCCATTACAGACGCTGGTCGCAGCGCTTTAGGAGAGTGGTTTGATCAACCAACTGCACACCCAACAGTTCGTGATGAGTTTTCAGCGAAATTGATGGCATGTGCCGTTCAACCAGCGGCTCCATTCCGTGACCAACTCGCCGAGCTAGTTGAAGAGTCTCGCAAACTGGTTTCTCACTACAAAGAAATTGAAGCGGCTTACTACGCAACGCCGTCAACTTTAGATAAACAAGCTCGCCTAGAACGTCTAACGCTTCGCCGTAACCTACTGTTACGTGAAACTTGGATCACTTGGGCAGAAGAAGTTCTAACTGAACTTGAAGTGATTGGTTAAACTCCTTTTGCTTTGATAAAACGAAAAAGGCTTGCCACTTGGCAAGCCTTTTATCTTTTTGAAACTAGGTTTACGCACCGACTACTGCGCGAGGACGAACACCCAACGTATGGCATAACGCGTAAGTCATCTCTGCACGGTTTAGTGTGTAGAAGTGAAAATCCTTAACCCCTTCACGACTCAGTACACGCACCATATCAATAGCTTGGCTAGCTCCTACAAGCTGGCGAGTCACCGGATCATCATCCAAGCCATCGAATTGTTTGCTCATCCATCCTGGTACTTTCACATTGTTCTGTGCCGCAAAGCGAGAAGCTTGCTTAAAGTTCGATACAGGCAAAATTCCTGGCACAATCTCTACGTCAATTCCTGCTGCGACACAACGGTCACGGAATCGCAGGTAAGACTCAACGTCAAAAAAGAACTGAGTAATAGCACGGTTTGCACCTGCATCTACCTTACGTTTTAGGTTCAATAAGTCAGACTGTGCGCTTTTAGCTTCAGGGTGAACCTCAGGGAATGCAGCAACGGAGATATCGAAATCGTGGCGTGATTTCAGCAGCTCAACCAAATCCGAGGCATACATATCAGGCGCACCGCCACCTGGAGGAATATCACCACGCAGAGCGACGATATTTTCAATACCATTGTTCCAATAGTCATCGGCAATATTAATCAGCTCTTCACGAGTCGCATCAATACAAGTGAGATGGGGAGCGGCAACCAATCCGGTTGTTGCTTTAATTTCTTTAATGATGGAGTGTGTTCTGTCACGCTCGCCGGAGTTCGCACCGTAAGTCACAGAAACAAATTTAGGTTGAAGCGTTTTAAGACGGTGCACTGAATTCCAAAGTGTTTCTTCCATCTTAGCGCTGCTTGGCGGAAAAAACTCAAACGATACATTGATGTTATCTGATAACTCAGCAATATTCTGGTTCAAGGCGTCGATATGGCCTGCGTGCGTATATCCCATCTTACTCTCCCTGCGGCACTCCGCCACGAAAACAAATCCTTAAAATCGACGTTTAGACGTCTATATGTCTACAGAATGTATTGAATACGATTTAATGTCAACCTTGTAATTATGAATTTTTCTCAAGTTAATAATGAAGATAGTTCAAGTTTCTACTTGAGCATCATCTCGCCATTTTGCACGGGTTATGACTTCAGTATGGCACTGATAGGGGAATAAAAAACCCTGGATTAATTCCAGGGTTTTTAGGTCAATCGCAACTTTAAAATAAACCAGCCAATCGGTTGAGGTCGGATTGAATAGCGCCGGCTGTCACTTCTCTGCCTGCGCCCGGTCCTCGAATGACCAGAGGGTTATCTTTGTACCACTTGCTCTCTATGGCAAAAATGTTATCGCATGGCAATAAGTTGGCGAGCGCGTGCTCACGAGATAACGCTTCGACTCCCACCGTTGCTTTACCATTTTTTTCTAAACGCGCCACATAGCGAAGCACTTGATCGTTTCTCTGTGCTTTTGTCAGACGCTCTTGAAGTATTTCACTCAACAACGCTCCATTATCGAAGAAATCATCTAAGCTCAGTTCTCTTAATTCTTCTGGCACCAAAGACTCAACTTTAACGCTGTCTGGTTCTATATCTAGGCCCGACTCTCGAGCCAAGATGACTAACTTGCGCATTACATCGGAGCCATCTAAATCAGAACGAGGATCAGGTTCGGTTAAACCTTGCTGCCAAGCAAGATCGACTAAATCATTAAATGGCACAGAACCATCAAACTGTTGGAACAGCCATGATAGCGTCCCCGAGAAAATACCCGATAGAGCGACGATTTCATCCCCACTTTCACGAAGATCTCGCACGGTATGGTTTATCGGTAACCCAGCACCAACCGTTGCGTTGTATAGCCAATGACGACCAATTTTAGCGAATGCATCTTGAACCTGATGGTAGTACTGGCTATCTGCGGAACCGGCAACTTTGTTAGCGGAAATCAAATGAATGCCTTGCTGTGCGATTTCTACGTAGCGCTGAGCCAACTCTTTACTCGCGGTAACATCAAGCACGACGGCTTCATCGTAGCTTTTAAGCGCTCCCAAACGTGCCAGCCAATCCCCATTGTTTGCTATGCTTTCATCATCAAATCGTTCAGCAACACTCGCCGCCTCAATACCTTGCTCATCGAACCAATAGGTTTGGCTATCCACAACCGCGACAAGATCAAAGCTCATACCATGACGTTTTTCGAGCTCACTTTTTTGCGTCGCAAATAAATTTAACCAACTAGAACCAATATTACCCTTGCCACATAAAGCCACTGCCACGCGTTTTTGCGCTTGGAACAACTGGCTATGAATCGTTTGAACCAACGTCTCGGTATCAGTACGGCGCAAAACAGCGACTAGGCTCAGCCCTGAGTCTGTTTCAGAGATAAATTCTACCGGAGAGTGCTTTAGCTTCTGATAAAAGCCAAAGCAATGATTGGCGTTTTTCGTAACGCCTGCACCTACCGCAGCTAAGAGCGAGTAACCTTCTTTTAGCTTAATTTCTGCCTCTACCGCAAGCTCTTGCAAGTGTTTCAATGCACCACCGGCGATTTCTGCGGTGTAAGCCAAGCGTAGCGTGTGCTGATCGGATTGAGCTTCAAATGCCAGTGGCTCTAATTGCGCGCGCTGCAACGCTTGTAATACATCACTCTGTGTTTTTTCGAAGTCGTGCCCATGCATGAAAGACAATTGCACCAATAAAACATCATCCAGTGAAGTAATAATTTTAGCGCCACGACCAGATGCCAATACACGCTCAATACGAGTAGAACCCGACTCTGGCAGATAGCTACACTTGAGATTAAGGTCCATGGTACTTTGCGCCACAGGCTGAAGCGTACGACTGTGTAGCACTGGGGCAGCTAAGCGAGCAAGTTCACTGGCTTCATCCAATCGAAGTAACGGTAATAAACAAGCGTCAGACACCAAACGTGGATCAGCACTATAGACACCAGCAACATCACTCCAAATCGTGACAGTACTGACTTCAGCAAGCGCGCCTATGACCGTTGCAGAATAGTCAGAGCCGTTACGACCAAGTAGGATGGTTTCTCCTGCCTCGTTCTGAGCCATAAAGCCAGTAATTACCACACGTTTATGGTTATGCTGCGCGAGGATCTCTTTAATTAAAGGGTATGAACGAGCGCGATCAACCTCTGGTTGAGTTCCCGCTTCTGCACGTAAAAACGCTCGTGCATCTTGTGCAACCGCAGGGATAGAACGTTGAGATAATAACGCGGCCAATAGGCGAGCAGACCATACTTCTCCGTGTCCCAGTACCGCAGCTTTTTGCGCATTAGTGAGTGGTGCAGTCAGCTCCGAGAGAGTACTGAACTCATCATGTAATAAAGCTAACAGCTCTTCTTTTGCTTCACTCTCCAACAAGCTTTCTATTAGCTCAGTTTGGAACTGTCTTAAGCTTTGAAGCGCTTCATGCGCAATTCGGCCATCTTTATTTAACCCTTCCAAAAACTCAATCAAGCGATTAGTGGTTTTTCCTGCGGCTGAGACGACCACAAGATCATTTTCTGTCGAATACTCCTTGAGAATACCCACAACGCGTAAGTAGCATTCTGGGTTTGCTAAGCTACTGCCACCAAACTTATGCAGCTGACGTTGTACAGTCATTGTTATCGTCTCCTATTACTGGGTAGCTTTAGCGAACGCTTGTTCTAAATCTGTGATGAGGTCTTGTACATCTTCCAAACCGACAGACAAACGCAATAGTTGATGAGAGACCCCAGCCTCCGCCAGCGCCTCCTCACCCATTGCACGGTGCGTCATGGATGCCGGGTGGCAAATCAAACTTTCTACACCACCTAATGATTCAGCTAATGAAAACAGTTGGAGCTCTTTCACAAACACCTTTAACTGTTCAAACGAACCAGCAAACTCAAAACTCAACATAGAGCCAAAGCCCGTTTGCTGCTTTTTAGCGATGTCATGACCTGGATGTTCCGGCAGGCTTGGATGATAGATAGTTTTAACTAACGCTTGTTTCTGTAGGTAAGCCAGTACCTGCTGTGAGCTCTCTTCATGTACTTTCATACGAGCACCAAGCGTACGAATACCTCGCAGTGTCATGTAACTATCGAAAGGTGTGCCCGTTGCACCAATACAATTGCCCCACCATGCAAGCTCTTCTGCATGCGCTTCTGTGTTGGTGATGATTACCCCACCAATTACGTCCGAATGACCGTTGATGTACTTTGTTGTGGAGTGGATAACAAAATCCGCACCTAGCTCTAAAGGTTTTTGGTACACGGGTGTCAAAAAGGTATTGTCCACCGCAACTAACGCGCCGACTTGTTTCGCTTTTTCACAGGTAGCTGCAATATCCACTACGCGAACCAGAGGGTTTGACGGAGTTTCTAGCAAAATGAGTTTTGGTTTTTGTGCCAATGCAGCATCTAAAGCCTGTTCGTCTGATTGATCGACAAACTGAACCTTAAAATCGCCTTTGCTAGCTCGGGTATTAAAAAGACGATAGGTGCCGCCATAACAATCGTGAGGAGCAATAATGAGATCATCTGGGCCGAGAAAAGCGGAAACCCATAAATTTAATGCCGACGTACCGCAGTTAGTAACAACCGCTCCTTTTCCAGACTCAAGTTCAGATAGCGCACTTTCCAACAGTCCGCGGTTTGGATTACCAGATCGTGTGTAATCATACTTGGGCACTTCACCAAAAGCAGGAAAACCATAGTTAGTGGAAAGATAAATAGGTGGAACGACAGCATGATATTGGCTGTCTGATTCAATACCAGTGCGTACTGCAATGGTCGCAGGTTTGCGAGTGCTCATGGGTGTATCCTTTCACGGGTAATGACTTCTAAATAGGAATGCGCTATATCTAATGAGTAACATAAAGTGATCAACACGCTTCCTTTGCTGTTATGTTCACTTTACTCGTCAAAAAATGAGACGTCAACACTTCTAGACGTCTATATGTCTTTGCTTATGGCGGTAAATGCAGCTAAAATCAGCACCTAAATTATTTTTAACCGATTACATAAATGAAGGTGTGCAATGGCTGACTGGAATGGCGAATACATTAGCCCATATGCAGAGCACGGCAAAAAAAGCGAACAAGTAAAAAAAATTACCGTCTCTATCCCGCTAAAAGTTTTAAAGGTGCTAACTGATGAGCGTACTCGCCGTCAGATCAATAACTTACGCCATGCAACCAATAGCGAATTGCTATGCGAGGCATTTTTGCACGCGTACACAGGTCAGCCACTTCCGACAGATGAAGACCTTCGTAAAGACCGTCCTGATGATATTCCAACAGAAGTAAAAGCGCTGATGACGGAAATGGGCATCGAATTTGAGTCATTCGACGAAGAATAAAAAAGCCTGATAAGAGGTTTCAGGTAATAACTCTGGCCTCGAGCCAAATGAATGACATAAAAAATGGGACGCAATAGCGTCCCATTTTTTATGTATCACATCTGCAAGATATATTACTCTGCCATGTAGTTTTCAGGCATCTCGATACGAGCTACACCTGAATTAACCGCCGCCTGAGCAACCGCTTTTGCAACACGTGGTAGCAAACGTGAATCCATTGGTTTTGGAATAATATAGTCCGCACCAAACTCTAGCTTATCAACACCTGCAGCCTTCAATACGGCTTCAGGTACAGGCTCTTTTGCTAGCTCACGAATCGCCTCAACGGCTGCAAGTTTCATTTCATCATTGATTTCACTTGCACGCACATCAAGAGCACCGCGGAAAATGAATGGGAAACACAATACGTTGTTAACTTGGTTAGGATAATCACTACGGCCAGTACCCATGATCAAGTCATCACGAACTGCGTGAGCAAGTTCCGGCTTGATTTCAGGATCCGGGTTAGAACATGCGAATACGATTGGCTTATCTGCCATCAACTTCAACGCTTCCGCTGGCAATAGGTTTGGACCAGATACACCTAGGAACAGATCTGCACCTTCAATCACGTCTTCTAGTGTGCGCTTATCTGTATTGTTCGCAAATAGCTGCTTATATTCATTAAGATCATCACGACGAGTGTGAATCACACCTTTGCGATCTAGCATGTAGATTTTTTCGCGCATTGCGCCGCATTTGATCAGAAGCTCCATACACGCTACAGCGGCAGCGCCGGCGCCAAGACAAACAATTGTTGAATCTTCAAGTTTCTTACCTTGAAGTTCGATTGCATTCAGCATACCCGCTGCCGTTACAATAGCAGTACCATGTTGATCATCGTGGAATACTGGTACATCACAACGTTCAATCAGACGCTTTTCAATCTCAAAACAGTCTGGTGCTTTAATATCTTCAAGGTTGATACCGCCAAAAGTGTCTGCAATGCTCGCAACAGTATCAACAAATTCATCGATCGTGCGGTGCTTAACTTCAATATCAATAGAGTCAAGACCTGCAAAACGCTTAAACAGTAACGCTTTACCTTCCATCACTGGCTTAGATGCAAGTGGACCTAGGTTACCTAAACCTAGAATAGCGGTACCGTTAGAAATAACAGCAACCATGTTCCCTTTTGCAGTGTACTTGTACACGTTATCCGGGTTTTGTGCGATTTCACGCACTGGCTCTGCAACACCAGGGCTGTAAGCAAGGGCAAGATCACCCGCCGTTTCCGCAGGCTTTGTCAGTTCGACAGCAATCTTTCCTGGAGTTGGATAAGCATGGTAATCCAATGCTTTTTGGCGATGTTCTTCTTCTGGAGTGGCTGCTTGGTGGTTGTCTTCAGACATGGACGTTTCTCTTTTTTATTTTTAGGTAAGGGGGCATAAATTCTATCGGATAGAAATCAAACTTCATAGGCAAGATTGCGAGCAATATCCTTAAAAAGCCGATAATAAAAGAGATTAGACCAGATAACGGGGTTAAGCACCTGATTTTCGAGTCAGGTGCTCTTTCTTCTTACTATTATTGGAGTATGCAAACTTAGAAAGTATCGTTACTCTTCGTCCACGTATTGCGCTTGGAGATAATTCTCAATACCAGACATTTCAATCAAGCCAAGTTGCGTCTCTAGCCAATCAACATGTTCTTCTTCATCTTCAAGAATGTCTTGGAATAAATCTCGAGACACATAATCTCGAATGTCTTCAGCGTAAGCAATCGCATCTTTTAAATCTGGAATAGCCGCCATTTCAAGCTTTAAGTCACACTCGAGTATTTCCTTGGTATCTTCACCAATCATCAACTTACCTAAATCTTGTAGGTTCGGTAAGCCTTCAAGGAACAAAATACGCTCAATTAGATGATCGGCATGTTTCATCTCATCGATAGATTCGTGATATTCCTTGTCTGCTAGGTGCTTTAAGCCCCAGTCTTTATACATTCGGGCATGAAGAAAATACTGATTAATAGCGACGAGCTCGTTACCGAGCACTTTATTGAGATGTTGAATGATGATTGGATCGCCTTTCATGACAAAACCCTCCTCTTTGGCTTCATTTAAATGTAGAAGCAAATGAGAAGGTGTCAAAATGTAAGGCAAATAATTACTGCATACTTACAGCAATTAGCTGGCTTGTTTAAATTCCGTGTAACTAGTTTCCGCTAAAATTTCCTTGGCCTGTCTGATGCACTTACCACATTGGCTGCCCAATGCCGTGCACTTTTTGATTCCTTTAATATCTGTTACGCCTTCATCTATCGCCAACTTCCTGATTTTTTTGTCGGAGACACCATGGCAAAGACAAACGTACATACTCAAAAAACCTATAAAACTAATCTATGACAAACAATATAAACAAGAATAGTTCTTGTTACCAGTCGCATTATGTTGTCCGCTCAGAATATTTGGTTATAACGATTTTACCGCTGCAGGAAAAGATCAAAGGGTTAAGAGGGGTGAGTAAAAGCGTTAAGAAATAAAGTCGGTAAAACTCTGTTTTTAAATCGAAAAAGTGACGTCTTTTATTTCAACACTTATAACTAAATGTAATCTAGAAATGAAAAAGGGAAGCCTAAGCTTCCCTTTTCGATGCGCTTTCTTCAAAAAGAAGAACAGTGCAAGATTTCGTTTAATTCGTTATGAATTAGTCGAAGATCTTAGCAACAACACCAGCACCTACTGTACGGCCACCTTCACGGATCGCGAAACGTAGACCTTCGTCCATTGCGATTGGTGCGATTAGCTCTACAGTCATCTGTACGTTGTCGCCTGGCATTACCATTTCTACGCCGTCTGGTAGCTGGATGTCACCAGTTACGTCAGTTGTACGGAAGTAGAATTGTGGACGGTAGCCTTTGAAGA
>NZ_JPIL01000025.1:0-47506 GCF_000742455.1 Vibrio sp. OY15 | reverse complement strand
AGCGGACACTTGCTTATTAAAGTGAGTGATACCACTGCGGAGTGGTAGTTCAGTTGGTTAGAATACCGGCCTGTCACGCCGGGGGTCGCGGGTTCGAGTCCCGTCCACTCCGCCACTTATATTAAGCCCCAGTCGAAAGACTGGGGCTTTTTTCGTTTTGGTTCCCCGACTTACCTTAAACCCACTTTCGTATTGAAACCTTGCATCGAGAGGCCGGCTTCCCTCTGGCGATGCTTTCTAAGCCCTATATGAGTGAAGTGGAACTCAGTTTTGTGTGGTTTCTACTGAACCGGGTCCTAGTATCGAGCGCTAGTTCTCAGCCCTTGTGCTTACTTACCAAAGCTTCCTTTATTATTACCTGGAAAATTTATTCACTAGGTTATGTTATTTTCGGGGGAGATTTCTCTGCTTTAGATGTTTTGATTTAGCCATAGGCGCTTATTAATATAAACTCAGCGCATTTAAAACTTTCCAAACATGGATTTTGTTTTGTCGACCTATTTAAGCCAGTGTCTTAAAGTATATTCGCTACTTCTTCCCTCTAACCCTCTCCAACCTTCAAAGCCACCACTACGTACGTATAACGTGAGCGGTATAGGTGCTTTCATAGCTGTGTTTGCTGAGTAAGCAGTTCACCTGGCACATTGACTGAGGAAAAGTCTTCTTTCTGTGGACCTTCGTGTAAGTCACGATAGTTTTAATAATTATCTGGTACTTTTTATTCTAAAGGTGTACGCTTCACATCGAATATTTTTTCGACAGTAAATCATGTTATATCTCTTGTTTAAAAGCTTTGTAAGAAGGCTGAACTCCATGCAAAAAACGCGATGAAGTGTTGCTCGGAGTCTTAAATTAATCTTCATCAGGTGTTTTATGTGTGGGTAGCTTCGCTGAAGTTATACGCAGGAGCTTGTACACCTGATAAAAGAGAAGAGATGGCCGGTGATATTTCATCATCGGCCTTTTTGTATCTGTTAAGCAGCTACAAAGCATTACCCAGTATTGAAATAAGGGCCGGTATTGATCACCGGCCCTTTTTTATTTGGTTGAAAACATGAGTATTTTACAAGTTAAAAATTTGTCTTATCAGATAGCTGATAAGACGTTATACAACAACGTAACCTTTCGTATTAACGTGGGAGAGAAAATAGGTATCACCGGAGCGAATGGTGTTGGAAAAAGCACCTTATTAAAATTGCTTATTGGTGAATTATCTGCAGATAAGGGCTGCATTGACTGGTTACCAAACCTTGAGGTGGGGTATTTAGAGCAACATTTTAAGATGGATAATGCGCTGACGGTTTATGAATGCTTAAAGAGTGCTTTTGAGAACTTATACGCTGCCGAGCAGAAGCTTTGGACTTTGTATCAGGCGATGACCGAGTCTCACTCTACATCTCTTTTAAGCCAAGTCGCTCGGCTACAGGCATATTTAGAAGATGAAGACTTCTATGCAATTAATACCAAAATTGAACGAGTTGCTGTAGGTCTTGGTATTTATCAATTTGGCTTAGATACACCGCTTGTCTCGCTAAGTGGTGGTCAAAGACACAAAGTCCTTTTAGGCAAGTTGTTACTTCGCAACCCCGATGTGTTAATTCTTGATGAGCCGACAAACTATCTTGATGCTCCGCACATTGAATGGCTAGTCGCGTTTCTCAATGATTACATTGGCACCGTTTTACTGGTTTCTCATGATATTGATTTCCTTAATCAAGTAGCGACCAGTGTTTGTGATATTGATTATCAAACGGTTCGAAAATACAGCGGTACTTATGTCAAAGCAATGCAGCAAAAGCAGCACGACGGTGCTTTATTAGAAAAGCAATATAAGGCTCAGCAAAGTGAAATTCGAAAGTTAGAGAAATTTATTGCCCAAAATGGTGCAGGAGTTAACGCCAGTCTTGCTAAAGGGCGTAAGAAGAGACTGGATAAAATCGAACGTATTCAACTGAATCATGTAGAGAAAGTATCGACGTTTGACTTTGCTTACCAGCCCATTGAGCAACCGAATGTGGTTGAGGCAAAAGCGTTGATGATCGGTTATCAGCAGCCTCTGCTTCCAGTATTTGATATCACGTTAGCGCGCGGGGAAAAGTTGGTTGTTGCTGGCTTTAACGGCGTGGGTAAGTCGACCTTACTTAAAACCCTGATGGGGAAGATCGAGCCACTCTCTGGTGAGGTGGTATTGGCAAAAGGTGCAATGATTGGTTATTTTTCTCAAGATTTGTCTTGGCGCCATCCTCAGAACACGCCTGAACAGGAGCTGTGCTCTTGTGCGCCAACAATCTCAAGCAAAGAGTCACGCAAGCTATTAGCTCGCTTTGGGATTACGGGGGATAAGACGCAGCGCCACTTAGATACATTGAGCGGTGGTGAGCAAACTCGGGTGAAGTTGTGTTGTTTATCGGTTCAGAAATGCAATGTTTTGCTGTTGGACGAACCAACAACACACTTGGATAGCAGCAGTAAAAATGCGCTTAAAGAGGCTCTCCAGCGCTTTTCCGGTAGCGTGATTGTGGTATCTCATGAGAAGGCATTTTTGCAATCTTGGCCTGATAGAGTTTTAGATATTTCGTTGCTCACTTGTGCTGAATCGGAAACAGAACAGGAGGTGGAGCTATGATGCAGTCCATGATCCTATTTCTCGTTGCTTTTCTTGTTGGTGCTGATGAGTTGATGCTTGGATCTATTCTTGAACCTATCGGAAATGATTTAAGTGTTCAACCGAGTCAGGTGACCTTATTTATTACGGCATATAGTTTAGCCATAGCAATTTTCGCTCCTTACTTGGGCCGTTTATCAGACCGAGCTGGGCGTATTCGTATCATGGTGCCTGCTTGCTTTGTATTTGGGGTTGTGCCTATTACGACGGGCATAGTTCATGATTTTGAACTTGCTATTGCAACTCGTGTGATCACTGGTATTGCAAGTGCAGGCATGTTACCAATTGCATTCGCGTTAGCGGGAGACGCGAAGGGTAATAGAGCGATGCGTCAAATTGTGATGGTTCAGGCGGGATTAACGCTAGGTATGATAACTAGCCCGGCGATCGGAGCATTGTTGACCCAGCTTTTATCATGGCGTGCCGCTTTTATTATTTTGGGCGTTGCGGCTCTTTTTGTCGGTGCCATGAGCGTAGTGTTCATGAACAACAAGCATAATGAGTCCAAGAAGTCAGATACTCTGCCACCTATCGCAGACGTCATTCATCTTCCAGGCGCGTTGAGAGCGATTCTAGCGATGTGTTTAGGCCTAGGGGGAGGTATTGGTGTATTTAACCTGATAGGCCTCCATATTCGAGATACCAGCGAGTTGGCGCTCGGTTGGGTGGGCGCTATTTATGCTGCTCTAGGGATCGTGAGTGTGGTTGGAAATATGTGCGTGGCGAGAGCTTCTCGCTGGCTTGGTAGCTCTCGAGCCGTTATGCGAGTGGCTTTAATGGTGTGCATACCTTGCAGTGCATGGGTGTTCTCAAATGAGATGAGTACGGTGACCGCTTATCTTCCAGCTCTAGTGCTCTGGTCTCTTGCTGGAGGGGTAGGCTCTCCGGCGTTACAAGCACATATAGCAAGCTTATCTGATGAACATCGAGGTGTGCTGATGTCTTCTGGAATGAGTATGATGCACTTTGGTGTCGCGATTTGGTCTGCCTTGGCGGGCTTTGCTTATTCTGTAGGTAGTGAATGGGTCGCTGTCGTGGCTTTGTTATTGTTTGGCTCAGCGGTAGTTATATTAAAGCCAGTTGGTAATGCTGAACAAAGTGAGCGTTATTCGTAGTGTTTTAGTAGATAAAGAAAAGCCGTTATCTAAAAAGGTAACGGCTTGTTCCAAATACTTTTTGAAAGCCGGTCTTAGTTCATGCCGTATTTCTTAAGTTTCTTGCGAAGAGTACCGCGGTTGATACCCATCATAGTTGCTGCGCGAGTTTGGTTACCGCGAGTGTACTGCATGATAGTATCTAATAGTGGCTGTTCAACTTCAGCTAGAACTAATTCGTATAGTTCTGTTACTTCCTGGCCGTTTAGTTGAGCAAGGTAGTTTTTAAGAGACGCTTTAACAGAGTCACGTAAAGGCTTCTGAGTAATCTGGTCTTGTGACGTTACTGTAGTTACTGTTAATGCTTCTGAAGTCAGATTTTGTTCGAACATATTCGGTCTAGCTCTTCTCTTAATTATGATGCAACGTTATCAAAATAACCTTCTAACGCCTCAATTTGCAGCGGAGCTGCGTCGATAGCGTTGAAGGTACGGCGAAACTCACTTGCCTGTTCATGCTCTTTCAGGTACCACCCAACGTGCTTGCGCGCGATACGTGGACCTAAGAACTCCCCATAAAATTCATGCAGAGCATTTACATGACCAAGCATAATGGTTTTCACTTCCTCAGTTGGAAGTTCCTCCATTGTGGTGCCGTTTTCCAAATAGTGATGGATTTCCTGGAAAATCCAAGGACGACCCTGGGCAGGGCGTCCAATCATTAAAGCGTCCGCACCGGTGTACTCCAGTACAAATTTGGCTTTCTCCGGGCTATCGATATCACCGTTCGCGATAACCGGAATTGAAATCGCCTCTTTTACCGCTTTAATGCTGTCATATTCGGCCTCACCTTTGTACATACATGCTTTCGTTCTGCCATGCAGAGCAAGGGCTTGTATGCCGCAGTTTTCGGCTAATTTAGCGATCTGGACACAGTTCTTGTTGTCTGTATCCCAGCCAGTTCGAGTCTTTAACGTTACAGGAACGTCCACTGCATTCACGACCGCTTTCAAAATCTCTTCGATAATGTTTGGGTATTGAAGCAGAGCAGAGCCCGCTAGCTTCTTATTCACTTTTTTTGCCGGGCAGCCCATGTTGATGTCGATGATTTGTGCACCGTTCTCAACACTGAATTGAGCTGCGTCCGCCATAAGCTGTGGATCGGAACCCGCAATCTGTACAGAGCGAATGCCCGATTCGCCCTCGTGTACCATGCGCTGTTTCGACTTTGACGTTCCCCATAGTTTTGGGTTAGCAGACATCATTTCACTGACGGCCATTCCCGCACCATAGCGAAGACACAACTCGCGAAACGGTCTATCCGTTACACCAGCCATAGGGGCTACGATTAGATTGTTCTTAAGTTGATAGTTTCCGATTTTCAAAACGTCATCACAGTTCTGTACCAGCAAGGGCGCGCATTTTACGCATTTTTTCACTGCGTGAAAAGACTAATATTTGAGCATTTACAAATTGTTTTTGTAAATTGTATGAATTTCAAACAATTAGCTCTGAAAACCTTGTCTAGCCTTGCTTACGACCAGAGATGCGACACCATTCACTTTGCTCAACAATCGGGTCAATGTGAAGCTCGTCACGGTAATAGTTCGCAACATCTTCAGCTTGAGTGTCTAATACGCCGGACATAGCGAGGTCGCCATTTGGCTTAACTAGTCCTTTGATGATAGGTGCAAGTTCACGTAAAGGTCCCGCAAGGATGTTGGCCACAACGACGTCAGCGACGAGACCTTCTGGTTGATTTTGCGGTAAGTAAACTTCTAGTTTGTCTGCAACGCCATTACGCTCAGCATTGTCTTTTGAAGCAAGCAGGGCTTGAGGATCAATGTCGATCCCTATCACTTTTTCAGCGCCCAGTTTGATCGCTGCGATCGCAAGAATACCTGAGCCACAACCGAAGTCGATAACGGTCTTACCGCTTAAGTCCATGCTTTCTAGCCACTCAAGACAAAGTGCTGTTGTAGGGTGAGTACCCGTACCGAATGCAAGGCCTGGATCCAACATAACATTAACAGCGTCAGGATCTGGGATGTCGCGCCAGCTTGGACAAATCCATAAGCGTTCACCAAATTTCATTGGGTGGAAGTTTTCCATCCATTCGCGTTCCCAGTCTTTATCTTCAAGCTGTTCTACTTTGTAAGCAAAATTGTCAGCCAGCATATTGCTCGCTTTAATTTGGTCGATGATGAAGTTAGTGTCTGCTTCTGCATCATACAGTGCCAGAATATCAGTATCGCCCCATAAGCGAGTTTCGCCAGGTAGAGGTTCGAATACAGGTGTATCCTGCGCGTCTAAGAATGTAACAGACAGCGCGCCAGTCTCTTCCATTAGCATATTGCCGATTTGCTCAGCGTTTTCATTGGTCGCGTTGAGTTTGATTTGAATCCAAGGCATTGGTTTTTGCTCTTAAAGTGAATGAAGTGGCGCAGAGTTTACCAGAACTCTACGATTTGTTTGAGTATATACCCAAATAAGCCGATTTATATGTTGAGCCCTTTGCGTACATATAAAACAAAAATGCCCACGGGAGTGGGCATTTTTTAAGACGTTTGCTTAGGCTTATTGTAAGCCAAGCTTCTTCTCTAGGTAGTGGATGTTTGCACCACCGTGTTGGAAGTTTTCGTCATTCATAATGGAGAATTGCAGTGGCACGTTAGTTTTGATGCCTTCGATGATCATCTCACCCAGTGCGTTTTTCATACGTGCAATCGCTACATCACGGTTCTCACCGTAAGTGATCAGTTTACCAATCATTGAATCGTAATGAGGTGGTACTGTGTAGCCTGTGTAGATATGAGATTCCCAACGTACACCCATACCGCCAGGAGCGTGGAAACGCTCGATCTTACCCGGAGATGGTAGGAAGCGCTCAGGATCTTCTGCGTTGATACGACACTCAATCGCATGGCCACGGATCTTAATATCATCTTGAGTGAATGACAGAGGCTGACCCGCTGCAACACGAAGCTGTTCTTTGATTAGGTCGATGCCAGTAACCATCTCTGTTACTGGGTGCTCTACCTGAATACGAGTGTTCATTTCGATGAAGTAGAACTCACCGTTCTCGTATAGGAATTCAAACGTACCTGCGCCGCGGTAACCGATCTCGATACATGCACGAGTACAGCGTTCACCGATGTACTTACGCATTTCTTCTGTGATACCAGGTGCTGGAGCTTCTTCCACTACTTTTTGGTGACGACGTTGCATTGAACAGTCACGCTCACCAAGGTGGATTGCGCCGCCTTGACCGTCAGCAATAACCTGAACTTCAACGTGACGAGGGTTTTCTAGGAATTTCTCCATGTAAACCATGTCATTGTTGAACGCCGCTTTTGCTTCAGCACGTGTCATTGCAATGGCTTGGATAAGGTCTTTCTCTGCGCGAACAACACGCATACCACGACCGCCGCCGCCGCCAGATGCTTTGATGATTACTGGGTAACCAATGCGCTTAGCAAATGCTTTGTTTTTCTCTTCGTCATTGTCTAGAGGGCCGTCAGAACCCGGTACACAAGGAACGCCTGCTTTCTTCATTGCATTGATAGCAGATACTTTATCGCCCATTAGGCGGATAGTGTCTGCCTTTGGACCAACGAAGATGAAACCACTGCGCTCAACTTGCTCTGCGAAGTCTGCGTTCTCAGACAGGAAGCCGTAACCTGGGTGGATAGCCACAGCGCCAGTCACTTCTGCTGCAGAAATGATGCGTGGAATGTTTAGGTAGCTGTCGATACCACGAGCAGGGCCGATACATACGGTTTCGTCTGCGAGTAGTACGTGCTTAAGATCGCGGTCAGCTGTCGAGTGAACAGCGACGGTCTTAATACCTAATTCTTTACAAGCGCGAAGAATACGAAGTGCAATTTCACCTCGGTTCGCGATGACTACTTTGTCTAGCATAAGGCAAGCCCCGCTTATTCGATTACAACAAGAGGTTGGTCGAATTCAACTGGTTGGCCGTCTTCAGCTAGGATTGCTGTAACAACGCCAGATTTGTCCGCTTCGATTTGGTTCATCATTTTCATTGCTTCAACAATACATAGAGTATCGCCAGCATTTACTTTCTGACCCACTTCTACGAATGCTTTAGAGTCTGGGCTTGGAGAGCGGTAGAAAGTACCAACCATTGGAGAAAGAACTTGGTGACCTGCAGGTGTTGCTGCTGGAGCTTCTGCTGCTGGCGCTTCCGCTACTGGTGCCGCTGCTACTGGAGCAGGTGCCGCCGCTGGAGCTGCTGCGTATTGAATTGGTGCTTGAGGGGCTGCAGTGCCATGACGGCTGATGCGCACTGACTCTTCACCTTCAGAGATCTCTAGCTCAGCAATGCCAGACTCTTCAACTAACTCAATTAGCTTCTTGATTTTACGAATATCCATCTTTTCTTTCTCTTTTATCTTGTGATTAAGACAACCCTCGTAGGGTTGCAGAGTGTTAGGGTTACTTTGCCTGTAGCTTATTGATCGCTGCAGACAGAGCAAATTCATAACCTTGTGCGCCTAAACCGCAAATCACACCCTCTGCTTTATCTGACAGATAAGAGTGATGACGGAATGGTTCACGTGCGTGCACATTTGATAAGTGCACCTCAATAAATGGGATGGCGACGCCAAGTAATGCATCTCGCAGCGCCACACTAGTATGAGTGAAAGCCGCTGGATTGATGATGATGAAGTCAATCTTGCCATAGGCAGCGTGAATGGCTTCAATCAGTTCGTACTCACGATTTGATTGTAGGTGTTTCAGTTCTACCCCAGCGTTATGGGCTTGCTCTGTAAGAGTATCCACAACTTGAGCTAAGGTACTGTGACCATAGTGTGTCGGTTCGCGCAGACCCAATAGATTAAGATTTGGTCCGTTTAGAACAAGAATCCGTGACTTTGCAGACATTGTGTTGCTATCTTCCCTTATCGTGAGTGGAACGTTTATATTCCCAAATATACGATAGTTCAGCACGATTTTTTTGTTAAAACCGAGCAAATTTTAAAAAATCGACCAAGATTATAGCTAATTCATAGCAATTAGCAGCAATTTACTGGTCTAATCTCCTAATAGCCACTCTCGTTTCTGTAACCAAGTTAACAAAAACAACATAATTGCCATATTTTTTGTGTGGCCAATTTGTGCACTAAAGCAAAAAACCGCCATGAGTGATGGCGGTTTTTAAAGTGCTTTTAAAACAGTTGGTTGAATTTATGCCAATTCTGCTTTCTCTGCGATAAGTTTATCTACAACGCTCGGATCGGCAAGCGTTGATGTGTCTCCGAGGTTGCTAGTATCACCCGTTGCAATTTTACGCAGGATTCGACGCATGATCTTACCAGAACGAGTCTTCGGTAAGGAATCCGTCCAGTGCAGTACATCTGGTGTTGCAATTGGACCAATTTCTTTACGCACCCAATCTTTCACTTCTTTGTGTAGCTCTGCTGACGGGAATTCACCATCGTTCAAGGTAATGTAAGCGTAGATAGCTTGGCCTTTGATATCATGCGGAATGCCCACAATAGCGGCCTCAGCAATTTTATGATGTGCGACAAGAGCCGATTCTATTTCAGCGGTACCCATGCGGTGACCCGACACGTTTAGTACGTCATCAACACGGCCCGTGATCCAGTAGTAACCGTCTTCGTCACGACGAGCCCCATCACTAGTAAAGTACATTCCCTTGAAGGTTGAGAAGTAGGTCTGTTCAAAGCGCTCGTGGTCGCCATAAACAGTACGCATCTGACCTGGCCATGAATCAAGGATCACCAAGTTACCTTCTGCTGCGGTTTCTTCAATGATGTTGCCCATGTTATCAACCAGTGCAGGTTGGACTCCGAAGAATGGTCGAGTTGCTGAGCCTGGTTTTAAGTCTGTTGCACCTGGTAGTGGTGCAATTAAGATACCGCCGGTCTCTGTTTGCCACCAAGTATCAACGATAGGCGAGCTTTCGTTACCAATCGTTTTGTAGTACCACTCCCACGCTTCAGGGTTGATAGGCTCACCTACTGAACCCATCACACGTAAGCTTGAACGAGATGTCCCTGCTACCGCTTCGTTACCTTTTGCCATTAGTGCACGAATAGCGGTTGGCGCAGTGTAGAGAATGTTCACTTGGTGCTTATCAACCACTTCACTCATACGAGCCGTGCTTGGGTAGTTTGGAACACCTTCAAACAGAATGGTTTTGGCCCCGTTCGCTAGTGGACCATAAATTAGGTAAGTATGGCCTGTAATCCAGCCCACATCCGCGGTACACCAGAAGGTTTCACCTGGTTGATAATCGAAGACATATTTAAAGGTCATTGCCGCGTAGACGAGGTAACCGCCTGTAGTATGTAGTACGCCTTTAGGTTTACCTGTCGAGCCAGATGTGTAGAGGATGAACAGCGGGTCTTCGGCTTTCATCTCTTCTGGTGGGCAAACGTCAGAAACGTTGGCTGTTGCTTCGTGCCACCAAACATCACGGTGTTCATGCCATTCAACATCACCACCTGTACGTTTAAGCACGACGACTTTATTGATGGTTTTTACGTCTGGGTTGGTTAGTGCTTCATCCACGTTCTTTTTCAGTGGAACAGCGCGTCCGCCACGTACGCCTTCGTCTGCGGTGATCACGACTTTAGCGTCAGAGTCGATGATACGGCCGGATAGTGCTTCTGGTGAGAAACCGCCAAATACTACGGTGTGAACCGCACCAATACGGGTACAAGCGAGCATAGCCACAGCGGCTTCTGGCACCATTGGCATGTATAGACACACCACGTCTCCCTTGCGTACGCCTTGCTCTTTCAATGCGTTGGAGAATTTACACACTTCTTTGTGCAGTTCGTTGAAAGTGAGTGTTTTGTCGTCGGCTGGATCATCGCCTTCCCAAATGATGGCGACGTCGTCCCCGTGTTCTGCAAGATGACGGTCAATACAGTTAGCCGAGACGTTCAGTGTGCCATCTTCAAACCAGCGAATATCAACATGGCCAGTGTCGAAAGAAGTGCTTTTTACTTTGGTGAAAGGTTTGATCCAATCAACGATTTTGCCGTGTTCGTTCCAGAAGCCCTCTGGATCGGTTACCGACTGCTGATACATGGCTAAGTAAGTATCATTATCCGCGTGTGTATGAGTTTTAATATTTTCTTTTACCGGATAAACGTGGGCTTCGCTCATGGCTTCTCTCCTTGTGCCTTATTTCTCGGCCTTACACCAATCTAGATAAGATTTTGAATATATTTTTGTAGGGCTGTTTTTTGGTTCTAAATAACTTGGTCGTGGTAATGACGACGTTGTGCTTATAACTGTCAGTCACCGCGCGTATTTCCACAATTAGACTTTAGGATGAGAGTGATGGAAGCGCCGGGAAATCGCTGAAACAAAAGCATTTCTGGGAGCTAGGTCAACTGATTTTTATGTATACGGCGCGGTTAGGTTGGGTAAATCGCCTTTCGTTAAGCGGACAAAGACCAAAGCGGCAGAAATCGCGTCTTGCAAGGCGTCGTGTTTGTCTTGGATAGGAAGTTCGAGGTGTTTACAAATGGCATCCAGACTTAAGTCGAAATAGGCATTCGGCAAATGTCGTTCCAACTTATCGTGGTAAATCTGACTGACTTCGATCAGTGGGTTAGGAAGTGGGAAGCCAAGTTGCCGCAGACAAGCAAGGTCTAAGATCTTTTTATCGTAACGAATGTGATAGCCCACAAGTGGTCGGTTGCCGATAAAGTCGAGCAGCTCGAGCAGCGCCTCTTTTTCACTGATGCCATCGACTAAGTCTTGGTGGCGAATTCGATGGATCTTGACCGAGCCTGAGTCGAGCGATTGCGGCGCGCGTAAGCGGACTTCAAATGGTTGACTGGTGATGATGCGGTTGTCGATGATCTTGGTGGCTGCAATAGTCACCAGCTCGGCGCGATTTGGGTCAAGGCTGGTGGTTTCGCAGTCAAGAGAGACGTATTCTGTTTTATCTGGCGTGCAAAACAGCGACTGATAAGGCGAACCTTTCAGTTTGTAGTGCCAGTATTTGCGTTGTAACCAGTTCATTGCCTACGCCTCTGTGATTTATGAAAATCAGGGTTAATCACGAATTTGATAATGGAAGCCTAAAAATTGCTTAAATTTCTTCACCACATGTAAGCTGTGGCGAAGCAAATCACGCTCAGTTCTATCCAGTTGTTTAATATCAATGTTATTCAACGCTTCTTGCTTTTTGAGTTGCTGATTAAGGCGAAGTTTAAAGAACAATTTCAGTGCTTCGTTGAGATTATCTGCCGTTTCGGATTCTAAGATGCGCTTATTTCTCAGAGCTTCAATGCGCTCAAACGTGTTCTTCTCCTCAATGGCATATTCCAAAGACAAGGTGCGAATGCCGTGTACAATTGGGAAAATACCGCCGCGTTTAATGTCCAATCCGTCTTTAGCACTTTTTACGTTGCCAAATAGAGTTAGGGGCACCGAAAACTGCAAGGCAGGGCGAGTAAAGTCAGACAATATCAACATGCGATCTTTCATTGTGTCACGAAGATGCGCCGCAATTGGAGCCAGCAGCTCGCAATTCCCAGCAACAGCATGGGCGTCACTGAAAATAGCTAAGTCCATGATTTGTTCTGGTTCGGCTTTAGCTATCCAGTGGTTTAGGGTACTTATCCATTCTTGCTGTGTTTTGACCCATTTCGGGTTGTTAACCATCACTTTACCAGGGCAAAGTGGATAACCGAGCTGTTGTAGGGTGTGTGTGAAGGATCGCATCACTTGTTCGCAATGAGGCCATTCCAAACCATCTTGAATAATCAGGGCATTGTCTTGATCGGTTTTGAGAATTTGCTCTCCTCGGCCTTCAGAGCCGAGTACGATCAAGCAACAATGGTCGTGCAAGGCTGGTGGTATCACTAACTCGAACGCTTTCTCGATAATTTGTTCGTTTACGGCTGAGATAAGCTCCATGATGAAGCGAGTGCGGATGCCGTTTTTCAATAAGCTCTCGACCAATTGACGTTGGCGGTTTGAGGCCAAAGCGAGCTCTTCCACGCTGCTTGCTCGAGCAATACTGAGCGTTAACACGTGAGAGTGGGTTGAGAACGCGCTGAGAATTTGGGTCATATCCAGCATGCCGACGGCTCGGTTGCCTTCACATACCATGAGGCGTTTCATTCTATTTCTGGTCATTGTGATCATGGCGTTGAATAGAAAGTCACCATCATCAACGTGATAAACAGGAAAGCTCGCGATCTCACCCACTGGTGTGTCGAGCGCGCAACCATCTATCATCACAGAATGCAGCATATTAGTACGAGTCACTATTGCGTACGGGTGGGCTGATGGCCATTTTTCCAATCGTGGATCATCGCCATGGAGTTGAACCAATGCAGCGTCAATCCCATTTTCTTTTAAGGAACGTGTTACCTCGTTAATTGGTGTATTTGGTTCAAGGATCATCGGTGGGTGATAAATGCTGCGGTCAACTTTAGTGAGAATAAACTCCGCTAAGTTTTGCTGTTGATGGGCCGCTTCGATGAGCTCTTGCCGTTTCGATAAATTGTTATCGAAATAGGCTGCAAACTGGCCATTTTCGTTGTAAAGGGCAAGGAAAATTTCTTTCGGCAGTAGGTAAGAGAGCGTGTCCTCAAGCGCGATGTAGTGATGACGTACCTTGTCTTCAAGTAACGAGCGTACATCGAACATATCGTCGTTGGCATAATGTGCGAACACTTCCTGTTGATCGTTGGAGCGCTCTTCTACCGCGCCTTTGATCAGAATATGTAAGTGGGGGTTCTTCTGTCCGCAGGATAAAATAACATCTCGAGCTCGATAGTAGGCGACGTCCAGAGACGATCGCAGTCGCGTTTGTTGTGCTTCAGTTAAGCGATCGAACGGTGGAGATTGCATGTTAAATTTGTCAGGCATGAGAACACCCAATAATGATGGAAGGAACACTCTCTAAGTCTGACAAATTTCTTACCGGAAGCCAGACGACTTTGGTCTAAATTACGATGTTTTCGCTTGAAGATGCCAAATGTCGCAAAGTTAGTATTCCATCGAGGAAACGATAAGTTTCTTATTCTTCCCTTTTTATAATACGCATGGCGATCCATAATTCCCGGCTCGAACGTTGGTGTTCCCGTTTTAGGATATTAGTAATGTTGAAACCTTCTCCGTATGGCTGGATTTCCCAGTACTTTCTCGGATTCTTCTTTGCGTATGGCGTGTATCTGCCATTTTGGTCACTTTGGTTTAAGGATCAGGGCGTATCTTCGACAGATATCGGTTTGCTGGTCGGGTTAGGCCTTGCGACACGTTGTGTTGCCAATATCGTGATCACCCCACGAGTACACAAAGTCGAACACCTTATGCCTGCTTTACGTTGGTTGAGTTTCGCTGCCCTCCTTTTTGTTGGATTTCACTTTTTTACGGGTGGTAGCTTTTGGTTAATGGCACTAGCGACAGTGTTGTTCAATCTTTGTTGTGGACCGATTATTCCGTTGTCGGACGCGATGGCAAATTACTACGCTCGCCTGAAAATGCTCGATTATGGCCGCACGCGGCTATGGGGTTCGATCGCCTTTATCGCAGGCTCGACGGCAGTGGGCTACCTGGTGGCTGAATTTGGCTCCGATATGATCTTGTACACTGCGATGTTCGGCGTGTTTATCTCGTTGCTGTTTGCTATGCGACCGACTAACCCAATGCCTGTAACGCACGGTGGGCAAAGCGCAGAACGTCCAAAGCTGACCGCTCTTTTGACCGACAAGCCGATACTAAAATTCTTAGTGTTGGTGTCACTAATTCAGGGCAGTCATGCGGCTTACTACGGCTTTAGTGCGATTCACTGGAAGGCCGCTGGTCACTCGGAAGATGTCATTGGCTACTTATGGAGCTTGGGGGTGGCCGCAGAAGTGGCAGTGTTTGCACTGAGTAAGCGTTTATTCGTAGGTTGGTCAATACGCGCGCTGTTTATTGCTGCTGCCGTTGGTGTAATGATGCGTTGGGGTATTACGGCGTCGACAACATCAATTATTGCTTTGGTGATTGTTCAACTATTGCATGGTGTGACTTTCGCTACCGCACACATTGCCGCGATCCAATATATCCAAAACTCCGAAGAAAATAAGATCGTAGCGTTGCAAGCGTTGTATAACGCGATTCCGTTGGGCGCATTTATCGCGTTAATGACCGTATTGAGTGGCTGGGGTTATGAGCACTGGGGACCGCTTGTGTTCTGGGGCATGGCCGCGATGGGGTTATTGGCTCTGTTCATCAAGCTTGATTCGCAAGACCCACATCAGGTGGTTGATGTATCAGACAAGCCACTTGAAACACAGAATTAGACTTATGTAACAAAGGTTAAAAACTAAGCTTTGTCTCCGTTATCAAAGCAGTGTTAAATGAAACCTCTCCCTCATGGAGAGGTTTTTTTATTCTCTTGCTTTAAAAGTAGCAAGAAAGGCAAGAAAGGATATCGGATGCAAGGATGGCTGGTGGTTCCCGTTTCTTTAGCGTATTTGGGAGCTTTATTTATCATCGCGTGGTACGGCGACATTCAGAAAAGGTGGCTAGCGCGCTGGCGGCCTTGGATTTATAGCCTTTCCATTGCGGTGTACTGTACATCATGGACCTTCTACGGCACGGTCGGGCAGGCCAGCAGTAATCCTTGGTCTTTCTTGCCCATCTATATTGCTCCCATTTTAGTGTTTACCATCGGATGGCGCGTTTTAGCTCGGCTTATTTTGATTGCTAAACGGGAACACATCACGTCGATTGCTGACTTTATCGGAGCACGCTACGGTAAATCCCAAGGTTTGGCCGTGGTTGTTACGCTCATAGCGGTTGCGGGAATTTTGCCGTACATCGCTTTACAGCTGCGTGGTATCACTATGGGGCTTGAAATTATTGCACCAGAGCTGGCTACTGATTTTGGTTATCAAAACGATAGCGTGTCGTGGTTTGTTGTGGTCGCATTGGCGATTTTTACGATGCTATTCGGTACCCGCCACATTGATAACACGGAACACCATCGTGGGATGATGATGGCAATTGCCTTCGAATCCATTATCAAACTGCTGGCTTTTTTAGTGGTCGGTGTCTTCATTGTTTGGTTGGCGATGAACACCGAGAGTTTGAGCTTACTTGATGTTGCCGCGCAGACGTATCAGTCACCAAATATCCCGACTATATTGATTCATACTGTACTGACCATGCTGGCGATCGTTTGCCTTCCGCGACAATTCCATACGATGGTGGTGGAAAATGAACGTGCTCAAGATTTGCACGTGGCTCGTTGGTTGTTCCCCATTTATCTGATCTTAATGGGGATTTTTGTTTTACCTATTGCGTGGGTAGGGCAAGGCCTCTTGAGTGGCGCTTCGCCTGATACTTATGTCATCAGTGTGCCGATGTCGGTCGGGGCGAGTGAAATCGCCTTGCTTGCGTTTCTAGGCGGTACTTCAGCGGCAAGCGGCATGGTTATCGTATCGACGATTGCCTTAGCGATCATGGTCTCGAATGACTTGGTTATGCCATTGCTATTGCGTCGCATGCGACTGACGCAGCGTAACCACCACCATTTTTCTGAATTATTACTGCGGATCCGCCGTGGTTTGATTTTAGTTTTGTTGATTGGCGCGTGGTGTTTCTATCAAGCGTTGGACACCATTCATTCACTTTCTGCTATCGGCTTTCTCTCGTTCGCGGCTATCACGCAATTCGCTCCTGCGCTGGTTGGCGGTATGTATTGGCGTCAAGGGAATAAGAAAGGTGTGTATGTTGGCCTCGCGGTGGGTTTTGCTACCTGGTTGATTACGTTAATGAGCCAAACAGACATGCTTGCCGGAGACGCCAGTAATAACTTCCTGATCTGGTTGATTACACCACCAGAGGTATTGGCTAGTTTTGATATCGCGATTTCAGATTGGGGGATGATCCTCAGCGTGGTCGCTAATGCAGTGTGTTTTGTTGTGGTTTCTATGGCTACCCGACCAAGCCTAAGTGAGCGCTTACAATCGGCATCATTCGTTGGTACACCGTTGCCTGAAAGCGAAAATATGAGTCTGTACCAGAGCCGCGTTACGGTTGCAGAACTGGAAATGCTAGCGTCCAGATTTGTAGGACGAACGCGAGTTAAAGCGGCGTTTCAAGCCTACTGGAGCCAGCAACGAGAAGAGTTGATGCCGAATCAACAAGCGCCATCTTCTCTGATTCGGCATACGGAGCGTGTGCTAGCAGGGGTATTTGGTGCATCTTCTGCTAAGTTAGTACTTACTTCCGCTCTGCAAGGAAGAAACATGCAGCTTGAAGAGGTGGCGACTATCGTCGATGAAGCCTCTGAACTGTACGATTTTAGTCGGGGTTTACTCCAAGGCGCGATTGAGCATATTGGACAAGGTATTGCGGTCGTCGATAAGCAACTACGCTTGGTAGCGTGGAACCAACGCTATTTAGAACTCTTTGAATTTCCGCCAGGCCTGATTCAAGTAGGTCGACCGATTGCGGATGTGATTCGGCACAATGCAGAGCAGGGGTTGTGTGGCCCTGGTGACCCTGATGACCACGTCCGTCGCCGTGTTTATCACCTTGAGCAAGGGACTCGGCACACCTCTTCTCGGGTTCGTCCCGATGGTCGCGTGATAGAGGTGCAAGGTAACCCAATGCCAGGTGGTGGCTTTGTGATGAGCTTTACCGACATCACCGTATTCCGTGATGCAGAGCAAGCACTGAAAGACGCCAACGAGACATTGGAAGAAAGAGTACGTCTGCGGACTCGAGAATTAGAACAACTTAACAAGCAGCTGGTGGAAGCGACGCAGCGCTCGGATTTGGAATCGAAGTCCAAATCACGGTTCTTGGCGGCAGTAAGCCATGACTTGATGCAACCGCTCAACGCGGCGCGTCTATTCGCATCTTCACTATCGGAAGTCGCCAAAGACAGCGAAGCCAAAAAGCTGTCAGCACACATTGAAAGTGCTTTAGAGGCTGCCGAAGACTTAATTGGAGATTTGCTGGATATCTCGCGTTTGGAATCGGGCAAGTTGGAAGTCAACGTGCATGGC
This sequence comes from Vibrio sp. OY15, assembly GCF_000742455.1. NCBI lineage: Bacteria > Pseudomonadati > Pseudomonadota > Gammaproteobacteria > Vibrionales > Vibrionaceae > Vibrio > Vibrio sp. OY15. The sequence goes on along the minus strand of NZ_JPIL01000025.1, from coordinate 29,718 downwards.
TTTGCGTTAAATGATGTGTTATCGAATTTGAATGCTGAGTTTAGTGCGTTAGCCAAACAGCAAGGTATAGAGTTCACCATGATTCCGTCCTCACTCATGGTTAAGTCGGATCCCAAACTGCTGCGCCGTGTGGTGCAAAACTTCCTGACCAATGCGTTTCGTTATAACCCGAATGGCAAAGTCGCACTCGGTGTTCGCCGCGTGAAAGGGCGAGTGCGTATTGATGTATGGGATAATGGAGTGGGGATTGAAGAAGAGAAGCAGCAAGAGATTTTTGAAGAGTTTAATCGCGGAACTCAAGTTCGTTCCGACCAAGGCCTCGGACTTGGTTTGGCGATTTCGAAAGGAATTGCTCAGGTACTTGGGCATGAAATTTCGATGCGCTCTTGGGTTGGAAAAGGCAGTGTTTTTTCCATCACCCTAGATAAAGCTGATCATGTTCAGCCTCATCCAGTTCACGTGGCAATGAGTAAGCAATCTGAACTTGGTCATCTGAGAATCCTATGTGTCGATAATGAGCCTGACATTCTAGTCGGCATGGAAAACTTACTTTCCCGATGGGGCTGCGATACACGAGTTGCGATTGATTTAGTTGAAAGTCTACAAGCGCTTGAGGATGGTTGGATTCCGGATGTAATTTTCTCCGATTACCGACTTGATGATGGTCGTACTGGTTTAGAAGTGCTACAGCAATGCCGCCTGAGATTAGGCCACAGCTTTGAAGGCGTCATCATCAGTGCAGATCGTACCGATGATATGCTTGATGGCATCAAAGCAAATGGGTTCAGCTTTATTGCTAAGCCAGTTAAGCCGCTTAAGCTGCGTTCGGTGCTCAATCGAGTCGCTTAGGATTGGAGTGTTTGAAAAATAGCTATAAAAAGAGACCTCCGAATGGAGGTCTCGATGTTTGTAATCTTAGTTGATAGGCTGAGTTTGCCGCTTATTCTGCGACGCCGCCTTGGGTCAGTTTGGCTGGATTAAGCAATCGCTCTAGTGTGGCTCTATCCAAATCAGTTTCTTCTTCCGCGACATCAATAATCGCGCGTCCCTGTTTGTAGGCTTTTGTCGCGACTTCTGCCGCTTTTAGGTAACCAATGACCGGGTTGAGAGCCGTGACCAAAATTGGGTTTTTGGCGAGTGCTACATCCAAGTTATCTTGGCGAACTTCAAACGTCGCAATGGCTTTGTCAGCTAAAGCGGTTGTGCTGTTAGAGAGTAACTCGATGCTCTCCAATACGTTATGAGCAATAACTGGCAGCATGACGTTAAGCTGGAAGTTGCCCGCTTGGCCTGCGACGGTAATGGTGGTGTCATTACCAATGACTTGCGCTGATGCCATAGCTGCGGCTTCTGGGATCACAGGATTTACTTTGCCAGGCATGATGGAAGAACCCGGTTGCAAGCCTTGTAATTCTATCTCACCTAAACCAGCCAATGGGCCTGAATTCATCCAACGAAGATCGTTTGCGATCTTCATGATCGCAACTGCTGCTGTTTTGAGCTGTCCCGACAGAGCGACGATCGCATCTTGACTGCTTAAATTGAAAAAGAAGTTATCACTGGCCGTGAACTGAATACGAGTTGACTGGGTTAGGTTGCTAGCGAATAAGTCTGCAAAGCGTGGATCGGCATTGATCCCCGTTCCAACCGCCGTACCACCTTGGGCTAAGGCTTTTACAGCAGGAAGTGTTTGTTCAATCGCTTGTTTTGCATGCTCGATTTGGAACTGCCAACCGCCAAGTTCTTGAGCAAAGGTAATTGGCATCGCATCCATTAAGTGGGTGCGACCGGTTTTTACAACATCTTTCAATGCTTGTTGCTTAGACTCTAGTGTTTGGCTTAGGTGTGACAGGGCCGGGAAGAGCTGTTTTTCGATGGCTAATGCTGCGCTAACTTGAATGGCCGTTGGTACCACATCGTTGCTGCTTTGCCCCATGTTGACGTGATCATTAGGGCTGACAGTGCCGCCTAGATGCTGGGAGGCCAGTGTTGCAATTACTTCATTCGCATTCATATTTGAGCTAGTGCCTGATCCCGTTTGGAACACGTCAATTGGGAATTGCTCAATATGATTGCCTTCGATAATTGCTTGAGCTGCGTCAGCAATCGCGTTGGCAATATCTCCCTCAAGCAGCCCTAGCTGTGCGTTGGTGAGTGCCGCAGTCTGCTTGATGTGTGCTAACGCTTTGATAAAACCAGATGGCATTTTATGTTGACTGAATGAGAAGTTATCGACGGCGCGTTGAGTCTGGGCTTGGTAGAGAGCATCTGCAGGGACAGTAACTTCGCCCATACTGTCAGTTTCTATGCGGAATTCGGTGCTCATGGTAGGGATCCTTTTGGTTAATCGAGTGAGATTTGAATCAGGCGTAATTGTTGTTGTAGTGCGAGAAATTTCACGTCGCCTTGTTCAAACTGGTAGTAATAGCGTTTGAGGCAGAATAATGGCGTATGGATAGAATCGAGACAGACACGACGGAAGATACGACTGCGAGTTGAGTCTTGAATTGCGTCTAGTAAATGGAAATAAACCTGACGTAAAAACAGCTCACACAACAATAGATTTTCTTCATCGGCATCGTGTTCATAACAGGAAGACAACACCATTCCCCAATGAATATAGTCATGAATCACGTCTGGCTCAAAGCCATGTGGTGCGGCGAGAAGGAATCTATCTTGGGCTTTAAAAAATGCGTTAAAGATGTCCCGTTTGTTGTCCATAACCACCTCTCATTGAATGTAATGATAATTATTATCAATTAACTTGTGGGTTGGCAACCCTTTTTAGAGTAAGAGGTTGTTGAAGAAAGACTTACGGAAACAAAAGCCGACGCAAAGGCGTCGGCTGAGTAGGAATTCATTTATGCTGAGTGAAACTAAGTCACTGTCGTTTGAAGACCGGTGAATTAGCTTGTCAGCGTTATTCAGTAAATAAGGTTTCGTACTTCACAAATGCGGTTTGTGTTTCACCATAATATAGTGTGCCGCCTGATTGAATGACGACTCTTAACCAGCTTTCTGCAGATGCAGGCTTTGGTAAGGTGATGTACCAGCTTTGGCCTGCTTGATCGGCGGGCTTCATATCAATCGGTTGAGCGTTTTTCTCTTTGTCACTCACAATAGAAACTTTAACCCCTTCAAGTGGGTAAGCGGCGTTGAGTGACAATTCTAAGTTATTTTTAGTGAGTTTTTCAGAGCGAAATTTCACTTTAAAATCGCCATTTTCCATATCACACAGACCACTGGTGTAACGACAATTAGACTTACTCGCGAGTTTGTAAGTTTCCCCTTCTTGCGCCGCGTGGGGTTTCTCGCTGAGGGCCATATCGGTACCGAAGTAAGCGATCAAAGAGAGAACTGGCGCAATCAGTAGAGCGAGAATAAAGTGCTTGTTTTTGAACATCTTGGCTTCCTTGCAACGACATACTGCGAATATGGTAACTGAAAAGTGAGAATAAAAAAGCCCCGGACGGCTGGTTCCAAGCGGGGCTTTTGTGGTTTTGATTAGTTTTTAGTGATCCACTGCACTACCAGCACCTACTGGCACGCGAACGTGTTCGACTAGGTCTTTTACTTCTTGTGGCGTTTCTGCTGTTACTTTGGAGACAGCGAATGCGACGATGAAGTTAAATAGTGCGCCAATAGCACCAAACGCGTTTGGCTCAATACCCAGGAACCAGTTTGTTCCCCAGCTTTCTAGATATTTCCAATCAGCAACGAAAAGGATGCCTTTGTGTTGGAATACGTAGAACAGCGTAATACTGATACCTGCAATCATACCGGCGATTGCGCCTTCTTTGTTGATGCTCTTGCTGAAGATGCCCATCATCAATGCAGGGAAGATGGATGAAGCGGCAAGACCAAAGGCGAGTGCTACCGTACCTGCGGCAAATCCAGGCGGATTTAAACCGAGATAGCCTGCGGCTGCTATCGCTACTGCCATTGATATTCGACTAGCAAGTAGCTCTTTTTTCTCGGATATGTTCGGATTGATAACCCCTTTGATTAAGTCATGGGAAATAGCTGAAGAAATGGCGAGTAGTAAACCTGCTGCGGTAGATAGTGCAGCTGCAAGACCACCTGCTGCCACAAGTGCGATCACCCAGTTTGGTAGTTTAGCGATCTCTGGGTTAGCCAATACCATGATGTCGTTATCAACGCGCAGTTCGTTGGTGGACGCATCTGAAGTGTATTGGATATTGCCATCGCCATTTTTATCGTCAAAACCGAGTAGTCCAGTTGTTTCCCAGTTTTTGAACCACGCAGGACGCTCGTCATACGCTAGGTGCTGACCCGGAGCTGGATTTACCGTATTCATTAGGTTGAGGCGAGCCATCGCTGATACCGCTGGTGCAGTAGTGTAAAGGATTGCGATGAAGATCAGAGCCCAGCCTGCTGATGTACGTGCGTCGCGAACCTTCGGCACGGTAAAGAAACGGATAATTACGTGTGGTAGACCGGCAGTACCAATCATCAGTGACATGGTGTAGACAAACATATTAAGTGTGTCGCCACGTACTTGGGTCGTGTATTCACTGAATCCGAGTTCGGTCACAACTTGGTCAAGCCGATCGAGTAGATAGACATCGGTACCAGCCATGGTACTCCCCAGACCAATTTGTGGGATTGGGTTACCAGTGAGTTGCAGAGAGATAAAGATTGCAGGGATAGTGTAAGCAAGAATGAGTACGCAATATTGAGCAATCTGCGTGTAAGTGATGCCTTTCATGCCGCCAAGAACCGCGTACATGAAAACGATACACATACCAATTAATAGGCCGGTGGAGTAATCCACTTCTAAGAAGCGACCAAACGCAACGCCCACGCCTTTCATCTGACCGATAACATAAGTCACTGATGCGATGATAAGACAAACAACCGCTACGATACGTGCTGTGTTGGAGTAAAAGCGTTCACCAACAAACTCTGGCACCGTAAACTTACCAAATTTGCGTAGGTAAGGCGCTAGCAACAGCGCAAGCAGAACGTAGCCACCAGTCCAACCCATTAGAAATACTGAGCCGCCATAGCCCATGAAGGCAATTAAGCCTGCCATTGAGATAAACGACGCTGCGGACATCCAATCGGCTGCGGTTGCCATACCGTTTGCAATCGGGTTTACACCGCCACCAGCAACATAAAACTCTTTGGTTGATCCGGCGCGAGCCCAAATAGCAATCCCGATGTACAGGATGAACGTGGCGCCAACGACCAGGTAGGTAATAGTTTTCAAATCCATCTGAGTGACTCCTTATTCGTCCACGCCGAATTCACGGTCAATTTGGCGCATCTTCCATGCGTAATAGAAAATAATTCCTAGGAAGGCATAGATGGAGCCTTGTTGAGCAAACCAGAAACCGAGTTTGTAGCCGCCTAGTTGAAATTGATTTAGTACGTCGACAAATAAAATGCCGCAGCCGAAAGACACGACGAACCAGATGACCATTAGGCCGATCATGAGCTTCACGTTTTTGTCCCAATAGGCTTTGGCTCTTTCTTCGCTTTCAAATGCCATTGCCGTCTCCTTACGATTGGTATTGTTGTTAATGAAATGTTTCAATATGTACATTAGCAAGGTGTTGGCAATAACTCTTTTCAACTTTAGTCGGGGTGTTAAAAATGAAGAATCCCCATGCTATGGGCTTTTGCAGCGAACAAAGGGGTAAAATGTTATGTTAATAAACTGTTAAGTTAGCCAAAGGTCTAAAGGTTGATTGGATAAACAAGCATGATTAAGACGGGCCATTAATCTTTTCTTCATTGAACTTGGAGATGCTGTGTAAATATTGGTGGTGATCTTGTGGCTCTTAAAGAGAGAAGGCGTAGATAAGAAAGCTCTCAAGTAATTTATTTACATAAAGTTTTCGCATCAAATCACCGTTTTAACGCACAATAAAGTAATATAACTGAGTCATTCTCGTACAACCTCGCATTTTGAGACGGTGTAAAGGGGAGGCAGATTAGGGCATTACCTCATTAACGAAGTAGCCTTGCTCATCACAATTATTATCGTTTTTCATTAAGGGAGGGTGAGAATGGACGCAGACACCATTAACAGTTTTTTTCTAATAGGTGCGTTGTTAATCGCACTTAGCGTTCTTTTAAGCCCAGTGTCTTCTAAGTTGGGAATCCCAATTCTTTTGGTATTTTTAGCCGTTGGAATGCTGGCGGGGGAAGACGGCTTAGGCGGCATCTTATTCGATAACTTTTCGATCGCTTATTTGGTTAGTAACCTCGCATTAGCCATCATTTTGCTTGATGGTGGGATGAGAACGCGGGTCGCCAGCTTTAGGGTTGCGTTATGGCCCTCGGTCTCTTTGGCGACATTTGGCGTTGCGATCACCACCATTTTGACCGGGCTGATGGCAACGTGGTTATTCGACTTAGATTTATTGCAAGGCATATTGGTTGGTGCGATTGTTGGTTCCACCGATGCTGCCGCGGTCTTCTCTCTACTCAAAGGTCGTAGCCTGAACGAACGTGTTGGTTCAACGCTGGAAATTGAATCCGGCACCAATGACCCAATGGCGGTGTTTCTGACCGTAACTCTGATTGCTATTTTAGCGAACCCTGGCGCTGACTTAAGTGCGGGCTTTTTGGCGTTCAGTTTTCTTAAGCAGTTTGGTATCGGCGCGTTACTTGGCTTCGCTGGTGGCTGGATCTTATGGAAAGTTATCAATCGCAATCAATTACCAGATGGGCTGTATTCTATTTTAACGGTCAGTGGTGGCTTGCTTATTTTTGCTTTATCTAACACTTTGGGTGGCAGTGGTATTTTGTCGATTTACCTCGTTGGTCTTTTATTAGGTAACCGTCCAACACGCAGCCGCCACTCTATTCTTCATGTTTTAGATGGTATGACGTGGCTAGCTCAAATTGGTATGTTCTTGGTGCTTGGCTTGTTGGTTACACCATCTAATTTACTCTCTATTGCGTTGCCAGGTCTTGCGCTTGCCTTCGGGATGATTTTGTTTGCCCGACCAATCTCAGTTTGGATTGGTTTACTGCCATTCAAGAGTTTCACGCCACGTGAAAAGTGGTTTGTCTCTTGGGTAGGATTGCGTGGCGCTGTACCTATCATCCTCGCGGTATTTCCAATGATGGCAGGGTTGCCAGATGCTCAACTGTACTTCAATTTGGCATTCTTTGTAGTAATGGTGTCTTTGATAGTACAAGGGGGCACGTTGACTAAGGCGATGTCTCTTGCAAAGGTCGAGCTACCTTCTAAGCCTGAGCCAATTTCGCGTACGGGTGTAGAGATTTACCCGACCAGTGAGTGGGAGCTGTTTATCTATAGACTTAAAGCAGATAAATGGTGCATTGGTGAGCCATTACGTAGTCTTTCGATGCCGGAAGGAACGCGTATCGCCGCTGTATTTCGCAGTAAAGAGCTATTGCACCCATCCGGCAGTACGCGTCTTGAGGAAGATGATACCTTGTGTGTATTAGCACAAGAAAAGGATTTAGATGCACTGAGCTTACTGTTTAGTGAAGCCCCAGAGAAAGCGTCGCTAGCGCGATTCTTCGGTGACTTCTTCCTCGATATTGAAGTGAAGCTTGCCGATATTGCCGTGATGTATGGTTTGAATCTGGGGGATGAACCGCTGGATAAAAGTTTGAGAAACCTTGTCGAAGAGCAATTAGGTAGCACGCCAGTATTGGGAGACCATTTCGAGTGGCAAGGTTTGCATTGGATCGTCGCTGATGTTGTTGATCAGCAGGTCACTAAAGTCGGTATCCGATTGCCAAACGAAAAAAGTAAGTCTGACGATAAGACGTCAATCTAGTCGCTCATTTCCGTCAGCATAATCACGGCTTGCGTGCGGTTCTTTACACCGAGCTTACGGAAAATCGCTGTCATGTGCGCTTTTATGGTGGCTTCTGAAACATTCAATTCGTAAGCGATTTGCTTGTTCAGCAAGCCATCGGACAACATTCCCAACACTTTATATTGCTGCGGTGTTAGCGCAGCAATCTTTTCCGCTAAGTCATTACATGCCGCGTTATTGGTGATCAACCCTTCAGGGAAGTATGGGTCGCCATTCAGCACTTGATTGAGCGCGTTCACTAATTCGCGCATGTCGCTGGACTTGGGAATAAAACCAAATGCACCATGGCTTTTCACCTGCGTCACGATCGCCGGCTCTTCACTCGCTGAAACGACGACGATAGGTAAATCTGGATGCTCTGCTCGCAAATGAATCAAGCCAGACATACCATTTGCTCCTGGCATTTTGAGGTCCAATAGCACTAAATCTGGCTCTTCCTCTCGTTCTAACAAAGCCAGAAGTGCGTCGAGTGAGTCCGCTTCCAGCAAATTTGCACCACTAATAGCCATGTGGATAGATTGAAACAAGGCATTCCGGAAGAGTGGGTGATCATCTGCAATAATGATGGTGTAGGTCGAATCCATGACGTTAAACACTTTTGACTATTTCGTTAAATTTATTATTGTCCAGCTTTGAGAGAGTGGACAATATTTATTCGCTAAAAGTCTGAACCAAATCGACTTTTATTAGGAAAATTGCATATAAACGCAATGTTCTTATTCAAATCTGAGCAATAAAAAACGCCAGTGGACATCACTGGCGTTTGAATATCTGGTTATCAGAACTGCTTGATATGCTCTAAGAAAGGCTCAGCTTGCATAAAGCCCGTCAAACGAGCGTTTGAAACGTGTTCGCCACTGGCATCCCAAAACTCAATTGTTGGTAAACCAAGTACATTCATGTGCTTCAGTAGTTCGATGTCTTGCACTTGGTTTTTGGTCACGTTCGCTTGCAGAAGAACGAAGTCTTGCAGTTTTGCTTCGACGCTTGGGTCATGGAAGGTGTACTTTTCAAACTCTTTACATGCTACACACCAATCGGCGTAGAAATCGAGCATGACGGGTTTACCTGCCGCTTTCGCAAGTGCCAGTTGTTCTTCAAGCTCCGCCACGTTAGCAATGCGAGTAAAGCTAACAGTGGCTTGCTGAGTTTGTGTTGTGCTGTTGCCAAACCAGTAATTTAAGATAGGTTGTGCTGAGGCTAGCAAACCTAAGACGGCGATTATGCCCACGGCACTTTGTTTCCAGCCACCAAACTCTAGACTGTTTTTGATGTGGTATAGCCAACCAAAAGCAGCAATACCCAGTGCTGACCACAGAATCGTTGACCACATTTCTGGCATGATGCGTTCTAGTAAGAAGATAGGTGCGGCAAGCAGAATAAAGCCGAAGAGTGTTTTCACTCGGTCCATCCAACCACCTGCTTTTGGTAGCAGTTTGTTGCCGAAGACCGCAACAAGAATCAGCGGAATACCCATGCCCATCGCCAGCGCGTATAACGCGATACCACCGGTAAGCAAATCGCCGCTTTGTGCCACGTAAAGTAGCGCACCAGACAGAGGTGCCGTGGTACATGGTGAGCACACCAGTCCAGAAATCGCCCCCATGGCGAATACGCCTGCACTGCTGCCGCCTTGCTGTTTGTTGCTGAGGTTGTTTAACCACGTTTGAACGTTGCTTGGTAGCTGTAATGAGTACAGACCAAACATAGACAAAGCGAGTGCGATGAACAGTACGCTCAAGCCAATCAGCACATAAGGGTGTTGCATTGCCGCTTGGAACTGCATACCTGCAGATGCCACCACAAGGCCGAGTAGGGTGTAAGTCAGTGCCATGCCTTGCACGTAGACGAATGACAAGCCTAGCGCGCGGCGTTGGCTTAGTTTGCCACTGCCAAGCACTATGCTGGTCAGAATTGGGTACATCGGTAGCACACAAGGTGTAAACGCCAAGCCCACACCAAGCGCCAAGAACAGAAGTGGTGTCCACCAGTTATCAGCAAGGTTGGCTGCAAGGCTATCTTGCTGTGTTACTGGAGCTGATGGTGTGTCGGCAGAACTAGATGATTGCACCGCTGGTGGCGTTGCTGTTGGTGCCAGTTCTGCTTTTGATGCAGTTGTCGCCGTTGTTGAATCTGAGTTCGACGAAGTAAACGCGCTGATAGGAATCACGCGAGTTTCTGGCGGGTAACAGAAGCCTGCTTTCGCACAACCTTGGTATTGCACGACTACGCGAGCACCGTCTTGCCAATCATGCATTGGTACATTAACGAAGAGAGGTTGAGTATAGATATGCACGTCACCAAAGAATTCATCTTTATGCGGTGTGCCGTCTTCCATTTGCAGTTCGCCTAGCGATACTTTCTCACCAGCTACAGACAAGCGCTCTTGATATAGGTAGTACCCGTCACGTACCTGCCAATCGAGCATCAATTTGTCATCTTGCTGGTAGAAGTTAAATGGAAACGCCTGATCAACCGGAACAAAGCTGTCGCTGCTGCTACCAAAACTGTTGTTCTGGCTACTGTTAAACTGGTCTTTGCCAAATAAAGCTAAAGACGGAGTGGAAAAGGTAATGAGCCCTAAGAGTAAAACGGAAAGTAATGCGCGCATAAAAGAGTCAATTCATCTTAGATAATTGCCGTTAGTGTAACTCAATCAGACCCGGAGGCGAGTCAATAAGTTTCATGAAAATGAAGATTTATTGAGCATAAATCAAGACAACAGGGAATAAAAAAGGGAGCCGAAGCTCCCCGAGTAAGACTCTGTTTCTACTAGATCAGTAGACCACCGAATGCGAAGCCAAGTGCTACCGCAGAAGCGATGGTTACCACACCAGGTACAAAGAATGGGTGGTTGAATACGTACTTACCGATACGAGTTGAACCCGTGTCGTCCATCTCAACCGCTGCTAGAAGCGTTGGGTAAGTTGGCAGCACGAATAGCGCACTTACTGCTGCGAAAGATGCAACTGCGGTAAGTGGTGCCACACCGATTGCTAGTGCTGCTGGCATCAGCGCAACAGTGGTTGCACCTTGTGAGTAAAGCAGCATTGAAGCGAAGAATAGAACGAGTGCTAGCATCCATGGGTAGTCTGCTAGTAGCGCACCCGCAACTTCTTTGATGCCGTCAACGTGCGCGTTAACGAACGTAGAACCTAGCCATGCCACACCAAGAACACACACACACGCTGTCATACCAGAGCGGAATGTTGCTGCGGCTGGGATTTTGCCAGCATCGATTTTACAGCTCATTACGATAGCTGCCGCAGCTGCTAGCATTACCGTCATGATAGCTTCGTTACGGCCTAGAGCAGGGTTCTCGATAAGGCCAACTGAGCCAGAAATTGCTGCTGCGTAACACACGACAAATGCGATTGCGCCTAGGAAGATGAAGGTTGCTTTCTTCGCTGTTGGTAGGATTTCGCGTTTTGCTTCTGTATTTAGCTTGATTAAGCCTTTTTCTAGACGCTCTTGGTATTCAGCATCGTCTTTTAGCTCACAGCCCATGAAATTCGCCACGAACGCACCGATCATGCACGCGATGAACGTCGTTGGAATACAGATTGCTAGTAGTGTTAGGTAGTCAACGCCAAATGGGTGCAGCATTGCCGCGAACGCTACAACAGCCGCTGAGATTGGTGATGCGGTGATAGCGATTTGCGATGCTACGACCGCGATAGACAGTGGACGAGAAGGGCGCACGCCTTGGCCTTTCGCTACTTCTGCAATCACTGGCAAAGTAGAGAATGCCGTGTGGCCAGTACCCGCCATTAATGTCATTAGGTAAGTTACGATAGGCGCATAAAAGGTGATGCGCTCAGGATGCTTGCGCAAAAAGTTTTCAGCAACTTGCACCATCCAGTCTAAACCACCAGCGACTTGCATTGCTGCGATAGCGGTGATTACAGACATGATGATCAAAATTACGTCAACGGGAATGTAAGCTTGGCTTGTTGGTACGCCCAAGATCAAAGACAACGCAATGACCCCAGCACCACCGGCAAAACCAATGCCGATACCACCGATTCTTGCCCCCAAATAGATGAAGAGCAGAACCACGAAGAGTTCGACCATGACCATATTGATACCTCTTTAGTTTTTTATTTGATTCTGATTTTTTGAACACTCAGGAATAGGAGTAAATGCTCAGAGAATGAGAACCTAGTGGTTTAGCGGCAATAAAAGCATATAAAAAATGAGGTTAACCGTATGAGAGCCTAAAAAAGGGGCCTGAGTGGCCCCCTTCGGATTCGTTATTACTCGTAACGTTTTGCTTTGTAAGTAGGATGCATGAAGTTTTCTACTGACAAGATTTCATCAAGCTCCTCTGCTGTAAGCAGACCGCGCTCTAGCACGACTTCACGAACACTCTTACCAGTTTCTGCACAAATCTTACCTACGATGTCACCTTCGTGGTGGCCGATGTATGGGTTTAGGTAAGTGACGATACCGATAGAGTTGTAAACGTAGTTTTCGCAAACTTCTTTGTTCACTGTGATGCCGTCGATACATTTATCACGTAAGTTCACACACGCGTTGTGTAGTAGAGAGATAGACTCAAACACGCTTTGTGCGATAACTGGTTCCATTACGTTTAGCTGTAGCTGACCGCCTTCTGCTGCGAAAGAAACCGTGTTGTCGTTACCGAGAACTTTGAAGCAAACTTGGTTTACTACTTCTGGGATAACTGGGTTTACTTTAGCTGGCATGATTGAAGAGCCTGCTTGCATTTCAGGTAGGTTCAATTCATTTAGACCCGCACGAGGACCAGAAGAAAGTAGACGAAGGTCGTTACAGATCTTCGATAATTTCACTGCTAGGCGTTTTAGCGCGCCGTGAGTCATTACGTATGCACCACAGTCAGACGTTGCTTCGATAAGGTCTTCTGCTGCAACAACGTCAAGGCCTGTTACTTCCGCTAGGTGTTTTACTGCAAGCGCTTGGTAGCCAGTTGGTGTATTTAGACCAGTACCGATTGCGGTTGCGCCTAGGTTGATTTCTAGGAGGAGTTTAGATGTGTAATCTAGAGCACGAATCTCTTCGTTTAGTGTTACCGCCCACGCATGGAACTCTTGACCGACTGTCATTGGTACTGCGTCTTGAAGCTGAGTACGGCCCATTTTCAGTACATCTTTAAACTCAACGGCTTTAAGTTCGAATGCGCCTTTTAGGTACTCAATTGCTTCCATTAGCTTGTGTACGCTGTTGTATACCGCAATACGGAAACCTGTTGGGTACGCACAGTTGGTTGATTGGCTCTTGTTTACATGGTCATTTGGGTTAACAAATTCGTATTGGCCTTTCTCTTTACCCATCAACTCAAGCGCAACGTTTGCGATCACTTCGTTCGTGTTCATGTTAACTGAAGTGCCTGCACCGCCTTGGAATACGTCTGATGGGAACTGATCCATGCACTTGCCAGTTTCTAGGATCAAATCACACGCTTCGATGATGTAGTTTGCAACGTCTTTTGGAATAGCGCCAAGTTCTTTGTTTGCTAACGCTGCTGCTTTTTTGGTCATTACCATGCCGCGTACAAATTCTGGTACGTCAGAGATGGTCATATTAGAGATGTTGAAGTTCTCGATTGCACGTAGCGTATGAATACCGTAGTACGCATATGCAGGGACATGACGTTGACCTAATAGATCTTCTTCAATACGAGTGGCTGGGTTTGCTGTTTTTGGAGCATCAGATAGGGTAGCCATAGCAGGATCCTTAGATGATAATTCTGATAATAAAGTTATTTATTAGCCATTTCTGCAATCTAGAATCCATTCATCAGAATTTTTGGCTGGAAAATCCGTCCTGACTTATGTGGCACATGATACTGCACCTAGCGCATAAAAATAGTAACTAGATCACCTTTTTCGTTTTTCATGAGTCAATAATTTGCAAAGTATGAACGGGTTATTAATAACCCTTTATGGGTACTCGATTTTCCTCGACAAACATGAGTTTTTAGAGTTCGAAATTAGCACTTTAAAAGCACGAAAAAATCGGTATGTAATTGAATGAAACGCGCTCCCGCTACTTTGTCTAAAAAAGAAGGAGACCAGTATGAACACGCTTTTTTACAACGATTCGTTTGAGCTTAGTCTGCTTTTACCATTACACTGAATTAAACAAAGGAGGGCGTGTGTTTCCTATCTTATTATTAGCGTTTATTTTTGTTCCGATCATTGAAATCGGCTTATTTATTCAGGTGGGCGGCTTTTTAGGTTTATGGCCGACCATTGCACTAGTCTTAATCACGGCATTTGTCGGTGCATCGTTGGTTCGTAGCCAAGGTATCCAAACACTGATGTCAGTACAGGGGCGTCTTGAACAAGGTGAAATTCCAGCCCAGCAAATTTTTGAAGGCGTAATGCTCGCTGTGGCTGGCGTGCTACTGTTAACCCCTGGCTTTATGACCGATGCCCTTGGTATGTTGGTGTTGCTTCCTGCGCCACGCGCCGCGATAGCTAAATACTTGATGAGCAAAATGGTGGTGAAAACCATGCATGGCGGTGGCTTCCAAGGTGGTTTCTCTAACCAGGGGCCATTTGAGCAAGACCCGTTCCGTCGTGACCCATTTGATTCCCAGTCAGATAATGGCAATACCTTCGAAGGGGAATACGAGCGTAAAGACGATGATGATCGCAACAAGCTCAACTGATTGAGTTAGTCAGTAAAGAAAACAAAAGGGCGCACCAAGCGCCCTTTTCTGTATTTGGAATTCGTGCTGCTTACAATGCGCCTTCAAAGCCCATTTGACGCCATGCTTCAAAAGCAATGATCGCAACGGCATTCGAAAGGTTTAGGCTGCGCGCATCTGGCATCATTGGAATGCGAATACGCTGCTCCATTGGCAAGCTATCGATGATTTCAGCAGGCAAACCACGAGTTTCTGGACCAAACATCAAAACATCACCCGTTTGGTATTGTGCATCAACGTGGTGGCCTGTGGTTTTGGTGGTGCAGGCAAACAATCGGTAGTTACCTTGCTTCTCTTTCTCTAAATATTCTAAGAACGCTTGATAGTTTTTATGACGCGTTACGCGAGCTAAATCATGGTAATCCAAACCAGCGCGGCGGACTTTTTTCTCTTCAAGATCGAAACCCAGAGGTTCAATTAAGTGAAGGTTTGCACCGCAGTTGGCGCATAGTCGAATGATGTTGCCGGTGTTCGGCGCGATTTCTGGTTCGTATAAAGCGATATCAAACATGGTATTGAAATAGAGTTGGTCAAAGAGAGGGGCAGTATATACCCAAGTCACCGAGATATGCGAGATTCAGCAAGATTGACCTGGGTATGAAAGCAGGCATTAGCGCGGATGTTAATACCGTAAGTAGCGATGTTCTTTATAAGAGAGCGTGAGCATAGTTTTCTTCAACTGCTCGCCAGTTGACGACGTTCCACCACGCATCAATATATTCTGGGCGACGGTTTTGGTAACAGATGTAATACGCGTGCTCCCACACGTCTAATGCGAGGATTGGTTCACCGCGTACATCCACTACGTCCATCAGAGGGTTATCTTGATTGCTGGTGGACGTAATGTGAATCTCACCATCTTTTACGATCAGCCATGCAAAGCCAGACCCAAAGGTATTGATGGCAGCTTGGGCAAACGCCTCTTTAAATTGCGCAAAGCTACCAAATTTATCGTTAATTGCTTGAGCAAGCGCGCCTTGAGGCTCTCCGCCACCGTTTGGTGACATGCAATTCCAATAAATGATGTGGTTGTAATAGCCGCCACCATTATTACGTACTGCTGGACTGAGCTTAGAGATATTGTCAAAGATCTCGTCTAATGACTGAGTTTCGAGCTCGCTCCCTTCAACGGCATTTACAAACTTATCAAAGTACGTCTTGTGGTGTTTGCTGTAATGCACTTCCATGGTTTTCGCGTCGATGTACGGCTCTAGTGAATCGTACGGGTAAGGCAGAGCGGGAAATGTATGTGACATAGTAAATCCTCCTTAATTGGAAAATTTACTTTAATGCTAACGATAATTATTATCAACTTTGATCTTTGTAAGGGTATTCTAAGAAGCCTCACCAATTTCTAAAGTGAGGGTGGGGCTGTGAATCACTCACTCTAGAAATATGGTGCGAATTATTGTTAGTTCATCAAATTGAGACTAACAATTGATCGGTAAGGTGATACTCATGCGCAATCCGCCTAAAGGACTTCGGCTGGCTGCGATCGTGCCACTGTGCTGGCGAATGGCACTTTCGGTAATGGTTAGGCCGAGACCTGTGCCGCCAGAGTGGCGATCGCGTGCCGTGGAAACGCGATAGAACGGGCGAAAAATCGCGGCCAGTTCCTCTTCTGGTACACCTTCTCCATTATCGTCAACCGTGATACGAAGCGTATCGTCATCGGCTTTGATGTCGATTTGTACCTCGTCTTTTCCGTAGTAAATGGCGTTACGAACGATATTTTCCACCGCACTCATCAGCAGTTTAGGGTTACCGGAAATATTGCGCTTAGGTAATTCTGAATAGTGTAGCTGTTTGCCCATTTGCTCTGCTTCAAACTGCGCATCTTTAATGATTTCTTCCCATAAACTTTCTAGTGGCTGTGTTTCGCGAGTCATATGACTGTTCGCCTGCATGCGAGAAAGCTCTAGTAGTTCGCTGATCATCTGTTCCAAGCGCTGCGCTTCGGTATCGATACGAGTCAGTTCTGGGCTTTCGCCTTGTTTACGCGTCGCTAATGCGCTTGCCATGCGCAGACGAGTTAAAGGTGAGCGCAGCTCGTGAGAGATATCGGATAGCAAACGTTGTTGTCCTGAAATCATCTGATTAACCGCTTCGACCATCTGGTTGAAGCTGCTACCTGCTTGACGAAACTCCGCCGTGCCTTTTTCTAAATTTGGGTCTGTGACAAATTCACCTTTCGCCACACGTTGAGCAGCGGCTTCAAGACGACGTGCAGGCTGACTCAAAGCCCAAGCAAGCCATAACAGCAATGGTGTACTAACCAGCATGACCGCAAGCAAGAGCTGGAATGGGTGATCAAACAGACGCAGGAGTAGAGGTGGTGGCTCATTCCACTTGAAGCCCACGTACATCAAGATATCGGAACCTGCCAAAGTGATAGGAATTGGGCCCGCAATCATGTATCGACCATACAGCTTCTGCTTTGGATTATTGTAATCTTCGATACTGGTGACAAAGTTTTGCATGGCACGCAATTGAAAATTGCTGCGTTTTTCTGTCGTAAGAACATTACCGCTGTAGTCAGAAAAAAACACCCTCGGGCGAGGGTCGTGCTTGCCGTGGCGGTTGCCCTCGATACGAAAAAGTATGCGGCCTAAATCAGTTTGCTGGCTGTATTTTTGTTGGATTGAGTCACGCGTTTCTACCATACGTTTGTAGTGTTCTTCTGGAATATCGCGAGCTTTGCGTGGGTCCAAATGTGGCAGTGATAGCACGGCTATCAATACTAATAACATGGTGAACCAAAAAATGGCAAAGATGCGTCCATACAGGCTATTGATGTTTGGCAGTTTGATGCGTGATAGGCGCATTAATCCTCCTCAAGCAGCATGTAGCCACGACCACGCAGGGTTTTAATTCGCGGCTTGCCATTGCTTTGATCTGGTAATTTTTTACGTAAGTTCGAGACATGCATATCGATAGCGCGATCAAAAGCAGCGAGTCGTTTACCAAGCACATCTAAGCTCAGTGTCTCTTTGGTCAGCACTTGTCCTGGGTTTTGTACGAAGTGGGTGAGTAGCGCAAACTCGGTTGCTGTGAGATCGAGTAACTGTTGCTCACAATACGCTTCTTGCTTACCGGGATAGAGGCGGATTTCTTGATACTCAATGCAATCGCTGTTTTTGGTATTTTTTTGTGTGCTGCTAGTGCGGCGTAAAATCGCGCGGATTCGCGCTAACAGCTCTCGGTCACTAAAAGGTTTTGGTAAATAATCATCCGCGCCCAGTTCCAAGCCGATCACGCGATCAATTTCTTCCCCTTTAGCGGTCAGCATCAAGACGGGAGTTTCCCAATTTTCACGTAAGCGTTTCAGCGTTTCCATGCCATTGAGTTTTGGCATCATGACATCCAACAAAATCAAATCAATCTTATCATTGATCGCGGCTAAGCCGGCTTCACCGTCATTTGCTTCGCTGACGTCAAACCCTTCGAAACTGAGTACTTCTTTTAATAAGCTAGTTAGCTCGATATCGTCATCGATTAAAAGAATGTTTGCCATGGGGGCACCTATAGTAAGTTACCGATAGCCTAATATTACATTGGAATGATGCGCAACGAAGAGGAGAAAAATCACTCTTTACGATTCTTTACGCTCCCTATACGTCGCTTTACCTAGCGGGTCGTATTCTATACTCAAGCGCTGTGAGAACAGCTCAGAAGAACCACTCACCTGTGTAAGGAATCGTATTATGAAGTCTGCAAAAAAACTTGTGTTAGCTGCTGTTGTTCTACCTCTTACTCTTGGCGCCGCAAGCGCATTCGCTTACGGTGGTAAAAACCATCATAAAGGTCCTCGTGACGAATGCGGCATGGGTATGGACCGAGGTGTCATGCGTCAACTAGACCTGACTGATGCACAAAAAGATCAGCTAAAAGAAATGCGTGAAGCAAACAAAGCAGAAATGAAAGCAAAATTCGCTGATGGCAAAGAAGCACGTATGGCTGAGCGTCAAGCGCATCACGCAAAAGTACAATCGCTTTTGCTGGCGGATAACTTTGATGAAGCTCAAGCTAGCGAATTAGCAAAAGAGATGGTTGAGCGCCAAACGGAACGTCGCGTGCAAATGCTAGAAAGAAAGCACCAAATGCTTAGCGTATTAACACCTGAGCAGAAAGCGAAATTTGTTGAGCTACAAAATGAACGTATGCAAGAGTGTGGCGACAGAATGCACAAGCGCATGGAAAAGTCGCGCAATAATTAAGTCATGAATTGATGTTATATAAAGAGGCAGCCATTGGTTGCCTCTTTTTGATCTGGTTATTTCATGGTCATTCAATATACTCAACGTATGGTTTTAGTTAACTCTTTGATTATGAAACAGCAATACGCACGTTTAGTTACGACCGCCGCTTGGACTGCAACCATTGTGGCGACGCTTCTTCTGATAGTAAAAGTCATCACGTGGTGGGTAACCGGCTCAGTGAGCTTATTGGCGTCATTGATTGACTCCATGTTAGATATCGCGGCTTCGGTTGTGAATCTTGTGGTGGTTCGTTACGCCTTACAACCGGCAGACCGCGAACATACGTTTGGACATGGTAAAGCTGAGTCCTTAGCGGCCCTAGCCCAAGCAATGTTTATTTCGGGCTCGGCAGTATTTTTGATTCTTAACGGGATTGACCGATTTTTCCGCCCACATGCTTTACACGCACCGGAGTTAGGTGTGTATGTATCGCTGTTTGCGATTGTGGTCACACTTGGCTTGGTGATGTTCCAAAAACATGTGGTTCGCGTGACGGGGAGCCAAGCAATAGCGGCGGATTCTCTGCATTATCAGACTGACTTGTATATGAATGCTGCGATCATGGTTGCTCTGGGGCTCAGTTATTTTGGAGTGACTCAAGCGGATGCTGTGTTTGCGATTGGTATTGGTGTCTTCATTCTTTATAGCGCTTTCAAAATGGTCAGCGAAGCGATTCAAACCTTACTTGATAGAAAGTTGCCCGATGAAGAACTTGAGCAAATTAACCAAGCTTGTTTGAGCGTAAAAGGGGTATTGGGCGTGCATCAGTTACGCACGCGAATGTCCGGACCGACGCGCTTTATACAGTTGCATTTAGAGCTAGACGATAACTTACGATTAATTGAGGCGCATTACATCGCTGATAAAGTGGAAGATAATTTATTGGCTCTTTTTCCTGATGCGGACGTATTGATCCATCAAGATCCATTGTCTGTCGTTTTCGGACCAGAGAAAGAGCAGAAAGCACAAGATTGGTCGGCTTGAAAAATCCATCAGTGCCCGACGACAAACAGGTACTTATTGACTATCTTTCCATCAATACTTATTAAGATTCGTGATCCTGATATGAATCAACAAAGTTTCATAGAGAAACTGTAATACTCTTACATAAGTAGAAAAGTTACATAAAAAAGTGCGTTTTCATTGGTAATCCTGTAGAGGAAATGTAACATAACGCACAGTTCTGGATTATGCAGGTTGCTTGGTAACAAGGGGCCTAAAAGAAAATTAAATAATTGATTGCCAAAGATCGAGGGTGAGCATGATTAAGAAGATCGGTGTTTTAACAAGTGGCGGTGACGCACCTGGTATGAACGCTGCGATACGCGGCGTAGTACGTACAGCACTATCCGAAGGATTGGAAGTATTCGGTGTGTACGACGGCTACCTAGGCCTATACGAAGGCCGCATCGAGAAGCTAGATCGTTCTAGCGTTTCAGATGTGATCAACAAAGGTGGTACGTTCCTAGGTTCTGCACGTTTCCCTGAATTTAAACAAGTGGAAGTTCGTGAAAAAGCGATTGAGAACCTGAAAAAACATGGTATCGATGCACTAGTGGTAATCGGTGGTGATGGTTCGTACATGGGTGCGAAGAAACTGACTGAAATGGGTTACCCATGTATCGGTCTTCCGGGCACAATCGACAACGATATCGCAGGTACGGATTACACTGTGGGCTACCTAAGTGCACTAAACACCGTTATCGATGCAATCGACCGTCTACGTGATACTTCTTCATCTCACCAACGCATTTCAATTGTAGAAATCATGGGCCGTCACTGTGGTGATTTGACTCTGATGTCTGCAATTGCGGGCGGTTGTGAATACATCATCACTCCGGAAACTGGTCTAGACAAAGACAAGCTGATCAGCAACATCCAAGATGGTATCGCTAAAGGTAAGAAACACGCGATCATCGCGCTTACTGAGCTAATGATGGATGCTAATGAACTAGCACGTGACATCGAAGCCGCGACAGGTCGTGAAACTCGTGCAACAGTACTTGGTCACATCCAACGTGGTGGTCGTCCAACTGCATTTGACCGCGTACTAGCATCTCGTATGGGTAACTACGCTGTTCACCTATTGATCGAAGGTCATGGTGGTCGTTGTGTAGGTATCGTGAAAGAGCAACTTGTTCACCACGATATCATCGACGCAATCGAAAACATGAAGCGTCCAGTACGCAACGATCTATACAAAGTTGCTGAAGAGTTGTTCTAAGCAAGCTTGAAATAGATAAACAAAACCGCGGCTTTCCGCGGTTTTTTTTGTATTTGAGAATCAACAAAAAGAAACTAGCGATAGACGAGTGTTAAGACACGCTGCTCTGCTCTATGAGCGTTAATTTTCGCTCGCGCAGCGCAAACAAGTAGCCCAGTAGCCCACCCAACGTATTCCCAACCGCGATACCGATAAACAAGCCTTCAATGCTGTAGATTTGGCTCCCGACCCACGCCGATGGCAAGGTAAAAATGAACAGCCGCATAAAGCTCCACTGGAATGCACGCAATGGCTTGTGCATCGCATTCAAACCACTGACTAACATCATTACGATGCCTTGGAAGCCATAACTAAATGGCACCACCAGTAAATAATGCCAAAGCAGGTTTTTCACCGCATCTTCCTGAGAAAACAGCGCAGCCAGAGGAATGCTCAGTGGCACCATCATCAAGAAGATAAACCCTTGGAATACCACTGCAAAACGCATGCTAATAAATAAACCGGAAAAGGCTCGTTGCGGTTGTTTGGCTCCTAAATTTTGTGCCATAAACGGTGTGAGGGCAGAGGTCAGCGACATCAATACTAAAATCAATATAGACTCAATACGCTGCGCTGCGCCGTAAGCAGCAACCGCCGCTGTACCGTGGTTGGATAACAGCATCATCAGAATGGCACCGGACAACGGATTCATCGCGTTTGATAGCGCTGCAGGGGTACCAATTTTTAGTGTCTGTTGCCAGTCTTGTTTCAGCAAAGCCCATTGGGGTTGAGCAAGCAATTTTTCCCGTTTAATTAGCACATAGAATGAGCCACACAAAGCACCTAACCAGCTAAAGGCACTTGCTATGGCTGCGCCTTGAATGCCAAGTTCCGGAAAAGGGCCATAACCGAAAATCAACAATGGATCGAGCATGCCATTAATCAAACCAGCCAACATCATGACTTTTGCTGGTGTTTTTGTGTCGCCAGTAGCTCGGATAGCACTGTTGCCCGCCATTGGGATCACTAGCAGAGGAATGGTGAGATACCAGACCTGCATATATTGCTCAATAAGAGGGATGAGATCATCAGACGCA
Source organism: Vibrio sp. OY15 (assembly GCF_000742455.1). NCBI lineage: Bacteria > Pseudomonadati > Pseudomonadota > Gammaproteobacteria > Vibrionales > Vibrionaceae > Vibrio > Vibrio sp. OY15. Next base: position 7,633 of record NZ_JPIL01000025.1, on the reverse strand, counting down.
CCAAGAAAACGAAACAATGGCGCAATGGTGGTAAAGCCAATAGAAGACGCGATAGCCACAAGTAACACGGCTAACAACAAACCGTGAGTGGTGAACCGAGCAGCTTGTGGTGCATGACCTTGCCCAAGCAAGCGACCAATATTGGTCGCTAGTCCCATCCCAATCCCCATCGTAATGCAGTTAACCGCAAAGGTTACAGGGAAGGTATAGCTGATAGCTGCTAGCGCTTGAGTGCCAAGCAACGAGATAAAAAACGTGTCCACCAAGTTAAACATCAAAATTGCGATCATGCCCATGGTCATGGGTACGGTCATTTTCCGCAGCGTTTCAGGAATGGGTGCGGTCAACAAACCATGCTTATCGGTTGCTTGGGGTTCCAGCTTGTTATTTTCCTGCATGTGTGACAACTATCTGGTGAGCAAACTGCAAGGATACAAGAAAGCGAGATGCCGAGCGAGTGAGCATTTCTAACGCAAACCGTTGCCTAGTTGTTCGTTATTTTAACTAAGTCACAAAAATTTTGTGCCACCCCCTTGGGATCGCTGCTTCGACCCCTTATATAGGGATCACGTGTCTGGGGCTACAGTCCCTAAGGACAATTATCAAATAAACATGGAAATTTTCAGGAGAGACGACCGATGAACATTCGTCCATTACATGACCGAGTTATCGTTGAACGTAAAGAAGTTGAATCTAAGTCTGCTGGTGGCATCGTTCTGACTGGTTCTGCTGCAGAAAAATCGACTCGCGGTGTTGTTCTAGCTGTGGGTAAAGGCCGCATCCTAGAAAACGGCACCGTACTGCCACTAGACGTTAAAGTCGGTGATACCGTTATCTTCGCTGAAGGTTACGGTACAAAAACTGAAAAAATCGACGGTAAAGAAGTGCTTGTCATGTCTGAAAACGACATCATGGCGATCGTTGAATAATAGCAATCATTGAGTAATTTTTTGCTCAGATTCAATTACGAAATTACACACAAAGAATTTTAGAAAGGAAATCAAAGATGGCTGCTAAAGACGTTAAATTTGGTAATGACGCACGAGTTAAAATGCTGGAAGGTGTAAACGTTCTGGCTGACGCAGTAAAAGTAACACTGGGTCCTAAAGGACGTAATGTCGTTCTAGACAAATCTTTTGGTGCACCGACTATCACTAAAGATGGTGTATCAGTAGCGCGTGAAATCGAGCTGGAAGATAAATTCCAGAACATGGGCGCACAAATGGTTAAAGAAGTTGCGTCTAAAGCAAACGACGCAGCGGGTGACGGTACAACAACAGCAACGGTACTAGCACAATCTATCGTTAACGAAGGTCTAAAAGCAGTCGCAGCGGGCATGAACCCAATGGATCTTAAGCGTGGTATCGACAAAGCTGTTGCCGCGGCAGTTGAGCAACTAAAAGAGCTTTCTGTTGAATGTAACGACACAAAAGCGATCGCGCAGGTTGGTACTATCTCTGCAAACTCAGACGCAAGCGTAGGTAATATCATTGCAGAAGCAATGGAGCGTGTGGGTCGTGATGGCGTTATCACGGTTGAAGAAGGTCAGGCGCTACAAGACGAGTTAGACGTAGTAGAAGGTATGCAGTTCGACCGCGGTTACCTGTCTCCTTACTTCATCAACAACCAAGAATCAGGCAGTGTTGATCTAGAAAACCCATTCATTCTTCTAGTAGACAAGAAGATCTCAAACATTCGTGAGCTTCTTCCAACGCTAGAAGCTGTCGCGAAAGCATCTCGTCCACTGCTTATCATTGCAGAAGATGTAGAAGGCGAAGCGCTAGCAACATTGGTTGTGAACAACATGCGTGGCATCGTAAAAGTTGCAGCTGTGAAAGCACCTGGCTTCGGTGACCGTCGTAAAGCAATGCTACAAGACATCGCTATCCTAACTGGCGGTACTGTGATTTCTGAAGAGATCGGTCTAGAGCTAGAAAAAGTTGCACTAGAAGATCTAGGTCAAGCGAAGCGTGTTTCTATCACGAAAGAAAACACGACTATCATCGATGGTATCGGTGAAGAAGAGATGATATCTGGCCGTGTTGCTCAGATTCGTCAACAAATCGAAGACGCAACTTCAGACTACGACAAAGAGAAACTACAAGAGCGCGTAGCTAAACTGGCTGGCGGTGTTGCAGTAATCAAAGTTGGTGCTGCGACTGAAGTTGAAATGAAAGAGAAGAAAGACCGTGTAGAAGATGCGCTAGCCGCAACTCGCGCAGCGGTTGAAGAAGGTGTTGTTGCTGGTGGTGGTGTTGCACTTATCCGCGCGGCATCTAAGATTGCTCACCTAACGGGTGACAACGAAGAACAAAACGTTGGTATCCGCGTTGCACTACGTGCAATGGAAGCGCCAATCCGTCAAATCACGAAGAACGCAGGTGAGGAAGACTCAGTTGTTGCGAACAACGTGAAAGCGGGTGAAGGTAGCTACGGCTACAACGCGGCAACAGGCGAATACGGCGACATGCTAGAAATGGGTATCCTAGATCCAACTAAAGTTACTCGTTCTGCACTACAATTCGCAGCATCGGTTGCAGGTCTGATGATCACAACTGAAGCGATGGTTACTGACCTACCGCAAAAAGACGCGCCAGCGATGCCTGACATGGGCGGCATGGGTGGCATGGGCGGTATGGGCGGCATGATGTAAGCCAGCTTATCTCATCGCTCTAAGGGAGCCCTTATAGCGGAAAGATAACCGACCAAACCTTTAAAAGTCGAGGCAGATGCCTCGACTTTTTTTATGCGTGTCACCTGAGAAACATGACGTTCTGGAGTGGCTTATCATGAGATTTTTGAGCGTAAAAAGCGCCATTTCAGAAGCAAAAAATCGAAGAGAAATATTTTTTCTTTTGAGTCAGATGGTTAAATCTGACCTATTGCTAACACTTTTTGAACGGGGACAGAGCAAAATCTGAACATTACACTATGTTGTAAATTGTTGCTTCCCATCATGGAGATGAAAATGAAAAAGCTTATGACGTCATTGGCGGTTGCAGCCGCTATCGCATCACCTGTTGCTTTTGCCGACAGTACACCTGTGATGTTCTCTACTATCGATAACACAAACGCACCCTCTAATTCTTCAGTAGGTGGTGTTCGTTTAGCTGTGCTGCATGGGCAGGTAAATGAGGTTAAAGGTGTCGACTTTTCACTGCTTGGTATGTCAGAAACGGATCGTACGACAGGTGTGAACTTCGGTCTGTTTTTTGGCGCAGCAAAAGTAAATCAAGAAATGAAAGGCGCGTCTTTAGGCTTAGTTAACTGGAACCAAGGTCAGACGACGGGTGTTAACTTGGGTGCTGTTAACATTACGAACAACGTAAAAGGCTTGAACTGGAGCGCGGTGAACTATTCTGAAGGCTACACCATGGCGGATGTGGGCTTAGCGAGTATCTCTAAGAAGTCTAATTTCCAGTTTGGTTTCTTCAACATGACCGATCAAATCGATGGCGTGCAAATTGGTCTTTTGAACTGTGCGGATAACGGTTTCTTCAAGTGTTTCCCACTCATCAACTTTGCTAAGTAATCCCTGAGAAAGTCAGAATCTTTATATACAGAAAGCCCTCGATGTTCGTCGAGGGCTTTTTAATTACAGATGGGATGAAGCGAGTTTCTCGGATCGTTAACTATTTAATTAATCGTGATGAAGTTTTGCGTTGTTGAATTCTTTGATGAACACCGCGGCGTAATGCTTTGATGTGGTTTTCTGCTTTATCCACACCTAACAACACGGTTAATGTCAGGAGAGTAATAACCACCGACTGCGTTAAATAACCCAAACCTATCATCAAACCTAAACCTGCTAGCACCCATATTACAGCCGCGGATGTTACGCCATGGATTTTTCCATCAAGTGTCATCATAACGCCAGCGCCTAAGAAGCCGACGCCAGTAATGATCTGACCAAGCACTCGTGCTTGATCAAGTGTATTTGGCGATAACGACACTGCCATCGACATAAACAGGTAGGTGCCTGAAATAATTAATATTGCTGTGCGAATGCCAACCGGTTTACCACGAGTTTGGCGCTCTATACCGATCATGAGCCCATTAATGGCGCAGCATAGTAGGGCAGGCCAACTGAATGGGCCAAGATCGAAAATTTGTTCGAATGCTGTATGCATCTTGACCTCCAAAAGTGCGGAGTATGCATAGACTTACCGTGCAAAGCGAACAAAAATAATCAATCTAGACGACAAATTTAATTGAGTGTCAGAGCTTATTCTAAATGCAAATCCAAAGGCGTTTTACTTGGCCTGCCACCAATTTCTCGTGTGAGTTTTGGTACCAGATAACCCGATACACGCGTGATGAGTCCGCGCATAATAGCTTTCGCTTCTTCGTCCGAAATAAAGTAGTGCGCTGCGCCTTGCACCTTATCAAGAACGTGGAGGTAATAAGGCAAGATACCCGCGTCAAATAAGGCCTCACTTAACGTCACTTGAGCTTCTACCGAATCATTCACGCCTTTCAGCAGAACGCCTTGGTTTAGAAGCGTAACGCCCGCTCTTTTGAGCTTGAACATCTGTTCAGCAAATTCGTCATTGATTTCGTTGGCATGGTTGATGTGAGTGACGAGGATGATTTGTAACCTTGATGCTTGCAGAAGTTGGCATAGTTCATCAGTGACTCGAGCTGGAATCACCACAGGTAAACGGCTATGAATACGCAGACGTTTGATGTGAGGAATATGAGCAATGTGCTCTAAAAGCCAATGAATCTCATCGTCTTTTGCCATTAATGGATCACCACCTGAGAAGATGACTTCGTTCAACTCTGGTTGTTGTGCCATGTACTCTAAGCACTTGGTCCAGGCTTGTTTCCCGCTTTTGTTCTCTTGATAAGGGAAGTGACGACGAAAACAGTAACGGCAATTTACCGCGCAGCCACCTTTGACAATCATCAGGGCGCGGTTGCGATACTTGTGTAGCAGGCCAGGGACTTCATTGTCCTGCTCTTCCAATGGATCATTGGAGTAACCCGGATGCACCTCAAATTCGTCGCTCAGTGGTAAAACCTGACGTAAAAGAGGGTCTTTAGGGTTGCCTTTCTCCATCCTATCGACAAAACTTTGCGGTACACGCTGTGCAAACAGCTTGCGCGCGGCAAACCCGTCTTGCCACGGTGAAGGATCAATTTCCAGTATTTCGAGCAATTTTGCAGGATCAGAGATCCCATTCGCCAACTGTTTGAGCCAGTTTTGCTCAACAGATTCGACTTTTCGGGTTATTATGTGCGGCATTGAATTTAGCTCTAAGAATGTAAGAGGAAAAAATGGCTACAGTTAGCACCAATGAATTTAAAGGCGGTCTTAAGTTAATGCTTGATAACGAGCCTTGTGTAATTCTGGAAAACGAATACGTTAAACCAGGTAAAGGCCAAGCGTTCAACCGTGTTAAAATTCGTAAACTTCTTTCTGGTAAAGTGCTAGAGAAAACATTCAAGTCTGGTGACACTTGTGAAGTGGCAGACGTAATGGATATCGACCTAGATTATCTATATTCAGACGGCGAATTCTACCACTTTATGAACAGTGAAACGTTTGAACAGATCGCAGCGGATGCAAAAGCGGTAGGTGAAAACGCTAAGTGGTTGGTAGAAAACAACACTTGTATGATCACTCTTTGGAACGGTAACCCAATTACTGTTACTCCACCAAACTTCGTTGAGCTAGAAGTTGTAGACACAGACCCAGGCCTGAAAGGTGATACTCAAGGTACTGGCGGTAAACCAGCGACGCTATCAACTGGCGCTGTTGTTCGTGTTCCTCTGTTCATCTCAATTGGTGAAGTGATTCGCGTAGATACTCGTACTGCTGAATACGTAGGTCGTGTGAAGTAAGCACTTTATATGATTGTTAGAAAGGTCGCTTCGGCGGCCTTTTTTATTGCCTGTGATTCTTCTCTTTTAATCCCTCTGCGTAAAACATCGATATCCTCCGCAAATTTTTGATGATTTTGTATTATTCGTAAAAATCTTATTTATTCCATGAATCTGTCGATTATTCCTTAATGTAACATTTTGATACATTAGTACTTGTCGCTGAGTTGCATAGCAATCTGATTTTTATCGATTTAACTCAGTAACAATCCAAAAAGGAGAACAAAATGGAAAGCAGAGGTTTAGGAAGGGGTTTAAAGGTGGAAGAAAGACGTCAGTTACTACATAAAGGATTAAAAGCAGCCGTATTTGGCGTACCGCTGTTGGCAATAGGCTTAACGATTAATAGCTCGGTGCTGATGACCGATGCGGGTTACAGCTACGTGCATCAGAATAATATTACTGGTGAGTTGGATGTGTTTACTGAACCTGGCATTCATTTTCGTATGCCATTTCTGTCCAAAATCACCAAGTATGACCAAGTGATCACCGTGTCATTCGGTAACAGCAAGGGCGAAGATTTTTATCAACGTCTTGATGCGATTCAGGTTCGATTTGCCGACACCTATATTGGTCAGATCCCCGTAACATTCCGCTTTAAGCTCAGTAATGACCCTGAAGCGGTGAAGAAGATGCATAAAGAGTTCCGCAACAACAGTAACTTGATCGATGCGCTGCTTGTAAAGAACGCACGTAACGTAACGGTGATTACCGCAACCCAATACACGGGTGAAGAGTTTTTCCAAGGTGGTTTGAACCAGTTCAAATCGAAACTTGGCGATCAGTTACGAGAGGGGATTTATCTAACAGAGCGACGTCAGGTTGAAGTGGAAGAGTTGGATCTTGCGCCTGTTGGGGCGAATCAAGCTAATCCGAACCAATTACAGCGCACCAATCAACTGGTATGGAAAACTGTGCCAGTCGTAGACAAAACCGGGCAACCAATTCGTCAAGACAATCCGTTACAACAATACGGTATTCAAGTGACGCAGGTGACCATTGGTGACCCGCAACCAGAAAAGCAATTAGATCAGCTATTGGCAGATAAAAAGCGTTTAGTGGCGGATCGTATTCGCGCGATTCAGGAACAAGAAACGTCGAAAGCACAGGCAGAGACCGAGCAGTTACGCAAAGAGATTCAACGAACACGTGAGGTGCAAGACGCCCAGCGTGGTAAAGAACTCGCAATTATTGCTCAACAAAAAGAAGTGGAAGTGGCGCGTCAGATTGCAGAGCGTGAAATCGTTGAAGTGGAAAAAACCAAACGACTTGCTGAAGTCGAGAAGGAGAAAGAGCTAGCTATCGCAGAGGCTAACTTAGCGATTCAAAAAGCGAACGCACTTTCTGCTGAGTTTGAAGCGAAAGCGATATTAGCGAAAGGTCGCGCAGAATCTGAAGTCCTAAAAGGTAAGTATGCGGCGTTAGGAGCAAACCGTGAAGTTTACTTGGCAGAATTGAATCGAGACGTAGCGAACTCGCTGTACAACAATTTGCAAAACTTCTAAGTTCAGATGCCACAAAATTACATTGGTGGAAGTGACGAAACGGGCTTGAAAACAAACCTAGATGTGATTACTGGCTTTGGTGCTCTGGGTCTTATGGACCAGACAAAGAAGGTCGCACAGCAATAAGATCATGGGTGGTCAAAAGCTTAAAAAGCAAAAAGATCATAGGTAACCCAAAGCAATAAAAAAGCTGGCATTTAGCCAGCTTTTTCTTTTTTTGGTCTGTGCCGTCCTAAATAAGG
>NZ_JPIL01000024.1:0-11095 GCF_000742455.1 Vibrio sp. OY15 | reverse complement strand
GCCTCGCAGACCAAACCTTGGCGGAAGACTTTACGCCATACAGCATCGATCTAAATACCGCTTTCAGCGATGTGGATAACGTGGATGGCGAGTTAACGTTTAGCGTCTCTGGCAACAGCAACGTGTTGGTGTCGATTGAAAATGGCATCGCGACCATTAGCCCAACGGCAGACTGGAACGGCTCTGAAGCGCTGACCTTTACTGCCGCCGATCCAAGCGGCGAGAGCGTTAGCCAAACGGTGAACTTCACGGTAGCGCCAGTGGCGGACATCGTGGCAGATAAAGCGACGGTAGTGGAAGACACGCCGACCATCATCAAGGTCTTAGGTAACGACACGTTCGAAGGCGACGATAAAGTGGTGTCGCTCGATACCAACAACGGTCCAGCCAACGGCACGGTCTCGGTCAACCCGGACGGCAGCGTGACCTACACGCCAAACGACAACTACCACGGTACAGACAGCTTTACCTACATCGTTACGTCCGGTGGCGTCAGCGAGTCCACCACGGTGAACGTCGATGTGACGCCAGTCAATGACAAGCCTGACAGTGAGGACTTTACGCATGTGACTGACAAGCCTGTGACGCAAGTTGTATTTGATACTGATACGAAACCTTTAGGTGATGGCGACTCTCAAGATCATATCGCGGATGTTGAAGACGACTTAAAAGGCAACGATCTACATGTCCGAATTACTGAACTGCCAACCTCAGGTACGTTGTTCTTTAAAGATAGTGATGGTGAGTTGCACGAAATTAAAGAAGTAAGCGATACGCTTTATGACAAAGACAGCCTTTACTATGAAGCTGATAATGTTGGCTTCTTATTAGGTATCAAAGATCGTCCAAATACGCCTAATGGCTCGGAATCTACAACAGATTTCAATAACTGGGGATTAAGTGAGGATGGTGGTTCATCACATTCCCGTACTGAGCATTTAGCAAATGGAGCTTCTATCACCATTTCTTCTGATAGCGGTGAGCTTGCGCAGTACAACCGCCAGGTGTCACACATCGGCAATGGTATCGCTGACAATGATGGGCAGGGTATTGAGAAAGGTGAATCGATTACGATCGATTTGTCTAATAATCCTGTGGGCAGCGTAAACCTTGGCTTAGATGGATTAGGTGGATTGTTTGATTACGGTGATGACAACGCAGCACTTATTACGGTTACATACTTAGATTCAAATAATGTCCAACAGACTCAAACGTTCGAGTTTTTGAAGCCTGAAGGCAACTTCATGCTATTCCAAGAAACAAGCGTTGGTTATGGGAAAGATCTAGCTCTTCCTGAAGGTTCGGTCATTACTCAGTTAGATTTTTCTACGAAAAATGAAGGTAACTGGGAGTTACGTTATGTAGAAGGTGTTCCTGCCGAAGACAGCTTTGGATATGTGGCAGTCGACTCTGAAAATGGCGTTAGCGATCCATCTACAGTCAATATCGTTAACGAAATGTTAGATGGTAATGTTGCGGAAAACGGGCCAAGTCTGTCTGTGGTCGGTGATAGTGTGACCGAGGGTGACAATGTCACGTTCTCGGTTGTTCTAAATGAAACCACTAGCACTGCCGTTAAGTACCAAGTTGATATGCTTGCTCAAGGTTCTTCAGTTGATAAGAATGACGTAAATCTATCAAATGCAACCTATACAAATGGTGTTGTTTTCTTAGGTGGTTACTTGATTGTTCCTGCAGGTATAAGTAGCTTCGAAATATCGATTCCGACTATTGATGACTTGGTTGTGGAAAGCAGCGAAACGATCGTTCTTGAGATCGGCGGTGAAACGGGGACGGCAACAGTTCTTGATAATGACAGTACAAAACTTAGCGTAGTAGATGCCGGCGATGTCATTGAAGGAACTGACGCAATATTTACCGTTTTACTCTCTAACCCTGTTCAAGAGGCCGTTGTCGTCAATCTGAAGTCAACAACAAATGATAGCTATACTGCGGAAGATGTTGATTTAGGCGCTATGGCAGTGACCTATGTGGATACTCATGGTCAAACTCAAACATTAGATATGGCGCCTAATGGAGACGTTACCATACCTCCAGGTGTCGCTGAAATTAAAGTCGCAGTCCCGACCAAACTAGATAATGTCCATGAAGGTGATGAGAGCTTTGGTCTGACGGTTACGGAAATCGGTAGTGTCACCAGTAATGGTATTGCAACTGGTAACGCAAATATTGTGGATTCTGATCCTGCACCTTTAGTTAGTATTAGTGCCGATCAAAACAGCGTAAATGAAGGTGAAACGGCAGGCTTTACGCTGACACTTGATAAAGTTGCAGATGAGAGTGTTACGGTTCATGTCGAATATAGTGGCGTGGCCCAAGATGGAAAAGATTTTGTTGGCGTTCTGAGTGTTGAAGTTCCTGCGGGTCAATCTTCAGCTGCTCTTGACTTACTGACGGTCACCGATGGTATTTATGAGGGCGCAGAATCTTTCACAGTAACCATTAAAGAGGTGGATGGCGCTGATGCGAGCATTGCTTCAAATAACAGCGCAAGTGTTGTGATCGTTGATGCCCAAAGTGCACCGAAAGTGACTATTAGCTCAGATCAATCCTCAGTTGATGAAGGTAGTGATGCAAAATTTATCGTCAACATTGACCAAAAAGCAGATGAAGATGTACTGGTAACATTCACAATCGGAGGGAATGTTGATGACAAAGATTATATTGCTCCAAGTACGTACACAGTCACGATTCCAGCGGGTAAAACGTCGGCGCCGATTGATATAAAAACTCTCGATGATGGTATTTACGAAGATCTTGAAAACCTAACCGTGACTCTAATTGATACGGTTGGTGCAGATTCGACGCTTGCAAGTGACTCGAATGAAGCAACAGTCTCTATTATAGATGCTCAGCACGCTCCAGAGTTCATTTCTGGCGGCGATAGTGCTGGTGACAAGCCAAATGATGATGTTTACGACTTCGGGTCAGTTAACGAAAACACGGCGAGTGGGGCCGTTATCGGCACGGTCGTTGCTGAAGATCACGATAATGACGTGCTTGTATACCGCTTTGCAGATGGCTCGAGCACTAATGGTATTTTTGATATCGACCCGACAAGCGGACAGATTTCATTGAACAAGACAATCGATGATGTTGACTTGGGCGATTATACGCTTCAGGTTGAGGTTATCGATGGAACTGGCGGGATTGATACTGCCGAGGTCAATGTTTCTCTGGTAAATGTGAATGATGCTCCTGAATCTTCGCCTTCAGTGGTTGAGATGAATGAAGATACTCAAGTGATGCTTGATTGGTCATCATTCGGTATTAGCGATGTGGACTCTGACGTATCAGATCTCTCCGTCCAAATTACAACGCTTCCTAGCGATGGATCATTAGAGTACAGAGATTCGCAAGGCGATTGGCAGTCTGTACAAATCGATCAAGTCCTCGATAAATCGCTTTTTGAGGAAAACGGTGTTCGTTTTGTACCTGAATTAAATGAATCAGGCAGTGACAGCTTCGGCGGAAATCAAGTCGGAGATCAGGAATCTAGTTACGCTCAAATTGGTTTTAAACCGACAGATGGGCAGAGCTCTGGTCAAGAGTCGACACTGACAATAGACGTGAACCCTGTAGCTGACAAACCGAACTTAATTGCAGTGACGCCATTAAACTCATTGCCTCAACAAGAGTTTAACGTTACGACATGGAGTAATGTTCAAATTGGTTCTAGTGATGGTATGGGGGTCAATGGAGAGACTCTAATCTCAGCGATCAACGCTCTTAATGAAGCCGATGGTACTCGATTGAGTTGGGCAAATGTGGAAGATTTAGGGACTCATGCAACCTTGGCAAATGAGGCCGTTCTAGTCACATCTCTTGTTTATCTCGAAGCTGGCTCGAGTTACGACTTTGTTGGGCAAGCAGATGATAGCCTTGCTATCAAGTTGGGTGGTACGTTACTTGATCAAGCTCGTTGGGGGAGCGACAGTGGTGATATTAAGGGTGCTAGCTTTACCCCTTCGGTATCTGGCTTTTATCCAATTGAAATCTATCACCATAACCAAAGTGGTCCGGGTAACTTTAATGTGGATGTATCCATTAATGGACAAGCGCCTGTAAATCTGAGCAATAGTAGTCTTTACGTAGTTAGTGATGAAAGTGCACTAGAAGCAACTGATATCAGAGCGTCTGAACTACAAGAAGTTAATGGTGTTGCGTTTTACGAAACATACCAGCTGAACGAAGGGTTACAAGATACAGCGATACCGCTCTCTGAAATTAAAGCAAGCTTAAATGATACAGATGGCTCTGAATCACTTAAAGTCACGCTAACTGGCTTACCTGTAGGTGCGATCCTTTCAGATGGAAATAGTTCTATTACTGTCGCAACTATTGATGAAGAACTGGACGTGACAAGTTGGGCATTAGATGCACTTACTGTGACTCCACCTGCGGGCTCCCATGATGACTTCACTATCAATTTGACTGCAACGAGTACAGAAAGCTCGAATGGTGATTCAGCAGAATCTAACTTGGCGATCAATGTTGTAGTACATGAGAACTTACCGACGGAAACGGAAAGTGATTTGAGCGAAACCATAGAAGACAATACTCTACAAGGGAATGTATTGCTTAATGACTCTGACGGCGACAATATTCTGATGGTAGATCATCTTACTATCGATGGTGCTGATTACGAGGTAGGCGAAAGTGTTTCTTTGACTAGTGGTACGTTACTAGTAAACCGAGATGGTAGTTACATATTTGAACCTGCTGAGCATTGGTCAGGTGACGTTCCATTAATTAGCTATACCACAAATACTGGCGTAACAAATACACTTGATATCAACGTTGCCGCAGTTGCAGATGCCCCTGCGATCACGATTAATGTTGGAGAGTTAGTAAAAAGAGATGCTGTTGATCCTAATCACCACTTAGCTACATCGGCAATAAATAATACCAATACCGAAAATGAGGCTGTCGCAGCCAACCTTGGGTTGGATAATGCAGTACCTAAAATTAATACACACGCTGGTGTTGTGTTGGGAGTCAATACTGACTTAAGTGACACCGACAGCTTGTTTGTTGGGACAGATTTCAACGATGTATTCTATGGTGGCGGTGGCGATGACGTATTTGTTGGCGGTGGTAACAATGATACGTTTTATGGTGATGACGCGACCAGTCTTACTCTGCATGATGGTAAAGATACAGTCTACCTAACAGGGAACTTTGATGACTACAAAATGACCTTCAAAGACGATCATGGCGGTAAAGTTCCATATTGGATTTTATTAGATAGTCGTTCTATCGATTCGGTAAACGATCATACAGGTAGTGATGACCGAGGTGATCATTTATATGAAATTGAACGCGTTGTTTTTGCAGACAAAATTGTTGATTTGAAACCTGATGGCACTTATGAAGTGCTTCAAGATCGCTGGATTTCGGTCGATGTGGATGTTGATCTAGTTGATGTCGATGGAAGTGAGGATTTAGCGCAGACTGCTCTTGTACAAGATCTACCAGACGGTGTTGACGTGTATGTTGATGGGCTCGCAATTAAGCAAGATTCAAATGGAGATTACCCTGTCACTCTTGGTACAGATGGTAAGCTTTCCCTGGATATCAGAGTGCCATTCGATTATGAAGGCAGCTTAGAGTTCCCGCTAAGCGTTACTGCTACGTCTGTTGAAGGATCAAATAATGACGCAGCTTCAACAACTGAATCCGTTGAGCTTACAGCTCGTGACTATGTGTTGGAGTCGGGATCACATGGGAATGATCAGATAACGGGTAGTGACGATCACGATATTATTGTTGGTGATGTTCAAGGATTGGAGATCATTGCAGGTCAGGACTACAACATCGCATTTGTTCTGGATACTTCAGGGAGCATGGGTAACTGGGTAGGAACTGCGAAGCAAGAAGTGCTAGACGTGTTTGATGAGCTGTTAAGTGCGGTAAATCAAGGAGAGAAGCCAGGGACAGTGAATATTCACCTTAGTGAATTTGCTTCAAGTGCATCAGCGGTGATTTCTGTTGACTTGAGTTCTCTTACAGCAAGAAAAGAGTTTGTAGAAGAGTTGAATCGTGTAATTGATGATGAGGGTTCTGGCGGCACAAACTATGAGGCGGGCTTACAGTCGGCCGTTGAATGGTTCAGCAGTCAACCTAACCCTAATGGCCAAAATATCACGTACTTTGTTACGGATGGTCAACCAAATAGAGCAACATACCTCTATGGTGTAGCACCGAGTGAATTCTCGAAAGTGATTTTGGACGTCGATAATTCTGGCAAGCTTGTTACCCTGCAAGATATTGCGAGTAAAAACAATTACTCATACGGACAAACAGTTACCTACAAAGGTGATGTCGTTATAGATAGTTACGGTAAGGTTTATTCACCGCTAACAGGAAGAATCCTTGGCGATATCGACAGATATTATGGCTCTATCCGTTATTACGATGAAGGGAATAGCTCGACACAAGCTCAACACATGTATCAAGTACTAGCGGCATTGTCCTCTATAGAAGCGATAGGTCTTGGGAGTGGCGTTGATGAACATACACTCAAGCAGTATGACACTGATGGTGTGGTAGAGTCAGATATTGATGTTACTAAGCTTGCTGAAACGATATTGGGTCAAGATGTACCTCTCAAACAAGGTTCAGACACTATTCAAGGAGGTGAAGGTAACGATATCTTGTTAGGTGACTTAATTGAGTTTGGTGGTAATGAACAAGGCTTAAGTGCGATTCAATCACATGTGGCGCAGCAAACGGGTCAGGATGTGTCTACCGTTGACGGCGAAGATATACATGAGTACGTTAGAAATAACTTGGAAGAATTCAACCAAACTCACCAAGGAGATAAATCGGATAATTTATATGGCGGCGCTGGTGATGACTTACTATTTGGTCATGGTGGCAACGACATACTCGTTGGCGGTGAAGGGGATGATATTCTGATTGGTGGTTTAGGTAGTGATACTTTAACAGGGTCAGAAGGGGCCGACATCTTTAAGTGGAGTGAAGTCACTAACGATGTTGATACTGTCACTGACTTCAATAAAAATGAAGACGCTCTAGACTTCTCAGATCTGTTTGACGACTTATCTAAAGATGAAATTGGAGAGCTTCTTAATGATCTTCAATCAGGTGATCATACTGGTGATGTCGGAGAGTATCATGTAGAAGTGGCACCAGACGGGGGATCTGAGGCAAACCTGAGTATTACAAAAGGGAGCTCGACATTGGACATCCATTTTGACGGTGCAAGTGTTGATGATGTGACTCAAAGCTTAATTGCGAGTTTAGAAGCTCAGTACAAAGACATGTAGTAGCGCTAAACTGTAGTCAAATTTAAAATCAAAAAAGGTCTAGCAATTTGCTAGACCTTTTATTTTTACGGTCTGTTTATTGTTGTGCTAGCTTTTTGGAAGTGTTGTGAAAACGGTCCATTCTTTCTTCACTTCACCCTTGTGGCCAATCACTGTTGCGGTTACTCGACGGTTCAATGCGTGACTAACTTGGTCTGTACCTTGTGTCGCAAGTACTGTGTCTCCATAGCCGACAATGGTAACTCTATCTCCACTAATGCCATTCTTCATGAGCTCTTTTCTAACGTTTTCAGCGCGGCGCTTAGATAAGTCAAGATTATGTTCTGCAGTACCAGTGCGACTAGCATAACCTTGAATCTCTATAGACGTGTTCGGGTACTCTTTCAAAAAGTCGGATAGTTCAAGAATTTGTTGCGTAAAGATAGGGTTGATCACATCGGAATCGTTCGCAAATAGTACTCGAATTTGCATTTCTTGTGAGGAGTCAACGTACGAACCACAACCGTCGTTGTCTATTTCGGCACCCAAAGGTGTACCCGGGCACAAATCTCGCTCGTTAATGACTCCGTCAGAGTCATCATCTATATGATCAGCCCACTGATCGGCAATTGGGGTATCTATGTAATCATATTCATCACCACGATCTGATGAACTGCATGCGGAGAGCATTAATGAGAGTGTAATAAAAGCTATGTGTTTCATAATTAATACTCCACTTCTTCTAGCCATTCTTTAGGCATTTCAACCCTTAATGCACTCAACAGTTGCCCAGTTGCGTTCATCACTCGATATTTGGCGTACTGCTCTGCGTATTTAGAATCTAAGTAGTCTTTACGCGCCTCAAAGAGCTCGTTTTCAGTGTTCAATAGATCAAGCAGTGTTCGTTTACCGATGCGATATTGCTTCTCGTAAGCAATTACGGTTTCAGACGCAGAGTCTACATGATCTGATAGAAACTCTTTTTGTTGTAATGTTAAATCAAGCGCACTCCAAGAAAGCCTTAACCCTTCTTCAACATTGCGATAGGCACCTTCACGCAAGTCTTTTGCTTTATTTAGCTGGTAGGCAAAGTTTTCTGAGTTCGCTGCATCACTGCCACCATTGAATAGGTTGTAGCGTAGACGCAGCATGGCAAGTGTCTCATCACTTCGACCTTTTAAACCATCAGCGTCGTCACGCCATGTTTGCGAAGCTTCAATTGAAATGGTTGGGTAATTAACACCTTTAGACTGTTTGTATTGAAACTTAGCCGAGTCTACGTCTGCGAGCGCCACTTGAATAACGGGATGAAGTTCAAATGCCAAGCCTACCGCTTCATCAACCGTGTACGGGATAAAGTTTTGGTCCGCTCTCGGAAAGATTAACCCTTGTGGTGTTTGACCGACTAAACGAGTGAACATCGTGTGAGAGTCATACAGGTTATTTTGAGCAGCAGCTAAGTTTCCGTGTGCTTTTGCCAAACGTGCTTCTACCTGCGTCAAGTCAGCAGTAGAGCCGATACCCGAGTTGACTCGTTTTTTAATGTCATCGTAAATATCTTTATGAACAGCAAGGTTGTTTTCTGAAAGCTTTAGGACTTCATACGCTTTAACAGCGTCCAAGTACACTTTAGTCACTTCAAGTGCCTTATCTGAAGCATCTGCTAAGAGTTGAAATCTAACAGATTCAGCATCAGCTGCGGTTCGATCAATATCATTTAATGTAGCGCTACCATCCCATATTAGTTGGGTCAGTGTCACTGAAGCTTCCTTTCGAGTGTAATCCGTGTCTCCTCGACCAACTTCATCTGACGGGTCTAATCCTTCATATCCAATTCCAGCATCTAGATCAACAGAGGGGAGGTAAGCACCTGATGAAGCTTCATTTATGTACTTCTGGCTCATAAACTCGTTAAATGCACTCTTAATATCGGGGTTATTTTGTAGCGTCTGTGCAACCGCTTGCTCTAGAGTTTGACCGAAAACTGGTGAAGACACTATTAAGCAACAGCAGGCTATATGTACTCGATTCCATCTCACGTTAGTTCTCCTAAAATCATGTCGCTCTTATTCTGTTTCATATTTGAGACGAGAAGTTACAAACAATGAATTTTCTTAGTGCGTATTATCAACTTGTTGATGTTTAAATGTTTAATTCAATAAAAAACAACAATCTTACTCTCTAAACTCTAGCATACGAGGCAAAGCTTGCTTGGTAAGTGGTCGATTTTTTCGTAGAAAACCTTTTTATCTTAAGAGCATAGCGGAAACTGGTTTAAATGAAGGCAAATTCTTCGGTTATTTTCCTTATTACTCTCAAAAAACTAAATCCTCTTGGAATAAAACGAAAAATTCATATTTTGTCTAAACTATAGACGTGTTTAGTGCAGTAACAAGCCTTTAATTAAACTAATACAAGGATGAAGAGCATGGATCGAGTAGCGTTAAGTTCATTGATGAGCAATGTCGTGGTTATAGGGCTTGATGGGAACCTGAGAAGTCTTGAAAGTGGTCAGCTACCTCAGCCTGGTGAATTAATTATTGAGGAAGTTTCTGATACATCAGAATTAATTGTACAACAGGTAACACCGCAAGGTAGTTCAATTAACGTTACTGATGATGTCACTGCGCTAATCGAGGCTATCGCTAGTGGAGAAGACCCGGCTGCTCTTGGTGAGGATTTTGAGCCAGCTGCAGGTGAGGAAAGTGGTTCTAGCCCCCAAAATACTGGTGCAATAGATCGTACTGGCGCTGAATTGTTGGCTAGTACGAATTTTGAGACCGTCGGTATTGATGGAATCGGACTATCTACAACTCAAGCACTATCTTTGTTGGATCTTTTCAGAGTAATTAATGGCCCTGTACCACCGACTATCTTAGTTCAAGAAATATCTAGTCCGACTATCAACGAAGGTGACCAAGTTGTATTCGATATTACTCTAAGTCAAACAACTGAAGACAACACTGATGTCATTCTTTCTCTCCTTGATGGAACCGCAACAGGCGGCTCAGCTGACGAGAACGGGAGTGACTACGTCAATGAGCGTGTCCTCATAACATTTTCTGATGGTACAACAGAAGAAGTTTCAGTCGGTGAAAGCGGAACCTTTACCATTTCGATCCCACCGGGTGAAAGTGACTTTACGGTCTCTATAGACTCTATTGACGACTCTATATTTGAAGGCCCAGAAACGTTTACGCTCTCTGGCACGACAGAAGAACAAAGCACACCTGTTACTGGGACTGCCACTATTTTAGATGATGGTAGTGGACCTGGCTCAAATCCTGATGATGATCGCCCAGCGGTAACGATGAGTGATGCAGGTACGGTTAATGAGGGTGATACAGCGAACTTCAAAGTGACGCTGTCGAATGCCTCCGAGTCCGCTGTTCAAGTCGAGCTAGGCCTGAACTTAGGCGATACCGAAGTCGGTGACTTAGGTACCTTAGAATACAACACGGGAAGCGGTTGGGTGACAGTGCCAAACGATGGCGTAGTCACGGTGCCAGCAGGGCAAACTGAGTTTGATGTGCGCATCGCTTCCATTGATGATGCGGTGTACGAAGGCCCAGAAGATTTCAGTGTCACGGTAACCGGCATTGGCGCAGTACAAGGCAGCGATACGGGGTCGGCAACGAGAGTGGATGACGGCAGTTGCCCGGGTCCCGATCCGGATGATGACCGTCCAAGCGCGACTATTTCAGACGCTGTCACCATCAATGAGGGGTAGACAACGAACTTCAAAGCGACGCTGTCGAATGCTCCCGAGTCCACTGTTCCAGTCGAGCCATGCCTGTACTTAG
>NZ_JPIL01000023.1:0-54221 GCF_000742455.1 Vibrio sp. OY15 | reverse complement strand
AGGACATCGCCAGGCTTTAAATATCGTTATTTGCATAGACAAGTAACAACATCATCAGTGTACTAATCTGTTGATGACAATTTGTGGAGAGATGGCTGAGTGGTTGAAAGCACCGGTCTTGAAAACCGGCATACGTTAATAGCGTATCTAGGGTTCAAATCCCTATCTCTCCGCCACTAATAAGAAGCCTCGCTAGAAATAGCGAGGCTTTTTTCATTTCCGCACATCTTTATTACTCTATCTGTGCTTGCCAAAAATCAATTCCATATGCGATCTACTTTTGGACTAAGTAACATCGGTATCGGTATCGGTATCGGTATCGGTATCGGTATTGGTATTGGTTGTGACGTTTTGATTTTTGCTAAGAAGTGCAGTTGCCTCTAAAGCTGTTCATCCTCATCACTGCATGCTGTCCCGATAAGGTTGTTGGAGATGCTTTGTTAAGGTGTTGAACCATCTATTGCCTTATCGTTCTCTTAAAGCACTACCATTGCTTCTCTAGCCCCTTTTACCGGATAGACCGAACAAATAAGCATACTCAAATAGCCACTGTTTCACTGATGTATCTTTTTGTTTTACTCAGTCTAGCGACGCGTGTGCTCTATTGCCTAAATCTAGCTACGTCTTAAAACCATACATCAACAGGCTAAAGTTACGTATTCCTGCATTTTTTAAAATTGTTTTGGATTCTGCTGGAATGACAGGATCAGAGTAGTCAAAGAGAAGAGGAAAGTGAAACGATAGTGAGTTGCTAGGAAGTTGAGAACTACTTGGGAGCCAATGAATTGGATAAACATATTGATGACTAAGGACTGAAGGGTTAATAGCAGGCAATAAAAAAGCCGACAGGTAAGCTGTCGGCTTGGTTAGGTCATCTTAAGTTAGTCATTCTGTACGAGCGTGAGAGCTTTACGAGAGACTTCGTGAGCAGCTTTGGTTAGATTTTGCTTCTCTAGTGTGTCTGCTAGGAATGCATAGTCAGAGACGTCAGAGCGAAGCTTTAAGGCGATCTCAAAGTGATCCTGGGCTTCTTGCCACTTCTCTTGACGGAAATAGAAGTGCGCTAATGCGCTATGGGCAGCGGCGTTATCCGGTTCTTTCTTCACTACTCCCTCTAAGAAGACCACGACAGGGTGGGTATCTGGCAGATTTAGATCTGGCAGTAGTTGATAAAGCTCTGGGGCTGGTTGTTTTTTTAATGCTTCTTTTAGCACGGTAAAGGCTTCTGCATCAGCTTTTCGTGTGATGAGTTCTCGAGCAAAACAGGCAACGAGGTGTGTGTCTTGTTTCACTTTACGTGAGAGGCTATTCCAATGGGAGATTAGCCCTTCGCTACCCTGTTGCTGCGCTACTTCATGGAGTAAGCCGCACTGCGCCTTTTGAATCAGCTCTGCATGTTCTTCGTCCGAGATGAGTTTTGCTTTGGTTAGTTGTGGCAAGAGGTCAATAAGAGGTTGCCACAACTTTAGCTGCATGTACGTTGTTTTCAGCAAGTTCAATACAATAGAGTTACTCGCATACTGACTTTTTAACGATTGCAAGGTATCGAAAGCGGACTCGAACTCGTTGTCGCGGATAAATTGTTTCGCTCGAGTCAGCTCTACTGCGAGATGGGCATTCTCTTGTTGGCTCGCTAGCTCTAGATAGTGATCTCGTTTTGCTTTATCACCTTGACCTTGTGCGGCTTCAGAGGCAACTAAGTAGCAAAGCAGCGGCATATCGTGATGATTTGCCCAGCGAGTTACTTTTTTCTCAGCACCTTTCCAGTCACCTTCTAGAAGTTTAATAATGCCTTCATTGGTGTATCGGCGGGAATGGCGCATTTTGCGAACACTGAAGTAGTTCCATGTTGTAGAACTAGCATAAACTAACTTCTTAATCAGGTACTCAAGCAGAAAAAGACCTGCGAGTGCTGCGATAACGAAAACCACTAATGTCGTTACGCTCATCTCGATCGTTTTCTCGGCAATGGAGATGAGTACATAGCCTTGCTGACCAGAAAACTGGGTGCCAACAAATAGTCCTGCGCCTAGTACAACAAATAGGAAAATAAGACGAAACATTACTTATCCTCCATGCCTGTCATCGTTGTGACTTCACGACGTAGGCGTTCACGGATGACATCTGATAGTTGAGACTGACTTTGCAGTTTTGTTGGGTATTCCACTTGAATATTTTGCTGACTTAGCAGGTTAACCGTTTTGTTGAACTCTTTAACGGAATTATCGTCTTGGTTGAAGAAAGCTAATGCCCATTTGTCGGCTGTTTTTAGAGATGTGGTGTAAATTTCACCTTGTTCTTGGTACACCGCTTTTATTGCCGTTTCCAATTTGGCTTTGATGTTTTCTTTCAGGTAAAAGTGTTGCTCAGGAGAAAGCAGTGGAATGACGTTACCATCGCGCGTGCGGAAGGTAATGAAGTTTTCTGAAAAGTCCTTCAAAGAGGTCATTAAGTTATCTTGCCAGTTTGCGATATCTTCAGACACTTCAGTGTTTTCTACGGCTTCAGCTTCAGGTAGCAGTGCATTGGCGAGAGGGAGCTTGTCTACTTGCTGTTGCAGGGCAGTTAAGCGTAGTACCAATCCATCACGGTCAATTAGCGGGATAGTGCGAAGTTTGGTGATATCGTTTGCCATTGCTTTACGTAGTTTGACGAGACTAGGGTCATTCAGCGCTGCAATGCGTTGGTCTGCACTTTCCATCAGTTGAGTCGCGCTTTCTACATCGTGCTCTAAGAACAATTTACGGCCGGCTAATTTGACGAGGTAATCGGCTTCCGCCAATAGCCAGTCGTTTGGTCGACGACCTTTCACATCGGCAACGGCGAGCTGTAAGCTTTCAATGCTCTTCTGTTGCTGTCCAAGTACCACTTCCGCTTTGTGTGTCACGGTTGTTGCTTTCTCGATGGTTTCTTCTTGTACCCGGCTGAGCTCTTGCTTCATGGAAGCTTGAGTGCTTTCTAGCTGACTTTTTAGTTGGGCGATCTGCGCTTGGTAATCGGCTTGCTGTTGATGCAGCTTGTACGCGAGGCCACCGCCAAAAATAATCGATAAGATGATAGCGACCGTGCCTAGTTTGACACCGCGTTTACCTTGTTTTTCTTCAAACTCGACTTTGGTTGGCTCTGCTGTTTTTGGGGGCTCGGCCGCTTGTGGTTGCTCTTTTTTAAGGTCCGCATCCTGCTGCGATGTGGTTTTTTCGACTAGCGGTGCCGATGAGGTTTCTTCGGAAAGGTTTTTATCGTTATTTTTTTGGTCGTTATTTTTACTTGTCATGCCTATATCCTGTGTAGCTAGGGCTGGAGAGCCGCCAGTAATTCTTGGTTGGATGCGCTTCCCGTGCATCTCACGCGAGTGAACCCCCTTTGAATTGCGATGTCAGCGATACGCTGACTGGGGATATACAACTCTTGTTGATTAAGCCAAGTCAATTGCTCCGACGTCAATTGGCTGCACAAATAATCCAGTTGTTCACCACTGGTGACAATAATCTGGTTAATTTGTAGGTTTTTCCATAGTGAGATACAGCTTACTGGATCGAATGGGATGAATTCTCTCTTGTAAGTCTCACTATAGTGAACTTTTGCGCCACGCCTCACCAATGCATCTTTGATCAGCTCTCTTCCGCCGTTACCACGAAGGATAAGAACTTGTTGTTGTGCCACATTGTTGAGCTCTGGCAGTCGCAATAAGTGTTCACTATCACTGACTTGGGGATAGTGTACTTTCTGTTGGGTACATTTGCTTAAATAGTGTGCTGTTTTTTGACCAACGGCAAGGTAAATAGCTTGTTTCGGCCATGACATCCCGTTGCTGGCTAAGATTTGCTGTGCACATTGCACTGCATGTCGACTAACAGCGATAACAATTTGAGCTTGATGTAGATGTTTAGAGAGGTGCGTGTCCGTGAGATCGGCGACAATGTCGATCAGAGGATGGTGATATGCGGAAATGCCGTGCCTTTCGAGCAGAGAGCAAAGCGCGTTGCCTTGCTCTCCCGGCCGAGTGACCAACACTGCCATGGTTATTCGTGATCTGCGTACAGCTTAGTTAGGATTTCACGAGCGCCGTTATCTAGCAGCTCATTGGCTAGCTGCACTCCTAATGCTTCGCCATCTTTACGATGGCCACGAATTTCACCACGCACAATTTCGCTGCCATCTGGTTCGCCAACTAATGCGCGTAGCCAAATGTTGTCGCCGTCTAGCAGGGCATAGCTGCCGATAGGTACCTGACAGCCGCCTTCTAGCGTAAGGTTCATTGCGCGCTCACACAAAACGCGGTCTACGGTGTCTTGGTGGTTAAGTGGCTCAAGCAGCTTAAGCAGTCTTTCATCGTCAAGGCGGCACTCAATACCGACAGCACCTTGGCCTACCGCTGGTAGTGATTGCTCTGGTTCGATAAAGCTACGAATGCGTTCTTCAAGCTTCAATCGTTTGAGGCCAGCCGCAGCAAGAATGATTGCATCATACTCACCCGCATCTAACTTACCAAGGCGAGTGCCCACATTACCGCGAAGCTCTTTGATGATGATGTCCGGACGATATTCTTTCAGTTGGCATTGACGGCGCAAACTGCAAGTACCAACCACGGCACCTTGAGGGAGCTCATCAATGTGGCTATAGGTATTAGAGACGAAGGCATCACGAGGATCTTCACGCTCACAAATGGTCACGAGGCCAAGGCCTTCTGGGAAATCGACGGGTACGTCTTTCATTGAGTGAACGGCGAGGTCTGCGCGTCCTTCTAGCATCGCGACTTCAAGCTCTTTTACGAACAAGCCTTTGCCGCCAACTTTTGCTAGTGGTGTATCTAAAATCACGTCACCTTTGGTCACCATGGTTACTAACTCGACTTCCAAGCCAGGGTGAGCGGCTTGAAGGGCGTCTTTAACAAAGTAAGCTTGCCATAAAGCAAGAGGGCTTTTTCGAGTTGCAATGCGAATCGGTGTGGATTGTGTCATGATCTTCTCAATGCTGTTTGGATTTGGGTTTATCCTACCATTCTCATCAAGAAATGCTTACTGTTAGTTCGTTATCTCTGAAGGCTATGAATGGAATTACATGACGTTATGAAAATAGTGTGACTGGATTCTCAATTAGACTAAGGACTATTATTAGTAATAGGTAATAAGAGCGACACTACCGCGCGATTAATTTTGTGACTAAAGTATGGTTTTGTATCCAGAGTGATACGCGGGCGTGAAGCTTTACCCGCACCAATAAAAGTGTTAAATTGATCACGTTTTTAAACCATTTTGGTTTAAAACGTCAGCAGATTTTCGTGATTGTTCAACCAAGGAATTCCCCTTGCAGGCTTACACCCAAAAAATCATCCAGCGACTAGATAATTTGAATCAGCAGCGAGTTGATCGCGCGCTGGCGCTTATGGATTCGCAAAGCCAGCAAGTCTTCCATTTGATTCCTGCCTTGTTGAACTACAACCATCCTGTAATTCCTGGCTATTATGATGCCGATGTCCCTTTTGGTGTGCATGGGCTTGAACTAAATAGCATTCAGCAACAATTCATAGATGATATTCAACTTGCCATTGGTCAGCCGCTCAAGACGGTAGAAAAGCCCGCTATATTGGGTTTGTACACCATGGGCAGTACCTCCTCGATTGGTCAAAGTACTTCCAGTGATTTGGATATTTGGGTGTGTATCTCACCAGAGATGGATTGTGACGAACGCGAGTTATTGACCAATAAATGCTTACTCATCACGGATTGGGCACAAAGCAAAGGCGTGGAAGCGAACTTTTTCTTAATGGATAAAGAGCGCTTTAGAAGCAATCATTCTGAGGAGATGACAGGTGATAACTGTGGTTCATCTCAGCACTTACTTTTGCTAGATGAATTCTATCGTAGTGCGGTGCGTATTGCCGGACAGCGTTTGTTATGGCAAATCGTGCCGCCAGAAATGGAAGAGTGTTACGACGAGTACGTTTCTCAACTGTGCAGTGATGGTTACATCGACTGTAGTGAATGGATCGACTTTGGTAAATTGAACTGCATTCCTGCTGAAGAATACTTCGGCTCGAACTTGTGGCAGTTATACAAAAGCATCGACTCTCCCTACAAATCGGTATTAAAAGCCATCTTGCTAGAAGCTTACTCGTGGGAATACCCGCATACTCAATTGTTAAGTATCGACACTAAGCGTCGTTTCTTTGCCCATGAGCCTGACCTCTATGGCATGGATGCGTACTACTTAATGTTGGAAAAAGTAACCCGTTACTTAGAGCGAATTCAAGACGATACACGTTTGGATTTGGTGCGTCGCTGTTTCTATCTCAAAACCCATGAAAAACTATCTCGTGAGCCGAATATTGGCTCAGTAGCTTGGCGTCGTGAAGCACTGAGCGATATGATTGCAAAATGGAATTGGGATGCCAGTGTCGTTGCAGAGCTCGATGACCGCCGTAATTGGAAGGTTGAACAAGTAAAGGTGGTACATCATGCATTGCTGGATGCGTTGATGCAAAGCTACCGTAACTTGATTCAATTTGCGCGTCGTAACGACATCACTTCTGCTATCAGTCCGCAAGACATCAGTATTTTGGCCCGTAAACTCTACGCTGCTTTTGAAGTATTGCCGGGCAAAGTAACGTTACTAAACCCACAGATTTCACCTGATCTGCACGAGCCTGACTTGAGCTTTATCGAAGTGAAAAAAGGGGGGGTAAACAAGTCTGGTTGGTACCTCTATAAACAACCGCTTATTGCGCACCGCATTTTGGGGCAACCATATCTAGAGCATCATGAATACTTGAGTAAGTTGGTTGCTTGGGCATTCTTCAATGGCTTGATCACTGAATCGACTCGTTTACATGCCGTGGTACGTGAAGCGCAGCTAGATATTGATAAGTTTTACCAAATGGTGAGTGACTTACGAAATACTTTTGCGTTGCGTAAGCGTCGTCCATCTATGCAGGCGCTAGCGAGTCCTTGTGAAATAAGCCAGCTTGCGATGTTCATCAACTTCGAAAATGATCCGACGTCTGAACTTTCTGGTCGTTCGCTGAAAGTGGATGTTAAGAACACCGATATTTTTAGCTTTGGTCCAGAACATAAAAATTTAGTCGGCAGTGTTGACCTTGTTTACCGTAACTCTTGGCATGAAGTGCGTACGCTGCATTTCAAAGGGGAAACGGCGATGCTGGATGCACTGAAAACCATTTTGGGCAAAATGCACCAAGATGCGTTGCCACCAGAATCAGTGGATGTGTTCTGCTATGCGAAGAACATGCGTGGTGTGATGCGTAATATGGTTTACCAGCTTTTAGCTGAATGTATCGACTTACGCTTGAAACCAGTAGAGCAAGAGAAACGCCGCCGCTTTAAAGCGATGCGTCTTGGTAACCAGACTTATGGGTTGTTCTTTGAACGTCGTGGTGTGTCGGTGCAGAAGCTAGAAAATTCCATCGATTTCTACCGCAGCATTTCTACTAACAAACTCAAAGGCTCGCCGCTGTTAATGCTCGATCGTGAGCAAGAATATCAAATGCCGGAAGCGGTGGATGGGTTTGCCAGTGAAGGTCTGGTGCAGTTCTTCTTTGAAGATAACGAAGATGGCTTCAATATTTATGTGTTGGATGAGTCAAATCAAGTGGAAGTGTATCACCAATTTAGCGGCTCTAAAGATGAAATGATTTCGTCTGTAAACAGCTTCTACACGTCGGTAAAAGACGATAGTCGCGTCGCGTCTAAGTTTATTAACTTTAACCTGCCTCAGTACTATCAAATTATTCACCCTGAAGAGGGGAATGCGTATATCATTCCTTACCGTAATGACGGTTGTTCACCGAGTCGCCCGACCAAAACTGTGAACGCGTAATTAAACCCGTATCAATAAACAAAAAGAGCACTTCGGTGCTCTTTTTGTTTTGGTGACGATTGACCAGAATTATGCCCAATCAATGGCTTCGCCCGCGTGCTTTTCACATTCTTGCTTCACCATTTCAAATAGCTCCATACCCGTTTTTGAGCAGGTCCATTTACCTTCAATAAGTTTGAAGTGGAAACCACCAGATTTGGACGCTAGCCAGATCTCATGCATCGGCTCTTGGCGATTAATGATGATTTGGCTGCGGTCTTCAAATTCCAATGTCATTACGTTGCCAGTGACTTCGTAATCAATGTCTGCGCCTGAATCATCGATGGATTCTTCGATGATTTGCATCTGCGCATCCACCAGTTGATGAAATTCAGTATCGTTCATCCGTCTATCCTATTGCTTTTCCTGAGTGTGGTGCGATTATAGGGGGCATTGATTCAATAATCACGATATGCGAAATGAAAAAATTAGTTACTGTGTTGTTTGTGATGGTTGCCGCGACCTTAGCGGGGTGTGGTCAGTCTGGCTCACTATACATTCCAGATGACACTCAACAGAATGAGCAATCACAATAAATAACCGCACCTTAGGGTGAAATTAGGGTTCAGCAGTCGAATAAAATAAGGGAAGCGAATTTTGGATTACTTCAACTATCAGGATGATGGCCAGCTTTGGGCCGAAGACGTCCCACTTCAAGCTCTTGCAGAGCAATATGGCACTCCTCTTTACGTATATTCTCGAGCCACGCTAGAGCGCCATTGGAAGGCGTTTGATAGTGCTGTGGGTCAGCATCCTCACCTGGTTTGCTACGCGGTGAAAGCCAACTCAAACTTAGGCGTATTGAACACGCTAGCGCGTTTGGGATCGGGTTTTGACATCGTGTCGGGTGGTGAACTTGAGCGTGTGATTGCCGCAGGCGGTGATCCGAAAAAAGTCGTTTTCTCTGGTGTTGGTAAAACATCGGCAGAGATGAAGCGCGCTCTTGAGCTAGGTATCAAATGTTTCAACGTTGAATCTGAGCCAGAGCTAGAACGTTTGAACAAGGTTGCGGGTGAGCTTGGTGTGATTGCGCCAATTTCTCTTCGTATCAATCCAGATGTCGACGCGAAAACACACCCTTACATTTCGACTGGTCTTCGCGACAATAAATTCGGCATTGCGTTTGATCGTGCGCCAGATGTTTATAAATTCGCGCAAAGCCTGCCTAACTTGAATGTGCAAGGTATCGACTGCCACATTGGTTCTCAGCTGACCAATATAGACCCATTTATCGACGCGACAGACCGTTTATTAGCTCTGATTGATGATTTAAAAGCGCAAGGCATTAACATTCGCCATCTTGATGTCGGTGGCGGTTTGGGTGTGGTCTATCGTGATGAATTACCACCTCAGCCTTCTGATTACGCCAAAGCGTTACTAGGCCGTCTTGAAAATCACCAAGACTTGGAGCTGATCTTTGAGCCAGGCCGTGCAATTGCTGCGAACGCAGGTATCTTGCTAACGCGTGTTGAGTTTTTAAAACATACTGAGCATAAAAACTTTGCGATTATCGACGCTGCAATGAACGACTTGATGCGTCCTGCGCTATACCAAGCATGGCAAGATATTGTGCCAGTTTCACCGCGAAAGGGTGAAGCTCAGACTTACGACTTGGTTGGTCCTATTTGTGAAACCGGCGACTTCTTGGGTAAAGATCGCGCACTCGTTTTGCAAGAAGGTGATCTACTCGCGGTTCGTTCAGCAGGTGCCTATGGTTTTGTGATGTCTTCGAACTACAATACTCGTACCCGAGCGGCAGAAGTGATGGTGGACGGTAAACAAAGCCACTTAGTTCGCCAGCGTGAGGAGCTGACCAGTTTGTGGCAGCTGGAACAGATTCTACCGGAGTAACACACAACAAATGCATTTCCACTTTTCCAAAATGCACGGTTTGGGCAACGACTTCATGGTCGTCGACTGTATTACCCAGAACGTGTTTTTCTCGCAAGACCTGATCCGCCGCTTGGCGGATCGTCATACTGGCGTTGGTTTTGACCAATTGCTTGTGGTAGAGGCCCCTTACGACCCTGAAACCGACTTCCATTATCGGATTTTTAATGCCGATGGTAGTGAAGTTGAACAGTGTGGTAACGGTGCACGCTGTTTTGCCCGCTTTGTTCGCTTGAAGGGGCTGACCAATAAATACAGCATCAGCGTAAGCACCAAGAAAGGAAAGATGATTCTCAACATCGAAGATGATGGGGAAGTGACGGTCAACATGGGCGTGCCAGAGTTTGAACCGAACAAAATTCCTTTCAAAGCGAAGCAAAAAGAGAAAACTTACATCATGCGCGCTGGTGAAAAAACGCTGTTCTGTGGCGCGGTAAGCATGGGTAACCCGCATGTGGTGACGGTGGTCGATGACGTGGATACTGCTGATGTCGATACATTAGGCCCGCTGCTTGAGTCGCACGAGCGTTTCCCAGAGCGCGTCAACGCTGGCTTTATGCAGGTGGTGAGTCGTGACCATATTCGTCTTCGAGTTTACGAGCGAGGCGCAGGTGAAACACAAGCTTGTGGTAGCGGCGCTTGCGCGGCGGTAGCGGTTGGGATTCTGCAGGGCTTGTTGGATGAAAACGTTAAGGTTTCTCTACCAGGTGGTGAACTGCGAATTGCGTGGCAAGGTCCGGGTAAGCCGTTGTTTATGACCGGACCTACAACGCATGTATTTGATGGTCAATTGTCTTGCTAGTAGAAGAAAAAGGAAACGGTTTGTCTCAAGTAGAAGCAGATGCCTTAACGGCTGAAGTGGTGGCCGAGTACCTCAAAGATCATCCCGATTTTTTTGTGCAGCGTCCAGAGCTTGTGGATCGTTTATCTTTCCCACACTCAGACTTAGGCGCGGTATCTTTGGTACACATCCAAATGAATCGCCAACGTCAGCGCATTGAAGAGTTAGAGGAAGAGATCACTACACTAATGTCGCTTGCGGCGAACAATGATCGCACCTTTTACGAATTTATGGATTTGCAGGGGCAGATTCTAAAGTGTGGTGACTTTAAACAAGTCATTCACTCTATCGAAGAGAAAGCCAAAGCATTGGGCTTACGTGCGTTTGTTCGATTGTTTAGTCAATGCGACGCATCGATTCAATTGAGTAAGGAAAGTTATCAACGCTTTGCGACCACTCACTTAAATGGCAAAGATGCGTACTTAGGACGTCTTCGCAAAGTGGATCGTGAAGCTTTGTTTGGCAACATGGAAGTGCCGGAAATGGGGTCCTATGTGGTACTACCGCTCGTGAAACAGCAAACACTGGGCGTGCTTGCTTTTTCTAGTGAAGATGGCGGCCATTTTCAGCCAGATATGGATACCTTGTTTTTGCGTCACCTATCATTAGTAGTGGCACATCTCGCTCAAACACTGGTATGGCAAAGTTACGATGACGACAACTCCCAACACTCCTCTGCCAAATAATCTGCAAAAGCCTCTTGAGCGCTTCTATGAATTCTTACGAAGCGAAAAGGGGCTTAGCCTACATACTCAGCGCAATTACAAACAGCAGCTAGAAACAATGGCGCAGCACCTAGCTGAAATGGGGCTCAAAGATTGGTCTCAAGTGGATGCTGGTTGGGTGCGCCAATTAGCAGGTAAGGGCATGCGAGAAGGCATGAAAGCCAGCAGTTTGGCAACGCGCCTCTCATCGCTGCGTAGCTTTTTCGATTTCCTTATTCTGCGTGGCGAGATGTCGGCTAACCCAGCCAAAGGGGTTTCAGCACCTCGCAAAAAACGCCCGTTGCCCAAAAACCTCGATGTTGACGAAGTGAGCCAATTACTTGAAGTCAACGAGGACGACCCGTTGGCTGTGCGCGATCGCGCCATGATGGAGCTGATGTACGGCGCCGGCTTACGTTTGGCTGAGTTGGTGGGTGTGGATGTACGTGATGTACAACTGCGTAGTGGTGAGCTTCGTGTTATTGGTAAAGGCGATAAAGAACGTAAAGTACCGTTCTCTGGGATGGCAACCGAGTGGGTCGGGAAGTGGTTACGCGTTCGTGGTGATTTAGCCGCTCCAGGTGAGCCCGCCTTGTTTGTATCTAAGCTCGGAACGCGTATTTCGCATCGTAGCGTGCAAAAGCGCATGGCTGAATGGGGGCAGAAACAGTCTGTCGCAAGCCATATTAGTCCGCATAAATTGCGTCACTCATTTGCGACACATATGCTCGAATCAAGCAATAACTTACGTGCGGTGCAGGAGCTTTTAGGGCACGAGAACATTTCGACGACCCAAATCTACACGCACTTGGATTTCCAACATTTGGCGCAAGCCTACGACCAAGCCCACCCACGCGCACGCAAAAGAAACGGGGAGTGAGCCGAAGTATGAAATTTTATCGCCGTATCGAGCCTATTAAGGCAATGACCTTTGACCTAGATGATACCCTCTATGACAACTATCCTGTGATCGTTCGCATGGAGCGTGAGTTGCTATCTTGGCTCAAGCACCATCATCCAGCGGTTGCTCATATGAACAAAGCGGATTGGTTTGCTCTCAAACAGCGAGTTGTGCAACAACAACCCGAGCTGAAGAGCGATGTCACTTTATGGCGTTTAGTGCAACTTCAGCAAGCTTTCTCCCAAGTAGGCTACGACGAAGACGCAGCACATGCCGCCGCGAAAGCCGCAGTAGACGTTGCGTTAGACTGGCGTAACTGTTTTGAAGTGCCGCAGCAAAGCCTCGATGTACTGGAGGAACTCACGCAGCACATCCCGTTGGTGGCAATCACCAACGGTAATGTGGATTTAGACCGCATCGGTCTTACGCCTTATTTCCAACAGGTACTTAAAGCAGGACCAGATGGATTGGCGAAACCCGCAACCGATATGTTTACTAAAGCGAAGCGATTCTTGGATATCCCTGCGGAGAATATTCTGCATGTCGGTGATCATCTAACCACGGATGTGCATGGTGCAAAGTTGGCTGGTTTTGCAGCCTGTTGGTTTAATGATATGAATAAAAATGTCATTAACCATTCAAAAACACGTACTTTACCTGATATTGAAATCAATAGTTTGCAGCCGTTACTCACACTTTTTTAATTGCTTTCGCATTAATCCATTCTAATCTCATTTTGTGTCTAGAAAAGCAGCGCAAAGCCACGTAAATTATTCTCTATTAAATAAAAATAGTAACGCCACACGTCGTGGTGAAGATAGTGTTACGGCAGTGGTAGGTCCATGCGAGCTTTTTCAAAACTGGTTCACGATGTCAGTCAACTGAATGACTTTTTAGTCACTTTTCCGACTTCCTCAGATAAACAATATTTAGTACAAATATTGTCGACGCAATCGCGCGAAATTACGACCACACTTGCAGACGCCGTTTTGTCGTCGCTGCCGAATGCTCATGTTATGGGGCATAGTACGCGTAATGTGATTCTGGAAGGGGAGATATTTACCTCTGGTTGCCTAGTGAGTGTGATTGAATTTGAGCAAACCACGCTGACTTCTGCGGTACAAACATACTCTTACTCCCCTGACATTGATGGCGGGGAGCTCAAGCGCTCTCTTCTAATGCAGCATAATTCACAGGTGATCCTCAGCTTTGCTGTGCAAATTGAACGACGTGACTATCCCTTGTTTCAAACCTTCGCCAGTGAAGAAGTAGTGATTTCTGGAGGGTTGGCGCAGAGTATTGACGATGGCTGCTGGGTGCTATATCAAAACCGAGTTTACGATAATGCCGTGGTTGCCGTAGCTTTGCACAGTGATACTTTGAAGCTATGGACTGATGCGTATTCGGAATGGAACCCGATTGGCATGCCACACAAAGTCACTCATGCAAAAGGAACGCGCTTGTATTGTTTAGGTGAGAAGAAAGCGCTGGACGTATACAAGCGTTACTTGGCGGATGGCCATGACGTGACGCTGAGTCAACTGCTCAGCTTTCCTTTATATCGAGAAAGCTTAGGGCGAAAGGAAGTTTGTACGGTAACGGAGCTACACGCTGATGGCAGTATGAGCTTCGACAGGCCCTGGTGTCTTGGTGACGAAGTGCAATTTTGCTATAACCATCCCTCGTTAACGCTCGAGCAAGTGCGGCATGGTGTGGTTGAGTTAGCCATGCACCAACCTGAAGTCGTGATGATTTTTAACTGCGCGTCACGGTTAGACTTTATTGACAGCAGCGACGAAGTCCAAGCATTCAAAGATATTGCGACGACGTTTGGTAGTTACTGTATGGGGGAGCTGCATGGTGGTATTGGTCAGCCCGAAATTCTTCATCACAGCCTGACGTATTTAGCGATGCGAGAGGGAGACGAAGTGCAAACATTGAACTTGCCTAAGTCGCCCGTTAGCTCCTCTATTTCACCGCTGTTTAGCTTGATTCGAAATGCGATCGGCGATCTCAACCATATGAACGCGCATATGGGATATCAACTCGATCGCCAAACGCGCAAGTTACAAGAAAGCTATCGACGCGACAGTCGCACGGGATTACAAAACCGGGTCGCATTGCAAGAGCGGCTGAGTAACATCGATTTGGATGAGCATTTGTTGACTCTAAAGCTACTTAACTTTAGTCATATCAACGAAAAATACGGCTACCGAGTGGGAGATCAATTACTCAAAGATCTCTCAATGCACTTTACGAATCGACTACGAAAGCGTTTCGGCATGCCAACGGCTTTGCAGCTTTATAGTATTGGGGTTGGTGAATGGGCGTTCATATTTAAAGCTGATCAAAGCAGCGAGACCATCAAACAGCACTTTACGCGTTTTGCTGACGCGGTAGAACAAACTAATTTTGAGCCAATTGGCCTACGTGAAATAGATTATCTTTCTATCTCGCTATGCGGCGGCTTAGTGAGTCGTCGAGATTTTCCATCCGCTTCAATAGATGAGCTCTTACTCAAAGGCATCGAAGCGAGGCGCTCCGGTGTACGCAGTAATACCCATATCTGTAATGCGAAAGATATTGAAGTCAGTGAGGATGTGCGTAAAGAGCAACTTGGATGGCTAAGTTGCGTCAGTAGAGCCATTCTCAAACAGAATATCATCACTTATAGCCAACCTATTGTGCATGCGGGTAGCCACAAATTGGCAAGCCAAGAATGTTTGGTTCGTATTCTGGAAGCCGATGGAACGGTGATTGCGCCAGGGCGTTTTCTGCCAATTATCTCTGATACACATCTTTACACTCGACTAAGTCGGCACATGATTCATTCTACGTTGCATTATATGCGAGATAAGCAAGGTGACTTTTCTATAAACTTATCGCCGCAAGATTTGCTCAGTGATAAAACTTTAATGCTTTTAGAGCATGAAATTAGCCAGCTAAATGACCCAAGGCGAATTGGTTTAGAAGTGCTGGAATCTGAGCAGATCAAAGACTACGGCCGAATGATAGAAGTGTGCAGTCATTTTAGAAGCTTAGGGGCGCGTATCATTGTTGATGACTTTGGGTCCGGTTATTCGAATATCGATGAAATCCTAAAGTTGGAGCCAGAAGTCATAAAGCTCGATGGCAGCTTGATTCGTGATATTGATAAAGACTTAAAACAGCGCAAGATCGCTTCCCAGTTGGTGCGTTTGTGCCAGGTGTTTAACGCGGAGACGGTGGCGGAGTTCGTCCACAATCAGGAGGTGTGTACCATTGCACAAGACATGGGGGTGGATTATTTGCAGGGTTACTATCTTGGCGAGCCGACTCGACTGTTTTAATGATGTTTCACGTGAAACTTCTTGTCGTAAAAAACGCAGCGTAGGCTGCGTTTTTTGTTTGGTTCTTCTACTGAGCTTAATGGTTAACGCTTAAGAGCGTGTCCACTCTTTTCAGCTTGGAACAGAGCGAGGTAATGGGCAAAAAAACGCTGCATTTGTTGTTGGTTGTTTTGTTCTCCAAGTTGCCCGAGCAAATGTGCAGCGACTTCAAACGTACACAAATTACCTTGTTGTTGGTTGCGTCGCAGCTGATATTGTGAGTCCGCCGACGCAGACAATCCCATAGTAGGGATACCTTCTAACCAACGGCTCTTATTGATCATCTTGCGCGCCTCTTGCCAGGTGGCATCTAAAATAATAAACAGCGGAGTTTTGGTTTGTTGCTGGCTTTGGAGTACCACATGTTCGAGTGTGATACTTTCTTCACAGGGGAAGAGCAACACCGGATACCGCGACGGATCAGCTAATAGAGTGAGCAATTCTGCTGGTGGCTGTTTGCGATCCCAGATTACTCGCTCAATGTTGAGTTGGCACTGCTCTAGTAGCTGGCCGGTATTAGTATCACGCTTCAGTTCATTCGGATGCATTAACAGCAGGATGTTGTGCTCACTGTTAAGTTTCGGCATTAGCGAGCACATACAATTGAATTGAAAACCGCAGGTTGGACACGGTTGTGACATTACAGACGAACTCCTTCGCGCACCGGGCTTATCCCATCAGAGAACAGACGCACACCACTGACTTGGTTCGGCGTTGCCGTTGGCGCCATGCTTGGGTTGAGTGGGTAGCTAACCCCAGTGTATTGCATCACGTGTTGAGCCGCTTTAGCTCCGCCACCGCTGACATTAAAAATCAGATCTCGCCAACCATGAGAGGTTTGTTGGCCGAGCATAATCGGGCTTTGCACTAGTGTAATGCGGCTATTAAATCGCCATTCCTTTTCGTGATGTTCAAATATCAGCAATGTACAGCCACCGGAACCACACCAATCCAACTGTACCAATAGCTCTTCGTTACCATCGCTGTTGAGGTCGTAAGTTAGCCAACGGTATTGGTTATTGTTGGGGGTGGTTTGATGGATAAAGAAGTAGTTGCGCACCGCGGCATCTACTTTTGAATCAAACTCTGCACTAGAAGGGACGTCAGCACTACCGATGGGGTTGTTGGTGCGTTTTTCGGCTGGTTGCATGATGCCTTCATCACGAACGGTGGCAGGATAAAGGACTAAACCACCATCGGCGATTGGGTATACCAAGTTACCGACTTTTTCTTTGGTCGCTTTGAGCTGATTGCCTTCTCGAGTAAACAGTCGCTCTGACATTAGCCTTTGCTGTTGATGATGCGTCATGACAACTTGAACCTGAGACGGACTTAACTGTTGCCAGTAACCACGCTCGATTAATGGTGCTTGTCCATTGGCGTAACGGTATTTTGTTGTGGCGCTGTGGTCTGGGTTTAAGGTCATTTGTACTTCAAAGCCTTGTGATTGGGTTGAGGTCGCGACATAGGTATTAGCCCAGCCAAGCGTTGCATCGACGTTTGCAGTCATACCACAACCTTGATACGTCTCGCCATCATGTTTTAGTGTTGCTTTCCAGCCATACAAAGAATCGCTCATTGTGTCTGAGCAGAGGTTTTCTGTTAAGCGAAGCTCACCACCTTGCAGTTGATAAGTGCGCTGGCGAGGTTGAAGCTGACTGCTGTTAATCGCTAATTTTGTGGTTTGTTTGCCGATTTGCTGGAATGTTAGTCCATTAGCCTCAAAGCTTGCCGACCAAGAAGGCTCATTACCAAACACGCGAGTTGGTTTGTTTGGTTGCTGACAACGGTTTGGGTTTTCCGTTGTGAGGAAGTTCACTTGTTCCACGACAAAGTTAGCATCGAAATCAGCAGAAAACCCATCGATGCCCGGTGGGTTGAGGTGGCCGATAACCTCGCCATACATAGTCTGGTAAGGCTCGTTATTTAACTGAATTGCTCGTTGCATTTGCTGTGGTGATAGTTGCAACCAATATTGCTTGTCGCTGCCACAAGGCATGATGTATTGGCTCTCGTGACCGACGATCACTTTTCCGCGCAGCATAAAAGTTTGAGGTTGAATGGTTTCAGGCTTATCTAAGGTTGCTGGTGGAGAGGTTGGGTCAGCAGCACCAGATTGTGGCGGCTGTGAACTACATGCTTGCAGAACCAGCAGGGTGGCAAGCGCCACTGGGTTTTTCAAAGCCTTCATGTTATATCTTCCTCATTATTGTTACTCAATCGGCATCGGATGGCATTATGGCATATTGGTTATTTAAAACTGAACCAGATACCTTTTCTATTGACACGCTTCGAACCCAAAAGGTTTCATGTTGGGAGGGAGTTCGTAATTATCAGGCGCGCAATATGATGCGTGACCAAGTGAAGGTGGGCGATTTAGTCCTGATTTACCACTCTTCTTGTAAACATGTTGGCGTGGCAGGTATTGCTAAAGTTGTGAGAGAAGCCTATCCCGATCATTTCCAATTCGATCCCGAAAGCGATTATTACGATCCAAAGTCAGACCCAGACAACCCGCGTTGGATTATGGTGGATGTCGAGTTTGTACGTAAAACGGCGCGAGTGATTCCGTTGTCGGTGATGAAAGCGATGCCAGAACTTGAGAACATGCCGTTGGTGAAACGTGGAAATCGCTTGTCGATTATGCCCGTGACAGAAGAAGAATGGGACGCGATTCTTGGCAAAGAGAAGCTGCCAAGTCAGCGATAAAAGAGAAGGGCTGCGAATGTGCAGCCCTTCATTATTTGGAGTATTGAAGCTTACAGCAAGTGTTCTTGTAGGTAGTGTGCAACCGCATCTTCTGCATTGCTGCCAATTACTTCATTATTTGGTAGAGCTTTCATCACTTTTTCGTGTGATGTACCCATAACTAGCCCTTTACCTGCCATCGACAGCATTTCTACGTCATTCATGCCATCACCAAATGCTACGCAGTTTTCTAACGTGAGGTCGAGTTTTTTCGCTACCGCTTCAAGAGCATGACCTTTAGACACGCCAGCGCTCATTACTTCCAAACACCAAGGCGTTGAAAATGCGATGTTCAGCTTATCACCAAACTGCTCACGTAGTTTGTTTTCAAATACGACCAAACGTTCGTGGTCTTCTCCTGGATGCGTGAAGAAAACTTTCGCAATACCGTCAGTTGGGGCGTGGTCTTCATCAAATAAGACGTAAGTGAATTCATCGTGGAAGTCACGTAACGTTTCATCATCCTTGTTCATCAACCAGCTATCATTTTGATACATGTGAATAAGTATTTCTTGATCATGTTTGATCGTGTCGATCACGCCTTGTACCAGTTCCGCAGGGACATTCTCGCTGTACATTAGCTGATCTTCCTGGTCATGCACTCGGGCACCATTCGACGTGATCATATAAGCTGGAATGCCAACTTGGCGACGGATGCTCGCAACGTCTACGTGGTGACGGCCGGTTGCAAAGACAAAGGTATAACCCTTTTCATGCAGCGCTTTTAGCGTCTCTTTTGAGTAAGCACTGAGCTGATGGTTAGGTGCGAGTAACGTGCCATCCAGATCAGAGGCAACGATTTTGGTGATCTCTTTGCAAGGTAGCGATGTGCTCATGAAGTCCTCGTAAACGGTTTGGATAGTGTGGAACAGGTGAATTGCAAACGGAGTACAGCAGACTGACTAGATCGTACTGCTCCGAATGCGGGGGAACTTGGGCCCGTAGCACTATGCGGTTAAACACTGTGTCAAAGTAGCCAAGTTCAAGCAGTGTACGCCAAAATGAGGATGAAAAAGAGGGTAAATCGATGTGTAGACATTTCCTCTTTAATCTTAGTCGTGAAATGGTCGCCTAGAGTTCTTATTGTGCTTGTTCGTTTGATGGCGATTTAGGGTCATTCATAAAGCGGAAAATCGCATCGAGAGCTTGATTACGATACTTGTCGGTCTCGAACAAGATTTCATGCTGTGCGCCTTCGATAGAAAGCAGCTCCGCGTGCGGGTTGGTTTTCCGCAATTTATCAATAAAACGCTTTTGCGCGAGATTGCTAACAATCCGATCGTTTCCGGCTTGGATTAGGATGACTGGTATTTTGACTTGGCGAGTTAATAAAAAGCACTGCTTAGCGGCCATGAGCCCTTGCCAAACCCAGCGAGTGCTTGGCCCACCGACTTGCAGTTCCGGTTTTTCCGTATATAGGTTTCGGAACCATTGGTAGCGGCCGTAACTTTGGCTAAGTGGGTTATCTTCAAAGGGCTTAGGGAAGTAGGCCTGATGTCCTGGTGCATAGCGTGGCAAAGTCGATACCGCTGACATAATTTGTGTGACCGGAATCGCTATTGGTGATAGGTACCATGGCAGGTTAATGCCAAACATGGGCGCACTTAGAATCAAACCAGTAAAAGGGTGTTCTGGGTGAGTTTGCAGGTAACGTGTGGCGATCGCGCCGCCCATAGAGTGCGCGATGATGAAGCATTGTTGATATTCGCTAAGGTCGTGTTTTTTTACGACGATGTCCATATCATCAATATAATCAGTAAAGTCATAGACGTGACCCATATCTGAGTCAGATAATAAACGATCTGATAAACCTTGACCGCGGTGGTCAAAGGAATAGACATCGAAACCTTGGCGGTAGAGATCGTAAAACAGCTCTTGGTATTTCCAGGAAGACTCAATGCGTCCATTTACGATGAGCACGGCTTTTTTATGCTCTGGGTTGGTTAGCTTGCACCAGTAAATGTTCTTTTTCTCAGTCCCTTTAACAAAGCCCTCTTGGCGAGTTTGCCAAAGTGCTGCGATCGGACCACCAATTGCTTGCTCAAATAATGTCTCTTGAGTATAAGTCAAAGGTGAATGGTTAGTCGCCATTAGTTGATTACCTGAAGATACGTTGTTTACGCGATGTATCATCGAAGAATTAGTGAGGAAATGCAATGGATACCCATGTCTGGTTAGCTTATGTAGTAACAGCAATCGTTTTTAGTTTGGCTCCGGGCTCTGGCACGGTGAACTCAATCAGTAATGGTTTGAGTTACGGTACCCGTAAATCACTGGGTGCCATTATTGGCTTACAAATTGGTTTAGTTATCCACATCGCGCTGGTGGGGGCGGGTATTGGTGCGCTTGTCGCGCAGTCAGCAACCGCATTTTCTGTCATTAAATGGGTTGGTGCCGCTTATCTGGTTTGGTTGGGGATTCAGAAATGGCGCGATACATCAAGCTTAGTCGCAGCTGAAAACCACAACGAGATGTCAGGCACGGCGCTGTTGTACAAGGCAGTGTTGATTAACCTCACCAACCCTAAATCGATTGTTTTTCTGGTGGCGTTGTTCCCGCAGTTTATTGACCCGGCAAAAGACCAAATCACGCAACTGTTGGTGCTTGGCGTCACTACGGTCGTGATTGATGCGTGTGTAATGTTGGGTTACACGAGCTTGGCAGCACAAATGGGACGCTTTATTCGCTCCGATAAAATCATGGGAAAAATAAACAAAGTATTCGGTTCAATGTTCATGGGTTGTGGTGCATTATTAGCAGCTGCAAAGTCATAAGCCATTTATAGGTCCTTCTTTAGCATGAATACAACGTATGTCGCTCGCCAGCCGATCTTTAACCGAAAAAGACAGACGCTGGGTTATGAATTGTTGTTTCGAGACGGGGAGAGTAACGCATACCCTTCACATATTGATTCAAATCGAGCGACATACCGACTGATCGTCGAAAACTTCCTATCATTGGGTACTAACCCAGTGATTGCCTCTTCAAGATGCTTTATTAACTTTCCTCATCAAAGCTTGGTGCGACGTTTGCCGCGCAGTTTGCCGAAAAACAAAATTGTCATCGAAGTGTTGGAAACGTGCCAACCTACGGATGAGCTTCTTGATGCGATTCGTGAGTTTTATCGAGAAGGTTACTTGATCGCTTTGGATGACTTCACCCTAACACCAGAATGGCGTCGTTTTTTGCCATATGTGCATATTGTGAAGCTCGACATTATGGCGATGGGGCTTGAAAAGGCCTGTGAACTGGTCAAAACACACCTTGCCAAACGCGTCAAATACCACTTTTTAGCAGAACGTGTTGAAACCGCAGAAGAGTTTGAGCAAGCGAAAGCGGCTGGCTTTAAATTTTTCCAAGGTTATTTTTTTAGCAAGCCACTCGTCTCGCAGACTAAATACGTCAGTCCTGAGCAAGTGTTGGCATTGCAACTGTTTCGTGAAGTTTGTGCTCCTGAGCCTGACTTTACTCGTATCGAGTCCATCATTACGCAAGATGTCGCGCTTTCGTATAAATTATTGCGTTTTGTAAATACGCAAGCGCCGAATTTGGCTGTCGAAATCAGCTCTTTTCGTCAGGCATTGATTTATCTTGGCCAGGATAACCTTAAGCAGTTTGTCTCTTTGGTTGTGGCATCGTATATCTCCAGTAACAAGCCTCGAGAGCTGTATCACCTTTCATTGCAACGAGCTCAATTTTGCCAATTGATGTCGCGCTATCAGCCATTCTCTCACCTCAACGAGCAAGGTTTCATGGTTGGTTTGCTGTCGATTCTAGATGCGCTGCTGGATCTTTCGGTGGAATCTTTAGTTAGGCAGTTACCGCTTAGTCATTCAGTACAACAAGCGCTATTACATCGCAAAGGGGTTTATGGTGCACTTATTTCCCTCGAAGAGTGCTACGAGCGTGCCGATTGGTCAGGGGTTGAAAAAATCACGATGCAATTGGGGTTGCCTTTAGAGGAAGTGAAGCTCTCCTTAGGTGAAGCGGCTCGCTGGAGTCAAAGCATCGCGACTGCATAATTTCTTGTCTTATCTTTTATCTCTTTGAATCTCTCTCTTTACAATCAAGCTGTTCGTTAGATGTGAAACTTTTATGACGATGGACGGTTTCCTCTTGACGATATATCTTAATTAAATAAACATATACGCATATCCATATATAGGTATGTTCATTATGCTTCCACATCAGTTTTTTAAGCTGTTATCCGATGAAACACGCGTACGTTGTTTAATGCTCGTGGCCCGTGAAGGTGAAACTTGCGTTGGCGATTTGGCGTTTGCTCTACAAGAGAGCCAGCCGAAAGTTTCTCGTCATCTTGCTCAGTTACGATCCAGTGGCATCTTGGTGGATAAACGCCAAGGGCAATGGGTGTATTACGAGTTATCACAGCAATTACCAGGTTGGATGCGAAAGTTAATTGAAGACTTAGTGGCATCAAACTGTTTGAAGCAGGAATACCAAGACGACATCACTCGCTTACACGATAAAAGTCGTGAGGCTTGCTGTTAACAGCGAATAGAGATTCAAGGTAGAAGATTAGAGGGTAAAACTATGACAATTAAAGTAGGAATTAATGGCTTTGGCCGAATTGGTCGCTTAGCGCTGCGAGCGGCATTTGATTGGCCAGAATTGGAGTTTGTGTTAATCAACGATGTCGCAGGTGACGCAGCTACGCTTGGTCACTTATTAGAATTCGATTCAGTGCAAGGTCGTTGGCATCATGGAGTTCAGGTCGAAGGCAGTGAGCTCGTCATCAACGGCAAGCGTGTCGCCACGACTCAACAACGCGATATCGATGCGGTGAACTGGTCTGATTGTGATGTTGTGATTGAAGCGACAGGCGTACATCGCAAAACATCATTCCTAAACAAATACCTAGAGCAAGGCGTGAAACGTGTCGTGGTAAGCGCACCTGTGAAAGAAGAAGGTATCGCGAACATTGTGGTGGGCGTGAACGACCATATTTTCGACCCTGAAAAACATCGTATCGTGACAGCAGCTTCGTGTACGACTAACTGTATCGCACCTGTGGTTAAAGTCATTCATGAGAAATTGGGTATCGAACAATCTTCTTTTACGACCATTCACGACCTGACGAATACGCAAACTATTTTAGATGCGCCACACAAAGATCTACGCCGTGCAAGAGCATGCGGCATGAGCCTTATCCCGACCACGACGGGTAGCGCGAAGGCGATTGTCGAAATTTTCCCAGAATTAAAAGACAAAATTAATGGTCATGCGGTTCGCGTACCTCTAGCAAACGCATCGTTAACAGACATCATTTTTGATGTGAAGCGTGATACCACAGCAGAAGAAGTGAATGCACTGTTAAAAGAAGCATCTGAAGGTGATTTGAAAGGCATCCTTGGCTTCGAAGAGCGTCCTTTAGTTTCTATCGATTATAAAGGCGACCAACGTTCAACCATCGTTGATGCGCAATCAACCATGGTTGTGGGTTCTCGTATGGTTAAGATTTACGCTTGGTACGATAACGAAATGGGTTATGCAACGCGCACAGCAGAGCTGGTTCGTAACGTTGGTTTGGCTTAAAAAGGGGGTCACAATGTCTCATCCTACATGGCAATTAGATTTGGACTCCGGTGCTTTAATCTTAACACCGTGCCCAGGAACGAAAGGTGTCGATTTGCATGCGTCGTTAGAACAGTTGAAAGAGCAGGGTGTTCAAGCGGTCGTTACTGCATTAGATGATAGTGAATTAGCTGCGAAGAATGTCTCTGCATTGGGTGAAGCCACTCAGCAACTGGGTATGAAATGGTTCCAGATCGAGATTGAAGACGACTGCGCACCAGATGAAGAATTTGCGACGAAGTGGCAACAAGCCAGTCCGGAACTGCACGCGATTCTTGCTCAAGGTGGCAAAGTTGCGATGCATTGCATGGGTGGTTCGGGGCGCACAGGTTTGTTCGCTGCTCACCTACTCCTAGAAAAGGAATGGCAGTTAGAAGATATCGTGCGAGAAGTACAGGCATTGCGCCCTGGTGCATTTACAAAACCTGTGCAAGTTGAGTACATCGAACGCGTGGCTCAAGACGCTTGATCAGCTTAAATAGCTTTTGGTTCATTATGATCCAAAAGCTAAATTCGAGCTTCTTCAGGATACGACTGTTTACAAAAAAAGCCATTAATATTAACTAATACATTGTTTTTAAGGTGTATTTTGCTTTTTATTGATGTTGGGGCATTTTTTGAAAATCACAGCAACATTGTATTGGTCAATGTTGCTGTACAGGTTAGGAAGTATTTAGAACATGATGATCTAAATGCTTCTATCGCTGTACATATGAGGTCAATATGATTTCTCAATTAAGCAAAAGTATTCGTCAGTACATGTTAGTGACGTTTAACTATTGGAACTTTACGGTGACCGATGGCGCACTGCGTATGCTGGTGGTGCTCTATTTTCATGACTTAGGTTATTCCACGTTAGCTATTGCCTCACTGTTTCTTTTCTATGAATTTTTTGGTGTGGTGACAAACCTGGTTGGTGGTTGGTTGGGCGCAAGGTTAGGCCTAAATAAAACCATGAACATTGGTTTAGCGATGCAAGTGTTTGCGTTGTTGATGCTCGCAGTACCAAATGCATGGCTGACCATTCCTTGGGTGATGGCA
The DNA here is from genome assembly GCF_000742455.1 of Vibrio sp. OY15. NCBI lineage: Bacteria > Pseudomonadati > Pseudomonadota > Gammaproteobacteria > Vibrionales > Vibrionaceae > Vibrio > Vibrio sp. OY15. The sequence continues at coordinate 29,258 of NZ_JPIL01000023.1, read as the reverse complement.
GCGCAAGCTCTGTCGGGGATTGCCAAAGATCTGAACAAAATGAGTGCTAAGAGCGCGATTAAAACGCTAGTACCAGACGAACAGCAAGGTGCGCTCTACAAATGGGTAGCGATTTTGACTGGCTCGAAGAATGCACTCAAAGGAGCGGGCTTTTTTGTTGGTGGCTTGCTGCTGTCTTGGGTGGGTTTTCAAAACTCGATGTTTATTATGGCGGGTGTACTTACATTAGTGTTTGTTTGCAGCATGATCTGGCTAGAAGCGGACATGGGTAAAGCAAAGAGTAAACCTAAGTTTCGCCAAATATTCTCCAAGTCTGAATCGATAAACATTTTATCCGCAGCACGCATGTTCTTGTTTGGTGCTCGTGATGTGTGGTTTGTCGTTGCTCTGCCTATTTATCTTGGTAGCGTGTTTGGCTGGGATCACTTGTGGGTTGGTAGCTTTCTCGCAGCGTGGGTCATTGCTTATGGGTTTGTGCAAGGCTTTGCGCCGCGTATTACTGGCAAAGCGCAAGGTCGTGTGCCTGATGGTAGTGCAGCATTGGTGTGGGCAGGAATCCTAGCGTTAATTACGGCTGGTATTGCTTATGGTGTGCAAATCGGTTGGCAGCCTGAACTGGTGATTGTGGTAGGTTTGATGATTTTTGGCGCTGTGTTTGCCATTAACTCTTCGCTGCACTCGTACTTGATAGTGAGCTACGCTAAAGGCGATGGCGTCTCGTTGGATGTCGGTTTTTACTACATGGCCAATGCGATGGGACGTTTGATTGGCACGGTATTATCGGGTTGGATCTACCAAGAGGCTGGTCTTGCAGCGTGCTTATGGGTTTCTTTTGCTTTCTTGGCACTGACGACGCTGATTTCAATTAAGTTGCCAAAAGCTAATGTTGCTACTGCGTAACTACCCCCAGTATCGCTATCTGTAGATGGTATAAATGGCTCCAAATCGGAGCCATTTTTGTTTCTTATGCGCCGTTTGCTGTAATCAGATTGTTTCGGTTTGGCATCGAGAGTGAATACTGATGCTTGGTTTTTGGTTCTCGTTAAGTGATTAGAGTGGTGATGAAATCCCCGTTGTAGGTCATTGTTGAGTTAAAAATAAGCAAAAACAGATTGTTAACTATTTCACTGGTTGAGATTTACCCTATGCTATAAACGATAAGCGACTCAAAGTAGGGAAAGGTATGAGAGAAAGGGTTCTGTTTTTTGATTTATTGCGCTGCTTCGCAGCGGTAGCAGTGATCGCCATTCACGTCTTGGCACCGTATCGAAATGAGTTAGGAGTGATTCCATTTGACCAATGGCTGACAGCGGTAGGCGTGAATAGCGTAACCCGCTGGGCAGTGCCAGTTTTTATTTTGATCACCGGAGCGCTAATGCTCAGTGACACTCGACCATTTGACGGTAAGTATTATATCAAAAGGCGTTTGGGCAAAGTTTTAGTTCCATTTCTTATTTGGTCGATGTTTTATGCATACCTTTCAGGTTGGACTTCTCAAGGCTTTGATTTTGAAACCGTAAAAGAGGTATTAAGCAATAGCCCATTCCACGCAACGTATTACCATCTCGGCTTTTTCTATTACTTTATACCACTGTATTTTGTGATTCCGCTGTTTCAATGGATGGTACGCAACGTGGATGACAACGTCTTGTATACCTATCTCGCATTTTGGCTTTTCACCAGCACACTGTTCTTGTTCAAGATTGATGGCCCTTGGAGTAATCAGATGTGGCTTTATATGGGTTACCTTCCACTGGGGTATGTTTTATTTCAAAAGGTACCTTTGAATCGCTCTATGGTGACCCTATTTGTTGGGCTAGGACTCGTGGCGTTGGCTGTGACCTTTACGATGGTTGTGACAAATAGCTTAGAGGCGGAGAAGTATACGGTTGGGCGCTGGCTCTCTTATAAAACACTGAATGTGATTCTAGCAGCTTCGATGATTTTTATGATCGGGCGTTACTTTGGTGAAGGCTTATCACCAAAAGTACAAAAAGTGGTAAGTGTGATCAGTCAGCACAGCTTAGGGATTTACTTACTTCATCCTATTTTCTTATGGCCGATGAAAGAGTTCGGTTGGTACACAGGACATCCTGCGTGGGTGATTCCAGTCTGGATCGTTCTAAGTGGAGCTGGAGCCTTGGCGATGAGCTATCTCTTTTCTCGTTCTGCCAAGACTCGTTGGTTACTGCCTTAACGTTTGATAGCGAAGTGAAGGAACTTGTTGCCGCGATAGGTCAGTGTTCCCTTATCTCCAGGATTGAGTGCATGGTAGTAATGCACTCCAATTTGGAATTCACGCTTTGGACCGATAGAACCACGTTGAACGTAAATCCAATACTCTTGATCGTCTTGACCTGGTGGTGCGTTTGGTATGTCTATCGCTTGTTTATCTAAAACCGTTACCTGCGCGCTTTGCTCTGGAGCGTCTTCGCCCACATAGTGCTTACTATAAAAACGGAAAAACACCCAAGCGCCCAAGGCAATAAGGGCGAATAGGGCGACAATAAGTGAGATTGGCATATTAACCTCCAATGTTTTATCGGGTCCCATTCTACAGAACTCGCTGACGAAACGATGAGTTGAGGTAACTTATTCATAATCTAATGAAAGGGACATGAATTTTATTCGGCGCACTTCACGGTTTATCTCAATGGGGACGCGATGAAATTGTTGCTTCATCTGTAAGCTACGTCACTAAAGCTGAACTAAGCAGATTTCACTTGTCTGGCTATATGAGCTCAAGGGCACAAATTGAAAGTAAAATTGCACTTAACGGCTCGAAAAAGCTCTAAATTTATAGAAGAATAAAAATAATGAACATAGGAAGGGTCTGGTAAGGAGGGTTACGATGTCAGATATTGAAAAAGTAGTCATGCGTACCCGAACGATCGAAAAACTTTTGCGTACTCAGTACCATGCAGAAGGGAAAGGGTTGCACCAACTTATTAATAGTTGTGAAGAACGTTTACCGCATGACGTGATAGCAAAGCTTCGATTCATCGCAACCGTGCGTAACAAAGTGGTGCACGAAGACGATTACAAGCTGGATGATCGTAAAGGCTTTATGGCGGCATGTGATGCTTGTGAAAAAGAGCTGACACCAAGAAGCTCTCGCTTTATTTGGCGTACAGCAATTTTGCTAATGACGTTGATTACGTTGGCCGCTCTTGGTTTCTACTATATGCACTGGGATATTTTGTCTAAGCACATTCAGTAGAGCTATACAGATAAATAAAAAAGGACGCATTTGCGTCCTTTTTTATTTTAAATCATTTGGTTAGTACATCATTGGCAGTGTCATTAAACCCACAACCACTGCAATCATAACCAGCCCTTGTTTTTGAGAAGATGAAATCATAACACTACCCCTTAATCTTTGATGAACTCGATGAATTTAATATAGCACTGTTTTTGGGGTTTGATCAACATATGCTCATTAATCTTTTCAAAAACCACACTTAACTTGTCTGGTTTTACGTGATTCTGACTAATGAAACTATGTTTTTTGTGCTGTATTTAAAGTGTTCACATTGTTTTATTTCTATCCTTTTTTGTTTTAAGTGTATGATTTTATAATGTTAAATGGTTTGTAATGTTGGCTTTGTAATTGTTTTTTGTTTCGAATGGTATGTTGGGTGTTTATTTTGTCTGTATTTCTCAAAAATTGAGAAAATTAAAAAATGTGCTATGAGGTTGCATCGTCAAATCGAAAGCATGGAGTGAGATTTTCTTACCTTATGAGAAAATATGGGCTTCAAAAGTGTTTAGTGATTTTATGGTTTATGAAGTCCGCACTTTTATCTATTATTGAAATTATGGTTTTATTTATCATTGACTTACTTTTCTTGTCTGATGTTTTTTTTACTGAATTAAGGTCGGTTTTCTTAGTTTTTACCCCTAGTCATCAGTAGTTTTTCCTCTCTTAGGGCGCTACTAAGACTATTTTCTATTTTGTGTCTGTTATTTATTCTTGTTGCCTGCATTACATACATCCTGGTGGTTTAATCGTCAGTTTGTGAAGTGGCGGCTTACCTGGAGCACTTATCTGTTTTTCAGTTAAATAGTTTTAGAAAGCGTTGGTTATTGTGTCGTGTGATTTGATGGGTTCGGCTGATGAGCAAAGCTTGGCCCCAATGTTTAGTGGCATCATTCAGGCTCATCGGCTTTATTATTACGTAGGCTGAGGGTTACAAAATGTTTCGAATCGCTAGCGAGATCCAACTTTCGTAGATTGCGTCTTTACATCAAAACTGGTCTACCTAGACTAGCGGCGAGTTTAAGTAAAAGGTGTATACTGCATGTGGAGTTGGCTGGCGATAGGGCTATCAGGTGTGTATTCCGTGTTGGGAGCAAAGCAAGCTAACCCGACACAATCCCTCGTGTTTAAAATCTTTACTCTGCTACTTCTTCTTGTGTTGGTGTTAACTCAAGGTGCATCCGCAACATATACCTACTGGATTGCGGGTGGGCTTATTGTGTCTATGGTGGCAGATACGCTGCACTCGTTTAAAACTCGTAAGCTAATCTATTTTACGGCTTATCTGGTTGCCCAGGTATGCTACAGCAAGTCATTTTGGGTGCAGCTTAATGGTGAGATTGTCTGGTGGCTGTTGGCCCTGCTGCTTGCAGCGAGTATCGTAGCGTTCTTTTTGTTGCTACCTCAACTCGACTCTCTGGTATTCCCCGTTGTGATCATGGGGATGATGCTGGTTCAACTTGCTTGGGCTGCCGGTGAAGTTTGGTTACAAGTGCCGAGTTACGCCAATGCTATCGGCTTTAGCGGAACCTTAGTTCTGATCTATTCGGCGCTGGCATACGCGATACACGGTTATCGAAAACCGATGAAACACGCCTATTTGTGGGTGAGTGGCAGTTACTTTTTTGCTCATGCCCTCATTGTTGCCTCAATCATTTACTAATTTAAGTCAAAGCAGCTCTTGAGGATTTCAGTAAACTGAACGCATTGTTCTTAATAACTGGAGTCAATAATGAGTGAAATCCATGCTCACGAGCTGCTAAACCTACTTAGAGAAACGCCAATGGATCGCGAAGCCCTCACACAGCACTTTGGCGCTAGCGTTCGCTTTCACACCTGTAAACTGAATGATCTAGACTTAGATGCATTACTAGCATTTTTGCTCAAGCGCGACAAAATTCGTGAGCTTGAAGGTAAGTTTGTGGTCAATATGGCGCGAGTTTGCAATCACTAAACGGCGGCTAAGATCGAGGGTGAATATGGTGTTTTCGCCCTCAGTCATATACTCATGTTGTCAGTTTGCTATACACTGGCCGCCATTTTTTAGGTGAGGCCAGAATATGGACATTCTTTCTGCAGCGACCATGCTGTTTCTAATCATGGACCCTCTCGGTAACTTGCCGATTGTGTTGTCTATTCTCAAACATATCGATCCCAAGCGTCGTCGTAAGGTATTGATTCGTGAACTACTGTTTGCCTTACTGATCTTGATGCTATTTCTGTTTGCAGGACAAAGCATCTTAAGTTTTTTGCATGTCCAGCCAGAAACGCTCAGCATTTCTGGTGGCATTATTCTCTTCATTATTGCGATTAAGATGATTTTCCCGAGTGCTGGCAGCATCACTGGACTGGCAGCAGGCGAGGAGCCCTTTATTGTTCCGATGGCCATTCCTATGATCGCAGGCCCTTCAGTGATTGCAGCCTTGCTTTTACTGTCTTCGCAACATCCAGAGAAAATGTTGGAAATGTCAGCATCAGTCGTAATTGCGTGGGGCGCAACATTTTTTATACTGATGTTTTATGGCTTCTTTAATCGCTTGTTGGGTGAACGTGGCTTGAAGGCGGTAGAACGCTTAATGGGCTTGTTACTGGTGATGATCTCCACTCAAATGTTCTTGGATGGTGTAAAAAGTTACATTGGGTGACGAACGAAACGCAGAAAAAAAGCCGCTCACAAGAGCGGCTTTTTCGTATCTGAGCGATTACATCATGTGTTTACGACGAATATCGAGTAGGGCAAAAATACCAAAAATCAGGATTGAATATTTTTCCCAACTGCTCATTTTTATTTTGTCGCCAAATGCACCAATGAAGATGGCCATTTGTAAACCGTGCATGATGAACAAAAAAGCGGTCATGATGTATAGCGCAATCGCGGCATTGCCGGGAAAGGGCATAAAAATATTTAGGATTAATACTAACCAAACAAAGGCGATAGCCGCTTTGGCCAGCATAATTAGTGCTTTCATTTAAGTATCCTTTTAAATCGAGGCGTTATGCGGAGGTACGTTCGTACAGACGATAGCTCACTTGGCCTGCTGTTTTTTCTCGATGTAATTGCCAGTTTTCTGGTAAGTCGGCAATATTGAGTTCTTTTTCTGTTTCAATATAAATCATCGCATCTTCCGCGAGCCAGCCATTTTGTTCTAGCAGAGCCACGGTCTCATCCAATAGACCTTTGCGAAACGGTGGGTCAATAAACACCACATGGTGAGCAGAACCCGGTTGCTTCAAAAAACTCAGTGCGTCGGTATTTACCACTTGGATGTTGTTCGCGTTAAGAGAGGCAACATTCTTTTGTAACTGTTGGAAAGCTTGTGGGTTTAGCTCAACCATGGTCACTTGCTCTGCTTGGCGCGAAGCTGACTCAAATCCCAAGCCGCCAGAGCCAGCAAACAAGTCGAGACATTTTGCCTGTGGTACATCTTGAGCTAACCAGTTAAACAGCGTTTCTTTGACGCGATCGGTCGTGGGGCGTAAGCCTTCAGCATCGTGTACAGGAAGTTTTCTGCCTCTCCATAAGCCACTAATAATGCGAACAAAGCCCGTTGTTGGCTTTTTTTGTGATGAGTTTTGCTGGCGACGTCTTACCATAGATTTTTTGACCGCTAATAAAGTGATACTATATCTAATCGCCCAAGCAATGAGCTTGGAGCTTGGATACAGCCCAGAATATTCAAGATGACAGAGTGTAACACTAATAAGATTAGAATTACCTAATCGGAAAGTTTTCAGAACTTTGTCATTAGCCTTTTTTAGACAGATAATAATCTTGTCAAAAAAGAGTCATTAATAGATAAAAGAACAATCTAGGATAGCCCCAGATGACGGAAAAAAAGAAGCGCGGATTACTTTCGTGGCTAGGTTTTGGTGACGAAGAACAAAGCCCAAAACCAAAAACTGAAGAAACAGTAAAAGAAGAAGCAGTGGAAGCGCCTTCTGAAGAGCAGCAAACCGAAGCGGTTGCTGAGCAAGCGGAAGCAACGCCAGAACTTGAAGAAGAAGCGAAACAATCAGAGGCTGCCCCAGCAGAAGCAGAAGCAGAAGCAGAAGCAGAAGCAGAAGAGCCAGAAGTCGTATCGGCCGCGCCTCGTGTTCAAGAACAAGAAAAGCCAACAGAAAGCTTTTTTGCTCGTCTTAAACGCAGCCTAAGCCGAACAAAAGCAAATATTGGTGCTGGCTTCTTCGGTCTGTTCAGCGGTAAGAAAATCGATGAGGACTTATTTGAAGAGCTAGAAGAGCAACTGCTTATTGCTGATGTGGGCATGAATACCACAACAAAAATTATCAACAACCTGACAGAAAAAGCCACACGTGGCGATCTGAAAGACGGCGAAGCCCTTTATGGTTTGTTGAAAGAAGAAATGGCTGAGATTCTTTCTAAAGTCGAACAGCCACTAGAAATCGATAGCAACAAAACGCCTTACGTCATCTTGATGGTGGGTGTAAATGGCGTGGGTAAAACCACGACCATCGGTAAGCTTGCCAAGCAGTTCCAAACTCAAGGCAAAAAAGTGATGCTTGCAGCGGGAGATACTTTCCGTGCCGCAGCGGTTGAGCAGCTACAAGTGTGGGGTGAACGTAATAATGTTCCTGTGATTGCTCAACATACTGGCGCAGACAGTGCCTCTGTTATCTATGATGCGATTGAAGCGGCAAAAGCACGTGGTGTGGATGTGGTGATTGCTGATACAGCAGGTCGTCTACAGAACAAAGCGAACCTAATGGAAGAGCTGCGTAAGATTGTACGTGTGATGAAGAAAATTGATGACTCTGCACCACATGAGATCATGCTAACGCTTGACGCAGGTACAGGACAAAATGCCATTAGCCAAGCGAAACTTTTCAGTGATGTTGCCCCTCTAACCGGGATTACTTTGACTAAGCTGGATGGTACAGCCAAGGGCGGCGTAATTTTCGCTATCGCTGATCAGTTCGGTATTCCAATTCGTTACATTGGTGTGGGTGAAGGTATCGAAGACTTGCGTCCATTTGAAACTCAAGAGTTTATTGACGCACTGTTTAGTCGTGAAGAATAAAAAGAGTTAGAGGAAATCAACGGTGATCAAATTTCAGCAAGTAAGCAAAGCTTACCGAGGTGGTCGACAAGCACTGCAAAAAGTCGATTTTCACCTGAGGCGCGGTGAAATGGCGTTTTTAGGCGGACATTCCGGGGCTGGTAAAAGTACCTTGCTGAAATTGATCTGCGCGATAGAGCGACCAACCGATGGCAAAATCCATTTTAATGGCCACGACATCACGCGTATTCCAGGCAAAGACATCCCTTTTTTGCGCCGCAATATTGGGATTGTTTTTCAAGATCATCGCCTATTGATGGATCGCAGTGTGTACGACAATGTCGCTCTGCCAATGCGTATCGAATCGATTTCTGAAAACGAAATCAAACGACGTGTTTCTGCGGCGTTAGATAAAACGGGCTTACTCGATAAAGCTCGTTGTCTACCTAGTCAACTTTCTGGTGGTGAGCAACAGCGCGTCGGTATTGCCCGTGCTGTGGTTAATCGACCAACGTTGCTGGTGGCTGATGAGCCTACGGGTAACCTTGACCCAGAATTATCCAACCGTGTGTTGCGTCTATTCGAAGAATTTAACCGTGCGGGCGTGACAATCTTACTTGCCACGCACGATGTGGGGTTAGTAAACACTCGCCCACAGTATCGTCATTTTGAATTGAATCAAGGCTTCCTAAGTGAGGTAGAAGACTATGGCAGGTAACAAGCACTCCCAAAAGAAGGGGAAAGGCCGTAGTGCCAAGCGTGCGAATACCGATGGTTTTTTCTCTGTCCACGCAAAACAAGCTAAATCCTCTTTTAGCGCCTTATGGCAACGACCACTAGGCAACATTCTGACCCTAGCGGTCATCTCCATGGCACTTGCCATGCCAGCTTGTTTGTATCTATTGGGGAAAAACGTTGCAGGGGCAGCGGAAGATGTCGCTTCTCCTTCACAAGTTAGTGCTTACTTAGTTGAAGGCATGCCGGATGCGCGAGTGATGGTTCTCAAAGATCAAATTGAAACTTGGCCTTTGGTAAAAGAGGTAGAATATATTTCACCGCAACAAGGTCTATCTGATTTAAGCCAATATGCAGGGTTCGACCAAGCTATCAGTCTTTTAAGTGGCTATGCGCTTCCTGGTGTGTTGGTGATTACGCCAGATTCGGAGCTAAAAAGTGATATTCAGTCATTAGCCAAAGACGTTCGAGAGCAACAAGATGTGACCGACGTGAGACTTGACGAAGACTGGCTGGCGCGTCTTGATGCCATCAAAACTCTCGCGAGTATTATTGTCATTACCCTGACAGTGCTGATGCTCGGTGCGGTATTTTTAATCGTTGGCAATACATTGCGATTTAATGTGTTGGCGAATAAAGAAGAGATTCAAACCATGAAACTGATCGGTGCGACGGACAGTTTTATTCTGCGCCCTTACTTGTACACAGGTATGTGGTTTGGCGTGTTAGGTGCCACTATTGCGTGGTTGGTAACGGCTTTAGTGACCATTGTCATGAACAGTGCGGTGGAAGATCTTGCTGCGTTGTACGATAGCCAGTTCCGCCTGATTGGTCTAAATTGGGATGAATCTTTGTTATTAATCATCATTGGGAGTCTTTTGGGATGTATTGCGGCGCGTTTTTCTGCGCAACGACATTTAAAAGAAATTGAACCAGTTTAAGTGATGGCGGTCTTATTACTTGGATTTCATTAGCACTAGCTAATTTTGAACCCTTGCTTAGACCAAATGTTTATGGATAATTGCTTCCCCTTCTTGAAACTTGTTCATTTTGAGTTCAAGATATCGAAGCTAAATTGCAATGTAATGCTCCAGATCAGAGATTGATGAGGAATTGAATGACAAAAGAAGCGTATCCGATGGCTCTAGTCACGCAAGATAGCCTTGATAGCTATATTCGCTCAGTAAACAGCTACCCAATGCTGACTGCAGACGAAGAGCGTGAGCTGGCAGAACGATTACACTATAAAGGTGAGATTGAGGCTGCAAAAGGTCTAATTCTTTCGCACCTACGATTCGTTGTTCACGTTGCTCGTGGTTACTCTGGCTACGGTTTGCCAATGGCGGATCTTGTGCAAGAGGGTAACATCGGTCTAATGAAAGCCGTTAAGCGTTTTAACCCAGAAGTAGGGGTTCGCTTGGTTTCTTTTGCTGTCCACTGGATCAAAGCAGAGATCCACGAATACGTGCTACGTAACTGGCGTATCGTGAAAATTGCGACCACTAAAGCGCAACGTAAATTGTTCTTCAACCTGCGTAAGTCGAAAAAGCGCTTGGGTTGGTTTAACAACGGTGAAGTGGAAACCGTTGCGCGCGAGTTAGGTGTTGAGCCTTCTGAAGTTCGCGAGATGGAATCACGCTTAGCGGCGGTGGATTCAACCTTTGATATGCCAACTGATGAAGACGACAGTTCAAACGCTTACACAGCGCCGATGCTATACCTAGAAGACAAATCGTCTGATGTGGCCGACAACATTGAAGCCGCCAACTGGGAAATGCACACCAACAATCGCTTGGGTCATGCATTAGCGAGTTTGGATGAGCGTAGTCAGCGCATCGTGCGTTCTCGTTGGTTAGATGATGAGAAAGCAACATTGCAAGACTTAGCTGATGAGTTCGGTGTTTCTGCCGAGCGTATTCGCCAGCTAGAAAAAAATGCAATGAAGAAACTAAAATTGGCCGTGGGTGAATTTTAATTTCCACTGCTAATTGAAAGTAAGATTTTCATAGAAAGCCGAGATCATGTGATCTCGGCTTTTTTATTGTCGATCGAAAATCGATAGCTTTTGCGATCTGGATTTTATGTGCTACCTGTGTATAACTCTGTGAAGTAATTATTTATCAACTGTTCGAAACCCGGACAAAATAAGGGATTCAAGCACTTTTCCATCTGGGGATAGTTATAGATATACACACAGTTAGATCAGGATCATCACTACATATTGTGGATCAAAAGATCCAAATACACTTTATCAACGCAATTCACAGCTTTATCCACAAATGGTTGGAATGTGTACACTTTTGAAAACCCTGATTATCCATGTGTCTAAGTTTGCCGTTGGATAGGTTACAATAGCGGCAGTATACCCAAGCAGCTTCAAATATGGATTTTATGCTGTACCACGGGCGCTGATTAGTACGTTAGGTTCGAGGTTGCTTGGGTATATTAATAAGACAATGAGAAAGTAAATGGATCAGTTTAAGCATATCGATGTACAAGGTGCGCAAGCGCTGCTCGAGCAGGGTGATGCGAAGCTTGTAGATATCCGTGACCCTCAATCGTTTGCCGTTGCGCATGCGGAGTCCGCGTATCATTTAACTAACGATACGATCGTTGCGTTTATGGATGAAGTGGAGTTCGAACAACCTATTCTGGTGATGTGTTACCACGGCATTAGTAGCCAAGGTGCGGCGCAATATTTAGTTAACCAAGGCTTTGAACAGGTGTACAGTGTAGATGGTGGCTTTGAAGCCTGGCATCGAGCAGAACTACCGATAGTGAGAAGTTAATGAAGAGATTGGTAACGTTAAATAATCCACGTATGGCGCAAGCCTTTATTGATTATATGGCCTCTCGCCAAATTGACATCGAAATGATGCCTGAAGGGGATGGGCAATTTGCGCTGTGGCTGACTGATAGCCAGCATGAAATAGAAGCGGAAGCCGAACTTAAGCTGTTCCTTGCTAACCCGTCTGATTCAAGATACAGCGCCGCCTCGTGGGACGTTGCCGATACTCGTAAGAGCACATTTCATTATTCCAGCCCGAGTATCATGAGCATGGTCAAAGCGAAAGCTGGCCCCATGACTTTGCTGATCATGACAGTCTGTATCATCATCTACTTGTTACAAATGTTTGGCTTTGGCAATGGCGTGTTTAAGTTGTTGCACTTCCCGGCTTTTGAGGGGCAACAATGGCAAGTGTGGCGATGGCTAAGTCATGCGTTACTGCACTTTTCAGTAACTCACATCGTGTTTAACTTACTATGGTGGTGGCAGTTGGGTGGCGACATCGAACGTCGTCTCGGTTCCGGTAAGCTATTGCAACTCTTTGTGGTGTCGGCAGCGCTTTCAGGGGCAGGCCAGTTCTATGTTGAAGGGGCTAACTTCGGCGGCTTGTCTGGCGTGGTCTATGCACTGCTTGGTTATTTGTGGATACTGGGTTACCGCTTGCCACATTTAGACCTTACGCTACCCAAGCCAATCATCGTCTTTATGTTGGTATGGTTAGTTCTTGGTTTTGTGCAGCCATTTATGGCGATTGCAAACACCGCTCACTTAGTTGGGCTACTGTCGGGGATGGCGATTGCGCTGTTTGATTCAGGCAAGATGAAATACCAACAGCAAGCCTAAAGCAGATGAAATGAAAAGACCGCTCAAGAGCGGTCTTTTTTTATGTTCAAAACGGATTTGGGTTTATTGATAAAGGTATTTTGTAAACAACAAATCGGCAATGATGGTTTTACCTGTTTCAGGCAAAAGTGTTTCGTTGAGGGTCGTCACTAAGGTTTTGCGCAGATCTTCTCGGCCAGACAGGGACTTAATCGTATCTTCTGTTTGCTTACCCAGTAATTCAATCACTGCATCGCGAATCAAAGGTTGGTGATGCTCAACAACTGATAAATCTTGTTGACTCATTACCATGATGTCGATGCGCACTTGCACATAACCTAACTTTTTGCCTTTGGTGTAAAAGTTAGTAGTGAGGTCAGGCTCTAGGGTAAAGTATGCCAACTTAGGTCCAGCTTCTTCCGTTTCAGCCCAACTTGGTGCGGCGAATAGTATGGTTAACGCAAAAATAATTTGGGCTATATAACGTTTGTACATATTTCTAACTTTTCTTTCTCTGGATCGCGATATTCGAATCGCTTCAGTCTTGATACAATGGGCCGTCTATAACAAATAACGGAACTTACGGTTACATACATTACTATGGACGGTAAGTTGTTGCTTTATTGTACGCATAAAGCCTCCAATTGAATACTAGTATGAATCAGCCAACATCACTCTATCTTGCTTCTTTATTGGAAGTAGAGTGGCAAAACCCCGAAGAATTCGAATTTCCAAATGAATTTGCCAAGCATTGGCTTGAAGAGCAAGGGTCTTTGTCACGTCGTTTAAAACAGCACTGCCAAGCGTTAACGGTAGAATTGCTACAAAATCAGATCGTCACTGCAGCGACATTAAAACAGGACGAAAGCCAGTTATTGTCCGAACAAGATTGCTTACTGAGAGAGGTAATTTTGTGCGGTGACAATAATAACTGGGTTATTGGGCGGACATTGATTCCTCGCTCAACCTTAGTTGATCAGCAGTATGATTTGGCTCAACAAGGGGATATCCCATTAGGACTAACTGTGTTCAGAGCAGATAACGTTGAGCGGGACTCTTTGCAAATGGGATGGGTAGCCGTACCAGAAGGACGTTTGTTAGCGCGACGCTCAAGGTTGTGGATGAATCACAAACCGATGCTAGTCGCCGAGTTATTCTTATCTAATTCACCAGTTTACGCTAAGGAGACAGTGTAAATGTCCGCAGAAAAAGCCAAAGCATATTGGCAACTGATGCGCATGGATCGCCCGATTGGTTCACTGTTACTGATGTGGCCAACGATTTGGGCGCTAATTATCTCAGCCCAAGGGATGCCAAGTTGGGATGTATTCATCGTATTTGTATTGGGGGTATTCCTAATGCGTAGTGCGGGGTGCGTGATTAATGATTTTGCAGATCGCAAAGTCGACGGCCATGTAAAGCGTACTAAGCAACGTCCACTGCCATCAGGGAAAGTGACAGCAAAAGAAGCGATTGGATTATTTTTGGTTTTGGGTATCAGCTCGTTTTTGTTAGTGCTGACCATGAACCCGCTGACGATTCAGCTATCCTTCGCTGGCATTGTGTTGGCGTTCATCTATCCATTTATGAAGCGTTACACTCATATTCCACAGCTATTTTTAGGCTTGGCTTTTAGCTGGGCGATTCCAATGGCGTGGGCTGCACAAACTGGGGAATTACCATTGATTGTTTGGTTTTTGTTCCTCATTAACGCTTTGTGGACCATTGCGTACGACACTCAATATGCGATGGTAGACCGAGATGATGATCTAAAGATTGGCATTAAATCGACGGCAATTCTGTTTGGTCGTCATGACAAGCTTATTATTGGTGTGTTGCAACTGATTACACTCGCGATGTTGGTTTGGTTAGGGCAGTTCTACCAATTGGGACAAAGTTACTACTGGACCCTTTTGATTGCAGCGTCGTTGTTTGTTTATCAGCAGCACTTAATTCGTCACCGTGAGCGTGAGTTGTGCTTTAAGGCTTTCCTTAACAACAATTATGTTGGCATGGTGATAGCGATAGGGTTACTGGTCGCATTTTGGTAAGCGAAGAAATAGAAAAAGGCATCCGATTGGATGCCTTTTTTCTTATTGGAAGAAGGTAAAACGGTTACGACCGAAGTTGGTGAATACTCTCTTCGATCGTCAGTTTCACTTCTGGATAAAGCAGAGTGAACAGTAGCCGTGCAAATTGCTGCGTTTTCTTCGTGTCACAGTTACCATCGTTATCGAGGTATTTTTGCTGTTTGAGCGTATTGAACATGGCGGTAAACACACCTTTATCGAAGAATTCTGGCGCATTAATACCGTGCAAACGCCCTAGGCGCTGAGCAATATCTTGGCTCTTCTGCTCTAGGTCCGATTTACCCAGCTCAGGGTAAGCAACAAGCAAGTTCATCGCGATAGAGTAGCGTTGCAGCGTTTCAGTTATCGTTCGACCTAACAGAACCAAAGGCTGGTTGTTCGATTGATTGATCTCTAGCTTATCACCATCCAGACTAATCATTTTCTGATCGGCAAATTCATGCAGTGTTTTAACGACCAATTCATCTAACTCGTCTTCTTGGTAACTTAAGAACAGCTCTTTCTTCAAGAATGGGTAGATTTGCGCGACATTCGCTTGAATCTTGGCTACCGAAAGGTTGCGCTGACGAATGAGCATTTGGGCAATTAATGACGGCAGAGCGAACAAGTGGATGATGTTGTTGCGATAGTAGGTCATCAGGATCGATTGGCTACGGTCCAGCGAAATGATGTCACCCATGCTATCGGTTTCAATCACGAACTTATCAAGCGAAATTGCATGATCGACCAACTCCTCAGCACTTTCGGTAGGGATAGTGGAGGTGCTTGAGTACGGGTTATTTTTGAGTAGCTTTAAGTAACACTCAATCTGATTGATCAGCGAGTCACGAGAAAGTGCACGTTGACGAGAAGCAAGCAGTGCGGTTGCACACAAGGTCAACGCGTTTGCCGCCGCCGCATCGTTGATGTGCGTCATCATCTTATTAGCAAGGTCGTTCACCACAGGATTCATCCATTGTGGTTTGTTACCACCCATGCTGTCGATGTCTTTCGTCCACTCAGGAGCATGCTCGTTCAAGTATTGGTTGAGCTGAATTGGCTCACCGAAGTTCACATAGCCCAAACCAAAGTTACGCAGTTTACGCAGAGTACGCAGTACAAGCCCTGCGTTTTCTTTCTCTTTGCGTTTGCCACGCAGCTCTTTCGCGTAAGTGCCCACTTCCATTACGTGCTCGTAGCCTATGTAGACCGGCACTAGCGTTACTGGGCGGTTTAAACCACGTAGCATTGCTTGGATGGTCATAGCCAGCATACCCGTTTTCGCTTGCAGTAAGCGACCTGTACGTGAACGACCACCCTCACTGAAGTACTCGACTGAATAGCCTTTGGCAAACAGCTCAGCTAGATACTCACGGAAAATGGTTGAGTACAGTTTGTTGCCTTTAAAACTACGACGAATAAAGAACGCCCCACCACGACGGAAAAGGGGACCGGCCGGGAAGAAGTTCAAGTTAATGCCTGCCGCAATGTGCGGAGGCACCATGCCTTCATGGTATAAAACATAAGACAACAGCAGGTAGTCCATATGACTACGGTGACAAGGAACGTACACAATTTCGTGGCCGTCTTGCGCTAAACGACGCACAGTCGAGGCGTTATTGATGTGCAAACCTTGGTATAGTTTTGTCCATAACCAACTCAGGATGCGGTCGCCGTTTTTCACCAGACTATAGGAGAAGTCGGCAGCGATTTCATCCATGATGTCGTGGGCTTCTTTACGTGCCTTATCAATCGAGATGTTTTTGCTCTTGGCTTCGTCAGCAATCGCCAGTTCAATAGCTGGAGATTTTAGTAAACGAGCAAACAACACTTGGCGTTGTGGCAGGTTTGGGCCTGAAGCAGCCAGTTTCTGGCGTGAGAAGTGGATACGCGCCACGCGAGCCAGTTTGTGCGCAATTGCGCTGTCGGTACCGTGGGAGTCTGCCATATAACGCAGAGATACCACGGGACTAAAGCGAACTAAGCAGTCGCGTCCCGCCGCCATTACCGCTTTGGCTTTTTGCGGACCATTCATCGGTTGAAGGTAAGGCTTTTGGTTCTCTTCTTTACCTGGCTTACGACCCCAAAGCACGGTTGCAGGGATCATTTGAACATCCAACTCACTATCCAGCTTGTGCAGTTCCAGTAAGTCAGTGAACAGAGAAACAGAATCGGTTGGGACATCATTATCGTTGTTCATCACAGTTGGACGCGCAGCGATAAAGACGAAACGGTTCAGCGTTTTGCCATTGATTTCCAGCGGGCTGAGCGGGTCGGGTAGACCAAGGCTCATGGCTTGTTTTTGCAGTGTCAGCAAATCCACGTTCGAGCGGAACGGCAGGGCATATACAATCGGTTTAGTTAGGTCGATGTTCAGATCTTCAATCGGGTTCGACGGGATTGCGGTGCCCTTTACCAGTACCGATAAAGGTAGTTTTAGTAATGAACGTGAAAATGATTGTCCAGAAGACATAAAGTTCACAGCCTCAATAGGTATTCAAACAGGCCTAACCTTATTTCAGTTTCCGCTTTGCATGTCTTCTCTATAAAAAGAGATGAGTACGGCAATAGAAATAAGCCTAGGCGATAAAATTTAAGCGCTGCAAGGATACCAGAAACTGGTCAAACCTTTTAATTTTATTGGCTGTAAATTAGTCGAACCCCTAAGTTATTGCTTTGACTTGATTAACTGAAAAGTCGGTGTTTTAAACGAATAAAGAATGAACTTAATTGGTAAGCTGAAAGCTCCCCACAAATAAATTAAAAAACAACCAATTGGGTTTTCATTTGAGCATTTACTGGATATACTCACAGTTAACTGTATAAAAAGACAGGTGAGACATGAAGCCGTTAACGCCACGCCAACAACAAGTCTTCGATTTGATTAAAAGTAAAATCGACGACACCGGAATGCCACCAACTCGTGCAGAGATTGCGCGTGAGCTTGGCTTCCGCTCTGCGAATGCCGCAGAGGAACACCTAAAAGCGCTTGCTCGTAAGCAAGCAATTGAAATTATTCCAGGCGCTTCTCGTGGGATTCGTATCCTGCTTGAAGACGCAGCCAATGATGAGCAGGGTTTGCCTTTGATTGGTCAAGTCGCAGCGGGTGAGCCAATTCTGGCTCAAGAGCACGTAGAGGCGCACTACCAAGTCGATCCTGCGATGTTCAAACCGCAAGCGGATTTCTTACTTCGTGTAAATGGCGAGAGTATGAAAGACATCGGGATTATGGATGGCGATTTGCTCGCGGTGCATAAAACCCAAGATGTGAGAGACGGTCAAGTTGTCGTTGCGCGTGTTGATGATGATGTGACTGTGAAGCGTTTGGAGCGCAAAGGTTCAACCATATTACTGCATGCTGAGAATGAAGAGTTTGCCCCAATCCAAGTGGACTTAACGTCTCAGCACCTTACGATTGAAGGCTTAGCCGTTGGTATTATTCGCAATACCGATTGGATGTAAGTGTGTTTAAGCAGCCCAGTTCATCTGGGCTGTTTTGTCTTTTCTCTTTTTCTACTTCCTCCAAAAGCTTGCTCATCATCTTGACCTTGTTTGTTTTGACCAATTTATAAGCTTGATAATGTAATTGATATTCATTATCATCTTTATTAATGTCTATGTTTTCTCTCTGGCGCAGGAAATGCCCATGTCTCAGTCTAAACATCAAGTTCCTAACCATTTATTAAAGCCACTGTTATTGCGTAGCCGTGAAAGCATGGTCGACAATGGCTTGGTGTACGATCCGATAGCTGCTAAAGCGTGTTTGAGCTGTAAGATGGCGCCGGATTGTTTGAGTGGTGATATTGCGCAGAAGCAATTGCTGCACGTGACGCTGACTCAGCTTTGTGACCAGCAGGTTAGTCACTTCTTACAGCAGTATCCCGATGCCTGGATAATCAATGTCGGAGCGGGGTTGGATACCCGCTTTTATCGTTTGGATAATGGACGCTGCCATTGGATAGAGCTGGATGTGACGGAAAATTTGGTATGGCGTCAGCGTTTGTTCCACAAAAATGAACGTTATGAACATCGCTGTGGCAGTGTGGATGAAATGTCGTGGCTAGAGACGTTAGCCATTCCAGAGCAAGCACCGGTACTCATTTTATGTGAAATGGCACTGCTCGATTGCACAGAGCGTCAAGTCGCGAAATTTATTCAAACCTTAGGTCGACATTTTGTTTCTGCTGAACTGTGTATGGTGCTGGCAGGAGATTTAACGGAAACCAAGTGGGGACAAAAGCTTGGCTCTGATCGTTATGCTCATGGCTTTGAAGCGCCTGCAGCACAGATATTGCAATGGTTACCATGGGCACAGTGGGTGAAAGCTTTCTCGCCATTCGATAGATTCTGTTCTCGTTGGAAAGCTTGGCAGCGTTGGCTTAATAAGATTCCAATGTTGAAGCATCGCCTCACGCCAGTACTCGTTCATATCAAGTGGTAATTGGCTAGTCGTTAAGCGCTCAGGTACACTCGTCGATCTTACTGATGAGGTGCCTGTGACAAATTCAATCTTCTCTCCTTTATCTAACCCAAAAGTTCATCGCCAAGTCTTAGCTTTAGCTATACCTATGGTGCTGTCGAATATTACTGTTCCATTGCTTGGTTTGGTCGATGCTGCGGTGATTGGTCATCTAGACCACGCTTGGTATTTGGGTGGTGTTGCGTTGGGCAGCACCATGATCAGCGTGACGTTTTGGCTGCTTGGTTTTTTGCGTATGTCGACTACTGGGTTGGCGGCGCAGTCCTATGGCGGTGAAGACCGAAAGCAACTTGCCTTGGTGTTTATGCAAGGCTCACTTATGGCGCTGCTGTTTGCGTTAGTCTTCCTTATTGCCCATACCCCGATAGCTGATTTGATCTTTGGTTGGAGTGACGCCAGCGCAGAGGTAAAACACTACGGTATGCAATATTTCTCTATCCGTGTGTGGAGTGCCCCCGCTGCGCTAATGAACTTTGTGTTGTTGGGGTGGCTGCTCGGAACGCAAAATTCCAAAGCACCAATGTGGATGGTGATCATCACCAACGTGACTAATATTGCCCTCGATTTGTTGTTTGTGATTGGTTTGGGGTGGAAAGTAGAAGGCGCTGCGCTGGCATCGGTGATTGCTGACTACTCTGGCATGGGTTTTGGTCTCATGTGTGTCTGGAAAACCTGGCGAGAGAGGCAATTACCATCACCTCAAAAGTTGCTAGCCAGCACTCAACACGGTTTAGGGCGATTCGTGAAATTGAATCGCGATATTTTCTTACGCTCTTTGTGTCTGCAAGCGGCTTTTAGCTTTATGACGTTCCAAGGCGCGAGCTTGGGTGATGAGGTTGTCGCTGCAAATGCGGTTCTGATGAGCTTCCTGATGATTATCTCGTATGGCATGGATGGCTTTGCTTATGCGATGGAGGCCATGGTCGGGAAGGCGATTGGTGCCAAAGATAGGCAACAATTGAGTGCATCGCTTGTCGGCACTTTCTTTTGGAGTTTGGTTATTTGCTTAGGACTGACCGCGCTCTTTGGTTTGGCGGGATCGGAGTTGATCGCCATGATCACTTCAATTGAGACGGTCCAACAGCAAGCAGCGGTGTATCTACCTTGGCTGGTGGTGATGCCACTTGCGTCGATGTGGTGCTTTCTATTGGATGGCATTTTTGTCGGTGCAACCAAAGGCAAAGACATGCGCAATAGTATGTTTGTCGCGACCAGCAGTTTCTTCGTTGTCTTTTACTTATTCGCCGAGTGGGAAAATCACGCGCTGTGGTTTGCAATGACGAGCTTTATGTTGATGCGGGGTATTGGTTTAGGGGTTATCTTTCTCTACCAATGGCACAAGGATACCTTCCTAGCACAATGTTGATATAAAAACAGCAGGTCCAAGCCTGCTGTTTTTCTGTCTGCTATCAAGAAGCATAGATTAGAACAAGCGGTTCAAACCATTCAACGCAGCGACACGATACGCTTCGGCCATTGTTGGATAGTTGAAGGTGGTATTGACGAAATACTCGATGGTATTCGCTGAGCCTTTTTGCTCCATAATGGCTTGACCGATGTGGATAATTTCCGCGGCACGTTCGCCAAAACAGTGAATCCCTAAAATTTCTTTGGTTTCACGATGGAACAATATCTTCAAGCTACCGATGTCTTTCCCTGCGATCTGTGCACGAGCTAGATGCTTGAACGAAGAGCGTCCTACTTCATACGGTACTTTCGCAGCTGTTAGCTCTTGCTCGGTTTTACCCACAGAGCTAATCTCTGGGATGGTGTAGATACCCGTTGGAATATCATCAATCAGGTAGTTTTCTGCCTGACCTTTCGTAATGGCTTGTGCGACAAATCGCCCTTGGTCATAAGCGGCGCTTGCAAGGCTAGGGTAACCGATGACATCGCCTACAGCGTAAATGTGTTCGATATCGGTTTGGTAGTTACGGTTTACTTTTAGTTGTCCGCGAGAGTCCGCTTCCAGACCCACTGCACCCAAATTCAACTTATCGGTGTTACCTGTTCGACCATTCGCATACAACAAGCAGTCTGCCTTCATCTTCTTGCCAGATTGTAGGTGAATAATCACGCCATCTTCTGTGCCTTCGATTTTTTCATAGGTCTCATCATTACGAATTACCACACCGCTGTTCCAGAAGTGGTAAGACAGCGCATCTGACACTTCGTTATCCAAAAACTCCAACAAGCGGTCGCGGGTATTGATAAGGTCGGTTTTCACTCCAAGTCCGCGGAAGATAGAAGCGTATTCACAACCGATAACGCCCGCACCGTAAATGATGATATGGCGAGGGTCGTGTTTCAGGCTCAAAATGGAATCACTGTCGTAGATGCGCTCATGCAAGAAATCTACGTCGTTAGGCTGATACGGACGAGAACCCGTCGCGATGACAAACTTATCTGCAGAATAGATTTCTTCTGTACCGTCGCTTTGCATCACTGCAATTGAGTAGTTATCGATAAATCGCGCGGTTCCGAACAAAAGTGTGCATGAGTTACGGTCATAAAAGCCCTGACGAAGTCGAGTTTGCTTATCAATGACCGATTTAGCATGATCTAAAATGTCAGAAAATGTTGCATGAACGCTGGTGTTGTTTCGACAAAATAGCGGGTTGCTATTAAATTCGATGATGCGGCTAACGGCATGACGCAGTGCTTTTGATGGAATGGTACC
This sequence comes from Vibrio sp. OY15, assembly GCF_000742455.1. Taxonomy (NCBI): domain Bacteria; kingdom Pseudomonadati; phylum Pseudomonadota; class Gammaproteobacteria; order Vibrionales; family Vibrionaceae; genus Vibrio; species Vibrio sp. OY15. Next base: position 7,407 of record NZ_JPIL01000023.1, on the reverse strand, counting down.
CCAGTGAGTACAACCGCCGCCGACACTGCTTTCTTTCTCGACAATGGCAACATTCAGTCCCGCTTTGGTTAATCCCATTGCAGCCCCTTCTCCGCCAGGGCCACTACCGATTACGATCACGTCATAGTGATTAACATGCGCCATGATGCCTTCCTTGTTATATTTGCTTAACATTGCTTTAGCGCGATTTTAACTCATTTACTCTATTGGTACACGTCATGCCTGTTAGAGAGTGGAAGTGATCACGCAGAATCGACCAAAAGGGTGATTTGGTATGTTGTATGTCTATAAATTGCATCGAGAACATTGCAATTAGATGCATGCCAATAGTAACGTTCTCGGCGCTCAGAGCGAGCGAAGCAACATATCTTTCTCCGTAGGAGCAAATTGCGTTATATTGAGGCTCTTGTACCCTATAGAAAAAGAGCAAGTTAAGAATGAAATCGATGGGAATCCGCGCACAGCAAAAAGAGAAGACACGTCGATCATTGATCGATGCGGCATTTAGTCAGTTAAGTGCGGATCGCAGCTTTTCCAGCCTTAGCTTGCGAGAAGTCGCCCGAGAGGCAGGGATTGCACCGACTTCTTTTTATCGTCACTTCAAAGATATGGATGAGCTAGGCTTAACCATGGTTGATGAAGGCGGTTTGCTACTACGCCAACTGATGCGTCAGGCGCGTCAACGTATTGTGAAAGAAGGTAGCGTAATTCGTACCTCGGTCGAAACCTTTATGGAATTCATTGAAAGTAGTCCGAACGTTTTTCGTTTGTTGTTGCGTGAGCGCTCCGGCACTTCTGCTGAATTTCGTACCGCTGTTGCTCGAGAAATCCAGCATTTTGCGGCAGAATTAACCGAGTATTTAATGAGCACCGGCGTGACCAGAGAAGAGGCGTATACTCAAGCAGAAGCGTCTGTGACTTTGGTTTTCAGTTCGGGGGCTGAAGCTTTAGATTTAGATCGACGTGAGCGCGATGAACTCGCCGAGCGATTGATCATGCAATTGCGAATGATAGCCAAAGGGGCCTATTGGTATCGCAAAGAACGTGAACGTAACCGATTAAAAGGCGGGATAGAATAATGTCGAATGGAAATAAATCTGAAAAGAAAACGCTGATTTTGGCACTGGTTGCAGGTATGTGTGGTGATGCTTTGTTGTCATGGTTGACCATGAGTGAAGTGTCTTTTTCAATCTTCCCATTGATTGCACTCGTACTGGCTGTACAAGCTCTTTACCAAGAGTACCTAAATAATCCGGTATCAGAAGATATCCCATTAGTTGGCTTGGCGTGTTTCTTCGTAGGTGCGTTTGGTCACTCTGCGTTTATTAAAGCGCAATACCCAGAAGCAGGCTCAAACTTCTTCGCGATCATGGTTTCAATGATCTTACTCGCATGGATTGGTAAGAAGCTAGGTTTTGTCAGCAAGAAGACTTCTGCGGAATAAGCAAACGAATCAAATTAAAAAAAGCGAGCCATTGAGCTCGCTTTTTTTTGTCTGAAGCTGGTGGACTAAGCTTTACGTTCCAATAGCACGCCAGCTTCCATGTGGTGGGTATAAGGGAATTGGTCAAACAGAGCAAAACGCGTCACGTTGTGTGTTTCGCATAGAATGTCCAAGTTCTCTTTTAGAGTCTCAGGGTTACAAGAGATGTACATGATGCGCTCGTAACCTTGCACCATTTTACAAGTATCGACATCCATCCCAGCACGTGGTGGATCGACAAAAATCGTGTTGCAGTTGTAGCTCTTCAGATCCACACCTGCATCTTGTAGACGACGGAATTCACGCTTACCTTCGATCGCTTGAGTAAATTCCTCTGCCGATAGACGTAAGATTTGTACGTTATCAATCTTATTGGCGGCGATGTTGTACTGTGCAGATACCACAGATGGCTTCGCTAGCTCAGTTGCCAGTACGCGGTCGAAATTCTGTGCCAACGCCAGCGAGAAGTTACCGTTACCACAGTAAAGCTCTAGTAGGTCGCCAGTGCTTTCTTGGGTACAGTCGACCGCCCATTCCAGCATCTTCTCTGCGACTTTGCCGTTCGGCTGAGTGAAGCTGTTCTCTACTTGTTGGTAGATGTAGCTTTGACCATTTACATCGAGCTTCTCGATAACGTAGTCTCGGTCTAGGACAATCTTCATCTTACGAGCGCGACCAATGATGTTTAGGTTAAAGCCTTCATCATTTAAACGCTGTTTAAGGGCTTTCGCGTTTTCAATCCACTCTTCATCAAGTTGGCGATGGTAAAGGAGTGAGACCAGAATCTCACCACTTAGCGTCGATAGGAAATCCACTTGGAACAGTTTACGACGTAGTGAGTCGTTGTCTTTCATCGCTTCAACCAATAGCGGCATCAGGTCGTTGATCAGACGGCTTGCTGCAGGGAATTGGTCAACACGGTACTTCTCACGAGTTTCTTGGTTGAACATGATGTAGTAAAGATCTTCGCCTTCATGCCAAACACGGAACTCAGCACGCATGCGGTAGTGCTGCTCTGGTGATTCAAACACTTCCAGTTCTGGCATGTTGTATGGCGCGAACATATCCGTGAGACGTTCGACTTTTTCAGCCAGTTGTTCTTGGTAGCGTTGTGGGTTTACATCAAGAGTAGCCATGATCTTACCTTTTATGGTGCATTCAATTTAAGAGCGCAGATTTTATTCAATCTCAATAGGATGTCCAGTTTTGTACTGGAATTGATTTAAAGATAGTGCGTACAGGCAGAGTAGAAAGCAAAATCAATCAAAACGTTACAACTTCTAAGGGCAATATTGGCTGGACAAATAATCAATAGCTGAATAATATTTGCCTCAAGTTGGTGCTATCTAGCAATCTAGATGGCTGAAATGGGAATCTGGTGTGAATCCAGAACTGACGCGCAGCGGTAAAAGAGAACGAACGCTCATCAGACACTGCATTAGTTTATGTGGGAAGTCGAGCAAGTAGGCGGTACACCCGTGCTCTTGAGTCCGAATACCTGCCAACAACTGAGCCACAGCACTGGACTGTCATGATGACAGGGCTCGGAAGGAATTACGCGATTTAGGACAATACAATGAGAAAATCCGCACTGGCGATCACTTTGGCATCGCTGCTTTCACCTGTCTCTTATCTACAGGCCCAAGAAACCTCCACTGACGAAACCATCGTTGTTACGGCAAACCGTTTTGAGCAAGCCGAAAGCCGTACGTTGGCAGATGTCGAAGTAGTTACTCGACAAGACATCGATCGCATTCAAGCGAAAACCCTACCAGATGTATTGCGTCGCCTTACCGGGATTCAAGTTTCACAAAATGGTGGTCGTGGTCAGCTAGCGTCTTTATTTGTTCGTGGAACCAGTTCCGACCAAGTTTTAGTACTGGTTGATGGCGTACGTTTTGCACGAGCAGCGAAGGGCGCTGTGGACTTTAACCAAATCCCACTTACTTACGTTCAACGTATTGAGTACGTGCGTGGTGCGCGTGCGTCACTTTACGGCTCAGAAGCGATTGGTGGCGTGATCAATATCATCACCATTGCGCGTGCTGACGAAGAAGGAACGAAGTTAAGTGCGGGTTTAGGCAGCTTAGATTACCAGGAATTGAGTGTGGCATCTGGTATTAAAGTCACAGAGAGCGGCCAGCTAAATATCGCGCTTGGTAGTGAAAGTGATGATGGTTATAACGTTCGTCCTGTACCGGGAGTTAATGACGGTGATCGCCATGGCTTTGATACAAAGAATGGTCTGCTAGGTTACGTGCATAACTTCAATGATCAGTGGTCTGCATTTGGTAACCTACGTGCTTACGAAAATGTTTATCAATATGACAGCAGCTACGGCAGTCGCGGTTACTACGAAGCAGAAAAAGACGATCTTTCTGTCACTCTGGGCGGTAAGTATCAGTCTGATAATGTAATGTCAGAACTACAAGTAACGGCACAGAAACAGAAGTCTTGGAACTATGAGCAAGCAAAAGGCAAACACTCAGGTACTAAAGATGAACTTGAGCAGCAGAATGTCCAGTGGACCAACAGTTACTTGCTAAACAACAATACGACGTTGGCTGGTGGTATTGATTGGCGTAATGAGTCTTATAAAGACAAGAGTGCGAATAAAACGTTTGATCGTACCAATGGCGCTCTGTTTGGTATGGCAACGACTAGTATTGATAAAGCAATGCTTGAGGGCAGTGCTCGCCTTGATGATAACGAAGAATACGGTAGTGAGTTCACTTACAGTTTAGCGGCTGGTTACCAATTTGTGCCAGAGTTTGGGGTTAAAGCTTCTTTTGGTACTGCGTTTAAGGCTCCAAACCTATATCAACAGTATGACCCAACATACGGTGAGAAAGATCTGAAGCCGGAAGAGTCAGATGCTTGGGAGCTAGCATTCAGCGGTGATGTCCAAGGCGTTTTTTGGTCCGTCACGGGTTATGACTATAAAATCACGAATCTTATCGATTACCATCCAACCACATACAAATATTTGAATGTCGATGGTGAAACACATATCCAAGGTGTGGAGCTTGTTGCTGAGTTTGATACAGGGATTGTGCAGCACCAGTTGAGTGCAGATTACAAAGATGCTGAAGACGATAAAGGGCATCAGTTGCAGCGCCGCGCTAAAGAAATGTATAAGTGGAATGCTTTAGTGAGCTTCGATAAAGTGGATTGGTCGGTTAGCTATCAGTACGTCGGTAAGCGTCCAGATGTGGATTACAGCACTTGGCCTTCACAAGATATTACGCTTTCTTCTTACTCGTTGGTTGATACGGCGGTGACTTACTATCCGAATGAGTCGACCTCTATTAGCGCTCGTATCGATAATCTACTTGATGAAGAGTATGAGATGGCAAAAGGTTACCCTGCTGCAGAGCGAGCGTACTATCTCAACGTTGGCTACGAATTCTAATCGTGAATGAGCACAAACCGCCTTCGGGCGGTTTTTAATATTTTGTGGTGGAAAATCGAATGAAGAAACCCAAGCGAGTGGTGATCAGTTGGTCCAGCGGTAAAGATTCGACATTAACGCTTGAGCGCCTTAACGAGAATCCAAATTATCAAGTTGTCGGTTTGTACACGACTTACGTAGGGAAAGAAGTCCCTTTCCAAGCAACTCCGCTTGAAGTCGTACAAATGCAAGCAGACTTACTTGCGCTTCCGCTCATTACTATCGAGCTACCTGAAGTCTTTCCAAGTAACGACATTTATCAATCGACCATCGTTAATGCATTACAAAGTAGTGGTCTGAATATAGAAGCTGTCGCATTTGGTGATATGTTTTGTAATGGCATTGCCGATTACCGACGCAGCTATATTGAACCTGTTGGCTGGGAATGCGTCTTTCCTCTATTAGGGGAGAGCAGCGAAAAACTAGCGATGGAAATCATAGAGCGTGGTATTCAAACTATGTTAATCACCATCGACGGAAGAGTTCTCCCTCCAGAATGGTGTGGTCGCTGGTATGACAAAGCCCTAATAGAGTCATTACCAAGTCAAATTGATCCCTGTGGGGAAAATGGTGAATTTCACACATTGGTTACGTCTTCGCCATCTTTTCAAGGACATATCGAGTTGACGAAGCGAGATGTAGAATCTGGAGATAGATTCAGCCATCAAAGATACCATGCTAAAGCATTGCCAAAACAAATCTACGCAGTATGATCGCAACGTTTCTGTTCTTTAGGTAAGACTCGTGCGAGTAGCAAGTAAGAAAAAAGTCCTAGTTTTTGACTCTGGTGTTGGTGGTCTTTCTGTATTCCAAGAGATACATCGCCTATTGCCCCAGTTAGACTACTTATACTTATTCGATAATCAGGCTTACCCTTATGGTGAACTCGATCAGGCTGTACTCATTTCACGAGTTAACCAACTGGTCTCTTCATTAGTCGAAGAACACCAAGTCGACGTTGTTGTCATTGCTTGCAACACGGCGAGCACCATAGTGCTTCCTTCCTTACGCGAAAATTTATCGATTCCCGTTGTTGGTGTTGTCCCTGCGATTAAACCCGCATCGCTTTTAGCATCAAAAGGGGTAGGGCTGATCGCCACTCCGGCGACAGTAACACGCCAATATACTCACGAGTTAATACGGGACTTTGCGCAAGGCAAACCAGTTGAGCTGGTGGGATCAACTCGCTTGGTAGATATGGCCGAAGAGAAGTTGCGAGGCAACAGCGTTTCTCTCGACGAACTGACAAATATCCTGCTTCCCCTTCGCGATAAAGTCGATGTTGCGGTGCTCGGTTGTACTCACTTCCCTTTAATCAAAGAGGAGATTCATCAAGCTTTGGGTGGGGACGTTACTTTAATTGATTCAGGCGCAGCGATTGCACGTCGAGTAAAAGCATTGCTATTAAGTGATGAAATTGAGGATACAGAAGAGGGAAGTAAGTCGATTTATGCCAGTGCAACTCCTTGGCAGGAAGATGCACTGAACATTTGTTTAAAGAAGCTAGGTTTTAATCCTGTTCAGGTTTACCGCCATCCGGATGTTTAGGATCGTTCGCAATTCTCACTTTTAGCGTTCTCTCCATATATTCCTTTTCATTAAGTTTAGCGATAGCTGGCTTGGCATCTGCCGCAGCCATCACTACAAAACCAAACCCTCTTCTTTTTCCAGTGCGCTTATCTTTCATTAAGCGTACTGCATAGACCTGTCCATATTCAGCAAACAAATCGCGAACATGACTCTCATTGGCCTTATAAGGAAGGTTGCCGACATACAGCGTTTTAGTTGAAGGATCAGGATCCGAAGATTGAAGAATAGGTGTTTTGCTAGAAAATGAAAAAAGAAAAGCAGTAGCGATAACACCAATGAGGAAGCTCAAGGCTGGTGGGATGATGAATTGAGAGAAGATGATTCCCCCAACGATGGCCAGCCCAACACATAAAATCAGATTTTTTTTAGACGTCATTTTAATTACTACACATAGTGATAAAGAGATCGATTGTCCATTAACAGAATAGACACATGAATCTTACGTATATGGTTGGTGTTTTTCCAACCAATTGCTGTGATATGTCTCAAATGTGACGAAGAAATATGCAAATATCGCACTTTTGGATAATTTGTGACCGGTTGGTTTTTTATTTGCAAAAAACGCTTGTACTAATTTCTCAACCCCCTATACTGCGCATCCACCGACACGGAGTGAGACGAAAGTCACACAGCGAGTCGAGAAGAGAGAAAAAAGAATTTGAAAAAAATGCTTGACTCTCTCACGGTGTGAAGTAAGATACGCACCCCTAACGACGAGCAACTAAGTTGCTGAAAACGTTAGAAAAGCTCTTTAAAAATAAGAACCTATCAATCTGTGTGGGCACTCGTTGATGATAATCCAATTCGATACCTTGGTATCAAATTAGGTTTCAATGATACGAAGTGACCATTGAATCTTCGGATTCAGCACAGTCAATTCAAA